>NZ_JACYTU010000003.1:0-400087 GCF_014841225.1 Plantibacter sp. CFBP 8804
CAGCGTGCAGGTCATCGACATGCGTCCGACGGTCTCGGAGTCGACGGTCCAGCCGCCGCCCGCGAAGTCACCGATCGTGAAGGTCGGGCGCGTGTCGAACTTCCAGGTCACACCGGAGGGGGTGAAGCCGGTGTCGTTGCGGATCTCGAAGGGGCACCCCTCCGGGGCGAGCTCCGTCGCCGCACCGCAGCCGTCGATGTACGCGTTGACGGCCTCCTCGACGGCGGTCGTCCCGGCGTCGGTGAGGGCGACGGCGAGCGTCGCGGGTTCCGCGGCCTGACCGAAGCCCACGGCCGTGGTGGTCGTCGCCTCGGCGGTGTACCAGTCGCTCTCGCTGAGGGCGACGTCGTAGGTGCCCGGGAGGGCGCGCAGCTGGTACGAACCCTCGGCGATCGGTTCGACGTCGGTGAGGTCGACGCCGCCGACCGTCGCCACCGCGTCCTCAGGGGCGACCACGTCGACCTGGACCGTGCTGAGTTCGGGAGCCTCGAGCTTCCACTTGTCGAAGAGCACGGCGTCCTTGCCGACCTTGGTGAGCGTGAACTCCTGGTCGACGCTCTCGCCGCCCTGGGTGAGACGGGCCTCGACGGTCGCGGTGTTCCCGCTGGTCGTCGTCTTCCCGATCGTGTAGCCGGAGACCTTGCCGGACGCCGCCTTGTACGCGTCGTCGGTCAGCAGCACGTCGGCCGCCGACACCTCGGTACCGGAGAGCTTGAGCGCTTGTTCGGCGTCGCCCGACTTGAGGGCGTCGAGGTAGCTCTTGACCGTCACCTCCGGGGCGTGGAGGGCGTTGCCGACGCTGACGCCGACGATGCCACCGACGATGATGAGGAGGAGGGCGCTCCCGCCGGCGATGATGCCGGTGAGCCCCTTCTTCGAGAGCTTCTTCTTGGGCGGCTGCTGGCCGCCGCCGTACCCGCCGGCGCCCTGCGCGTAGGGCGCCTGGCCGTACTGCTCGGTGGGCTGCTGGCCGTACTGCCCCGTGGGCTGCTGGCCGTACTGACCGGTTCCCTGCTGACCGAACTGCTCGGTGGGCTGCTGGCCGTACTGCGCCGTCTGACCGTAATGACCGGTCTGTTGGCTGTACTGACCGGACTGCTGCCCGTACTGGCCCGTCTGCTGGTCCTGCTGGCCGGACGACTGCTCACCGTACTGGCCGGACTGCTGCCCGTACTGCCCAGACGGCTGCCCGTACGGCGACTGCTGTCCGTACTGCCCCGTCTGCTGCTGGCCTGAGCCCGACTGCTGCGGGCCGTTGCCCTGCCACCCCTGCTGCGGGTCGGGCTGAGCGGGTGGTCGCTGCCACTGGGGCTGCTGCGGGTTCTGATCTCCGGGATCGGTCATGGTGTTGCGCCCCCAATGAGCATGGATCGTGCTGATGACAAGTGCTCGAAAGTATAGTGACGGGTGTCGGACAGCACGATGGGGAGATCTCCCCTCCTGCGTCCAGGTGAACCCCGACGGCTACCAGGGCGAGGTGGGGGAATCCAGCTCCAGCGCGAGGTCGTCGAGGAGCGCGGTGACCTGCGGTTCGACGTACCGCTCCACGGCGTCGTGGATGGCGAGGCGGTGCCCGACGAGGAGTTCGCAGATGCGGCGCCCGGTCTCGTTCGCGCACTGGTCGGCGAGGGCGATCTCGGTGCGCAGCGCCTCCTTCGCGTCGTCCGACAACGGCGGAGGTGGCGGGACCGTCCTCGCCTGGGATTCGCCGAGCTCCGCGAGGGTGAAGAGGTAGGGCTGCTCGGGATCCGGGTCGGGGTCGAGCTGCAACCCGTCGAACTCCGGGTCGAGCCCCTCCCCGGGGCGGTAGGAGCGTTGCGCCTCGCGCAGGTCCGCCGCGCGCAGTTCGGCGCGGAGGACAGGGAGGTTCCGCTCGGTGTACTCCGCCACCGCGTGGTCGACGATTGCCTTCATCCGGGTGGCGAGGCCGTGCTGCACCTGGTGCGGGACGTCGTCCACGAGGCCGGCCGCCCGCAGGATCGGCGACCCGATGCACCGGCGGCAGATCCGGGTGCGTCCACGGTGGGCGGCGGGGTGCCAACGCGGCAGCCACCGGAGCCAGGCGTCGACGGCCTGGCTCACGCTGGTCTCGAGCGAGCGCTCCATACTCACCGAGGGTAGCGCCTCGGCGGCTGTATCGGCCTCAGCGACCTCCGGTGGCGCGCTGGTCGCGTGCTGCTCGCCGGGCGAGCGAACCGGACGGCTGCAGCCGACTCACGAGACTACGCTTCGCGCGGTAGCGGAAGCGGCTCCGCTGGCGGGCGAACCAGCCGAGCGCTCCCTGCGCCCGGGAGGCCTCGGCCTCCGACCGCTGCCACAGCTCGTCGGCCGTCGTGTCGTCCACGTCACGACCGGAGAAGACGACATCGTCGGTCGTCCCCGCGAGCGCGGTGAGCGTGGTCGCGCCCTCCGGTTCCTGGGCACCGAGCATGGACGCCGTGGCCGACCGCGTGGCGGCCGGGGGCACCATGTACCCGAGTTCGGCGTAGCGGTCGATCAGCTCGTCCCACGCACCGGCGGCGCTGCGGTCACCACTGCCCGCGCGGCGACGCTTCGTCCGCCGACGCTTCGCGCCGGAGATGGCGAGGAGCGGGATGAAGTACAGCGACACCGGGACACCCACGATCAGCGCGAGCCACCAGACCCACTCCGGGATCACGAGTCCGTCGTTCTTGTCCTTGTCGTCGCCATCGTCGATCGAGGCCTCGGTGAGGAGGCTGTCGTCGAGGTTGTCGCTGCGCGGCGGCTGACGCACCTGCGGCTGCGGCTCGGTCTTGGGCTTCGGGTCCTGGTCCTGCGGGATCTCGGTCTCATCGGGGGTCGGTGAGAACGCCACCCAGCCGTAGCCCTCGAAGGGCACCTCGACCCACGCCGTCACGTCGTCTCCGACGACCTGCACCGAACCCTGGCCCTCGGTCACCTCGGGCGCGAAGCCCATGACGACCCGCGCGGGGTAGCCGAGCGAGCGGGCCATGAGCGCGAACGCCGACGCGTACTGCTCCTCGTCGCCGACCATCGGTGTGCGGGTGAACAGCTCCGACATCCGGTCGGCGCCGTGGCCGGCGCGCGACGGAGAGCTGTCCGAGGCGAGTCCGTGGCTGAGGAACCCGGTGGTGCGGAGCGTCTGCTCGATCCTCCGCAGCTGGGCCATGGGCGTCGTCTCGGTGCCGACGAACTCCGAGGCCTTCGCGACGACGATGTCGGGGATGTTCGTGACGGGCGGCAGCTCGACCGCTGCGGTCGGTGTCGTCGCGAGGGCCGTGTCGCTCGGGACGGCCTGCGTCGTGGTCCGCTCCTCGTAGTCGTCGCCGGTGCCGATCCCCGAGGTGACGACGGCCGCGCCGCTCTCGGCGTTGTAGCGGATGTCCTCGGATCGCTCCGCCGCCTTGCCGTCGAGGGTGAGCGCGCTCGGATATCCGACGCTGGGCACCCAGATGTCGTCGTAGCCCGTGATGTCGATCGACACCCGGCGGTCGCCACCGGCCGTGATGAGCTCCGGTCCGGGCAGCTGGTCGCCGACGAGTTCGAAGGCACCGGAGCCGTCGGTCGCCGTGGACGGTCCCGAGACGGTCCACAGGCGTCCGTCGTAGCTGTCCATGGCCGCCAGACGGATCCGATCCCCCGGCTCGAGACCGGTGGCGGTGAAGAGCTTCGTCTCGGCGAGGTCCTTCGTGTACTCGCGGAACCCGGCGAGCGGGCTCGGGTACTCCAGGGGGTCGAACGGCGGGGTGACGACCTCGCGGAGGACGAACCGGGAGTCCGCGGGCGGCGAGGCGACGACGGCCGCGCCGCCGCCGACGACGACCGCGACGGCGGCGAGGACGGCCGTGCCGATGATCTTCTTGCGACGGAGGACGGCGGTGGTCGACGCCGCAGCGTTCTCGCCACGACCGGCGCCCGGCCGCCACCCCAGCCAGAGGAGGGCGATCAGCGCGAATGCGATCCCGCGGACGGCCGCCAGGAACGGCGTCTGCGTGCCGAGGAGCACACCGAGCGCGTACAGTGCGGTCGGGCCGACGAGCAGGACGGCGCAGCGCACGGCGACCTGCGGACGGCGCGGGAGCCAGCGGACGGCGAGCACGGCGGAGACGACCCCGACGAGCATCCCCGCGACGTAGGGCAGGGTCATGATGTAGGCGGGCGCGCTCAGCGGGGTCTGCAGGGTGACGAAGTCCTTCCACCCGAACACCGCCCCGATGCTGATCCCACCGAGGGTCCGCAGGTTCGGGAGGACCGCGAACGTCGCGACCGACGGCATCGCCAGGGCACTGCCGAAGACGTAGAAGACGAGGACGGTCGAGAGACCGGTCAGGAGGGCGTTCAGCCGGAGCGCGTGGGAGGCGACACCGACCGCCATGCCGAGCGCGAGACCGCCGAGGCCGGCGAGGAGGAAGCCGGTGCCGCTGAGCGCCGCACCGAAGCCGAGCAGGCCGAGGGCCGCGAGGACGAAGACGACCACGAGGTCGATCCAGGAGCGGCCGGGCAACGGCCACGGCGCGACGAAGGTCGGGACGATGCCCTGGACGTCGACGTCCGCGGCCGAGCCGGCGGGAACGCGTCCGGGGCGCACGGTCGTGCGCTCGTCGACCCCGCTCACAGGGCCCTCGACATGACCTTGGCGAGGTCGCTCAGTGCCCCGACCGTCATGACGTTCATCCCGGCGACGTCCTTGATGCCGGCCCGTGCACCGCGTTCGACGCGGATGCCGAACACGTTGACGTCGGGACCGAAGAGGCGTTGGATCCCCCGGTACTCCTGTGCCTCGAGCCGCGAACCGGCGACGATGATGACGACACTCGGTGCAGGCAGACGCTTCGTGGTCTCCCGGGCGAAGGTGCGTGGGGTGTCGAAGGTGCCCTCGGCGAGCTGCAGCCTGCAGCTGTCGTCGAGGAAAGAGGTCACGGTGTGGGTCCGCAGCGCGAGCCGGTCGGTCACGACGCTGATCGGCACCTGGTCGAGGATCACCTGGGTCGCGATCGACGCGGTGAGCGACACCGCCAACTCGAACTCGTCCTCGTCGTCGGCGTAGTAGCGGGAGTCGGTCGTCATCACCATGGTGAGCTGCGACCGCCGAGTCTCCTCGAACTGCCGCACCATGAGCTGGCCCGTCTTCGCGGAGGACTTCCAGTGGATGTAGCGGCGGTCATCACCGGGGACGTACCCGCGGAGCGCGTGGAAGGAGATGTCGTTGTTCGTGATGGTCTTCGTGACGAGGCCCTCGAGGTCGCGGATGAGACCGGCGGCCGTCGGGTGGAGCCGCGTGGTCTCAGGGTGCACGAAGAGCTCGACCGGTTCCGTCCAGCGCACCTCGCGGCGCAGCAGACCGAGCTGATCACCACGGACCGATACGGCAGGCCCGGCCGGGATGACGGCTCGCCGGTTCGTCGGGACGGCGAACAGCTCCTCGTGCTCGCCGTCCTTCGGGATCGCCGGGATCGCGAACTCCGCGAGGCCGTAGCCCACGGGGACCTCGAGGCGCGTGGGCGTCGTGGCGCGGTTGCCGGGGTTGGCGATGAGGACCTGCCCGATCGCGCGCTCCCCGACGGTGACGCGGCTGGGGTTCAAGTGGATGGAGATGCGGAAGGTCGACCGCCCGAAGAGGTACGCGACGGAGGCCAGCAACGCGGCCAGCGGCACGAAGCCGAGGAAGACGAGCTCCGCCCACCCCAGGATGAAGCCGGCGACGGTCGCGATGACGCCGATCGCGAGCACGACCCAGCCGAGGCCGCTGACGACAGCGAGCACGGGCTGCGCAGCCGACCAGACGACCCTGGCCCAGGGCACGACGACGGCACCGACGCCGTCGAGCGCGCTGCGGAACGGGTTCGGCCGTCGAGCGGGAGCCGGCGCGCCATCGATGTGCGCATCGGGACCCTCGGGCCCCGCCTCGGCAGGCGCGCCGACCGTCGCCGTGCGGACCGGATCGGATCCGTCCGGCGCGGCGGCGGCGCGCTGCTCGAGGGTCTCGCTCATGCTGCGCGGTACGCCGGCGGAGCGATGCTGACGAGGACCCGGGCGACGACGTCCTGCGCGGTCACGCCGGCGAAGTCGGACTCGGGGTCGATGATGATGCGGTGCGCGAGGACGGCCTGCGCGAGGTCGTTGACGTCGTCGGGGGTGACATAGGTGCGTCCCTGCGAGATCGCCCAGGTCTTCACCGCGCGTACGAGGGCGAGCGCACCACGCATGCTCACGCCGAGCGCGACGTCCTGGTCGTCCCGCGTCGCCGCGACGACGTCGGCGACGTACTCGAGGATGCTGCCGTCGACGTGCACCTCGGTGGCGAGCTGCGCCATGGTGATGACCGCGCTGGAGGCGATGATCGGCTGGACCTTGGTCGCGCGCGCCCGGTTCGAGGCGTCGAGGAGCAGGTTCACCGAGGTCTGGCGGTCGGGGTAGCCGAGCGTCGTCTTGATGAGGAAGCGGTCGAGCTGCGCCTCGGGCAGTTTGTACGTCCCGGCCTGCTCGATCGGGTTCTGCGTCGCGATGACCATGAACGGCTGGCCGGCCTCGTAGCTCGTGCCGTCGATCGTGACGATGCCCTCCTCCATGACCTCGAGGAGTGCCGACTGCGTCTTCGGCGAGGCACGGTTGATCTCGTCCGCGAGCACGATGGAGGCGAAGATCGGTCCCTTGTGGAACTCGAAGATCCCCTTGCCCTGGTCGTAGATCGTCACACCGGTGACGTCGGACGGCAGGAGGTCGGGCGTGAACTGGATCCGCGAGCTCGTGCCGTCGAGCGTGTTCGCGAGGGCCTTCGCGAGCACGGTCTTGCCGGTGCCCGGGTAGTCCTCGAGGAGCACGTGGCCCTCCGAGAGCATGGCCGTGACGACGAGCTTGATGACGTGCTCCTTGCCGAGGATGGCCTGCTCGACGTTGCCGACGAGCTTGCCGAACGCGTCGGCGAACCAGGTGGCCTGTTCCTGCGTGACAGTCATGGAGGTGTTGGATGCTTTCGTGTAGGAGGGAGAGGTGGAAGGTCGAGCCGCTACATCGCGTTCCATGCGGCTGCTGAGGTGGCCCCGATGCTGAACGTCTCGCCCGTCGCCGTGTTCCGGAAGAACGCGGTGATCGTCTCACCGGCGGGGATGACGCCCAGGTGGTTGTTGTGGACGAAGCTGCCCGTCCCGCTGGCGTTGATGTTCGAGGTCGAACCCACCGCCGAGCCATTGCGCTGGATCTGCACGTCGTAGTTGCCGTTCGGGACGTCGGCGTAGCGGACTCCGACGTCGTAGCAACCGGTACCGCCGCTCTGACACGCGTGCGGTTGACCGGACTTGTACAGCGATCCGCTCGGCTTCGGCGGTGGTGGGTTGTTCACCGTCACCTCGGCCGGCCCGCCTTCGGGTCCGGTACCTCCGGGACCCTCCGCGGAGACGTAGACCTGGTAGGTGCCGGCGCCGATGCCGCCCACCGAGTCGCTGGTGCCACCCGTCGTCCCGGTCTGCACCGTGCTGGAGCCGCTCATGATCCGCCAGTGGTACTTGTCGACCTGTCCGCCGGTGTCGGCGGGAGCGTTCCACCGCATGGTCAACGTTGCCGGCGCATCGCCTGACGACTTCAGTGAGACGTTCTGTGGCGCACTCGGCACGCCGTAGGCGGTCGCAGCGATCCCATTCGAACCGGCACTCGGACCGACGGAGTTCTGCGCATAGGCGGTGAAGGTGTAGTTCTGCCCGTTCGTCACGTCGAAGGTGCAGTCGTTGCCGGGGGCGCACTGCTTCTCCCCGCCGCCGCTCCACTTCACCGCGTGGTACTCGATGGGTGCGCCGTTGCTCGCCGGCGAACCGCCGACGACGACGGTGATCTTGCCGCTCTTCGCACTCTTCAGACTGAGCGACGGTGGATCGGGAACGTCCTTCACGACGACCGTGATGCGACCCTGGACCTTCCGGTTCGGGTCGTTCGTCGCGTCCTGGACCGTGTAGATGACGCTCACGGTCCCGCTCTTCGACGAACCGGGGGTGACCGTGACCGTGCCACTGGAGAACGTGGCCGTCGCCCCACCGGCCGGCGCGCTCTCCACGGTGGCGTCGACGATCTTGAGCGGGGTGTCGGGGAACGGGTTGTAGTCGTTCGCGAGCACGCTGATCGACTCGGCCTTGTTCTTGCGGCCCTCTTCGACACGGTCGTCGATGGCACGTGGGAGCGGCCTGGTCGAGGAGACGACGCGGACGTTGATCGACCCCGGGACGGAGTACTCCTTGTAGTTCACGGTGAACGTCAGCGTGGCCGAGGTGCCGGGTTGCGTCCCCTGCGGAGCGGAGATCGAGACCTGAGAACCGGAGAGGCTGCCCTGGACGCCCGCGGTCGTGCCGCCGAAGCCCTGGTAGGTGAGCGCGGCGAGGATCTTCGGGTTCGGGTGGTCGCTCGACGCCCGCAGGTCGACGGTCACCGGCGCCTCGCCGGCCTCGATCGTCACCGTCGGCGGGGTGAACGTCGGCGGGACGTCCTCGAGGTTCGGGTCGCCGACCGTGATCGGCAGCGTGAGCAGCTTGCTCTCTCGGCCGTCCGTGGCCTCGAAGCTCACCGAGGCGGGTCCGCGGTAGTCCTTCGCCGGGGTGAAGGTGATCGTGGCGTCGTCGACGTAGCTCGACGTGCCGTTGCTCCGGAAGTTGACGACGCTGCCCTCGGAGGCGATCGTGACGGGCTTGCCGGACGGCGCCTCGGTGATGTCGGAGAGCTTCCAGGTGCGCGTCTCGTTGACCTTGACGATCTGCTCCGGCAACGGACTCTTCATCCGCGGCGGCTCGCCGTCGGTCGCAGCCGGCACGATGATGAACGCGGCGCCGCTCAGCTGCGTGACCGGGTCCGTCAGGCGGTAGGCGATCGCCTGGCGTCGGTCGGTGAGGGTCACCCGGATGGTGCCACCGTCGCGGACCTCGCCGGAGGCGGCGTTCACACCTTCGAGGCTCGGCTGCAGGTCGTCGATCAGCCCACCGGGGTTCTGCGCGCCGTCGAGCACGTCGATGTCGATGGTCTTCTTGCCGACGATGTCGGCGTCCTCGAGGACGTGATCATCCGCCTCGGGGAACTGCGGCTTCGCGTCCTTCGTGACCTTGACCTGGATGTAGGCGCTGTCGATGCCACCCTTGCCGTTGGTGATCTGGTACCGGACCGTGAAGAACGCCTCCTCCTCCGGCACTTCGATAACGACACGGCTTTTGCTGACCTCGGCGGTGAGGCCGTCGTCCACCGAGAGCAGCTTCGGTTCGAGTTTGAGCTTGTACCCGTTCGGATCGGAGTCGTTCGAGAGCACCGGTACGGACGCGACCTTGCCCGGGAGGACCTCGATGTAGTCGTCGACCGCGTTCGGCTGGCCGTCGACCTCCGGGCGTCCGATGACCCCGATCTTGATCGTGCCGACGGCGACCGCACCGTAGGTGTCCTTGACCCGGTACTGGAACGTGTCGGTGCCGGAGGAGTCCGGAGCCGCCTCGTAGACGAACCAGGTGCTCCCCTGCTCGATGACGCGACCGAGCAACGGTGCCGAGGCGATGTCGTCGACGACGACGGAGTCGCCGTTCGGGTCCAGGCCGTCGAGCGGGACGTCCACGCGGACCGTCGCACCCGCGAACACGCGCGAGGTCAGCAGCTGTGGCACGGGCGGCTGGTTGTTCTTCTTGTCCTCGCCGACCACGTTGAAGGTGACCGTCGCCGTGTCGGCCTCGCCGAACGTGTCGTACACGCGGTACGTCGTCGTGTAGGTGCCCGGTTCGCTCGGCGCCTGGAAGCGGACCTCGTCGTCGTCGACGAAGGCGAGGCCGGCGGTCGGGTCGTCGACGAGCTGGCGGTCGACGAGCATGACCGCCGCGTCCGGGTGGTAGTCGTTCTCGAGCACCGCGACGTTGGCGATGTCGCCCGCGCGGACGACGACCGCATCGTCGGTCGCGACCGGTGCCTGATGCTTCGGCAGCGGTGGCACCGGGACGACCGTCACGGCCGCCGTCGCGGACGAGGTGCCGTCGGACACGACGTAGGTGAACTGCAGCTGCTGTTCGATCGGCGCGGACGAGGAGACGCGGATGACCGCGCTGTCGAGGACCTCGACGGACAACGAGGTCGACTCGTCGGGAACGGAGACGGACTGCACGGCGAGCACCTGCCCACCCGGCGACTCGTCGTTCGCGAGGACCGGGATCGTGATCGTCTCGTTCGGACGCAGATAGCCTTCGTCCTTGACGGCGACCGGCGGCCGCACATCGGTGGGCTTCTCGAGGACGTCGACGCGGATGAGCCCGATGCTCGAGGCGATGCCGGCACCGAGCGTGTACTTCAGGTAGTAGGTGCCGGGCTCGTTCGAGGACACAGTGACGGACTGCTTCTCGAGGCTCGGTGAGGACACGAGACCGCCCTGCAACGCGTCGACGCCGATGAGCCCGAGCGGGGCCCCACTCGGTGACTGATCGTTCGCCAGCGGCTGGACGAGAGCCGACTCGCCGACGAAGGTCGAGACGAAGTCGGGTGTGCCGATCGGACTCAAGGCTCCGGCGGGTTGCACGTCGACCTTGAGGGTGCCCTCCGCCGAGTTGACTCCGTCGGACACGACGAACTTGACGTCGCGCGGGCCCATTTCGGGCGAGGCGTGCGTGAACGTGACGAAACCGTCCGGGGTGAACCGGACGAGGTCGCTGGACGCCGGTGAGGCCGACTGGAGGAAGATGTCGTCGCCGTCGGGATCACGCCAGTCGGCGAGCACGTTGTAGGTGACCGTCTGCCCGGCCTCGACCGAGACGGCGGCCTCGCGATGGGACGTCGGCGGCTCGTTGACCTCGGGCGGTTTGATGGCGATGCTCACGTTCGCTTCGGCCACGCCGCCTGGTCGTCCATCGTTGACGGAGTAGCGGAACGACGTCGTCCCGGCCACGAAGCCCTCGGCCGGGGTGAACTGGAGCGCGCGCCCGCCGTCGATGGATTCGAGCTTGCCCGTCTCCGCGGCGAGCTCCGGCGGGTTCTGGATCGTGAGGACGTCGCCGTCGGCATCCGAGTCGTTGTCGAGCAGCGGCAGCACCGTCGCGCGACCCTGGCGGACGCCGAACGCGTCGTCGCGGGCGATGGGCGGGCGGTTCTCGTCGGTGCGCTCGGCGAGCGTGTCCTCGAAGGACTGCTCGGAGGCCTTCTCGTCGCCGTCCTCGCCGTCCTCCTCCTGCGGAGGCGTCACCTCGTCCCAGTTGTCGACGAGGCGCATGTTCGCCTGCACGAGCCAGGAGTTGCCGGTCTGGACGTTGTTCAGGGCGATGACCGAGCGGTTGACCCGGAAGACGAGCTGCTGGCCGATGGTCTCCGGGTTGATGTCCTCGATGACGGGCTTCTTGTCGGCGCACTCGGCGGCGTACCGACTGGAGGAGGCCCAGGCTCCGTGCATGCAGCCGTCGAGGTTGACCGGTGCCGTGACCTCGGCCGCGGTCGTCGCCGCCGTCGTGACGTCCGCGTCGAGCACCTCCGGGTCGCCGCCGCCGAGCGGGACGCGGACGAGCGAGTCACCGGTGGCGATGACGGCGGCGTCGTCCGACGCCGACGGCTCCTGGATCTTCAACGGCTTGCCCGGCAGCTCGACGACGGAGCCGTCCTGCTTCACGAGGTCGCCGGACTTCAGGTCGAGGATGACCGCCTGCTCACCGGCCGCACTCAACTGGTAGTCGTCGAGCTTCGGGAGCTTCGACTCGGTCTTCGTGCCGTCGGGCAGGATGCGGTAGAGCCGCCCCTTCGCGGGTGCGACCGCGAGGATGGTGCCCGTCGAGGTGACGACCGCTTGACCGGCCTTGCCGATGGAGACGATCGGCTTCGTCTCCGTGGGGTCGAAGCGGAGCTCCCCCGCGGCGTCGACGGACCAGAGCTTGCCGGTCTCCCCAGCCACGACCGAGAGTCGGTCGCCGCCGTAGTGCACCGTCGCGCCGGTCGGCAGCGAGACACGCTGGATGAGGCTCGTGAAGGCCGGGTCGATCCGTTCGAGCGAGGAGAGCGCCTTGTCCTGGAGGAAGACGTCGTCGCCGTCCTGCAGCACGTCGGCGTTGTTGGAGGCCGTCGACACCGCTCCGTCGAGTTCGGAGATCTGATCGTTGAGACGGCCCGCGAGGAGCGATTCACCGTTGGTGACCCAGACGTCGCGGGACTCGAGGTCGACCTCCGTGACCGGGAAGCCCTGGTGGATGAGCGCGGCGGTCACCGGTACGGCGACGAGGACCGACAGGGCCGTGATCGAGGCCGCGGTCTTGCGTTTGCGCAGCCAGGCACTCCAGTTGCTCACGGTCCCCCAGGTGATGTTCGGTCAAGCATCGGTCGATGCGCCACGCTGCAAACGCGGAGTCACTCTAACAAAGAAGTCCGTCATGGAAAACGGTTGCGAGGGTCAACCACGAACCGGTTGTCCCCCGTCGACGTCCGCCTGATCGGCGTGGTCGAGGAGCGGGAGGTCACTGGCGTCCACGAGTCGGGTCGAGACCGCGTACTCGACCAGCCGTGCACGACGGCCGGTCGCGAGCTTCCCCGGCCCACCGCGGAGCCCCTGCACCCCGAACTTGTCGAGCTTGTCGCAGACGTTGTCGAGCTTGCGGTTGAAGGTGGTCTGGCTCCAGCCGAGGCGGGCGGCAGCGGCGGCCGACGCCGGGATCTCGCCGCGACCGGGCGACGCCTGGCGCAGGACGTCCTCCGCCAGGGCGACGATGAGGAGGCGCTGGCTGCTCGTCAGGTGGATCGGCCCGACCGTCGTGGTCCCGGCGGTGGTCGTCGAGAGCTGCGACGGACTGAAGTACTCGAGGTCCGAGGTGATCGTGAAGTCGTAGGTCGTCGTCCCGGCACTGAACAACACCTGCAGCTCGGGGAACACGATCGGGAGCCGGGCACCGGGCGCGAGCCACGCCTGCACGTTGCCGGTCGTATCCGTCACCGTCGCGGAGAGGGTGTTCCCGATGTTCGTGAGCCACCAGAGCCCGGCATCGAAGGTGACACTGAGGAAGGTGCGATGCAGGAAGGGGTTCTCGTCGACGACGAGGTCGCCCTCGCGCCCGATCAGGAACGGCTTGCGTGCGTCCACGGCGTACTCCTCGCCGCAGAACTCGACGCGCACCGCCGTCTTCGTCGTCGCCGTGTCCGTCGCCTCGTCCGTGGTCATCGTCTGGTCCCCCTGTGGTCGGTCATCGTCTCGCTCCAGCTACTGCTGCGAGCACATCTCGAGTGGATCGGGTGAGGTGACGCCGCCTCGGACGATCACCACCTCGATGCACAGCTGCGCACCCGGAGCGCTCGGCTTCAGGTCGACCGCGTACGTCGAGGTCGGTACCTTCGGCGAGTTCTTGCCGCTGCTCGTCACCTGGTAGATGTACGAGTCGCCGTCCTGCGGATCCGGGTTGTCCCAGATGAACGTCACGACGCTGCCGTCCTCGCTGATGTTCACCCCGAACGGCTTCGGCGAGGGGACGTCGCTCAGTTGGATGGGCGCCCCGGTCGCCGCGGCCGTCGGCTTCGGGTCGGCGGCGGCGCCCTGCCAGATGATCCCGGCCGCGATACCGCCGACCGCAAGCACCGCGACGCCGCCCGCGACGAGGAGGCGGGTCAGTCGGCGACGTCTGGCCCGTCCGGCGGCGTCGGCATCGGGATCCTCCGTGGGAACTGCAGCCGCGGTCTCGAGGCGGTCGCGGCGGATCGTCTCGGAGGGCACCGAGGCCGCTCCGACGGTGATCGGCGCCGACGGCTGGATCGGTTGGACGAGCGGTCCGGCCGAGCGCACGACCGTCTCGTCTCCGATGGACGGCTGCACACTCGGCACGCCGGGTCGGGGCTGGGCCTCGACCGTCGGGACCTGCCGGACCCGCGTCTCGTCCGACGCGCTGCTGGACGTGTCCGGTCGGGGGGCCTGCGACTGCGGCTGTACGAGGTTCGGGATGTCGATGGGCGTCGGCGCGTAGGCCAGCTCCATCTCGACACGCTGCAGCGCCCGCGCGAAGTCGACGGCGCTCTCGAAACGGTTGGCGCGGTCCTTCGCGAGGCCCTTCTGCAGCGTCGCGACGAGGGACGCCGGTGCGTCGTCGCGCCCGAGCGGGGTGACGGTCCCGCGCTCGATCCGGCTGATGAGGTCGGCCGCACCGTTCGACTGCCCGGGAATCTCGAACGGCGTGCGTCCGGCGAGCAGCGTGTAGACCGTCGCGGCCAGGGAGAAGACGTCGGATCGGACGTCGGGATGCGGCTCGTCCTCGAACATCTCGGGCGGTGACCAGGGGATGGAGAGACCCACCGTCTGGGTACCCGAGGCGCCTGTCGAGCCGACGTCGCCCGGCCGCCCGGGGCCGGGCGTCGACGGCACCTCGAGTTCGACGGCCTGCGAGATGCCGAAGTCGGTCAGCGCCGGCCAACCGTACGCGTTCGTGAGCACGTTGGCCGGCTTGATGTCGCGGTGGAGGATGCCGGCGGCGTGTGCGGTCGCCACCGCACTGGCCAGGCGGACGCCGGTCCGCAGCGCGTCGGCGACGGCGAACCGCCGCAGCTTCGCCTGCTCTGCGAGGCTCGGCCCCGCGCAGTACTCCATCGCGAGGTACGGTCGGCCGTCCGGGGCGACGTCCGCCGTGTAGATCGTGACGATGTACGGGTGCGCCGAGAGCTGCGCCATGAGGTTCGCCTCGGCGACGAAGGCCTCGCGGGTCTGCTCACTGAGGTGCTCGGCGAGAAGCACCTTGACGGCGACCTGACGCCGCGGCAACTGCTGCTCGTACAGGAAGACGTCGGAGAACCCACCGGCTCCGAGCTGTCGTTCGAACCGCAGCCCGGGGATGGCCGGCGGTTGCGAAGGTGAGCGGCGCACGTCAGCCCTCTCGGACGCGCAGCGCGACGCCGCCGCCGAGGTCGATGACGGTCCCGACGATCACCGGTGTCGGCTCCCCCGGTCGCAGGGACTGCGGCGCCTGACCGGGCAGGACGACCTGCGTGCCGTTCCGCGAGTGGAGGTCGGTGACGACGACCGTGCCGCCCTCGACCGCGACGCGCACGTGGCTCCGCGAGATGTCGTCTCCCGTGAGCGTGACGAGTGTCGGGACGACCGACGCCGGGACCTGCGAGACGCTCGGCGCCCGGCCGAGCACGACGGGCGAGGCGAGCGACTGGCGAGTCCCGCCGGGGAGCTCGAGGTAGGTGAGCGGCGTGGCCGACGGGGTGGACGACCGTGCGGGCGGGGTCTCGGCCGCGCGACGCGCACGCAGCGCGGCGAGATCCTCGGCGAGGATCGTGTGGCCGTCGTGGTCGCCGAGGTCCGATGGTCCGGCTGCCGCGGGTTCCGGTGCGGCGACCGCGGTGGCTGCCGCCTGCTGGTGCGCCGACGCCTCGGCCGCCGCGCGTTCGGCGTCGCCCGCCTCGTCGACCGCCGCCGCACCGACCGGACGGAGCACGGTCTGGCCGAACAGGAAGTCGTAACCCTCGTCGACGGGCTCCTCCGGGGTCGACGGGGTCTCGTCCGGGTCGTCCTCGTCGTGGAAGAACTGGGTGTCGGAGACGGACGGCACGACGTGGAGCGGCTGAACGGGCTCGACGTGCGCAACCGGGGTCGCCTCGTCGCCGTCCGTCTCGTCGTCCGCATCGTCCGAGGTCGCCGCGGATGCAGCGGGCTCGGCGGGGGCCGGGACGGGCGGGGCCGCGAGCTGCTCCGCCGCGGTCGGCGTGCTCGTGGACGACTCGGTCGGCCGGCGCTCGTCGGTGGTCGGAGTGGCGAGGGAAGCCGTGGCCTCCTCGTCGAGGGTCGCCGTGATGGAGGTCGTCCAGACGGCTCCCGACCCGAGCGGGAGGCGCACGCCGGACGGGTTCGGCTGGTCGCTCCGGAGCGTGACGCTCACCGCGTCGGCGTGGTGTTCCTCGACCCAGGTGGTCGCGCGGGCGCCCAGGACCGTCTCGGTCCCGGCGGCGCTCGTCACGACGGCGGCCGCGAGCCCGCGCACGATGACCGTCGCGCCCGATCCGTCCCAGACGGCCGCGGCGAACGCGGGCGTGTTCGAGAGACCGCCGGCCGCGAGGCGGTCGACGATCAGCGACAGCGACGCGTCGCCCGGGAGGTCCGCGGCGAATGCGGCAGCGGCGGTGTCGTCTCCCTGGGCGTCGACCAGCACCAGTCTGCCGGGCCCCGCCACAGCGAGCCAACGGCGGACCTCGGCCGGTTCCATTTCGTACGAGTACACGGCCACTCCTCTAGCCTCGCGGCATCGTCTCTTCAAGATACCCGAGACCACCCGCGTCATCGTAGCCGGGGCCGCTGGACATCAGCGAGGTCGACACGACGTCGACGACGAGCGCGGTCACGTTGTCCCGTCCGCCGGCGGCCAGCGCGAGCTCCACGAGGCGGTCTGCGGCTCCCTCGAAGCCCTGCGACAGGACCTCGGCGATCCGTTCGTCGGACAGCTCACCGGTGAGCCCGTCCGAACACAGCAGGAAGCGCTGCCGCCCGGCGACGGGGAGGAGCCAGACGTCCGGGTCGATGCCGGCCTCGACGCCGATCGCCTTCGTCACGATGTTGCGGTCGGGGTGTTCGCGCGCCTCCGCCTCCGTGATGGAGCCGGCGTCGACGAGTTCCTGGACGGCCGAGTGGTCGACGGTGATCCGACGGAGTGCGCCGTCGGCCCAGGTGTAGACCCGGGAGTCCCCCACGTTGAACACCATCCAGTGGAGGTCGGTCTGCGGCGACAGCGCCACGAGCGCGAGGCCCGCGACGGTCGTGCCGATGACCCCGTTCGGCGTGGGGATGCTGCGGATGACCGCGTTGGCGGCGACGATCGTGGTCACGACCGCCTCGGTCGTCGTCGGCATGCCGATCGGGATGCCGCGTTCGAGCGCCGCCGCGACCTCACGGCTCGCGACCTCGCCGCGTTCGTGCCCGCCCATGCCGTCGGCGACCACGAAGGCGGGCGCGCCGGCGTAGAACGCGTCCTCGTTCAGGCGTCGGACCAGCCCGGTGTCGGTCCGGCCCTCGCTGCGCAGGGTGTGCGTGGACCGCGCGGTCTCGATCGTCGTCATCCCGCACCGCCCAACGCGGCGGGGAGGGTCGGTACCTCGCCCGGCCAGCTTCCGTACCTCGCGTCGAGGTCGGAGCTCGAGAGCTCCACGGAATCGCCACCGGCGTACTGCTCGGAGGCGATGTCCAGCGTCGCGAGGATGGCGATCGTCGACTCGACGGTCTGCCCGGGGGCGTCGAAGGCGAATCGCACGAAGCGCCCGCGGTCGACCTCGTCCTGGGACGCGAGCTGCGCGAGGGAGTAGTCCACGAGGGCACCGGGGTCGCCGGTGAAGGCGTCGGTCGCCGAGAGCGTCGCGGTGACGTACGCCGTCGTGCCGTCCCAGGCGCGGGCGGCCGTGAAGTCGGCCCCGGGGATCTCGGCGACCGCTTCCTCGACGGCGGCCAGCGTCCGGTCCGAGGTGCGGGCCGGGGTGCGTTGCGCCGTCGGCGCTGCGGTCCCGCAGGCGGTGAGGAGCCCCAACAGGACGACCGACACGGCGCCGGATCGGACGATGGTGCTGATGCGCATGGAAGGCCTCACGGTCGGGAACGGGCTGTGGACGGGCGACCCGGTGTCGGGCCGCGGTCGATCATCTCCGCGTAGGACTGTAGTCGGTCACCTGTTGATCACCGCTGAAGAAGCCGCTCGCCGAGTCCAGGTAGGCGTCGACGCTCGGGTCTCCCGACGACGACGTCTCGTCCGCCATCATCTCGTACCGCTGCGCGTTGTGGGCACTCGCGATCCCCGGATCCTGCTGTTCCGGGTTGACGCCGCCCAGTCGCGGGGCGTCACCCTGGACCGTCGTCCAGTTGGCCGAGTCCGGGTTCCCCTGTCCGTCGAGCCGGGCGACCGGATCCTCGTTGAACTCCATCGAGAGGACCTGCACGTCGTCGGGGATGTCGAACCGTGCGATCGGCGAGCCCGCCGTGACGACGTGCGTGACGTTGTAGCCGAAGTCCGGGTCCGAGGCCAACGACCCGGCGGTGATCCCGCCGAGGCTGAAGCCCTCGAGCATCACCGGGTCCGTCGGAGGGATGCCGGCGGCGGCCATCGCGTCCTTCACCGCCTGTCCGAGCGCCGTCTGTTCACCCTGCATGGCAGCGATGTCCGAGGTGAGGTCGTTCGAGATCGCGCCACCGTGCGGATCCCAGACCTGCGTGCTCGGGATCTGCACGATCCAGCTCGGCGGCGGTCCGGCCGACTGGATCACGCGGATGTTGCTGAGCTCGTCCTCACCCTTGTCGATGTCCGCCGAACCCTGCAGGAGGTCGCCGAGGTCGGTGACGGTTCGGTCCCGAGGCACGGCGAGCGGCTGTGAGGGGTCGTCGGGATCCATGGCGAGGCCGCCCTGCCCGTCGTCGAAGAGGCCGAACCGGCCGCCACCGGTGGCGATGGCGTCGATCGCCTGCTCATAGGTGAGCGGCGGCCAGCCCTGGCCGGTGACGACCGACATGAGTCCGTTGAAGCCGGGCAACAGCCCGGGGAGGAAGGTGAGGCCGGTCAGCAGGCCTGGGGCGCCGTCCGTGAGGATGTCCTCGATCCACGCGTTGTCGCCCAACCATTCGTTGGCCGCCTGACCTGCGATCGGAGCGAGTTCCTGCAGTCTCGCGAGTGCGTCCGCATACGTCGCGGCGGTCCGGTCGATGACCTCCTGCGGTGAGTAGGCGGCGATCGAGTTGGCGGTGAACAGTCCCGCGACGCCGGCCGGCGAGAGCAGCAGCCAGGGGTTGTCGCCGATCTGGTCCAGCGTCTGCTGGGCGCCCTCGACGAGCGAGTCGACACCCTCGACGACGACGTTGACGCCTGCCACGGTGAGCATCCACGCCCCGCCCACCACCGCCACGCCCGCCGCTGCGACGAGGCCGACCGGCACCGCGAGGACGCCGATGACGAAGGCGACCCCGTTGTGGAGTGCGACGGTCGCTGCGGCGATCAGCTGGTCGGCGGTCTCGTAGGCGACCACGGCGCCCTCGAGGAAGACGGCGGAGACGCCGGTCTCGGTCGCCACGAGGAGCAGGGAACCGGAGGCGAGGACGATGGCGCCTTCCGCAGCCGCCCCCGTCACCGGCGACAGGATCATGGATTCGAGCAGGTCGCCGTCGACCGCTTTCGCAGCGGCCGTGCCCGAACGCCCGATCAGCTCGGTCGACAACGTGGCGAGTTGCTGCGCCTGCAGTCGCATGTCGTCGAGCCTCGCGCCGACGCCGCCGGCTCCACCGGAGACCGTGATGCCGCTCATGCCCGTGCTCCCTGGATGGTCGCGGCGATCGCCAACACCTCGGCGACGATGTCCGCGCGACGGACGGCCCGGAGCGAGACCCGGGTCCCCTCGGCGACGGTGGACGGGTCCATACCCGCCGCTTCGACGTCCGGAGTGTCGACCGCCACGGCGACCCAGCCGTCGGCACCACGGAGCCACGTGTCCGTCCAACGTCTCATGGGCTCCCCGCTCCGGGAGAGTGCGTCGAGCCGGAAGCCGCCGTCGATCCGCTGGGCGACGCCGCCGAGGAGCACTGCGGCCTGCGGGCTGTGGAGCTGTTCGACGACCGCGCCGACGACGTCCGGTCGGTCCTGGCGGAGCGCGAGGACGAGCGCCTCGGCGTCCGCGAGCGGGAGGACGACCACGTCGGTCGAACGACCCCGCGCGTCGGGGACGTCGTGGAGCGCGGAGAGGGGTCGCAGGAGTTGCTGGGCCAGCCCGGCGGTGTCGAAGGCGCGGATCTCGACGGCGTCCTCGTCGCGCGCGGCCGTGCCGTGCTCGGCGACGGACGCGTCCGAGTGGTCGACCCGCTGCGTCCGCAACAGCGCCAGGGCGTGCGCGCCGATCACGGAGACGGACTGGATCGCCGTCCGGTCGAGGGTCCAGCAGGAGGCGTCGACGGCCGCCGTCGCGAACTGCGGCATCGACAGGAAGGCGGCGAAATCGGGATCGACGTCAGCGGTGAGGTCGTCCGGGAGGCTGTCGTCGCCGCGGGCGAGGAGTCGCCGCTCCCGGAGCCGCGCGACGGCTCGCTGCTCGCGCTCACGGACGTCAGCGGGCGACACGTCCGAACCCCATTCGGTGTGGAAGGCGGGCGGCAGCACGATGTGCGGGGTGCGGTGCTCCAGGACGTGGAGTTCGTCCGCGGTCAGCAGGAAGGCTGCCGTGGCCGGAGCCGGGCGGGTACGGGTCATGGGCATCAGGGGGTCCATCCTCGGCTGCGGTAGAGGTCTGCCAGGTCCAGCCAGCTGCGGTCACCGGGTGTCGGAAGCGATGGCGTGGAGGCGACGATGTCCTTGGCCTGGTGCACGAGGAAGTCCGGGACCTCCTGGCCGAAGAACTCGAAGACCTTCGCGGCGCCGTCCTTGACGGTCTCGACCGCGCCGGAGACGAGGTTCACGGCGTCGTTCCAGCGGTCGCCCACCCAACGGGCTGCGTCCTCGATGAGCTGCTTCACGTGCTCGACGGCGGTCGCGTGCGCGTCGAGCTTGTCGGCCGCGTCGTCGAGCTGCGTCGCCGAGTTCTCGAGCGAGACCGCCCGGGTGCCGAGCTGCTCGATGAAGGTCTCCGCCGCGGTGGAGGTCCACGCGAGCTCGGCGGCCGAGCGGAGGTCTCCGGCACGGCTACGGACCTCGGTCGCGAGCGTTCGTAGCTCCGTCGCGCGGAGGCGGATCTGTTGGGTGTCGCCGTACACTGCTCGCTCCTCGTCGCGTGGTGCTGCGTCGCTGTCGCCGTGGGTCGCCTTCGCCGGAAAACCCGCGCGCCCTCACCGACACCTGGTCGGGAGGGCGCGCAGAGCGAAGCCGACGGTGGTGACTACTGGCCGGCGCCGGCAGCGAGAGCTGCGTCGGTCTGCTCGAGCGTGGTCACGGCGTTGTTGAGGTAGCCCGACAGCTTGTCGAGGTGCTGAATCGTGACCGTCGCGCTCTGCGTGAAGGCCGTGTAGGTCTCGTTGAAGGTGCCGGACGCGGTGTCGGTCTGGAACCCGGAGGACACGAGGTTGTTGATGAGGGTCTGGAGGCGGGTGAGCGTGGTCTCGACCTCGCCCTTACCCGTCGTCAGGTTGACGGCGGCCTGCTTGATCTCGCTGTAGTTGACGTTGATGTTGGCCATGAGTCTTGCTCCTTCGTTGTGGTCACCGGCACCGTCGGTGCCTTCATCATGTAACCACAACGCCTCGCGGGAGCACATGGGGAGCACTCCCCATGCAGTCCCCATCCGGGGACGACGCCGCTCAGGAGACGGGGAACTCGGGCGCGATCGGCAGCTGCACGCGCGACAGCGCACCGCGGTTCGCGTACATTCCGCGCCCCTGCGGGAAGTCCTTGCGTGCGAGCCGGGGGAAGGTCGTCCGGAGGACGAGGTCGCCCTCCATCTGCTCCGGCTGCAACAGGATGCCCCGCCTGGCGCTCTTGATCTCGCCCATGAGCGGCCAGGACGACGACCAGCCCGACACCTCGTTCTCGGCGATCACGAGATGGTCGCTGCGCTTGATGGCCTTGATGAGCTCCACGAGCGGTGGGTCGGCGATGCCGTTGAGGTAGTCCGACAGCGTCTCGATGACGACGACCGTCCGGCCGGTCACCGTCTCGGCCGCGATCGCCGCGGACAGCGCCTTCGCCTGCTCGGCGATCGTCTCGGGGGTGACGGCCGACTCGTCGAAGCGAAGCTCCCGCAGCAGTTCCGAGCGCTTGGAGCCGAAGTAGACGAAGCGCGTCGCCGGATCGAAACGTCGCATGGCACCGACCAGGGATGCGACGGCGTTCGTCCGACCGCTGCCGGGAGGGCCGCCGACGAGGAACGCGCCGGTCGGGTCGAACCCGATCGGTGCGAGGTCGGCGTCGCCGATGCCGAGTACGGGGCGGTCGCCGACCCGCTCGGGCAGTTCGCGCGCCTCGATCTCCTTCGGCAGTGCGCCGATCGGCGGGGCCGTGATCGTGGCTCCCGCACGGGACATGGCCTCCGCGAGCCGGACCGTCGCGACCGACTGGTCCGACAGCACCGGAGAACCACCGAGGATCGCGACCTGGACCTCGAGTCCGTCGACGATCGCCCGGCCGGCGGGCGACTCGGGGCCGAGGATGTCCTTGGGCACGCCGAGGAGCTGGTAGCCGGTCTCGTCCGCGAGGCGCAGCACCACGCGTCGCTGCACACCGGAGCTGATGTTCGTCGGGACGGAGCCCGGGCGGTCGGCCGAGAACGCGATGTTCACGCCGAGCTGCCGGCCGTCGGTGATGAGCTGCTGGAACAGCGTGTACCAGGAGGACAGGCCGAGCGTCGTCTCGTACTCCTGCCGGAAGGACTGGAAGCCGTCGACGAGCAACAGGATGCGGCGCTCGTCGTTGCGACCCGAGACGCGGCGATAGTCGGTGATCGAGGACGCGTTCGCCTCGGCGTACCGGACGCTGCGCTCGTCGACGATCTCCTTGATCCGGCGGAGCAGTCGGATGACGCGCTCCTGGTCGTCGCCGGGGATGATCGAGCCGACGTGCGGCAAGGCCTCCAGCATGCGGAGGCTGCCCGCGCCGAAGTCGAGGCCGTACACCTCGACCGGACCGCCACGCGGCGTGATGCCAGCCGCCGTGGCGAGGGTGCGCAGGACCGTGCTCTTGCCCGATCCGCCGGTGCCGAACACGGCGATGTGGCCGTCGACGTCCGGCCGGAAGTAGACCGGGCGCTGCTCCTGCGAGTCCGGGAGGTCGGCGACACCGATGAGCAGTTCGGCGTCGGACCGCTGACGGAGCTTGCTGAGGTCGTAGACGGGCGCCAGCTCGTCGAGCCAGGGCCGTCGTGGCGCCGGGATCGATGCCCGGTCGGCTGCGGCGATGATGCTCGCGACGAGCCGCTGCTGGTCGGTGGGGCCGAGGTCGCGCTCCTCCTCGGCGTCGGCAGCGCGGGGCTCCTCCCAGCGCGTCTCACCGCCGAAGCGCAGCTCCCGGACCTCGATGTCGGAGCGCTTGGGCTCGTCGCTCGTCCAGCCGCCCGCATAGCCGGACTGGAAGATGCTCAGGCGGCCGGGACCGGTCTTCGCGATGCCTCGCCCGGGGACACCCGGATCGAAGTGCGCCGCGTCCTTGACCCCGACCACGTCCTGGCTGTCGGACTCGTCGGCCATGCGCAGCGCGACGCGGAGGTTGGTGTTGGCGCGCAGGTTGTCCTTGATGACGCCGGCAGGCCGCTGGGTCGCCATGATGAGGTGGATCCCGAGCGAGCGACCACGCTGGGCGATGTCGACGACGCCGTCGACGAACTCCGGGACCTCGCCGACGAGGGCCGCGAACTCGTCGATGACGAGGACGAGGGCGGGCGGCGAGTCCGGGTCGCCCCGCTTCTCGAGCTCGAGGAGGTCCTTGGCCTTCTTCCGGTTGAGCAGGTGCTCGCGGAAGTGCAGCTCGGCGCGGAGGCTCGTGAGCGCCCGCCGGACGAGGTGCGGGCTGAGGTCGGTGACGAGTCCGACGCAGTGCGGGAGGGTCACGCAGTCCGCGAAGGCCGAGCCGCCCTTGTAGTCGACGAAGAGGAACGAGACGCGGTCGGGGCTGTACTCGGCCGCCATCCCGAGCACCCAGGCCTGGAGGAACTCGCTCTTACCGGCACCCGTCGTCCCGCCGACGAGGGCATGGGGGCCCTGGGCGCGGAGGTCGAGGTGCATGGCGTCGACACCGCCCGATCCGACGGTCGCGCGCAGCTGGCCGGCCCGGCGAGGCTTCGGCGGGAGGCCGGGCGTGCGGTCGTGGATCGAGGAGTTCTGTCGCCAGCGGTCGACCACGGCGTCGCTCGAGGTCGTGAGCTCCGGGCCGAGCAGCGTCACCATGGACACCGACCGCGGGAGGTCGCTCGAGTCCTCGACGAGGGCACCGGCGTCGATCACGGACGCCATGCGTCGCGCGTAATCGAGGGCCGTCACCGGGTCGACGAACTCCGGGCGCGCGTCGTCGACGGAGTAGCCGAGGCGGACCATGCCGACCGTCGCCGGTGCGTCCACGCCGGCCCCGGACTCCGGGACCTGCAGGAAGGTGCGGCAGGCGGCGGGGAGTGAGACGACGTCGTCGGCGATCCAGATCGGGAAGACACCCGCGTCCGCCGCGATCTCGGCGAGCTGGACGAGGCGTGCGCGGTCGACGCCGACGTCGTCGGAGATGAGCAGGACGATCGCGGGGATCGGGGACTTCGTGCCGGTGTCATTGGAGCTCTTGGTCCCGATCTCCGCGCCGCGCTCCTGCGCCGCCTGCTTCTCGGAGATGGCTCCGCGTCGGGCGTCGCCGGCCCGGGCCGCCTGCAGGCGGGTCTGGACGAGTTCCTCGATCGCGGCCAGCAGTAGGTTGCCGCTCGACACGCTGTCGGCGAGGTGACCGACGTCGAGCGGGCTGTTTGGCGACGACGCGTGCGGGAGCCACTTGACCCACGAGAGGGCGTTCGACCACGCGGGCGAGACGATCGCCGAGACGACGACCTCGGCCGGCGAGTGGAGGGCGGTGAGCTGGACGAGGATGCCGTTCACGGCTCCCCCGGCGGTCTGCGGTGAACCGGCGATGCCGAGCGCGCCGGCGTCGTAGAGGTTGTCGATGATCGGCACGTCGGCGACGGTGGCGTACTGGTCCTTGAGCTGCTCGAGTCGTTCCTGGAACTCCGGCAGGAAGCTGTCGCGGGCCTTCGCCGAGACCTCGTTGCGCGACGGCATCGTGCCGACGCCGAGCCGGAGGTTCAGGAAGGACCAGTGCTCCGGGCGCCTGGTCCACAGCAGCGGCCCCCGCGTGAGCGCGTGCTTGAGCGCCTCCGAGGTGGACGGTGCCTCACGCATGCGGACGTCGTGCTCGATCTCCCGCTCGGCCGCGAGCTGCTTCCCGAGGGACTCGAGCCGTTCGTCGAAGATCTTGATCTGCTGCTTGAGCTTGCGCTTGTTGCGCCCGCGACCGGTGAAGTAATTGCCGATGAGCATGAGCGGCGTCATGGCGATGAAGATGAGCGACAGCGGGTTCTTCGTGAAGAAGTACATCGCGCCACCGAGGAGCATGGGCGTGAGCATGCCGAGGAGCGGGAACGGCTGGTTCTCGCGCTCGGTCGGCGGCTCGGGGGCGGGGAAGGTCTCCCCCGCGTAGCGCTGTTCGACGCGCGGCGAGCGGTTGAAGTACACCGGTCCGGCCTTCGGGACGACGCCCGCGCGACCGACGGTCCCGGCGAAGCCGATCTCGACCTCAGTGTCGCCGATGAGCACGCGCTCCGGCTCGATGACCTTGAGTCGTGGGACGATGCCGCCGTCGACGACGATGCCGTTGGCCGCGCCGAGGTCGACGAGTTCGATCTCGCCGCCGACCTCGAGGCGTGCGTGACGCTTCGAGACGAGCGGATCGTCGAGGACGATGTCGCAGCTCGCCTCGCGACCGATGGTCCAGCTGCCGGCCGGCAGGGTGAACTCACGGCCGGCGTCGTCGCCGGAGAGGACCCGCACGACGGCGACGGCAGGCGCCTGGCCGGTGCGCGCCGCGGAATAATACACACCCGCGTCGGCGAGCTCGATGACGGCACCCGAACCGACCCACGCCTCGCCGATGGGAGCCTCCGGCGGGAGCGGCAGGGTCTCGGTCGAGCCCGGCAGACGCGCGTGCAGCGTGAAGTCGGCGTTCGCGGAATCGGGCCCCTGCGGGTCGACGCGCGCGATGGTCGACGCGACCTCGGCGATGCTCGCCGCCGCGTCCGTCGTCACGACGATGTCGGCGGACGACCCCGACGGCCTGGTCAACGTCAGCTTGATGCGCATGCAGGATCCCCTTGGAAGTGCGGGCCGCTCGACGCGACCTCGATCAGCCTAGCGACGACGGAGCGAGCCAGGATCCGGAGTGCGCCGTGTCCGACGTCCGACCAGATCAGTCGGTCTGTGGGCGGACGATCTGATCGACATCCGTCACAGAAGACTCCTTCGGGGCCGGATCGAACAGCCCGACGGCGGGATCAGCAGTCGCGCAGTCGAGGTTCGGCAAGCCGACGATGGCGTCGAGGACGGTCCGGCCGTCCTCGGTGCGCTCGAGGCGGTACTCCGCTCCGGCCGTGTCGAAGGATTCCGGAGGAGTGCCCTGGGGCGACGACCAGTCGAGCGCGACGCATGCCTGGACGCTCGCACTTCGACCGTCCGCCGACACCTCGACGCTCTGCGGTTCCAGCGGCTGCGGTCCGGGGTGCACGTCGGTCCGCTCTCCGGCCTCGACACGATCCCGCGCGCCGCGCCAGGCGGCCGACCGCACCTCGTACGTCGTGGATTCGACCAGCTCCGGCAATTCGAAGTCGTTGCGGTTCTGTGCCACAGCGAGGGCGGTCAGCGCCGACCGAGCCGCTTGAACCCAAGCATCCTGTTCGAATTCGCCCGAAGGCTCTCCGTCAGCCCAGACGACATCCGGGAACGGTTGTCCGGACGTCGATGGCGCGGTCGGTGTGCACCCGGTCAGCGCGATGAGGATGGCGGTGAGTCCTCCGACAGCAGTCAGGCGCAATCGAATCGTCACTCCGGATCCTCCGGTCCGCCGGCCCCGCGATAGGCGTCGCTGTAGCGGCTGGCGAAGCCGTCGATCTTGAACCCGCCGTCCTGCGAATCGAGCGCCGCATTGATCTTCGTCTCGTTCTCCTGGAACCAGTCCTCGAGCGCCTCCGTATCGAGTCCGGACGGGTCGGGCACGCCTTCCGGGCGCTGTGATTCCCACACGATCTGAGCGACCATGATCCGGATCGCCTGCCGGTTGTCGGCCGCCTCCCCACCGAGTTCCTCGGCCAGGGTCGCGTGGTTGTTCGCGAACGCGGCGACGTCATGTGCCTCGGCGGCACCGATCAGTTGTCCGAGCACATAGCCCTGTGCGATGTCCGCGGCACCGCCGAGTCCAGGCACGGGGATGAGACCGATGGCGTCGGAGAGCATCCCGAGTGCCGCCTCGATGGCCTCGTCCTGGCGGGTGGCCTCGCCGAGTGCAGCGCCGTCCGCCGCGCCGTCGAGCAAGCCTTGGAGGACGACGACACGCTGCGTGAGGCCGGGCACGGACGCGTTCTCCGCCGAAGCGGCCTCCGTGAGAGCGACCTGGTAGCTCGACACCACGTCCCGCAGCGCCTCCGCACCGGCGGGGTGGTCACCGACCGCTCCGAAGATTTCGGCGAGGACCGACTTCGAGACGCGGGCGTACTCTCTCGGATCTCCCGTGCCGAACACTTGCGACACCAGCGTCGAGCCGCCGTCATCGCCCTCCGCGTTCAGCGGATCCTCGACGAAGCCCGGGATCTGCGGTGTCAGGGCGGCGACCATCTTGATCGACGCGATCTCGCTGATGTTCTCAGTGAGGAACTGGTCGTTGCCGGCCAGCGCGTTCATCACGTCGTGAGTCAACGTCGCGGCACGCCCCCACACTTCCGGGGAGTAAGCACCACTCCCGTCCGCCGGCCCACCGGTGGCGTTCTGGGCGCCTGCCCAGAGGCCGGCCGGGCCCTCGAACTGGTCATACGTCGACCAGTCGCGCTCGCCGTACCAGTAATCGACCCGGTTCTCACCGAGCGTCCCTTCACCCGTGACGCCGTCCGCCTCAGTGCTCGTCAGCCAGTCGAGCGCCTCGTCCGGGTATTGACCCAGCGTGTCGAGCACACGGCCGGCGAGGTCGACGACCCGGAGACCGGAGAGACCGGTCTGCTCCTCCTCGAGCAACGCGAGCGTCGTGCCACCCGGCATGGGCGAGCCGTCCTGCCAAATGTGGTAGTTCCCGCGCTCCTCCTGATCGATCATGTCGGCGAGCGCGAGCGTGGTGGTGACACCGATCGGGGCGTTCGTCGGGTCGCCGAACAGGAAGCCGATCGCCGCGGGGTCACCGCCGACGGTCGTGCTGGCGTTCGCCATCATCTCTTCGGCGAAGGTCTGACCGGTCAGGGGCGACCAGCGTTCCGAGCCGACCGACAGGCCGCCACGCACGCTCTGCGCCAACGCGAGAGCTGCGGCGGCCGGGATGCTGCCGTCGAACGCGCCACGGCCCAGCTCGTCGACCAGGCTCACGACGTTCTCGCCACCCATGGCGAGGTTCATCTGCGCCATCACCTGCGGGTTCTTGCCGTACAGGTCGTAGAGCGTCTGCAGGTTCGAGACGTCCGCCTCGGAATAGTCGCCGGAGGCGATCTGGTTCCCGAGCTCGGCCATCGCCTGTGCCACTGCGGTCGGCGTCAGCGAGCCGGAGTCGGTGATGCCGATGGCGGCGAGTGCCTGACGCTGTGCCTCCCAGGCGGTCGCGTTCGGTGGGGTCAATGCGAGCACCAGAGTGCTGTCAGCCAGGGTGCGCTCATCGGCCAACCCCTCGAGCGCGTTGCGGGCCAGCGTGAGGTCGCCCATCGCCGCCTGCTCCTGCAGCTGGCGGTGCTGCGCCTGCTCCGGAGTCGGGCCACCTGCGGGGTCCGCGTATTGGCGGTTGATGACCTGGTTCGACTCGAACATGGTCTGCTTCACCGACGTCGCACGCGTGGCGATTCCGGATACGGTCTCGGAATACGCGCCGATGGCCGTCCGAGCTGCGCTCAGGGCGGTGGTGACCGCATCGATCGTCGCGGCCGGGGTGTCGAGCGAAGCGATCCACGTGGTCGAAGCATCCCCGCCCCACACCTCGGGCGTCACACCCGCCTGCGCGTTGGTCGCGGCCGTCCGAGCCTCGCCGAGGGCCGTCTCCACGGTCTGCAGGCCGGTCGCGGCCGTTCCGAGCGATCCGGCGTCGAAGAGTCCCGGATCCTCCCTCGTCCAGTTCCCCATCAGTTGGCTCCTTCTGCCATCAGTGCCTCGGTCTCCTGCCACGTGGCCGCGGCGTCCCTGGCGATCTGCGCGGCGTTCGTGATCTGACCCGACGCGAGCATCGTCTGCACGGTCGCCCACATGGCGAAACTCTCGGCGGCGCCTGAGACAGTCGAGCTGGAGCTTCCACTCAGGTCGACGGCCACCTCGGTCGGGAGGGCGTAACCGCTCGTCTCCAGTCCGGACGCGATCGTCCGAATGGTGTCGACGTCGACTCTGAGCTGATCCCCGGCCATAGTTCCCCTTGGGTCGTCACGGAACCGGCGACCGTTTGACGGTCACCGACAGCGGGTTTCGCCCCGCCGGCCACCAGCGTATCCGAGAGCTCGGGAGGCGACGATGGGGAGCACTCCCCATGCCCGACGACGTTCTCAGCCGACGACGACGCGGATCGGGAACTCGCCGATCCCGATGGTCGAACCGGCTTCCGCGACGTAGGCCTCGCCTGGCTGGCAGACGGTGACCGCGCCGGACGCGTCCGTGATCGTCGTGCCGTTCGTGGAGTGCAGGTCCGTCACGCGGAGCGACCGTCGTCCGGGTACGACGACCGTGTGCGTCTTCGAGACGGACATGCGCGGGTCGACGAGCGAGCGCAGCTCGGCGTCGGGCTGTTCCGGCCGCGCCGCAGGGTTGCGTCCGAGCAGGATCGGCCCGCGGAGCGGGATGCGCTCGCCGTCGGGCAGCTCGAGCGCGAAGTCCCCGGCTCGCAGCGACGCCGAGACGACGGTGGCACCGAGATCTGCTTCCGGCGTCGGGATCACGGCGTCCGCCACCGGCCGCGCCGGCGCCGGCGCGTTCGGCTCCGGCGCACCCGGGGATGCCGGTGCACCGGCGAACAGTCCCGGGGGAACGGTGATCTGCAGCTCCGGTGGGACCGAGGACGTCGATGCGGCCGGGGCGCGTGTCTGAGCGGGTGCGACCGGCGGCTCGCGGAACTGCGGCTCGGCAGCAGGTGGCGTGACGACGACCGGGGTCCCTTCATGCGCGGAGCCCGCGGGAGCCCACGTCGGTTCGGGAGCCGGAGCTGCGGGAGCCGGGGCCCCAGGGACCGGAGTCTCGGGAACGGCACGCTCAGGAGCCGACACCTGGACCGCCGGAGCCTCGAAGACCGGAGCCGGCTCGGCGGACGTCGGTGTCGAGACGGCAGGGGACGGTGTCGGCGCATCGGCGGTCATCGGACCCCATCCCGGGGCGACCGGTCCGTCCGTGACGGGGACGTATGTGGGCGCACCTGCAGGAGACGCTTCTGCGCTCGTCGGCGCCGCTGCGGGACGCGGAGCGAGGACGGTCCGAGCACCGTGCACGCGCAGAGTGGCCGAGGCGTCAGGATCGGACTCGCTCACCAGCTCGGCGAGCGCGCGCAGGAAGGTCAGGAACGGCTCCTGTCCGAGCAACGAGCGCTGACGCCGGCGCTTCTGGACGCCGTGCTGCATGATGAACGTCGCGGCGGCCGTTCCCCGTGCGGACGGGGCGGTCGTGATCGCGAAGGCGAGCAGTGGAGCCGGATCGTCGACCGAGACGACCCGCAGGCGGATGTCCGCGCTCGTCCCACCGTCGATCGCGACGTAGTGCCTGGTCTGCTGCGCATCCTCACCGGAGGCGGCGACCGCACGTTGGACGAGCGCGACGACGTCGTCGGCGGTCCCCGCGAGGTCGAGATCCAGACCGGTGTCGGTCAGGTCGGGTGATCTCATCGGTGGTTCCTCCCCAAGCGCCGTCGGCCGACGACGGCAACGGCAACGGCAACGGCAACGGCAACGGCAACGGCAACGGCAACGGATCGATTATCGCCTACGCCGTCGCCCTCGTGGGGAGGGACGAGAGGCGCACCTCGCGCGAACCGGGGCGGACGTCGCATCGGCTCACCGCGCGTCGTGCTCCCACGGCCAGCGCGGGGTCGGACGTCGGCCGGTCGACGACGTCGCGACGGCGGCGGCAGCGAGGACGATGACGACCGCCAGCACCCCGACGGTGACCGAGAACGGCCCGGTCAGTGTCGTCACGGCGAAGGCGGCGGCGTCCGCTCCGTCCCGGCTCGCGATCGCGTCGAACACGCCGCCGCTCAGGCCGTACGCGAGCCAGGCGAGGAGCCCCGCGAGGACCGCGGAGCCGACCGAGACGCGCAGCGGTGTGCGGCGCGTCTCACGGATGATCGCCCAGAGGACCACGATCGTGGCGACCACGACCATGAGCGGACCGGTCAGCGGGCCGGCATCCCGGTCGGTCACGACGTCGAGGTCCGCCAGCAGGCTGATGAACCCGAACGCGCAGACGACGAGCGCCACGTAGGTGACCGCCGCGAACGGGGCGATCCACCAGGGACCGCGCGCTCCGTCCGCGTCACCGGTCATGCTCAGCGGGCGGTCGTCGGTCCGGCCTCGAGGACGCGCTCGTACTCGGCGCGGGCCTCGAGGTTCGCCTCGCGCACCTTGCGGCCGCGGGCGGCGATCCAGCCACCGAGCCAGACGGGGATCTCGCGGGCGACGACGAAGGCGAGGACCGGCCCGAAGGTGAAGGCGACACCGGTGACCTCGGCGAGGATCTCGTCGACGCTGAGGGTCCACGCGCGCTCCTGGATCAGGAACCCGCCGACCCACGCGAGGAAGACGACCAGGCCGATGATGAAGCCGCCGAGCACCCAGTGCACCCAGCCGGAACGGTTCACGATGGTCGCCGTGACGACCCAGGCCAGGAAGAAGCCTGCGGCGGCCATGAGGAACGGCCAGCTCGTGGCGATCTGGATGAGGTTCTCGACGAACGTGCCGTCGCCTTCCAGCACCAGCTGAAGGCCCGCGACGGCTGCTGCGTAGAGGGCGGCGAAGATGATGGTGCCGAGGAGACCGATGAGGATGCCGAAGCCGCGGTTGCCGCGGACCTCCGGCTCGGACGGCGCCTGGACGTACAGCGGGAAGGCCTGCTGCTGCTCGGTCTCCGCTGCGGTGGCGGTCTCGGTCGCGCCGGAGCGGGCGACCGGCTCGTATGCGGCGGCGGGGTACGGGTGGGCACCGGTGTCGGCCTGTCGGGTGGTCGCCGTCGACGTCGGGGTACCGGAGGTGTCGTCGTCGTCGAAGTCGATGTTCGAGTACGCGCGCTGCGGCGTATGCGGCTGGTACGGGCGGGTCTCCCGCACGCCGGCATCCGACGCCGTGTCGTCGCGGTCGGCGACCCGACGGTCGTCGACGACCGGGTCCGCTCCGACGCCGTCCGCCGTGGTGATGATGTCCTGCTGCACGGTGTCCTCGGAGAGGATGTCCCGCTCAGCTCCGGGCCGCTCGGCCACGGACTGCTCGGACGCGGTCGCCGGACGCTCGGAGCCAGCCGCGGTCTGGGCAGCCGCCGGAGTGCTCGGGTCGGTCGGCGATCCGGGCTCGGGGTTCTGGGTGCTCATCGCGTACTCCTTCGGCGGAAGCCAGTTCAGGAGCGCCCTCACGGCGCTCCGCTCGCCACGGTAGCAAGCCGGGGCACCGATGCCCGGCAAGCTCGCCGGGACTCGCGCACTCCCGTCGACGCGATTCAGGTCTGATTCATATCCGGAGGAAACGGTCTCCTCAGCTCCGCGCGCTTGAGTGGGAGCGATAACAGACACCTGTCGGATCACTGCCGATCCCGCGACGCCGATCCCCCGACGGCGCATCCCCCGGAAAGGCCCCATGCCCGAGCAACTCCCCCACGACCGTCACGTCGAATCCCGCTCCCCCTTCAAGCGGCTCTCCTCCCGCTACCGCGCCCTCCCCCTGCGCGGGCGACGCGTGGTCGCCGGTACCGCTGCCGGAGCCGTCCTCCTCCTCGCCACCGCGGTGATCACCCCGGTCGCGCTGCAGCACTCCGACGCGACCGGATCCGAGCCGGCCGCGCAGGCTCTGGACGGGACGACGTCCACGGTCCCTGCCTCCACGGTCAACGCCACGGCGGTCACCGCGATCTCCGCCACGACCGGATCCGTCGCAGGCGGGAGCACCCTGACCGTGAGCGGTGTCGACGTGGACGGCGTGACCCGCGTCGTGTTCGGCGAGGAGGAAGCCCGGATCCTGTCGGCGACGAGCACCGAGGTGACCGTCGCCGTGCCGGCAGCCACCGGCTTCTCCCCCGCCGACGTCGGCATCGCCGTCTACGCGGACGATCTCCGGGTCGACGGTGATGCGCTGAGCTACAGCTACGACATCACGAGCCCCGTCGACGCGCAGATGGCCTACGTGTTCACGCACTGGAACGACTACAACCTGGCTGAATACGGCTCACTGGTCGACACCGACTGCGCGAACTTCGCCAGCCAGAGTCTGCTGGAACGCGGGTGGACGATGGACGAGGACTGGTGGGCCGAAGGGACCGGCGACGACTTCGACTTCTCGAAGACCTGGGTCAGCTCGACGTTCTTCATGAACTACGTCGAGGAGCACCCCGAGCTCGCCACCGCCCTCGACGACACCCAGCGCGACCAGGTCAAGGTCGGCGACATCGTGCAGTTCGACTGGGACAACAGCGGCGACCGCGACCACACGGGCATCGTGTCCAAGGTCGAGACCACGGACGCCGGCACCCAGGTGTACTACGCGGGGCACACCGACGACACCGACTACCGAACCGTCGACGAGGCGATCACCGTCATCCACCCCGGCGCCTCCGTGTACTACTGGAGCATCGCCTAGCCCGCTGTTCGGTGTCAGGCGGGGAACAGCGTCGAGACGATGGTCTGCGTCCAACCGGTGATGGCGACATTCGCCCAGCGGGTGGCCACCCAGGTGCCGTCACGCAGGAAATGGCGCTCACCGACGGTGTTCCCTGAGGGGTCGGCACGTTCCGTGAAACACATCGTCCCGCCGGTCTCCTCGGAACAGGTGAACCCGGCTTCGGACATCCTGGCCACCGCCGCCGCTTGGACGTCCCCCTCCACCTGGGCCACGTTCGTGAGAATGAAGACCTCACCGGCACCACTCGCCTTCGTGAGGTCACACGTGAGTCGGTCCGTCGGGGTGAGCAAGGCCACCAGGGCCTCGTCGTTCGACCCGAAACTCTCGGACAACAGCGGCTGCGACCAGGCGGGATTCAACTCGAGGAAACCGTCAGCGGTCAGTGACTCGATGTAGCCGGCGGGGAAGAGCTGTGTGCACTCGGTCGGACGCACCGGTGCAGCAGGGGTCTCGGCGGCGTCCGTCGTGGTCGGAGCAGGAGTGGAGCCGGCGGTCGCCGTCGCGCTCGGTGTGCGGGTCGAATCGGCTGCGGGAGTGCCGCCTGGGCCGACGACCAGGAGCCCGATGACGACGATGAGCGCGATCGCCAGCACGCCGGCGAGCACGCTCAAGCCGATCACGACCGGATTGCGCTTCCGCTTGGGTGCCGGAGCGCCGTAGCGGACGTCTGGCTGCACCGGGGTCGCGTCCGGCTCCAGCGGCTGGAACTGGCCGGTGGGCTGCTCGGGCTGATCACTCATCGGACCAGCATGTCGTGCAGAGACCCGCCACACAACTCACCGATGCCCGATTCGTTCGCCCATTCCGGGGCGAACGGGCATTCGCTCGCCCCGGAATGNTTCAGCCCTAGTTGTAGTTACCGGGGGTGAAGTCGTCGGAGCTGAAGCTGTCGAAGTCGACGAAGCTCAGGTCGGACTCGTTGAACGCGCCGTCCTCACCGAAGATGCGGTTCGGGTAACGCTCCGCCTTCGCCTCCTCGGTCGCCTCGACCGTCACGTTGCGGTAGCGCGCCAGGCCGGTACCGGCCGGGATGAGCTTACCGATGATGACGTTCTCCTTGAGGCCGACCAGCGGGTCGCTCTTGCCTTCCATGGCGGCCTGCGTGAGGACACGCGTGGTCTCCTGGAAGGAAGCGGCCGACAGCCACGACTCGGTCGCGAGGGACGCCTTGGTGATACCCATGACCTCCTGGCGAGCCGATGCGGTGCGACGACCCTCCGACACGGCCGAGCGGTTGAGCTCGGCGTAGCGCAGGCGGTCGACGAGCTCGCCGGGCAGCAGGTCGGTGTCGCCGTGGTCGACGACGGTCACCTTCCGCAGCATCTGGCGCACGATGACCTCGATGTGCTTGTCGTGGATCGGGACACCCTGCGAGCGGTACACGCCCTGGACGCCACCGACGAGGTGCTTCTGGACCTCGCGGACGCCCTGCACGCGCAGGACCTCCTTGGGGTCGACCGCACCGACGTGGATCTTCTGACCGAGCTCGACGTGCTGTCCGTCCTCGACGAGGAGGACCGCACGCTTCAGCACCGGGTAGACGACCGGCTCGTCGCCGTTGTCGGGCGTCAGGATGACCTTACGAGCCTTGTCGTTCTCGTCGATCGTGATGCGACCGGCGGCCTCGGCGATCGGGGTCGCACCCTTGGGGGTACGAGCCTCGAACAGCTCCTGCACGCGGGGCAGACCCTGCGTGATGTCGTCCGCCGATGCCGAACCACCCGTGTGGAAGGTACGCATCGTCAGCTGGGTACCGGGCTCACCGATCGACTGGGCCGCGATGATGCCGACGGCCTCGCCGATGTCGACGAGCTTGCCCGTGGCGAGCGAGCGGCCGTAGCAGGCTGCACACACACCGACGGTCGACTCGCAGGTCAGAACCGAGCGCACCTTGATGTTCTCGACACCCGCGGAGACGAGCTTGTCGATGAGCACGTCACCGACGTCCTCGCCGGCCTCGGCGACGACCTCACCCTTCGGGTTGACCGCGGCAGCGGCCAGCGAACGGGCGAACACGGAGTTCTCCACGTTCGGGTCGCGCACGAGCTCACCCGAGCTGTCGGCGTTCGCGATCGCGAGCTCGAGACCCTTGGTCGTGCCGCAGTCGTCTTCGCGGATGATGACATCCTGCGAGACGTCGACGAGACGACGCGTGAGGTATCCCGAGTCGGCGGTACGGAGCGCCGTGTCGGCCAGACCCTTACGAGCACCGTGGGTCGCGATGAAGTACTCCGCGACCGACAGGCCCTCACGGTAGGAGGAGATGATCGGGCGAGGGATGATCTCACCCTTCGGGTTGTTCACCAGGCCTCGCATACCCGCGATGTTGCGGATCTGCAGCCAGTTACCACGAGCACCCGACGACACCATGCGGTTGATGGTGTTGTCCGCCGGGAAGTTCGCGCGCATGGCCTCGGCGACCTTCTCGGTGGCCTCCGTCCAGATCTTGATGAGCTCCTGACGACGCTCGGCATCCGTGGTCAGACCCTTGTCGAACTGGCTCTGGACCTTGGCGGCCTGCTTCTCGTAGCCCTGCACGATCTCGCGCTTGTTCGGCGGGGTCAGGACGTCGCTGAGCGCAACGGTCACACCGGAACGCGTCGCCCAGTGGAAACCGGCGTCCTTGATGTTGTCGAGCGTGGCGGCGACGACCGTCTTCGGGTACCGCTCCGCGAGGTCGTTGACGATCGAGGACAGCTTGCCCTTGTCCGCCACGTCTTCCACGTAGGGGTAGTCCGCCGGCAGCGCCTCGTTGAAGAGTGCGCGACCGAGGGTCGTCTCGACGAGCGCGACACCCGAACCCTCGTAGCCCTCGGGACCCGTGCCCTCGGCGAACGTCACGTCGGTCAGACGGATGCGCACCTTGGCGTTGAGGTCGAGCGAGCCCTGGTCCTTCGCGAGGATGGCCTCGGCGACGGACGAGAAGGCACGGCCCTCACCCTCGACACCCTCCTTGAGGGTGGTCAGGTGGTGGAGACCGATGATCATGTCCTGCGTGGGCAGGGTGACCGGACGGCCGTCGGACGGCTTCAGGATGTTGTTCGACGCGAGCATCAGGATGCGCGCCTCGGCCTGGGCCTCGACGGAGAGCGGGAGGTGGACAGCCATCTGGTCGCCGTCGAAGTCCGCGTTGAACGCGGCACAGACGAGCGGGTGCAGCTGGATGGCCTTGCCCTCGACGAGCTGAGGCTCGAACGCCTGGATGCCGAGACGGTGCAGCGTTGGCGCACGGTTCAGCAGCACGGGACGCTCGCGGATGATCTCCTCCAGCACGTCCCAGACCTCGGGACGGCTGCGCTCGACCATGCGCTTCGCGGCCTTGATGTTCTGAGCGTGGCTCAGGTCGATCAGGCGCTTGATGACGAACGGCTTGAAGAGCTCCAGCGCCATCTGCTTGGGCAGACCACACTGGTGCAGCTTCAGCTGCGGGCCGACGATGATGACCGAACGGCCCGAGTAGTCGACGCGCTTACCGAGCAGGTTCTGACGGAATCGACCCTGCTTCCCCTTCAGCATGTCGCTGAGGGACTTCAGGGCACGGTTGCCGGTACCGGTGACGGGGCGACCACGACGACCGTTGTCGAACAGTGCGTCGACGGCCTCCTGCAGCATCCGCTTCTCGTTGTTGACGATGATCTCGGGAGCCCCGAGGTCGAGCAGACGACGCAGACGGTTGTTGCGGTTGATCACACGACGGTAGAGGTCGTTGAGGTCGGAGGTCGCGAAGCGGCCACCGTCGAGCTGCACCATCGGGCGGAGCTCCGGCGGGATGACCGGGACCACGTCGAGCACCATCGCGGCCGGCGAGTTGCCGGTGATGAGGAACGAGTTGACCACGCGCAGACGCTTGATGGCGCGGATTTTCTTCTGACCCTTGCCCTCCGCGATCTGGTGGTGGAGCAGCTCGGACTCGGCCGCGAGGTCGAAGGACAGCAGGCGCTTCTTGACCGCCTCGGCACCCATGTAGGCCTCGAAGTACAGGCCGAAGCGGTCCTGCAGCTCGTGGAACACGGAGTCCTCGGGCTTGAGGTCGCCGACCTTGAGGTTGCGGAAGTCCTCCCAGACGCGCTCGAGGTGAGCGATCTGCTCGTCGTAGGACTTGCGGGTCTGGCTCATCTCCTTCTCAGCGGCGTCCTTGGTGCGACGCTTCTGCTCGCTCTTGGCGCCTTCCTCCTCGAGGGCGACGAGGTCGTCCTCGAGCTTCTTCAGGCGGTCTGCGATGCGCGAGTCGCGCTGGTCGCCGAGCGTCTTGATCTCGAGACGGAGCTCGTTCTCAAGGCCGGGCATGTCCTGGTGACGTGCGTCCTCGTCCACATCGATGACCATGTAGGCCGCGAAGTAGATGACCTTCTCGAGGTCCTTGGGCGCCATGTCCAGCAGGTAGCCGAGGCGCGAGGGGACACCCTTGAAGTACCAGATGTGCGTGACCGGGGCGGCGAGTTCGATGTGGCCCATGCGCTCACGGCGCACCGACGACTTCGTGACCTCGACACCGCAGCGCTCGCACACGATGCCCTTGAAGCGGACCCGCTTGTACTTGCCGCAGGCGCACTCCCAGTCGCGGGAAGGACCGAAGATCTGCTCACCGAACAGACCGTCCTTCTCGGGCTTGAGGGTGCGGTAGTTGATGGTCTCGGGCTTCTTGACCTCTCCGTGCGACCAGGCACGGATGTCGTCTGCGGTGGCCAGACCAATGCGAAGCTCGTCAAAAGTTGTGACGTCGAGCAATGTATCTCCTATGAAAGGTTTCGTCAGTCTCTACAGTGGTCAGGCTTAGATCTCGTCGATGGACGACGACTCGAACCTGGAGGAAATGTTGATCCCGAGCTCCTCGGCGGCGCGGAACGCGTCGTCGTCGGTGTCGCGCAGGCTCACCGCGGTGCCGTCGGCCGAGAGGACCTCGACGTTCAAGCACAGCGACTGCATCTCCTTGATGAGCACCTTGAAGCTCTCGGGGATACCCGGCTCCTGGATGTTCTCGCCCTTGACGATGGCCTCGTACACCTTGACGCGGCCGAGGATGTCGTCGGACTTGATGGTCAGGAGCTCCTGGAGCGCGTACGCGGCTCCATAGGCCTCGAGGGCCCAGACCTCCATCTCACCGAAGCGCTGTCCACCGAACTGAGCCTTACCACCGAGCGGCTGCTGCGTGATCATCGAGTAGGGACCCGTCGAACGCGCGTGGATCTTGTCATCCACGAGGTGGTGCAGCTTGAGGATGTACATGTAGCCGACCGAGACCGGCGCCGGGAACGGCTCGCCGGAGCGGCCGTCGAACAGACGGGCCTTTCCGGAGGAACCGATGAGGCGGTCGCCGTCGCGGGTGACGTTCGTCGAGTCGAGCAGACCAGCGATCTCCTCCTCGGAGGCGCCGTCGAACACCGGGGTCGCGACCTTGGTGTTCGGCTCGGCCGAGTGCGCGGCAGCCGGGAGCTTCTTGGCCCAGCTGGGCTTGCCCTCGACGTTCCAGCCCTGCTTCGCGATCCACCCCAGGTGGATCTCGAGGACCTGACCGAAGTTCATTCGACCGGGGATACCGAGCGGGTTGAGGATGACGTCGACCGGCGTGCCGTCCTCGAGGAACGGCATGTCCTCGACGGGCAGGATCTTCGCGATGACACCCTTGTTGCCGTGACGGCCGGCGAGCTTGTCGCCCTCGGTGATCTTGCGCTTCTGGGCGATGTAGACGACCACACGCTGGTTGACGCCCGAGCCGAGCTCGTCGTCGCCGTCCTGTGCGTCGAACACCTTGACGGCGATGATCGTGCCGGCTTCACCGTGGGGAACCTTCAGCGAGGTGTCGCGGACTTCGCGGCTCTTCTCGTTGAAGATGGCGCGGAGCAGGCGCTCCTCGGCGGAGAGCTCGGTCTCACCCTTCGGCGTGACCTTGCCGACGAGGATGTCGCCGGGGCGGACCTCGGCACCGATGCGGATGATGCCGCGCTCGTCGAGGTCCTTGAGCAGCTCCGGGCTGACGTTCGGGAGATCACGGGTGATCTCCTCCTTGCCGAGCTTGGTGTCGCGGGCGTCGACCTCGTACTCCTCGATGTGGATCGAGGAGAGGACGTCGTCCTTCACCAGGTTCTGGCTGAGGATGATCGCGTCCTCGAAGTTGTGACCCTCCCACGTCATGAAGGCGACGAGGAGGTTCTTGCCGAGCGCGAGCTCGCCGTTCTCCGTGGCGGGGCCGTCGGCGATGACCTCGCCGGCCTCGATGCGTGCACCCTCGGAGACGATGACGCGGTTGTTGTAGCTCGTGCCCTGGTTGGAGCGGTCGAACTTGCGCAGGTAGTAGGTCTGCGTGCCACCCTCGTCGAGCTGGACGGTGACGGACTCGGCCGACACCTCCTGGACGACGCCGGCCTTGTCGGCGGTGACGACGTCACCCGCGTCGATGGCTGCGTAGCCCTCCATACCGGTACCGACGAGCGGCGAGTCCGACATGAGGAGCGGGACGGCCTGACGCTGCATGTTGGCACCCATGAGTGCGCGGTTCGCGTCGTCGTGCTCGAGGAACGGGATGAGGGAGGTCGCGACCGACACCATCTGGCGCGGGGAGACGTCCATGTAGCCGATCTCCTCGGACGGGATGAGGTCGACCTCGCCGCCCTTCTTCCGGGCGAGGACGCGGTCCTCCTGGAAGTGGCCGTCGCTCTTCAGCGGAGCGTTGGCCTGCGCGACGATGTAGTTGTCCTCTTCCATCGCGGTCAGGTAGTCGATGTCCTCGGTGACCCGGCCGTCGACGACGCGACGGTACGGGGTCTCGATGAAACCGAACGAGTTGATCCGCGCGAACGATGCGAGCGAACCGATGAGGCCGATGTTCGGGCCTTCCGGGGTCTCGATCGGGCACATGCGGCCGTAGTGCGACGGGTGGACGTCTCGCACCTCGACGCCTGCACGCTCACGCGACAGACCACCGGGGCCGAGCGCCGAGAGGCGACGCTTGTGGGTCAGACCCGCGAGCGGGTTGTTCTGGTCCATGAACTGCGACAGCTGCGAGGTCCCGAAGAACTCCTTGATCGCGGCGACGACGGGGCGCACGTTGATCAGGGTCTGCGGCGTGATGGCCTCGATGTCCTGCGTGGTCATGCGCTCGCGGACGACGCGCTCCATGCGGGACAGACCGGTGCGGACCTGGTTCTGGATGAGCTCGCCGACGGCGCGGATGCGACGGTTGCCGAAGTTGTCGATGTCGTCCGTGTCGAGACGGAGGTCGACGGGCTTGCCGTTGCGGACACCCGGGAGGGTGGCCGTGCCGCGGTGCAGGGCGACGAGGTACTTGATCGTGGCGACGATGTCGTCGGTCGTCAGGACGGAGTCGCTGAGCGGCTTGTCGAGACCGAGCTTGTTGTTGATCTTGTACCGGCCGACCTTCGCGAGGTCGTAGCGCTTCGAGTTGAAGTAGAAGTTGTCGAGGAGCGCACGCGCGGCCTCGGCTGCGACCTGCTCGCCCGGACGGAGCTTGCGGTAGATGTCGCGGAGCGCGTCCTCCTTGGTGAGGATCGTGTCCTTCTCGAGGGTGAGCTCGATCGACTCGTAGCCCTTGAACTCCTCGAGGATCTCCTCGCTCGTCATGCCGAGCGCCTTGAGGAACACGGTGACGGACTGCTTGCGCTTGCGGTCGATGCGGACGCCGACCTGGTCGCGCTTGTCGATCTCGAACTCGAGCCAGGCACCGCGGCTCGGGATGACCCGAGCGGAGAAGATGTCCTTGTCGGAGGTCTTCTCCTGAGCCGACTCGAAGTACACGCCCGGGCTGCGGACGAGCTGCGAGACGACGACACGCTCGGTGCCGTTGATGATGAAGGTACCGCGCTCGGTCATGAGCGGGAAGTCGCCCATGAAGACCGTCTGCGTCTTGATCTCACCGGTGAGGTGGTTCATGAACTCGGCCTCGACGTAGAGCGGGGCCGCGTACGTCTTGCCGCGTTCCTTGCACTCGTCGATGGAGTACTTCTCGGGCTCGAGGTACGGGTTGGCGAAGGAGAGCTGCATCGTCTCGCCGAGGTCCTCGATGGGCGAGATCTCCTCGAAGATCTCGTCGAGGCCGCTCTTCGTGGGCAGGTCCTGTCGGCCGGCCTGGGTGGCTTCTGCGACGCGTGCCTTCCACACGTCGTTGCCGACCAGCCAGTCGAAGCTCTCGGTCTGCAGAGCCAGGAGGTCTGGAACCGTGAGCGTGTCGGTGATCTTCGCGAACGAGAGGCGGGATGCTCCGCGGCCGTTCTTGGGTGAGTTGGTGGTTGCGTTGCGCGCAGCAGCCAAGGGGATAACCTCCGGAGGCCTGTTGGGGGCCGAGTTACTGGTCGTCAGTGGAGTTACTCACCAGAAAGAGAACATGTGGCGGGTTGGACCCGCACACCAGCCGACCGCAATATGAAGGCATAGAGATTCTGGGAGCGCAAAGAACAACTATAGGACGGAATCTTCGGCGTGTCTACTCTTTCCTTGACGAGTTTTCGACTTTCCGGTATAACCGCCGCGTCGCCCCCGGTGTTCCCGTCAACCCGTGCTGAACCGCAGGCGCTGACCGGGCCGGAGTTGCGCCAGGAGGTCGCGGTCCGCGACACGCACGACCGCGACGACCGGATACCCGCCGGTGACGGGGTGGTCGGCCGCGAGGATCGTCGGCAGACCGCTCGGCGGCACCTGGACCGCCCCGGCGACCATGCCCTCACTCGGCAGTTCACGACCGGGATCGAGTCGCTCGAGCGGCGTCCCGTCGAGGCGCATCCCGATGCGATCGGCGTCGGCCGTCACGATCCACGGCTGCTCGACGAGACGCTGCAGGGAGGCGGCGTCGAACCAGTCCCGGCGAGGTCCCGGCGAGACCCGTATGAGCCGCTCCCCGGTGACGGGCCGCGTCCACGGTGCGATGTCGAGCGGAGGGACGCGGCGGCGCGGGGTGGGGAGGAGGACGAGTCGATCGCCGCCGACGACCGGTGCCGGGCCGAGGCCGGCCAGGGTGTCGGTCGACCGCGAGCCGAGGAGCTGCGGGCCGTCGAAGCCGCCGCGGACGGCGAGGACGTATCGGAGCCCGTGGGTCGCCACGCCGAGTTCGAGCCGGGAGCCGGCCGCCAAGCGGACGGCGCGGTGTCCGTCGACCGGTCGGCCGTCGACGGTGATCGGACCCCAGGCGCCGGTCACGGCGATCCAGAGGTCGACGTCGGGGACGGCCATGAACGGGCCGAGGACGACCTCGAGCGCCGCACGGCCCTCCGGGTTGCCGACGAGACGGTTGGCGAGGCGCAGGGCGCCGCGGTCGAGCGCGCCGGACGGGCTGACCCCGAGGGCCGCGGCGCCCGGTCGACCCAGGTCCTGCACGGTGGTCGCCGGTCCCGCCGCCTCCACGAGCAGGGTCCCGCCCATCATGCGGCGACCTGCACGAAGCGGACCCGACCGCCCGGGACGAGGAGGGCGGGCGGGTCCGCTGCGTCGTCCCACAGGACGGCGTCGGTCGTCCCGATGATGCGCCACCCGCCCGGGGAGGCTCGCGGGTAGACGCCGCTGAACGTCCCGGCGAGCGCCACCGAACCGGCGGGGACGGTCGTCCGCGGCACGCTCAGGCGCGGGATCTCGAGCGGCGGGCCGATCGCCTCGTCCTCCCGCTCCGGCACGAGGTACGCGAATCCCGGCGCGAAGCCGCTGAAGGCGACGGTCCAGGCGTGAGCGGTGTGCCAGGCGATGAGACCGTCGGCGTCCATGCCGAGCAGCGCCGCCGTCTCGGCGAGGTCCTGGCCGTCGTAGCGGACGTGGATGAGGACGTCCGGCCGCCCCACCTCCTCTTCGACAGGGCCCGTCGAGCCTCCCGCGCCGGGTGCGAGCGCCCGTTCCGCGGTCGCGAGCAACCAGGCCCCCACTGCGGCGAGCGCCGGGCCCCGCGCGTCCGTGACGGCGAGCACGGTCCGGGCTGCCGGGACGAGGTCGACCAGGCCCGCCGGGCGTGAGGCGGCGAGCGCCCGGTGCACGAGCAGGACGTCCTCGAGCGATGCGAGTTCGAGGAGTACGGCCTCCTCCCCCATCGCTCGGAGCAGGGGTCCGGTGGAGGTGTCCGCATTCACCACGGCGCGACCAGCTCGACGCCGGCGTCCAGCAGGGCGGCCCTGACCGCCGTGGCGAGCGACACGGCTCCCGGGGTATCGCCGTGCACGCAGAGCGAGACCGCGTCGAGTTCGACGTCTGGACCGTCGACGCTGGTGATGCGTCGGTCGAGGACGAGGGAGACGGCCCGGCGGACGGCCGCCGTCTCATCGGTCAGCAGCGCCCCGGGCGCGTCGCGCGGGACGAGCGAACCGTCGGAGCGGTAGCCGCGGTCGACGAAGGCCTCCGCGACGAAGCGGAGTCCGGCGGCGAGGGTCTCGCGTTCGATCACGGAGCCGGACATCCCGAGCACGGGAAGTGGTCGCCCGAGCTCCTCGGAGGCCGTGACCACCGCCCGGACGACCGCGCGCGCCTGGACCCGGTCGTGCGCGATCCGGTTGTAGAGGGCACCGTGCGGCTTCACGTAGGCCAGCCGTGCGCCGGCCCCGTCGGCCTCGCCGACCTCGTCGACCTCGTCGACCGCTCGCTGCAGGGCGCGGAGCTGCTCCAGGACCTCGGCCTCGAGCACCTCGGCCGGTACGTCCTGGTCGCGTCGACCGAAGCCCGCCTCGTCCCGGTAGGAGGGGTGGGCGCCGAGCGACACCCCGTGGGCCGTCGAGCGGCGGACGGCGTCGCGCATGGACGCGTCGTCCCCGGCGTGGAAGCCGCAGGCGATGTTCGCGCTCGTGATGAGGGCGAACATGGCGTCGTCGTCGGCGGTCGGCGCACCGCGCCAGACCTCGCCGAGGTCGCTGTTGAGGTCCGCCTGCGCCACGGCCGCACCCCTTCCGCTCCGCCTCCCACCACTGCGGGAAAGTCTAGGGTGGGGGTATGGACGAGGCACAGGTACGACTCGGCGTCAGCGGATACCTGGCCAGGATCGAGGCCGACCGCTTCGTGCCGGGCACCTATCAGCTGGTGGTCGACGGCACGCCGCAGTCGCACGTCAACCTCGATCAGCCCGAGGAACTCTTCTTCGAGTACATCCAGCGGATCGGTCACATCATCGACGAGATCGCCGATCCCGGTCAGCCGATCACGGCGGTGCACCTCGGTGCCGGCGCGCTCACCCTCCCCCGCTACGTGGAGGCGACGAGGCCGGGCTCGCGGCAGCAGGTCGTCGAACTCGAGCGCGAACTCATCGATCTCGTGCGCGAGCACCTCCCCTGGTCGAAGCGCGCCCAGATCCGCGTCCGCTACGGCGACGCCCGCGAGATCGTCGCGAAGCTGCCGCCAGGCCTCCGCGGCACCGTCGACCTCGTCGTCGTCGACATCTTCAGCGGCGCCAACACGCCGGCCCATGTCACGAGCACCGAGTTCTACGCCTCGGCGGTCGAGCTGCTGTCGCCGACCGGCGTCATCGTCGTGAACGTCGCCGACGGCCGCGGACTCGCGTTCGCCCGCGGACAGGCCGCGACGCTCGCCGACTCCGTGTCGCACGTCGCCGCCCTCGCGGAGACGCAGATCCTGAAAGGCCGCCGCTTCGGCAACGTCGTCCTCGTCGGATCGAACACCGCCCTCCCACTCGACTTCCTACCGAGGCTCCTCGCGGCCGGACCCCACCCCGCCAAGGCGGTGGCGGGCGCCGAGCTGCGCGCCTTCATCGCAGGGGCACAGGTCGTCACGGACACGACCGCCGTCCCCTCCCCGAACCCCGCCCAGGGCATCTTCCAGACGAAGAGCTGACCATGGCCACCACGCAGACGCCGCGACGACGGGGCTTGCGTGCGCCCGCCTCGCTCACCACCCTGCTCGCCGCCACCGCCCTGGCGCTCGTGGCCTGCACCGACGGGGAGCCACGATCACCGGGCACAGCCTCCCTTTCACCTTCCCCCGCGCCGAGCGCGTCCGCGTCGACGCCTACATCCGCGATTCCAACCGGACCGGTCGCCCCGACCGGTGAGGCCACCACGGTCGTCGGCGGCCTCGACGCGCCCTGGTCGATGGTCCGACTCGCCTCGGGCAGCACGCTGGTGAGCCAGCGCGACGCGGGCGACGTCCTCGAGGTCGTCAGTGGCGGCGCGGTGCGGCAGGTCGGCGTGGTCCCCGGGGTGGCCGCGGGAGGCGAGGGCGGGCTGCTCGGGCTCGCCGTCCTCGCCCCGGCGGGATCGGAGACCACGGAAACCTGGCTCTACGCCTACCTGACGACCTCGTCCGACAACCGCATCGTGCGGTTCCCGCTCACGGGAGCGGCCGGGTCGTACGCGCTCGGCGGCGTCGAGGAGGTCCTCGTCGGCATCCCCCGGGCCGGGAACCACAACGGCGGACGCATCGCGTTCGGACCGGACGGCATGCTCTACGCCACCGCGGGTGACGCCGGTGACCGCAGCCTGGCTCAGGACGTGGACAGCCTCGGCGGGAAGATCCTGCGGCTCACACCCGACGGTGCGGTGCCGGGCGACAACCCGTTCCCGGGGTCGCCCGTCTACTCCCTCGGCCACCGCAACCCGCAGGGCATCGCGTGGGATCGCGACGGCGGCCTGTGGGCGAGTGAGTTCGGGCAGAACACCTGGGACGAGCTCAACCGGATCACCCCCGGTGGCAACTACGGCTGGCCGGTCGCCGAGGGCATCGCCGGAGCACCGGGCATGATCGACCCGGTCGCGCAGTGGGCAACGGAGGACGCGAGCCCGAGCGGTCTCGCGATCATCGACGACACGATCTTCATGGCCTCGCTCCGTGGCGAGCGCCTGTACGGCATCACCGACGGCGTGCACGTGCCGGCGGGGAGCAGCGCGCTCGTGGGCGTGATCGACGCGGTGCCCTACCTCGTCGGCGAGTTCGGACGGATCCGCGACGTCGTGGCCGGCCCGGCGGGGACCGCCTGGATCCTCACGAACAACACCGACGGCCGCGGTTCGCCCGGAACCGAGGACGACCGGATCGTCGAACTCCCCCTCGCCCCGCTCGCAGCCCGCTGAAGGTCCACCGCCACACCTGTGGGTCATCCCGCGCCTGCGGTCCGGTGTCGGTCGCCGGGAGTACCATCCAGGCATGGCAGAACTCAGTCGGGTCACGGCGTGGGCACAGGCGCTCATCGTGCTGCACCTCGACCCGACGGTCTGGACCTTTGGCTTCGACAACGCCAAGCGACGCGCCGGCCTGTGCAACTTCACGACGAAGCGCATCACCGTCTCGCGCTATCTCGCTGCACGCTACGACGACGACGAGATCCACCAGATCCTCCTCCACGAGGTCGCGCACGCCCTCGCAGGGGCGCGCGCCGGGCACGGACCCAAGTGGCGCAAGGTCGCCGAGGAGATCGGCTACGAGGGCTCGCGTCTCCACGAGGGCCAGACGGCCGACGAACTCGCCCCGTGGGTCGGCACCTGCCCCTCGGGCCATGTCCTCTACCGGCATCGGCGCCCGAGCCGGGCGACCTCCTGTGGCAAGTGCTCGCGCTCCTGGGACGAACGCTTCCTCCTCAGCTGGGTGCACCGGGAGGTCACGCCGGCCATGCGGCGTCGGGCGGCCGCGTTCGACGGCTCCACCCAGCCCGAACCGGGCACCGGGTCATGACCGCCGGAGCGGTTCCCACCGACAGCTGGATCGCGCTCCTGCGCGGGGTCAACGTCGGCGGCGTCACGATCCGCTCCGCCGACCTCGCCGAGGTGTTCCGATCGGCCGGGTTCTCGGGAGTCCGCACCGTCCTCGCGAGCGGCAACGTCGTCTTCGACGACCCCGAGCACGTGCCCGGCGAGACGTCGCACGATGCACGCGGTGCGCTGAAACGGCGCATCGAGCGGTCGCTCGCGGAGGCCTTCGGTTACGAGGCGTGGATCGTGCTCACGCATCAGCGCGCACTCGCCGACGTCATCGAGGCCTACCCCTGGCCGGAGGCCGAGCAGGTCCAGCCGTACGTCATGTTCTCCTCCGAGCAGAGGTCGCTCGACGCCCTGCTCGCGTTCTCGGCGGGAGCCGGGGAGCAGCCCGACCGCGTCGCACCCGGCGACGGCGTCCTCTACTGGGAGGTCCCGAAGGGGTCGAGCACCGACACCGCCTTCGCGAAGGAGTCCTCGAAGGCCCGGTTCAAGCCGCACGTCACCACGCGCAACCTGCGGACGCTGCGCAAACTCCTCTGAGCAGGCTGTTCCGCGGCACTGGCGCAAGCCCCTGCGAGGTGCTCCACGGTGGCGTACGCTGAATTGATCAGCTAGCTGCACAATTCTGGAGGCACCGTCATGACCGGCACCGATTCACCCACCACCGCGGACCGCGTCCGGCAGATCGCCGTCGCCGTCAGCGCGGTCCTCGCGATCATCGGCTCCTACATCGGGTCGGGAGCCGCCGGGGGGACGCAGGTCCAGAACGCGGCGAACGGCGCATTGAGCGCCTCGTCGACGCCGATCGCACCGGACGGGCCCGCGTTCTCCATCTGGAGCGTCATCTACCTCGGGCTCGTCGCCTATGCGGTCTGGCAGTTCCTGCCCTCGCAGACGACCCGTGAGCGCCACCGTCGTCTCGGCTACTGGGTCGTGGCGAGCCTGCTGCTGAACGCGGCGTGGATCCTCGTGGTGCAGGCGGGCTTCCTGATCCTGAGCGTGTTCGTGATCATCGCCCTCCTGGGTATCCTGGCCCGCATCTTCGTGCTCGTGCTCCGGACCAGGCCGTCCGGCGTGGTCGACACGATCATCACGGACGGCACGATGGGCCTCTACCTCGGGTGGGTGTGCGTCGCGACGGCGGCGAACATCACCGCTGCGCTCGTCGGATCCGGGATCGGGACCGCGGACGGCCCGGCTGCCGGTGTCTGGGCGATCATCGTCCTCGCGGTCGCCGGCGCGGTCGGGATCCTGCTCGCGGTCGTCGGCCGTGGACGGATCGCCCCCATGCTGTCGCTCTGCTGGGGGCTCGCGTGGGTGGCCGTGGGCCGATTCACCGGCGAACTGCTCTCGACCGAAGCCGGGGTCACGGCACTGATCGTCGCGGTCGTGGTGGCCGTCGTCACCGTGGTCGTCCGGGTCTCGCGGGGACGCGACCGAGCAGCGCTCGTCGGCGCCTGACGCTCCGTACGCTCGACGGCCGCGGCGCTACTCGCCGGTGCGGCCGTCGAGCTGTTCGCGGAGGACGTCGAGGTGCCCGAGATGCCGGGCCGTCTCCTCGATCATGTGGAGCTCGATCCACCGCAGCGTGAACCGCTGGTCGTTGCCGAGGCAGACATCGTCGAGCTGATACCGCGACGCCACCTCGCGGGACTCCGCACAGGCCGCCTCGTAGTCGGCGATGATCTCGGCCAGGCTGTCGTCGGCCGTGACGCGCCATTCGCCGTCGGGGTCGTCGTCGGTCCACCGCGCCGGGACGTTTGACTGCCCGTCCATGTCCTCGCGGAACCAGCTGCGCTCGACATCGGCGAGGTGTCGGATGACGCCCGAGACGGTCGTGATGCTCGGCAACAGTCGCTTGGCCGCGAGCTCGTCGGTGAGTCCGCGTGCCTTCCAGACGATGCTGGCACGCTGCAGATCGAGGAAACCCTCGATCGTCTCGCGCTCGCCACCGCGCTCAGGCGGCTGCGGACGGTCGCCCCAGTCGGCCATCAGTCGACGACCTCGACCTCGTTCCCGAAGGCGACGTAGCCGGAGAAGTCCTTGCCGACGCGGTCGAACGCGGTCGGATACGGGGTCGGGTACGACCAGGCCACATCGGGCTTGACCTCGCCGCCGTCGGTGACGCCCCAGTACTGGGCATCGCCCTTCCACGGGCAGTGGTACTGGGTGTCGGTCTCGACGAAGCGCTCGCGGTTGAGGCTCGACGGCGGGAAGTACCAGTTGCCCTCGATCTTGATGAGCTCCGATTCGGGGGCTTCGGCGAGGACGGTGGTTCCGAGGAGTGCGCGCATGCGCCGAGACTACGCCCGGAACACGGCTCCGTCCAGGACCGGGACGACGCTTGACACGTCGACCTCGCGTGCCGCCTGCACGTGCTGTGTGGCACCCGCCTGCGCGAGCTGCTGGGCGGTGGCGGACGCGGACAGCAGGTGCCCGACGCCGTTGCGCAGGCCCTCGTACGCGGCGGCAGCGGCGGCCGCTTCCGGTGAGGTGAAGTCGATGCCGCGGAGCCCCAGCGCCTCGATCACGGCACCGGCCCCGAAGAGGTCCTCGACGGCGAACCGGGTCTCGGCCGTGTCGTCGAGTTCGCCGACCGCGATGACGACGATGCTGGTGCGCCGACCGAGCTCGGCCTGCTTCGCGATGATCCAGTCCGCGACCGCCGACCGGTTGCGCAGGCACCCGGCGACGACCGTCGCACCCGCGTCGGCGAGGAGCGTGGCGATCTGCGCCGTCTCACCGCGGTCGTCCAGCTCGGCGACGGCGACGGTCTCCCCGCCGCTCACGCGCTGCTCGACGGAGGTCGTCGCGTGGAGCACGTCCACGACGACCGCGACGTCCGCCGTCTCGACCCGCCCGGCTCCTGCGACGCCCCAGTCGAACCTGACCTGGTACTTGGTCTGGGCGAACGGCGGGTGGACGGGCGGCGGTGTGGCGGCTGCGGTACTCACCCGTTCATCGTATCCAGGCGCACCCATCCACCCCACGAGTGTTGCGTCCGAAGACCTCCGTGGGGGGTGGTCGCCAGCGCGGTGCGCTGACGCGAGCGCGGGTCATCGGACGTGAGCGCGGGCCTCCGGAGGGGCGCGCTCACGCGCCAGACCCGCGGTGACGTCAGCGCACCGCGCTGGCGCAAGGGCAGGGGGTCAGCGGGAGGCGGTGGGGAAACGACGGTCGTCGGGGTGGGGCGGACGCATCTCGGTGCGGATGAGCTCGAAGTCGTGACGACTGAGCTCGAGGAACCCCCGGCGGAGCTGGACACCCCAGTTCCGGGTGAAGCTCGTGAAGTCGAGGAGCGCGAGCATCGGACGGATGGGCGCCTCGACCGCGTCCGGGTACCAGTCGACACTCCGCCGCCAGGGCCGCCAATCGGCACCGTCCGGTCGCGGCACGGCCGCCTGGTAGACGGTGTCGTCGGAGACCCGCCCGATCGCGGTGAACGCCTTGAGCGGCTCGCCGTCCGGAGTGCTGACCCGCGGCGAGTAGTACACGAAGCCGTCGGACTCGCGCATCTGGTCGAGACCGCCGCGCTGCCCGTGGTTGATCTGCACGAAGCCGTAACGGACGCCGAGGACGACGTGATCCCGCTGGATCACGCCCAGCCAGTACCGGATCGCCATAGGCACAGTCTTCCCTACCGGCGCACCCCCTGCAGCCGCCGAGCCGCACATGCGACACTGAGGCATGCGCGTGATGCTGAAACTCGTCCTGGACTGTGATGTCGACGTCGCCTGGCGGGCACTCCGTTCCCCGGCCGTCCTGCGGGAGCTCTACAGCCCCGTCATGGGACTCGAGGCGCTCGACGCCGACGGGTTCCCGACCATCTGGGAGCCGGGAGCGCACCGCGTCCGCGTGAAGGCCGCCGGCGCGATCCCGGTCGGCGACCAGATCATCGACCTCGAGTTCATCGAGCGCCGCGACGGCACCCGCATCCTCCACGACCAGGGCGACCCGGTCAGCGGGCCGCTCAGCAAGCTCGCCGGGTGGGACCACCAGATGGCGGTCGCCCGCGACAAGCACGACCCGACGAAGACCCTGTACCGCGACCGACTCGTGATCACCGGCGCGATCGCCCCGCTCTACTGGTACCCGCTGTGGGCGACGTGGCAGTGGCGCGGTGCCCGCATCAAGGCGCTCGCGCCGAGCTGGGCCTACGACCCGCCGCTCCCCGGCGATGAGGAGGACGACGAGGTCGGCGCGACGGTCGAGGGCGCCATCTGACGCCTCGCCGTCCGGAAGCCCGGCCGGCCGCGCGTCAGCGCTGAGCCGCCTCGCCCCAGTGCGTCGACTCGCCCGCGGGTGCGACCGTGCGCGGGACACCCGCGGCCGACGACCGCAGCACCTCCGGCAGGAACCGGTCCGGCATGTTCTGGAACGCGACCGGCCGCAGGAAGCGGGTGATCGCGGCAGTCCCCACCGAGGTGCTCGAGTCGTTCGTCGTCGCCGGCCACGGTCCGCCGTGCTGCATGGCGGGCGTGACCGCGACCCCGGTGGGCCAACCGCCGAACAGCACCCGGCCGGCGTGCGCCGAGAGCTGCTGGACGAGCTCCACGAGGTCGTCGCTCGTCTCGTCGGCACCGGCGTGCAGGGTGGCCGTCAGGTTGCCCTCGCAGAACTCCGGCACGAGCGGTGCGAACGCCGTACCGGCCGGGACCTCGACGAGGATCGACAACGGACCGAAGGCCTCGTCGAGCAGGGCGTCCCGACCGGCCCGCAGCGCGTCGAGTGAGACCGCGACGATCGTGGGGGTCGCCCAGCCGTCGCCGTCCTCGTCGACCCGCAGCGAACCCTCGGCGATGACCCGCACGCCGTCGGTGCCGAGGATGGTGTCTCGCCTCGCCTCGTACCCGGCCGTGATGCGGTCGTTCAGGAGTCGGTGCTCGGGGACCGCGGCAGCAGCCTCACGGATCGACTCGTCGAGCCCCGCGCCGTCCGGCAGGTAGACGTAGCCGGGCTTCGTGCACAGCTGACCCGCCGAGCCCGCGACACTCGTGACGAATCCCGTCGCGATGGCCGTTGCGGACTCGTCGAGGGCGGTCTGCGTCACGAACACGGGGTTGACGCTGCCGAGCTCGCCGAAGAACGGGATCGGGATGGGGCGCGCCGCCGCGAGGTCCGCGAGGATCCGGCCGGCCCGCAGGGAGCCCGTGAAGGAACCGGCCCGGACGCGCTCGTCTTGCAGGGCGACGACCCCGGCCTCCTGGCCGATGATCGTCTGGAAGACGCCGTCAGGAGCGCCGGACGCGCGGAGCGCGGCCTCGACGACGGCCGCCGTCGCGAGCGAGAGCCGCGGGTGCCCGTCGTGCACCTTGAGGATCACCGGGCATCCGGCCGCGAGGATCGACGCGGTGTCACCACCGGCGACGGAGAAGGCGAAGGGGAAGTTGCTCGCCGCGAAGTTCACGACCGGGCCGAGCGGCACGAGGACGCGGCGGAGTTCCGGGCGCGCGCCGAGCGCGAAGTCCGGGTCGGCCTCGTCGATCCGGACGTCGAGGTAGGAGCCGCCGACGATCGTCTCCGCGAAGAGCCGCAGCTGCACGGCGGTGCGGAGGAGCTCGCCGCGGAGCCGGGCCTCGGCGAGACCCGTCTCCTGCATGCCGACGGGGACGAGCTCGTCCGCGTGGGCCTGCAGGGCGTCGGCGACGGCGACGAGCGCTCGCGCACGGGCGTCCGCCGGCGTCGCGGCCCACGCGGATGCCGCCGCGGCGGCTCCCCGAAGGACCTCCTCGAGCTGCTCGGGGGTGGTCTCAGCGATGGTGGCGTCGGGGGCTGGCGTGGTCGTCATGTGATCCTCCGGGATCGTGGTGTGGTTCAGAACTGGAAGCCGGTCGGGAACGGATCGGCGGGGTCGAGGAGGTAGGAGCCGATACCGGTGACCCAGGCCCGACCGGAGATGGTCGGGATGACGGCCGGCCTGCCCGCCACCGTCGTCTCGGCGATCAGCCGGCCGGTGAACCGGCTGCCGATGAAGGACTCGTTGACGAAGTCCTGGTCGAGCGGCAGCTCACCGCGGGCCCAGAGCTCGGCCATGCGCGCCGAGGTGCCGGTGCCACAGGGCGAGCGGTCGAACCACCCCGGGAAGATGGCCATCGCATGCCGGGACAGCACGGCGTCGGATCCCGGCGCGATGAACTCGACGTGATGGCAGTGGTCGAGGCCGGCGATCTCGGGGTGCACGGGCGGCGCCTGCTCGTTGATCGCCGCCATGATCCGCAGGCCCGCGTCGAGGATGTCCTGCTGACGGTCGCGGTCGAAGGGCAGGCCCACGTCGTCGAGGTCGACCATCGCGTAGAAGTTGCCGCCGAACGCGAGGCTGTACGGCACGGTGCCGAGGCCCGGCACCTCGATCGTGGCGTCGAGGCGGTCGACGTAGCTCGGGACGTTCTCGATCGTCACGCGGTCGGCGTGCCCGTCGCTGACGTCGACCCGCGCGATCACGAGTCCGGCGGGGGTGTCGAGCCGGATCGTCGTGACCGGCTCGACCACCTCCACCATGCCGGTCTCCACGAGGACCGTCGCGACCCCGATGGTGCCGTGCCCGCACATCGGCAGGCATCCGGACACCTCGATGTACACGACGCCCCAGTCGCAGTCCGCACGCGTGGACGGCTGCAGGATCGCCCCGCTCATCGCCGCGTGACCGCGTGGCTCGTTCATGAGGAAGAGCCGCAGGTCGTCGAGGTGCTCCATGAAGTGCAGGCGCTTCTCGTTCATGGTCGCGCCGGGGATCACGCCGACCCCGCCGGTGACGACGCGGGTCGGCATGCCCTCGGTGTGCGAGTCGACCGCACTGATCATGCGGGAGGACTTCATGGTGTGCCTCTCAGGACTGGTGGTCGTGGTCGGGGTGTCGCGTCGGCCGCCAGGCTCAGCGTGCCGCGAGGTAGTCGAGTGCGCGACGCGTCTGCATCGTGACCTGCTCCGTCTGGAGCGCGTTCAGCGGACCGCGCGGCGGACGCGTCGGACCACCGTAGCTCTCGCCGGCGATATCGATCGACAGCTTGATGGCCTGGACGAACTCCGTCTTCGAGTCCCACCCGAAGACGGGCACGAGCTCGCGGTAGAGGGTGCGGGCCTCGTCGACACGTCCCGAGGTGACGAGCGTGTACAGCTCGACGGCCTCGCGCGGGAAGGCGTTCGGGTAGCCGGCGAACCAGCCGACCGCGCCGGCGACGAGGGACTCGAAGAGGAGGTCGTCCGCCCCCGCGATGACGTCGAGGTCGGTCTTGTCCTGGATCTCGAGCACACGACGGATGTCGGCCGAGAACTCCTTCACGGCGACGACGTGCTCGAGCTTGGCGAGCTCGACGAGCAGGTCGGGCGTGAGGTCGACCTTCGTGTCGATCGGGTTGTTGTAGGCCATGATCGGCAGGCCGACCTCGTCCACGCGGCTGTAGTGCTCGATGACCTCGTCGTCGTTCGCCCGGTAGATGGTGGGCGGCAGGAGCAGGACGCCGTCCGCGCCGTCCTCCTTCGCGTACTCGGCCCACTGCTGGGCCTGGTGCCAGCCGACGCCGTGCACCCCGGCGACGACGAGGCCGCGGTCGCCGACGGTGTCGACCGCGACCTGGATGACCTTGCGACGCTCGGCGTCCGTCAGCGACGAGTACTCGCCGAGCGAGCCGTTCGGGCCGACGCCGCGGCAGCCGTTCTCGATGAGCCAGTTGCAGTGCTCGGCGAAGCGGTCGTAGTCGACGGCGAGGCCTGCGGGCGCCGAGGCGTCCTCCTTGAACGCGAGGGTGGTCGCGACGATGACGCCGCCGAGGTCGAACTGCTTGGCCATGGGTGGTTCCTTTCCGAGGGAGTGGTGCGGAGACCGGTCGGTCATCCTGGGTGTTCGGCCGTCGGGGTCGACGGCGGTTCGTGGGGAGGGTGTCCCGGTGCCTGCGCGGCGAGTTCGCCGATGCGCAGCGGGGAGGCGATGGGCCGGCGGTCGCTCGAGACGCCGTCGATGAGGCCGCTGCCGCCGGATTCGGAGGCGACGCGGTGGAGGAGCTCCTCGACGGTGCGACCGCACATGCGGCCCTGGCAGATCCCGAGCCCGGCACGCGTGCTGAGTTTGAGCGAGCCCAGGCCGGTCGCGCAGGTGGCGGTAGCCGTCGTGCGCAACGAGCCGTAGTCGACCTCCTCGCAGCGGCAGATGGTGGTGTCGTCGTCGAGCCAGTCGCTCCAGCCGGCACGGATGCCGTGGGCGCGTTCGAGCCGGTCGGCGAAGGCGAGGAACGTGTCGCGCCGGCTCACGGCGGCACGGATCCCGGAGGCACCGGGGAGTCCGCCGGCCGCAGCGTGTCCCGCCACAGCCCCTTCCGCGAGCGCAGCGTCGACACCCCCGATCCCGGTGATCTCCCCCGCCGCGAAGACGGTCGGGACGCTCGTGCGCTGCTCGGCGTCGACCTGGACGAACCGGGCGTCGGTGAGCGCGCAGCCGACCGCGACGGGCAGCTCGAGCCGCGGGGTGAACCCGTGGCTGACGCACACGGCGTCCGCTTCGACCGTGCGCTCGGTCCCGGGGATCGGCGACCAGTCGGCGTCGACGGCGGCGATGGTCACACGCTCGACCCGGTCGGTGCCGTGCGCGGCGACCACGGCGTGACCGACGCGGTACGGGATCCGGTGGCGGAGGTGGCCGCCGACGTAGCCGAGCAGCTCACCGGCCTTCCCGGTCACGCCGAGCAGCTGCCAGGGCTTGGGAAGCCAGCCCCGGGCGAGTCCGCCGACGGTCGTGGCCTCGTAGACCCCGAGGACGCGTGATCCGGTCGCGGTCAAGGACGCGGCCACCGGCAACAGGAACGGTCCGGCGCCGGCGACGACCACCCGCTGACCGACGGTGACCCGCTCGCCCTTCGCGAGGGCCTGGGCGGCACCGGCCGAGAAGACGCCGGGGAGGTCCCAGCCGGGGAACGGCAGCGTGCGGTCGTGCGCGCCGGTCGCAAGGACGAGCGCGTCCGGCCGGAGGGTGAGCGGCGTGCGGTCGGCGCCGTCCGGCGGTCCGACCAGGACGTGCAGACGCAGGCCGGTCGCCCCGGAGGTGTCGTCGGAGCCGTGGTCGGTGGCGGCGCGGTCGACGTCGATCGCCCACACCTGCGCCTCGGTGATCACCGTGCAGCCGTCGTCGGCGTCGAGCGCCGCGCGCATGGCGACGAAGCGCTCGAACCCGTGATGCAGCGAGGCCTCGGCCGCGGACGGCCGGCTGGCCGGCAGGTGCCGCCAGTACTGACCGCCGAGCTCGTCCGAGGCGTCGAGCAGCGTGACGGCGGCGCCGAGGGCCCGGGCGGCGAGCGCGGCCTGGAGGCCGGCGGGACCTGCACCGACGACGACGACCTCACGCTGCCGGGCGCTCATGTCCGGTCCCCGAACGGGTCGTTCTCCGTCGTGGGTTCCGGGAGGGCGTCGTGCTGTGTCTCGATGCGGTCGCCGTCCGCGGCGCGACGCTGGCAGGCGCGGACGTCCCGCTGGCCGTTCACCGTGACGATGCAGTCGAAGCAGACCCCGATGCCGCAGAAGACGCCGCGCGACTTCCCGGACCCACTGGTGCGGCGCCAGGCGAGGACGCCGGAGCCCAACAGGACGCCGGCGATCGTCTGGCCGCGGAGTCCGTCGACGGGCGTCCCGTCGAGGTCGATGCGCAGCGCGTCCTCCGTGCCGGGCACGATCCGGTCGTCCGTCGCGGGCAGTCGTCTCGAGACCATCAGGCCACCTCCGCCGGCCGGTCGACGCGCAGGTGCGGGGTGAGGCCCGGGCGGTCGAGTTGGAACGGGGCGTCGTCGAGGTCGGTGGATCCACCGAGCAGGCGGGCGGCGATGAGTTCAGCGGTCGCGAGGGCCAGTCCGATGCCGGCGCCCTCGTGACCCGTCGCATGCCACAGGCCGTCCACGCGGTGGTCGGGGCCGATGACCGGGAGGTGGTCGGGCATGTACGGCCGGAAGCCGCCGTAGCTGCGCATGACCGAGGCGTCGCGGAGGAACGGGAAGAGGCGCAGCGACTTCGCCGCGACCTCGCGGAGCACGTCGACGTCGAGGCGTGCGTCAAACCCGATCTGCTGCCGGCTTGATCCGATGAGGACGGTGCCCGCAGCCGTCGACTCGACGACGCTCGAGGTCTGGAGCGAGGCGTCGCTCGACTGTGTGGCCCCGAAGTAGTCACCGTCGTAGACCTTGTGGTGCACGCGGTGCGGCATGCGGGTGGTGACGAGCACCATGCCGCGACGGGGACGGACCGGGACGGGTGCGCCGAGCAGGTCGCCGAGCTCGGCCGACCACGGTCCGGCGCAGACGAGGACCGCGTCGCCCGAGACGTCGCCCACGGAGGTCCGGACACCCGTGAGGCGTCCGGTCGCGCTCCGGACGCCGCCCGTCACGGTGACGCCGGTGCGCACGACAGCGCCCGCCCGCCGGGCCGAGGCGAGCAGGGCCTCCGTGGCGATGACGGGCTGGACCTGTGCATCCTCGGGATAGTGGACGGCCGCCGTGGACGAGCGGGTGATCGACGGCTCCGCCGCGAGCAGCTCGTCCTCGGTGAGGGGTCTGGCGTCGACACCGGCCGCGCGCTGGGCGGCGGCGAAGTCGAGCAGGGGCTGCGCGCCGGCCTCGGTGGTGGCGACCACGATGCCGCCCTTGCGCTCGAACTCGATGCTCGGGAAGGTCGGTCCCAGTTCGGCCACGAGTTCGGCGGTGACGACGGGCCAGAGGCGCGAGGCGTACCGGGCGAGGTCGAGTTCGGGGCCCGGCCCCTTGTCGGAGACGAGGAGGTTCCCCTCCCCCGAGCCGCTCGTGCCGCCGGCGGCGGCCGAACGGTCGAGCACGACGACCTCGGCACCGCGTCGGGCGAGGATCCGCGCGCAGGCCGCACCGACGATGCCGGCGCCGACGATGACGATGCGGGTCACGTGCGGTCCTCTCGGTCGATGCGGGGAAGGGCTTTCAGTAATGTGTCACACATTCACTGAACAGGCAAGCGTGCACCATCGCGGGTCCTGGTCGAGGTCCGCGCACGCACGCCAGGGGCTACTCGGCGTCGGATTCGGGCTTGCCGGCCCACCAGCCGGTGGTGTGCCCGATGTGTCGGTGCATGAGCTCGCGCGCGGCGACCCCGTCACCCCGCTCGAGGGCGTCGAGGAGCTCGTGGTGCTCCACGGCCGAGCGGTCGAGCTGCTGCGAGTCGAGCATGGCGGCCAGTCCCACGAGCCGGGTGCGTCCGCGGAGGTCCGCGACGAGCTCGACGAGCAGCGGGTTGCCGAGTTTCGCGGTGAGCGCGAGGTGGAACGCCTGGTCGGCTTCGAGGTACCGGGTCAGGTCGCCGTCGCGGGCACCGGCCACGATGTCGTCCGCCTGCTGCCGGAGCTCGGGCAGCGACTCGTGGTCGAAGACCTCCGCCAGGTCCGCCATCGCGGGCGGCTCGAGGAGCTGGCGGATCTGCGCCGTGTTGCGGAGCGAGGCCTCGCTGACGACCGTGACGCGGAACCCCTTGTTCCGGACCGCCTCCACGAAGTCGCGCTTCTCGAGATCGAGCATCGCTTCGCGGACCGGGGTCGCCGAGACGTTGAACTGCACCGCCAGCGTCGGTACCGAGATCATCGTCCCCGGCGCGAGCTCGCCCGAGATGATCGCCGCGGACACCGCCCGCTCCACCTGCGCCCGCAGGCTCAGCCGTTCCTCGGCCGGTCGGATCGCCGACATGCTCATCGCGACTCCCATCCTTCGTCTCCCACCACGGTCCGCTCAGGTTACTGGGCGCGCATCCACGCTTCGATGCCCGACGCGTCGATGGGCAGCGCATCCGACAGCACCTCGGCGCCGTCGGCCGTCACGAGCAGGTCGTCCTCGAGCCGGACGCCGATGCCGCGCAGTTCCGGTGGAACCGTCTCGTCGAAGGCGTGGAAGTACAGCCCCGGCTCGACCGTGAGCACCATGCCGGGCGCCATCGAGCCGCCCTGGTAGGCCTCGTAGGAGGACTTGGCGCAGTCGTGGACATCGAGGCCGAGGTGGTGACCGATGCCGCACACGAGGTACCGCCGATGCTGTTGTCCGATCGGGCTGAGCGCCTCGTCGACGGACACCGGCAGGAGGTCCCAGTCGTGGAGTCCTTGCGCGATGACCTCCATGGCCGCGTGGTGGAAGTCGGTGAAGTCGCGGCCCGGCCGCACGGCGGCCATCCCGGCGCGGTGGGACGCCTCGACGAGGTCGTGGACCCGACGCTGCTCCGGGCTGAAGGTGCCCGAGACGGGGAAGGTGCGGGTGACGTCGGCCGTGTAGAACGCACGCGTCTCCACGCCCATGTCGAGCAGGATCGCGTCCTCGGGGCGGACCGGGCCGTCGCAGCGCACCCAGTGGAGCGTGGGTGCGTGCGCGCCGCTCCCGACGATGGTCGAGTAGCCGGGGCCGTTCCCCGTGGTGCGGGCGTGCCGGTCGAAGGTCCCCTGCAGCCAGCGCTCACCGCCGCCGGCGACGGCCGTCGGCAGCTCTCGGATCACGGCGGAGAACCCGCCGACGGTCGCGTCGACCGCTCGCCGCAGCTCCGCGATCTCCCAGTCGTCCTTGATCATGCGCAGTTCCGAGAGCACGCGGCCGAGTTCCGGCGCGACCGTCAGCGGCTCGAGCGCGCGATGCCGCGAGGTCAGGGTCCCCGCGAGGAGCGGTCGTTCGACGCCTCGGAGCGCGTCGGGCAGCGCGGCGAGCACCTCGACCCGGAGGTCGAGGACTGCCGACCAGTCGGCCGGCCCCGGCGCGGAGCCGACCCAGAGTTCGCCGTGGTTGGCGTCGGCGAAGAACCCGGTCTCGCCCGGGTGCGCCGGTGCCGGGATGTACAACGTCGCGTCGTGACCGGCGCCGCTCGGACGTAGCACGAGGACCGCGTCCTCGGCGGAGCAGCCGGTGAGCCAGAAGAAGTCGCTGTCGGGGCGGAAGTCGTAGTTCGAGTCGTTGGCACGGACGGGCGCGCGACCGGAGGCGACAACGAGCGTCCGCCCGACGAAGGCCTCGCTCAGCCGACGACGGTGCTCGGCTGCGGCCGCGGCGATCCCGGGCTCGACCGGCGGCGTGCGGTCGGGGGTACCCCAGCCGGTGCCGAGGAACTCGCGGAACGCCGGCACCTCTGCCAGGCGGGGCAGCTTCGGGTCCGGGTTCGCCGGGCGCGGCATGGACGTGGCCGGTGCCTCAGTGGTGGCCGGCGCGAGGCCCGCCGTCTGCTCGGGCGCCTGCTGCTGCGTGTCGGTCATGCCTGCTCCTCATCCGCGCGACGGCCGCCGCGCTCGTCCACCATCGAGAACAGGCGGCGCACCACGGCGGCGTCCTGGATCCCGTCGTGCTCGTACTCGTTCGTGACCCAGGCGGTCGCCCCGCCGACGGCGTCGACCGTCTCCAACTGCAGCTGCGCGTCCACGTACATGTCGTCGAAGTACACGGCCGCGGCGAGCGGCACCGTGCTCGCCTGCAGGACCGCGGGGTCGTACAGCGGGTCCCAGTCGGTCTTGGCCGCCAGTCGCTCCACCGCACCCTGGAAGGGCCGGAGCGAGCGGATCTCCTCGAACATCCAGGGGTAGACCATCTCGCCCGTGAACAGCAGCGGCCTGGCCGTCTCGGCGAACGCCGGCCGTGCATCGCGCTCGGTCTGCGCCGCCCACGCGGTCGCCCCCGCGCCGGCGGCACCGTAGATGCTCTCCTGCAGGGCGATGAAGAGGGGGTTGTCGACGTAGGACGTCCTCCCCCAGACCTGCGCCAGGAAAGTGTCGCTCAGGCGGTCGCCGCTGTCGAACGCCTCGTCGAGCAGCCAGTGGAGACGCTCGTAACCGGGCTTCATCCCGAAGTCGATCCCGAGGTTCTGGAAGCGCCGCACGGTGAGTCGGTCGCCGTCCGGCAGGAGCACCTCCTCGGCGGTGAGTCGGTCGGCGATCCGCGCGACGGTGTCGACGTCCTGGGGGTACCGCTCGGCGAAGGCCCGGTTCTTGCGCTCCGTGCGCGGATAGGTGCGGCGGTAGACCTCAGCCGCCGACGGGTGGATGCCCGCAAGACCGCCCGTGACGTAGCAGGCTGCCAGTCCCTCCGAGGCTCGTGAGAGGTAGGTGAGGGTGAGGAACCCGCCGTAGCTCTGACCGAGCGTCGACCAGCGACGGCCACCGAAGACGGTGCGGCGCAGGTACTCGGCGTCGTCGACGATCGAGTCGGCCCGGAAGCGTTCCAGGTACTCGGCCTGTGCGGCAGCGTCACCGACGGCCGCGATGGACCGCCCGTCGATCCTGGTGCTCCGGCCGGTGCCGCGTTGGTCGAGCAGCACGAGGCGGAAAGTGCGGAGGGCCTCGGCGACCCAGCCGTCCCTGGACACCGGACGCGGGCCTTTGCCGCCCGGTCCGCCCTGGAGGAACACGAGGACCGGGAGCTGCTCGTCGCGACGCAGGGGGTCGACGAGTTCGCGGGCGAACACGCTGATCGTGCGGCCGTCGTCGGGCCGCCGCCAGTCGAGCGGGACGTCGACCGTGTGGTCGGTCACGTGGATCCCCGGCAGCAGGGAGGTGGTGGTGCGGTGGGTCATGCCTCTGTCCTTCCGGCGGCCGGTCCGTGCGTCCGCTCCTGTTCGAGCATGGTGGCACGCGCGGCCTCCCAGCTCGGGTCGATCGTGGGCACGGCGGCGAGCAGGGTCTTCGTGTACTCGTCCTGCGGGTGGTCGAAGATCGCCTCGCGGTCACCCTGCTCGACCACCTTGCCCCGGTGCATGACGGCGACGTCGTGCGCGATCTGCCGCACGACGGCGAGGTCGTGTGCGATGAACAGGTAGCTCAGGCCGCGCTCGGCCTGCAGGTCACGCAGCAGGTCGATGATGCGCGCCTGCACCGACACGTCGAGCGCCGACACCGCCTCGTCGCAGATCACGAGCTTCGGGGAGACGGCGAGCGCCCGGGCGATCCCGATGCGCTGGGCCTGGCCGCCGGAGAACTGCCGCGGGTAGCGCTGGAGGTGGTCGGGGTTCAGGCCGACGCGGTCGAGCAGGTCGCGCACGAGCGCGCGCTTGCCCTGCTTCGGGGTGATGCCCTGGTAGTCGAGCGGTGCCGACACGATGCGCTCGACGGTGTGCCTCGGGTTGAGGGAGGAGAACGGGTCCTGGAAGACGACCTGCACCTTCGTCCGGAACGCGGCGAGCGCCGACCCACGCGCAGTGGTGACGTCCTCGCCGTCGAAGGTGATCCTGCCGGCGGTCGGTTCGATGAGCTTCGCGATCATCCGCGCGGTCGTCGACTTGCCGCTGCCCGACTCCCCGACGATGCCGAGCGTCTCGCCGGCGCGGACGGCGAACCCGACGTCGTCGACGGCGCGGAACTGGGTGGTGCGTGCGCGGAACGCCCCGTCACCCTTCGTGGTGAAGTCTTTCGTCAGCCCGGTGGCCTGCAGGAGCACTGGTGCGTCGTTCATGCCTGTCCTTCTCCGGTCGTGGCGGGTGCCGTCGGGCGCTCGGTGAACGGGTCGTCGATCCGTGGGAGGGCGTCGAGCAGCGCCCGGGTGTACGCCGCCTGTGGCCGGGAGAAGATCTGCTCGGCCGTGCCCATCTCGACGGGGTCGCCGCCGCGCATGACGAGCACGTCGTCGGCGACCTGACTGACGACGGCGAGGTCGTGGGTGATGAAGATCATGCCGGCACCGGTCTCCCGTTGCAGTTCGGAGAGCAGGTCGAGGATCTGCGCCTGGACGGTGACGTCGAGCGCCGTCGTCGGTTCGTCCGCGATGAGCAGGTCGGGTTCCAGGCAGAGCGCCATGGCGATCATGATGCGCTGCCGCATGCCGCCCGAGAACTGGTGCGGGTAGTGGTCGACGCGCCGGGAGGCGTCCGCGATGCGGACCCGTTCGAGGGCCTCGATCGTGACCGCCCTGGCGGCCTTCCGAGAACCGCCGCGATGGGCGCGGTACGCCTCCTCGATCTGCAGTCCGACGGTGTAGTACGGGTTGAGCGAGGAGAGCGGGTCCTGGAAGACCATCGCGATCCGGTCGCCGCGCACGCGGCGCATCTCGCGGTCGCTTCGCCCGACGAGCTCGTGTCCGCTCAGTCGGACGCTGCCGGTCGTGCGCCCGCCGTTCGGGAGGAGTCCCATGATCGCGAGCGAGGTCATGGACTTGCCGGAGCCGGACTCGCCCACGATGCCGAGGGTCTGGCCGTGCTGGACCGCGAACGACGCCTTCCGCACCACGTCGATGTCGCCGGAGGTGGTCGGGAAGGTGACCGTGAGGTCGTCGACCTCGAGCAGCGCCGCCCCGGGGACGGGCAGGGAGATGGTCCTGGTGACGGTGGGGCTCATGCGCTCTTCACTCTCACTCTCGGGTCGAGGAACGTGTACACGACGTCGACCACGACGTTGCCGATGACCACGAAGAACGCGGCCAGGAGGGTGACGCCCATGATGACGGGCTGGTCGTTCTTCGCGATCGAGTCGGCGGCGAGCTTGCCGACGCCGTTCAGTCCGAACACCGTCTCGGTGATGAGGGCGCCCCCGAGGAGGCCCGCGAAGTCCATGCCGAAGAGCGTGACGACGGGCGTGAGCGCCGGCCGCAGCGCGTGGCGGCGCAGGATGAGGGGCGCGGGCAGGCCCTTCGCCCGGGCGGTCCGCATGAAGTTCTCACCGAGGGTGTCGATGACGTTCGCCCTGACGAGCCTCGCGTACATCGACGCGTAGCCGAGGGCGAGCACGATCCACGGCATGAGGTAGTTCTGGAACCACCGGACCGGGTCTTCGGCGAACGGCACGGCCTGCGGGAACGGCAGGATCTGCAGTTGCACCACGAGGACGTACTGCAGGAGGAGCGCCAGGAAGTAGTTCGGCAGGCTGATGCCGGCGAGGGCGACCATCATCGCCCCACGGTCCCAGCCGGTCCCCTGCTTGACGGCGCTGAGCAGGCCACCGCTGACGCCGACGAGCAGCCAGAGGACCGCCGCACCGATCGCGACCGTCGCGGTCACGGGGAAGCGCGCGGTGATCATGTCCATGACGGACTCGTTGGTCTGGAAGCTGAAGCCGAGGCACGGCGCCGCGCAGGAGACGGCCGAGGCGCCCTCCCCGTAGCTCCGGCCCATGACGATCCCCCGGATGAACTCGAGGTACTGCTGCCAGAACGGCTGGTCGAGCCCGAGCTGCGCCCGGATCTGGTCGATGCGGTCGGGGGTGCAGGTCTTGCCGCAGATCTGCACCGCCGGGTCAGGCGACAGCAGGAAGAAGATGACGTAGGTGAACAGGCTGATGAGCAGCAGGATGCCGATCGCCGACGCGATCCGGCGCAGGAGGTAGAGGGTCATGAGGCGGCGTCTCCCGAGTCGAGGGCCTTGCGCAGGCGGTCGCCGAGCACGGTGAAGGACAGCACCGTGAGGAACAGGAAGGTGCCGGGGATCAGGAAGTACATCGGGTCGACCGCGTACCAGCCGACCGCGGTCGCGATCATCTGGCCCCAGCTCGGCGTGGGCGGGGTGACGCCGACGCCGAGGAAGGAGAGGCCCGCCTCCGTGCCGATGTAACCGGGAACGGCGAGGGTGGCCAGGACGATGATGGTGCCGCGGAGGTTCGGCAGGATCTCGCGGAAGACGATGCGGATGCCTCCAGCGCCCGACGCGCGCGCCGATTCGACGAACTCGCTCGTCCGCAGCGACATCGCCTGACCGCGCACCACCCGGGCGGTGTACGGCCAGCCGAAGAGGCTCAGCACCACGACGAGCAGGACCGGTCGGTTGCCGGCGGGCAGGGCCGACAGGAGCGCGATCATGAAGATGAGCGACGGGAACGCCATGAGGAAGTCCATGACGCGGGAGACGACCTGGTCGACCCACCCGCCGTAGAAGCCGGCGAGCATGCCGAGCACGACGCCGAGCACGGTCGTGACGATCGTCGCCGAGACGGCGATCGACAGCGACACCTGCGCACCGAAGGCGATGCGCGCGAAGATGTCGCGTCCGTTCCCGGGTTCGACCCCGAACCAGTGCTCGGCGGAGATCCCGCCGAGGTTGCCGATCGGCACGCCGCCGAGGTCGGAGTCCACCGCCGACTTGTCGAAGGTGTACGGACCCCAGCCGCTGATCGCGGTGATCAGCGGGGCGAGGATCGCGAGCAGCACGACGAGCACGATGAACGCGACGCTGAGCAGCACCGGTGGGCTGGAACGGAGGGTGGCGATCACCCGCCGCGCGGGGGTGGGCGCACCGACCGGCGCACCCACCTCCTCGGCGACGGTGGTCAGCTCACTGGGAACGGACGACGACATCTGCGGCTACCGGCTTTCCGACTACTTGCCGGCCGAGGACAGGCCGACGGAGACGTAGTCGATGCCACCGGAGTACCCGGCGTGCGAGTACGCACCGGCGACGTTGGCTCCGACGACCATGACCGTCTTCTCGAACAGCAGCGGCACCGTCGGCACGAGCTTCTGGATCTGCTCGTCGAGCGCGCCCCAAGCGGCGTTGGCCTCGTCGGTGTCGGTCATCGCGCGGATCTCGGCGATGCGCTCGTTGACGGCGGGGTCGTTCAGCTGCGCGATGTTCGAGTTGCCCTTCGGGAAGATCTGCGAGCCGTCGAAGAGCGGCGGCAGGAAGGTCGAACCGGAGGCCCAGTCCGGGCACCAGCCGGTGATCGCGGCGTCGTTCTGCTGCGACGTCGTGCCGATGACCTCGTAGTAGGTCGAGGTGTCGATGAGGTTGAAGTTCACCGTGATGCCGGCCTTCGCGAGCGCCTGCTGCACCGCCTCGGCCTGCGCCTGCATCTTGGGCTGGCTGCGGATGTCGAGCGTGAACGAGAAGCCGTCGGGGAGGCCCGCCTCGGTGAGGAGTTCCTTGGCCTTCTCCGGGTCGCCTGCGTTGTCTTTGCTCGGGTAGAGGTCGAATTCGGTGTGGCCGGCGACGGTGGGCGGCAGCATGGTGGTCGCGATGTCCGCGAGCTGCGATCCGCCCGAGGCGTCCTTCACCGACTCGCGGTCGATGGCGTAGGCGATGGCCTGGCGGACCAGCGGGTTGTCCATGTTCGGCTTGGTCGTGTTCAGGCCCATGTACGTGGTGCAGCCCTGGAGGCCGGCGATGGTCCGTGCCTTGAGTGCCGGCGTCTGGATCCGGGAGATGGAGGCCGCCTGGACGGACCCGGCGATCGCGTTCGCGTCGTCACCCTGGCCGGCGATCATGCGCTCGTCGATGGTCGAGGCGTCGAGGCCGAAGGTGAAGTCGAAGCCGTCCGGGTAGGCCTTGCGGACGTCGTCCGTCTTCGGGTCCCACGAGTCGTTGCGGACGAGCTTCAGCTGCGAACCGCGCTCGTAGCTGTCGACCTTGTAGGGGCCGGAGGCGATCGGCATCTTGTCGAGGCTCGTCGTCGTCACCCGCTCGGTGTCGGCGGGGAAGGGCGTGAAGCTGTTCTGCCCGACGACGCTCGCGAAGTCGGCGAACGGCTCCTTGAGCGTGAAGACGATGGTCTGGTCGTCCGGCGTCTGGATGGACGGCAGGTCACCCGTGATGTACGGGCCCTCGTACGAGTCCGTCCCGGCGATCGTCAGGCGGGCGTAGGGCGATCCGACGGCGATGGCCGGGTCGAAGGAGCGCTCGACGCCGAACTTGACGTCCTTGCTCGTGATCGGCGTGCCGTCCTCGAACTTGAGGTCGTCCTTGAGCGTGAACGTCCACTGGAGGCCGTCGTCGCTCACCGTGCCGAGGTCGGTCGCGAGGTCGGGGACCATCTCGGTGCCCTTGGCGCCCTCGCCCGTGGACTGCGTCGTCAACGTGCGGTAGATGAGGCGGTAGAAGTTGTTCACGCCGCCGTCGAAGCCCTGGACCGGGTCGAGGTGCGAGAAGTCCGCGTTGAGGAGGACGTCGACGGTGCCGCCCTTCACCGGGGTGCTGGACGGGCCGTCACCTCCCGAGCCCGAACCCGCGGAGGTACACCCCGCGAGGAGGAGGACGGCCGCCGCCGCGAGGGCGGGGATGGAGAATCGTTGCTTCATGACGCTCTGCTTTCGTGTCGATCGGGCGGGTCGCCCGCGGGTGGAGAGGGTGGAGCGGGTTCGAGGGGCGGGAGGAGGTCAGCGGGCGCGGAACCAGACGCGCATGGCACCCGGTTCGCGGTTGCCCCAGAGGGCGTAGGGGATGAGGGTCGCGGTGGTCTGCGTCACCGAGGCCGTCGTCTCGGTGTCGGCGAGCGGTGCCGCGGCCGGCTCGGCCTCGGGCGCACCGGAGAGGACCGGGTAGAGCACGGCCGGAGCGGGGGCGTCGATCACCGCCGGGACGAGGAGCGCGACGGCGTCGATCCCCTCCCGGTCCAGGATCCGACGGTGCTCGACGACCGCGCGATCCGCGTCGGCTCCGGAGAACCGCAGGAGGTCGAGGTCCGCCGTCGTGTCCTGCTGCTCGGCGCAGGAGACGATCGGTCCGCGGACGAAGGCGATCGAGCCGCGGAGGGCGTCGACGGAGGGGTGCGCGCCGTGGGCCCGGACCGGCATCGGGAGGTCGAGCTCCACGGTGTCGCCGGCACGCCACCACCGCCGGACACGGATCCACCCGTCGACGGGTTCGAGCGGCGCGGTCGACCCGCCCACGCGGATGGAGCCACCGACGACCCACGAGGGGATGCGGATCGCGAGCTCGACTTCGTCGTCGGCGGCGGTGTCCACCGTCACGGTGACCGCTCCGTCCCACGGATACGCGGTGTCGACGGTGACGGAGAGCCGCTCGGTCGTGATCGACGCCGCGGTGAGGTGGGCGATTTCGACACCGGCGGGGGTCGACGTCGCGAGGTGATCCTGCAGCTCCGCGGTCCAGCGCACGATGTTCGGCGGGCAGCACGGGCAACCGAACCAGCTCCGTCTGAGGAGTTCGCCGTCCGCCTCCGCCCCCGACCGCTGCAGGTGGTCGGGGCGACGCTGCAGCGGGTTGTCGTAGAAGAAGGCCATGCCGTCCGCGGAGAGGCCGGCGGCGTACGCGTTGTAGAGGACGGTCTCGACGGTGTCGAGGACGGCCGCCGACCCGGTCGCGAGGTACAGGCGCCAGCCCCACTGCATCACGGCGATCGCCGCGCACGTCTCGCTGTAGGAGCGTTCGGACGGCAGCTCGTAGCGGTCGCCGATCGCCTCGTCGGAGTGTCGACTCCCGAGGCCGCCCGTGAGGTAGAGCTTCGTCTCCACCATGTCGTCCCAGAGCCGCCGCAGCGATGCGAGCAGCTCCTGGTCGCCGCGTTCGAGGGCGACGTCGGTCGCTCCGGCTGCCAGGTACGCCATGCGGACGGCGTGTCCGGTCACGGAGTCGAGGTCGCGCAGTGGGGCCGAGTCCTGGAAGTACTCGGCGGGGAAGACCCGGAGCTCGACCGTGCCGTGACCACGTCGGTCGACGAATGCGGTCGCGAGCTCGAGGTAGGACCGCACGCCGGTCTCGCGGAACAGCTCGACCAGGGCCATCTCGACCTCGGGGTGCCCGCACACCTGCGGGTCGCCGTCCGGTCCGAACCGTTCGACGGCGAGGTCGGCGAAGGCCCGGGCGACGTGCAGCAGACGGTCGTCGCCGAGACGACGCTTCGCGGCGATCGCCGCCTGGATGAGGTGCCCGAGGTTGTACAGCTCGTGGCCCCAGGCGAGGTCCTCCCAGGGTTCCTTCTCGATCTCCGGAGCCTGGAAGTAGGAGTTGAGGTACCCGTCGTCGCGCTGCGCGGCTTCGATGACGCCGACAGCCTCCTCGTAGAAGTCGCGGACATCGCCGGGTGCCGCCCCGACGAGCTCGTCCTCGGCGAGCAGGTAGGCGAGGCCTTCGAGGGTCTTGAAGACGTCCGTGTCGAGGAACGGGTAGCGCCCGCGGAAGCGCGACGTGCCGTCGCCGGGGTCGGCGATCCGGGCGAGGTTGTCGAGGTTGCCGGCGAGGCGGAGCTGCTCGATCGAGTGCGGGACGGTGGCGTCCCGGTTCCGACGCTGCCACGCACCGAGTTCGCCGTCTCTCAGCGCGACCTGTCCGGCGCCCAGCGGGATGCGGACTCCGGCGATCGGTGCGACGGCGGCGTAACGGCCTCCCGCGTGCACCGCGGTGCTCGCTGCTCGGGCGTCTTCGTCGAAGCTCATGGGCGACAGGCCTTTCTGTACCGTGTGACACAGTACACGGATCCGGGTTTGTGGTGGGTGACACATTACTCACCTGCTCCAGCGGACTGTCAAGCGCCGACGACCGATTCCAGGAGATGGAAACACAGCCGTAACGCGCCACTCCCAGCAGACTCCTCAGCGGATGCGCTACGCTTGATGAACTTGCGTGCGATCGCGCCATCCGGTGCGGTACTCGCTTGCGTCGTAGAACGCTCCCTCTCTCCCCTGCACGGCACCCAGCGGTGCATGCCAGGGTCGATGACACTTCATACGGCGAACGGATGCGCGACCTGCGCCTTCGCCACCTCCCACCAGCGACGACGCCGACGGAAGCACGCCGTACCATCCACGTGAGTCATCACGTGCGTGGTCACCCCGGCAGTGCCCGCTACCGCACACGAGTGCGCCGGCAGCCGTCATCGAAGCTCGTGGCCGTGCCTGAAAGAGACACACACCCATGACCGAAGCAACCATCACCTTCGACGCCCTCGGCGTCCCGGCACCACTCGTCGCCTCCCTCGCGAAGGACGGCAAGACGAGCGCGTTCCCCATCCAGATCGACACGCTCCCCGACACCCTCGGCGGACGCGACGTCCTCGGCCGCGGCAAGACCGGCTCCGGCAAGACCCTCGCCTTCAGCATCCCGATGGTCGCCCGTCTCGGCGGCGCCCTCGCCGGTGGCAAGCGCCGCCCGGGTCGCCCGCTCGGACTCGTCCTCGCACCGACGCGCGAGCTCGCCACCCAGATCGCCGCGGTCATGCAGCCGCTGGCCGACGCCTACTCGCTGAAGACCACCACGATCTTCGGCGGCGTCTCGCAGAAGCGTCAGGAAGAGGCGCTCCGCGCCGGCGTCGACATCGTCATCGCCTGCCCCGGCCGCCTCGAGGACCTCATGAAGCAGGGCTTCGTGAACCTCGACGCCGTGGAGATCACCGTCCTCGACGAGGCCGACCACATGGCCGACCTCGGCTTCCTGCCGGTCGTCACGCGCATCCTCGACAAGACGCCTCGCGGCGGGCAGCGTCTGCTGTTCTCCGCGACGCTCGACAACGGCGTGGACAAGCTCGTCCGCAAGTTCCTGCAGAACGAGGTGCTTCACTCCGTCGACGAGGCGAACTCGCCCGTCGCCGCGATGACGCACCACGTCTTCACGACCCCCTCGGTCGAGTCGAAGAAGGACCTCATCCAGGCCCTCGCCTCGGGTAGCGGCCGTCGCATCCTCTTCATGCGCACGAAGCACCACGCCAAGAAGCTCGCGAAGCAGCTCACCGACTCCGGCATCCCCGCGGTCGACCTGCACGGCAACCTCTCGCAGGTGGCCCGCGACCGCAACCTCGCGGCCTTCAGCGCCGGGACCGCCAAGGTCCTCGTCGCCACCGACGTCGCCGCCCGCGGCGTGCACGTGGACGACGTCGAGCTCGTCATCCACGTCGACCCGCCGACCGAGCACAAGGCATACCTGCACCGCTCGGGCCGCACGGCTCGTGCGGGCAGCGCCGGTGACGTCGTCACCCTCGCGATCCCCGGCCAGATGGAGGACCTCAAGAAGCTCCTCCGCAAGGCCGAGATCAACGTCACCCCGCAGGCGGTCACCGCGACCTCCCCGGCGGTCCTCGAGCTCATCGGCGACGTCGCCGCCTACGTGAAGCCCGCGCCGCGTGCGGCAGTGCAGCAGCAGGGTGGTGGCGGTGGTCGCTCGCAGGGTGCCAACGCGCAGCGCAAGCGTGCAGCCCGCGACGGCAACGGCCTCGGCAACGGTCACCGCGACCGCGACGGCGCACGTGCCGGCGCGAGCCGCGACAGCGCTCCTCGCGAGGGCGGCCAGGGCGGCGGCGGTCGTCGTGGCGGTCGTCCCGCCGGCGGCAACGGCGGTCAGGGCGGACAGCGCTCCGGCGCCGGTCGCTCGGGCGGTGCCCGTGCGGGTGCCGGTGCTGCCACCGGTGGCAGCCGCACGCACTACAGCACCGGCTACGCCGCGAACTCGGGCGCTCCCGCCGAGTCCTCGCGCCCCCGGACCAACCGTCGCGCGTCCAGCGGCAACTAGCAGCGAACCGCTCGAACGAAGCGCCGTCCACCGCAGGGTGGGCGGCGCTTCGCCGTTCGCGGACCCGCTCGATTTCGCGAGACGGGGGCGCTCGGGATACGGTTCCACCATGAACGTCAACGCAGTCGTCCGCCCCGTCCGCGACGTCGATGCCGAGTCCCTGGGACGCGTCCACGCCACGTCCTGGCACGAGACCTACGACCACCTCATCAGCGCTGCGACGCTCGCGAAGCTGTCGCCGCGTCGTATGGCCGAGCTCTGGACGCACTGGGCTGCGCAGGGCCCCGAGTACACGCACTTCGCGGCCCTCGTCGACGGCGAGATCGTCGGGTTCTCCGGCTCGGGTCCGGCCCGCGAGGAGGACGCACCCCGCGAGCGCGAGCTGTACTTCATCTACCTGCTGGACGCGTGGCACGGCACCGGGATCGGTCAGCAGCTGTTCGACGCCGCCATCCCCGACGGTCAGCCGTCGTTCCTGTGGGTCGCCGCGGACAACCCGCGTGCGCACCGCTTCTACCAGCGCAACGGGTTCGTCCTCGACGGTGGGGCCAAGACCGAGCCGTTCCTCGGCGAGATGATCGACGAGGTCCGCTACACCCGCTGACGCGCCCCGGTCCCTGAGCCGCTCCCCCGGTCCCTGAGCCTGTCGAAGGGCTAGCGCAGCCGGCCGACGGAGGCGAGGGCCGCGCGGAGGAGCGTGCCTCGGCCGCCCTCCATCTCGGCGGCGATGGCGTCGGAGGACGCCGCCTCGGGCGTCATCCACGTGAGTTCGAGCGCGTCCTGGCGGGGTTCGCAGGTGCCGGTCACCGGGACGACGTACGCCAGCGCGACGGCGTGCTGCCGGTCGTCGGAGTACGGCGACAGGCCCGGCAACGGGAAGTACTCGGCCACCTGGAACGGCACGGGCGACGCAGGGAGCAGCGGGAACGCCATCGGACCGAGGTCCTTCTCCAGGTGACGGAAGAGCGCGTCGCGGATCGTCTCGCCGTACATGACGCGACCGGAGACGAGCGTGCGCGTCATCTCGCCGAGCGCGGTGGCCCGGAGCAGGACGCCCACCTCGGTGACGACGCCGAAGCCGTCGACGCGGACCGGCACGGCCTCCACGTACAGCAGCGGGAGCCGGCGGCGGATCTCCTCGAGTTCGACGTCCGACAGCCAGCCCGGATTGGAATTGCCGGGGAGATCGGGTTCCGGGTTGGGATCAGGGGTGCGAACGCTCATAGCTCCTTCATACCGTATGGAGCCGAGCGGCGATCCAGGTGGGCGGCGGTTCGACCGGACACCGCGCCCGACCCGCGGCGGGATCATACGGGGCCACGCGGCCGCGCGCGACGCCGGTCGCGGTGTCGGTGGGGTGCAGGATGATGGAACCCATGACCGAGGTGCTCGAGCGCTTCTCCCCCGCGACGCGCGACTGGTTCGAGGGGGCGTTCGTCGCGCCCACGCCGGCGCAGGCGGGTGCCTGGGACGCGATCTCCCGCGGCGCCAACGCCCTCGTCGTCGCGCCGACCGGTTCGGGCAAGACCCTGTCAGCGTTCCTCTGGTCGATCGACCGCCTGCTCTCCGAGGCCATCGCCGAGTACGCCGTCCGGCCGCGCACGGGCGTCCCGCTCACCGGGCTCGAGGCCGACGAAGCGGAGGCCGCCGCCGCCCAACGTGAGCGCTCCCGCGGCACCCGTGTCCTCTACATCTCGCCGCTGAAGGCCCTCGGCGTCGACGTCGAGCGCAACCTCCGCACCCCGCTCGTCGGCATCGCCCAGGCGGCACGCCGCCTCGGCACCGAGCCACCCACCATCAGTGTCGGCGTCCGCTCGGGCGACACCCCGTCCGCCGACCGCCGGGCGATGGCCAAAGAGCCACCGGACATCCTCATCACCACCCCCGAGTCACTCTTCCTCATGCTCACGAGCGCGGCGCGGGAAACCCTCCGCACGGTCGACACCGTCATCATCGACGAGATCCACGCCGTCGCCTCGACGAAGCGCGGCGCGCACCTCGCGGTGTCGCTCGAGCGGCTCGACGCCATGCTCGAGAAGCCCGTGCAGCGCATCGGGCTCTCCGCCACGGTGCGCCCCGCCGAGGAGGTCGCGCGGTTCCTCGGAGGCCGCGCACCGGTCGAGATCGTGGCCCCGCCGGCCGCGAAGACCTTCGACCTGCACGTGGTCGTCCCGGTCGACGACATGACCGACCCCGACGCCGGCATGCGGACACCCGGCGAGGCCGACGACGACGGCAGCGGTGGCGGGTTCACCGGGTACACCCCGAACAGCGACGGCGGCGGCGAAGACCGCGTCGGCAGCATCTGGCCGCACGTCGAGGAGGCGATCGTCGACCGCGTGCTCGCGCACCGCTCCACCATCGTGTTCGCCAACTCCCGTCGGCTGGCGGAGCGGCTCACGGCCCGGCTCAACGAGATCAACGAGGCCCGACTCAGCGACGCCATCCTCACAACCCCCGGTGCCGGGCGTCCACCGGCGCAGCTCATGGCCCAGAGCGGCCAGACCCGAGGCTCGACGAGCGTCGCGGCCGCAGCCGCCCGGCCGGCAACCGAGGAGAGCGACGACGACATCCCCCTCCTCGCACGCGCCCACCACGGATCCGTCTCCAAGGAGCAGCGCGCGGGCATCGAGGAGGACCTCAAGTCCGGACGCCTGCGCTGCGTGGTCGCGACCTCGAGCCTCGAGCTCGGCATCGACATGGGCGAGGTCGACCTCGTCATCCAGGTGGAGTCCCCGCCGAGCGTCGCGAGCGGCCTGCAGCGGGTCGGCCGCGCCGGCCACCAGGTGGGCGAGGTCTCCCGCGGCGTCCTGTTCCCGAAGCACCGCGCCGACCTCATCAGCACCACGGTCGCGACCGAGCGGATGGAGGCCGGGCTCATCGAGGCTATCGAGGTCCCCTCGAACCCGCTCGACATCCTCGCGCAGCAGACGGTCGCTGCGGTCGCGCTCGACGAACTCGGCGTGGAGGACTGGTTCGAGACGGTCAAGCGCAGTGCCCCGTTCGCCTCCCTGCCCCGCTCGGCCTTCGAGGCGACGCTCGACCTCCTGGCCGGACGCTACCCCTCCGACGCCTTCGCCGAGCTGCGCCCGCGGATCGTCTGGGATCGCGACGCCGGGGTCCTGACCGGGCGACCGGGAGCGCAGCGCCTCGCCGTCACGAGCGGCGGCACCATCCCCGACCGCGGGCTCTTCGGCGTCTTCATGGTCGGCGAGTCGGGTGCCGGCGCGCGCGTCGGCGAGCTCGACGAGGAGATGGTCTACGAGTCCCGCGTCGGCGACGTCTTCGCCCTCGGCGCCACGAGCTGGCGCATCCAGGAGATCACCCACGACCGCGTGCTCGTGACGCCGGCGTTCGGCCAGCCGGGGCGCCTGCCGTTCTGGAAGGGCGACGGCATCGGTCGCCCGGCCGAGCTCGGTCGCGCCATCGGCGCCTTCGTGCGCGAGCTCGACACCACCGGAACGGGCTCCACCCCACGTCTCGAAGCGGCCGGCCTCGACGAGCGAGCCATCAGCAACCTCGTCGCCTACGTCCGCGAGCAGCGCGAGGCGACGGGCGTCGTCCCGAACGACACGACCCTCGTCGTCGAACGTTCACGCGACGAACTCGGCGACTGGCGGGTCATCCTCCACTCCCCCTACGGACTCCGTGTGCACGCCCCCTGGGCGCTCGCGGTCGGCGCCCGGGTGCAGGAGCGGCTGGGGGTCGACGGCTCGGCGGTGGCGAGCGACGACGGCATCATCGTCCGCCTACCCGACACCGAGAGCGAGCCGCCGGGAGCGGAACTCTTCGTCTTCGAACCGGAGGAGCTCGACGCCCTCGTCACGCAGGAGGTCGGCGGCTCGGCATTGTTCGCCTCGCGGTTCCGCGAGTGCGCCGCCCGTGCCCTCCTGCTCCCGAACTACTCGCCGCAGAAACGCTCGCCCCTCTGGCAGCAGCGCCAGCGGTCGGCGCAGCTCCTCGAGGTCGCGAAGCAGTACCCGACGTTCCCGATCATCCTCGAGACGCTCCGCGAGTGTCTCCAGGACGTCTACGACCTCCCGGCACTCGACCACCTCGCCCGCGAGCTGCAGTCGCGCGCGATCCGCATCATCGAGACCACGACGGATCAGCCCTCGCCCTACGCCCGTTCGCTCCTGTTCGGCTACGTCGGCGCGTTCATGTACGAGGGCGACAGCCCGTTGGCCGAGCGCCGGGCCGCGGCTCTCGCGGTCGACAGCACCATGCTCGGCGAGCTCCTCGGTCGGGTGGAACTCCGCGAACTCCTCGACCCGGGCGTCATCGAGCAGACCGCGCTCGAGCTGCAACGTCTCGACCCCGACCGACGACTCAAGGGGGTCGAGGGCGTCGCCGACGCGCTGCGGATGCTCGGCCCGCTCACCATCGACGAGATCGCGGCCCGGACGACCTTCGACGGCGTCACCGTCTCCGCCGACGGCGAGGCGAGTCGTGGCGACGACCCGCAAGCCTGGGCCCCCGATCCGGCTCGCTCGGCTGCCGCCGTCGCCGAACTCGAACGCTCGAAGCGCGTCATCCGCGTCCCGATCGCCGGCGAGGAGCGCTTCGCCGCGATCGAGGACGCCGGCCGACTCCGCGACGCGCTCGGCACCCCGCTGCCCATCGGCGTGCCGGTCGCGTTCACCGAGCCGGTCGCCGATCCGTTGGGCGACCTCCTCGCCCGCCACGCGCGCACGCACGGGCCGTTCACGACCGGGCAGACCGCCAGGCGCTTCGGTCTCGGGACCGCGGTGGTCCAGCACACGCTCGCCCGGCTGGCCGACGCCGGCCGCGTGGTCAAGGGTGAGTTCCTCCCCGCAGGTCGGCAGCAGGTGGGCGAGGACGAAGATACCGACCGCAGCCCCACCGATGCGACGGAGTGGTGCGACGCCGGCGTGCTGCGCAAGCTCCGCATCCGTTCGCTCGCCGCGCTGCGGCACGAGGTCGAGCCCGTCGAGCAGCAGGCGTTCGCCCGGTTCCTGCCGGTGTGGCAGCACCTCGGCGGGACGCTCCGCGGCGTCGACGGCGTCGCGACGGTCATCGACCAGCTCGCCGGCGCGCCCATCCCGGCGTCGGCCTGGGAGTCGTTGATCCTCCCCTCGCGCGTCGCCGACTACAGTCCCGCGATGCTCGACGAGCTCACCGCGACGGGCGAGGTCGTGTGGTCGGGCAGCGGTTCGATCCCCGGCAACGACGGCTGGGTCGCGCTCCACCTCGCCGACACGGCACCCCTCACGCTGCCGCTGGCTCCGACGCCGCACACCCCCGACGCCCTGCAGACCGAACTGCTCGCGACACTCGGAGGGGGCGGCGCGTACTTCTTCCGGCAGCTCGCGGAGTCGGTCGGGTCGACGGACGACAAGCTCCTCGTCGACGCCCTCTGGGAGCTCGTGTGGGCCGGGCTCGTCACCAACGACACCTTCTCACCGCTCCGCACGCTCGTCGGTTCCGGCTCGGGGAACTCGGCGCACCGGGTGCAACGGCAGACCCCGCGCTCGAAGCTGTACCGCGGGCGCAACCTGCAACGTCCCTCGATGTCGACGCGCGCGAGCCAGACCCTCGGCGGCCGGTGGTCGATCCTGCCGCTGGCCGAGCAGGACGCCACCATCCGTGCCGTCGCCACGGGCGAGACCCTGCTCGAGCGCTACGGCGTCGTGACGCGCGGCTCCGTCGTCGCGGAGGGCGTGACGGGCGGCTTCGCCCTCGCCTACCGCGTGCTGAAGCAGTTCGAGGAGAACGGTCGCTGCCGTCGCGGGTACTTCGTGGAGCGTCTCGGCGGGGCGCAGTTCGCGTCCTCCGGCACCGTCGACCGCCTGCGCGGGTTCATCCGGACCGACGACGAACCACCGCTCGACGCCGTCACGCTCGCCGCGACCGACCCGGCGAATCCCTACGGCGCCGCCCTCGGTTGGCCGGGCCAGGAGGTCACCGGGGTGAAGCACCGGCCAGGACGGAAGGCGGGTGCGCTCGTGGTCCTCGTCGACGGAGCACCGGTCTACTACCTGGAACGCGGCGGCAAGACGGCGCTCGTGTTCTCGGAGGACGACGACCAGCTCCGCGCCGGGGCGCGTTCCCTGGCGGCGACGGTGCGGGCGGGTCGCATCGAGAAACTCGGCATCGAGCAGGTCAACGGCGCCTTCGTGCTCGGCACCCCGACGGGATACGCCCTGCGCGACGCCGGATTCGTCGAGACGCCACGTGGATTGCGACTCCGGCGTGGGTGAACCGGCGCACGGCCGTTCCGCCACGGGTTGCGCCGGACACCGTGCCGGTGGCACCGTATCCGCAACGGACGGAGCGGTTCATGCCAGAGGGTGACACGGTCTTCCAAGCCGCGCACCGGTTGCGGCAGGCGCTCGCCGGCGAGGTCGTCACCGGCTTCGACCTGCGGGTGCCCGCCTTCGCGACCGTCGACCTGCGGGGCGACGTCGTCCACGACGTCATCCCGCGTGGCAAGCACCTCCTGCACCACATCGGCGACCACACCCTCCACACGCACCTCAAGATGGAGGGGCTGTGGCACGTCTACCAGCCGGGCGAGCACTGGCGGCGACCGGCGTGGAAGGCCCGCGCGATCGTGTCGACGCAGCACTGGGTGACGGTCGGGTTCGAACTCGGCCTCGTCGAGGTGTTCCCCTCCCGCGAGGACGAGGAGCGCTTCGGCTGGCTCGGTCCCGACCTCCTCGGTCCGGACTGGGACGAGGAGCGCGCCATCCACAACCTCGAGGCCGACGGCCGCGAGATCCACGTCGCGCTGCTCGACCAGCGCAACCTCGCGGGGCTCGGCAACGAGTACGTCAATGAGCTGTGCTTCATCCGTGGCGTCCTCCCGACGAGGCCCGCCGCCGAGGTCGACCTGCCGGGTGCCGTACGCCTCGGCTACCGGCTCATCAACGCCAACCGCGACCGCCGCAACCGGGTCACGACGGGCGACACGCGGCCCGGCCGGAAGACCTGGGTGTACGGGCGCGACGGCCAGCGCTGCCTGCGGTGCGGCACCCGGATCCAGCGGGGCAAACTCGGCGCCGACCCGACCGCCCTCCGCGACACCTACTGGTGTCCCCACTGCCAGACCTGACCCGACTGCAAGCTGCCGGTCCCTGAGGCACCATCCCCGGTCACCGAGCCCGCCACCACCGGTCACCGAGCCCACCACCACCGGTCACCGAGCCCACCACCACCGGTCACTGAGCCTGTCGAAGTGCAGCCCCACCCCACTCACCCCACCCTTCGACAAGCTCAGGGACCGGAATATGTCCACGAACCAGAAGGTCACTGGTCCCCGAGAGCCACCACCACCGGTCTCCGAGAGCCATCATCATCGGTCTCCGAGAGCCATCATCATCGGTCACTGAGCCTGTCGAAGTGCAGCCCCGCCCGACTCACCCCACCCTTCGACAAGCTCAGGGACCGGAATATGTCCACGAACCAGAAGGTCACCGGTCCCCGAGAGCCATCATCACCGGTCTCCGAGAGCCATCATCATCGGTCTCCGAGAGCCATCATCATCGGTCACTGAGCCTGTCGAAGTGCAGCCCCGCCCGACTCACCCCACCCTTCGACAAGCTCAGGGACCGGAATATGTTCACGAACCAGAAGGTCACCGGTCTCCGAGAGCCATCTTCATCGGTCACTGAGCCTGTCGAAGTGCAGCCCCACCCGACTCACCCCACCCTTCGACAGGCTCAGAGACCGGAAGGTTCCCCGGTCCCTGAGCTTGTCGAAGGGGCGCCCAGGTGCCGCCGGCCACTGATCCACCCGATCGGGAGCGACAGCAGCAGGAGGTACAGCGCCTGGGCGCCGAGCCCCGGCACCGTCGCGGCGAGGACGCCGGCGAGCAGCATCAGGCCGATCGGGAACCACACGAGCACCCATGGTTGGCGTGGCGCGGCTGCCGCCTCGTCGCTGAGCAGCCCGTCGCGCTCGACGACCACCTGCTGGAGCCGTACCGCGACCATCGACACGAGCATCGTCGCGATGTAGAGCGTGGGGGCGCCGCGGTCGTCGCCCGTCCCGTCGAAGAGGAGCACCGTCGGCAGCGGCAGGAACACGATCCCGGCGAGCCAGACGAAGTTCAGGGTCACGAGCCGCGTCGAGTATCCGACGGTGCGCTCGAACAGGCGGTGGTGGTCGCGCCAGAAGTTGGCGATGACGACGAAGCTCAGCGCGGCCGCGGCGAGGCCGGTCCAGTTGTGGCCGAAGAACGCGACCACGGAGCCGTCGTCGTGTTCCTGGGCGAGGTCGACGAGCGGGAGGATGATGAGCGTGATCGCGATCGCGACGACGGCGTCGCTGAAGTTGACGACGCGGTCGAGCCCTCGCTCCGTCGTCGGACCGGGTCGACGGCGGCCCGTCGGACGCCCATCCTCGCCGGCCATCGTCAGCTCACGTCGGCGTCGTCGGTCGCGGTCCCCTGCACCATGGCGACCCAGCGGGCCAGGAAGGCCGCGCCCGCCTCGTCGTGGATGAGCGTCGGGTGGGTCAGCACCGGGTACGGCTTCTCGGGCACGCCGTCGGCGGGGCGGACGTCAACGTGCGCGACCTCGAACCCGTGCTCGAACAACCAGTCGGCCATCGCGTAGTCGCTCCGGGAGTCGCCGACCGTGCGCCAGGCGACCGGGAGCGCACCGCCGTCGGCCTCGAGGAGTTCGAGCGCGCGCTCGGCGCCGAGGTCCTTGCCGAGCCGGACCGACTCGATGTCGGTGGAGATGATCGTGGGATCGATGCGGTACTGCACGAGGCCGGCGTCGTCCGGGTAGCGGCCGGGCGCGTGCTCGACCCCGAACCCGCGTCGGGCGAGCTCGGCCCGGGCGTCGTCGTCGAAGTGCTTCCGCACGACCGCGTAGTCCGCTGCCGGCACCTCGACGTGCTGCTCGACCGAGACCATCGCGCGCTTGGTGTGGTCGAAGAACACCGTCTCGGCGTACCGCTCGTCGACGAGGCGCTCGATGACGTCGCCGTACCCCTCCGGCATGGCGACGTCCTGATCGAGGCTCAGCTCGTCGACCCCCGCCGCCGAGAACCCGAACCACACGGCGCCCTTCTCGCAGATGCCGTAGAGGCGGACGTCGTCCGCGAGCCCGGCGGCCAGGAGCGGTGGGACGACCACCTCGCGGAGGAATGCGTCGCTCCGCCCGGTGTTGAAGGCGATCGGGACCCCGGCGTTCGCGAGCGTCGCGAGGTCCTGCGCGATGCTCGGGACGTTGATCGTCCGAGTGATCGGGCTGGCGATGGGGCCGTCGACGTCGAGCAGGAGACCGAGGATGGGGCGGGACGCGTTCACGGGTTCAGCCTAACGAGCACCCGGCGTGGATAGACTCACTCCACCATCACCGGTGTTCGAAGGAGATCACTCGTGTTCACCAGCCCGCATCCCGACGTCGAGATCCCCGACCTGAGCGTCTACGACACCCTGTTCGGCGGCATCGCCCCGAGCGACCTCGACCGCATCGCCCTCCGCGACGGCACGACCGGCGCCGAGACGAGCTACCGACAGCTCATCGGCCAGATCAACGCCCTCGCCGGCGCCCTCGCGGCGGCCGGCATCGGGGTCGGCGACGTCGTCGCCCTCCACGCGCCGAACGTCCCCGCCTTCGCGACCGTGTTCCACGGCATCCTGCGCGCGGGCGCGACGGCGACGACGGTGAACGGCCTCTACAACGCCGAGGAGATCGAGGCGCAGCTGCGGGACGCGGGCGCGACGATGCTGTTCACCGTCTCCCCGCTGCTCCCCCAGGCCTGGGCTGCGGCGAGCGCCTGCGGCATCCCCTCCGACCGCGTCGTCGTCCTCGACGGCGCGGAGGGGCACGCGTCGCTGAGCGACCTCCTCCTGCGCCGCCTCCCCGCACCGGACGTCTCGTTCGACCCGGCCACACACGTGGCGGTGCTGCCCTACTCCTCCGGCACGACGGGTCGGCCGAAGGGCGTGATGCTCTCGCACCGGAACCTCGTCGCGAACGTCCAGCAGTCCATCCCGCAGCTCGGCATGGTCGCCGACGACCGGATCCTCGCGGTCCTGCCGTTCTTCCACATCTACGGCATGACCGTGCTCCTCAACCTCGCCCTGTCGCGGCGCGCCTCGCTCGTGACCATGCCGCGGTTCGACCTGGCTGAGTTCCTCCGGATCATCCAGGACTTCCGCTGCAGCTACGTGTTCATCGCCCCGCCGATCGCGGTGGCGCTCGCGAAGCACCCGCTCGTCGACGAGTTCGACCTCTCGAGCGTCCACACGATCTTCTCCGGTGCCGCGCCCCTGGACGCGACGCTCGGGCGGGCGGTCGAGGAGCGTCTGGGCTGTCGGATGCGACAGGGCTACGGCATGACCGAACTCAGCCCGGTCAGTCACGCGATCGCGTTCCAGGCCGAGGGGGCGTCCCTCGACAGCGTCGGCACGACGCTGCCGAACATGCAGTGCCGGATCGTCGATCCCGAGACCGGCGCCGAGGTGGACTACCCGGCCGAGGGCTCGGACGAGGAGAGCGCAGCGGGCGAGCTGCTCTGCGCGGGGCCGAACGTCATGCTCGGGTACCTCGGCAACGAGGAAGCCACTCGCGAGACCCTCGAGGCCGACGGCTTCCTCCACACCGGCGACATCGCGACCGTCCGCGGTGACGGCACCGTGCGCATCATCGAGCGGTTGAAGGAGCTCATCAAGTACCACGGCTACCAGGTGGCGCCGGCGGAACTCGAGGCGCTGCTGCTCGGCCACCCGGCGATCGCCGACGCCGCCGTCATCGGGGTGCTCGACGATGAGGGCCAGGAGGTGCCGAAGGCGTTCGTGGTCCTGCAGCCGGGCCAGGACGTCACCGCCGAGGCGCTCATGGCGTGGGTCACTGAGCGGGTCGCCCCGCACAAGAAGATCCGGCGCGTGGCGTTCGTCGACGTCATCCCGAAGTCGGCGTCGGGGAAGATCCTCCGGAAGGACCTCCGGGCCGCGGAGGCACTTCGACAGGCTCAGTGACCGACTGCCGCTCAGTGACCGACGGCGGCGACCATCCGGTCGAAGGCCGCGTCGAGCTCCGGTTCGGCCGGCTGCCAGTGCGGGTTCGCGTCGTGGAAGGCGACCATCTCCGCCGCGCCGTCCCAGAACGGGATGGTGGGCCGGAACTCCGGGACGAGACTGCGGATGCGGGTGTTGTCGAAGACCATCGGGAACGCCTTGTCGCCGAGGAGCGTCGGCCCGAGCGGTGGGTGGACCTCCGCGATGACGTCGGACGGCACGTGCACGATGTCGGCCTCCACGCCGGCCGCCTCCGCGATCCACCGGGTGATGTCGTTCCAGCTCGGTGCGTGGTCGCCCGTGATGTGGAAGGCCTCCCCGAGCACGTCGCGACGACCCAGCAGGCCGACGAACCCGACCGCGAAGTCCTCGGTGTGGGTGATGGTCCAGCGGGTCGTCCCGTCGCCGTGCACGACCACCGGCTTGCCCGCGCGCATGCGGTCGAGGTCGGTGCGCCGGCCCATCGTGGGGATGAGCGTCCGGTCGTAGGTGTGTGACGGGCGCACGATCGTCGCCGGGAACCCCTGCTCGCGGTAGGCGTGGACGAGGACGTCCTCGCAGGAGATCTTGTCGCGCGCGTATTGGGAGAACGGGTTCCGGAGCGGCGTCGACTCGACGACGGGCAGGCGCTGTGGCGGCTTCTGGTAGGCCGACGCGGAGCTGATGAACACGTACTGGCCGATCCGACCGGCGAAGCGGTCGATGTCCGCCTGCACCTGCGGCGGCGTGAACGCGGTGAACTGCGCCACGACGTCGAACTCGCGCGAGCCGAGCGTCTCGGTCACCGCGTCGGTGTCGCGCACGTCCGCGCGGAGGAGCTCGACCTCCTCGGGGAGGGGGCGGACGTGGGACAGGCCGCGGTTCAGGACGGTGACGTCATGGCCCAGCGACACCGCTCTGGCGACCGACGCCGAGGAGATGATGCCACTGCCGCCGATGAACAGGATGCGCTTCGTCGTCATTGGTCCATCCTCGCGCACCGTCCCCCGACTCGCCCAGGCCTTCCCAGGATCGGGAGGTCCGTCGTGGGCACTTCGACAAGCTCAGTGACCGGGAGAGGTCTACCCGGACTGGGTCAGCGCTCGCGCTTGACGAACGCCATGGCGCCGACGACGAGGGCGAGCAGCACCCCGGAGACGAGTCCCCACACGACCGGCGCCTCGGGTCCGAGGACCACGAGCATCAGCAGCGCGGCGAGCGCGAGGATCCCGGCGACGACGAGCGCCGTCGTCCATTCGTTCCATCGCATCCCACCAGCCTAGGCTCCCGTCACCACGACCCGGTGACGCGGGAGCCGCTGCGGTGAACCGGCGGGCCCGCTCAGCGGTGCTCGGCGAGCAGCTCCTCGGTCCGTTCCCAGAGCCCGCGGGCGAGGGCGACGTCGTCGGCGAGCTTGTTCGTGCGTGCGGGCTTCCGCTTCACGAAGTAGCCGCCCGAGGTCCAGTCGAGTCCCGGCTGACTCTCGGCGAGCCAGAAGAGCGTGTCGGCGCCCTCCTCGGGGGTGTTCAGCAGGCGACGCCCGAGCGGGTTCGCATAGAGGAACCGCATCGCGCCGTCGGGCGAGCTGGAGAAGTTCGTCGAGATGACCCCCGGGTGGAACGCCGCCGCGGACAGTCCACGCGGACCGTACCGACGGTCGAGTTCCTTCGTGAAGAGGATCTGCGCCAGCTTCGCGTTGCCGTAGGCGCGCGTGGGCGAGTAAGACCGTTCGGCGTCGAGGTCGTCGAGGTCGAGCTTCCCGAACAGGCGGTTGGCGACACTCGAGGTGTTGATCACCGTCGCTTCGGACTCGACGAGGCGGTCGAGCAGGAGATGGGTGAGGAGCGCGGGTGCCAGGTAGTTGATCTGGAACGTCTGCTCATGGCCGTCCGTCGTGACCTGGCGGTCGGCACCGAAGATGCCGCCGGCGTTGTTGGCGAGGACGTCAATCCGCGGGTACTGCTCGAGGAGCTGTTCGGCGAGGAGCCGCACCTGCGCCAGTTCGGCGAAGTCGGAGATGAACGAGGCGGCCCCGATCCGCTGCGCGACGGCCGCGGTCTTCTCCGGTGACCGCCCGACCACCACGACCTGCTCGCCCGCGTCCGTCAACGCCTTCGCGGCCGCAGCACCGATGCCGTCGCTCGCGCCGGTGAGGACGATCACCCGGTCGCTCACGCGGACGACTTCCGGGGGCGGGGCTCGCTGACGTTGGTGTGGCGCGCCCGCTCAGCGATGTCGGGGACCTCACGGCCGATCGCGAGGTCGCCGGTCTTGTTGGCGTCCTGCATCATCGACTCGAGCCAGCTGCGGTTGAGCTCCGGACGCTCCTCCTGGTCGAACTCGAACTGCAACGAGATCGACGGGTGCACCCAGATCGTCACGCGTCCGCCACCGGTCTCGAGCGAGCGCGGCCAGGAGATCGTGAAGGACTCGTTGCGCCGCAGCTTCATGACCGCGATCGACTTCACGTGCGCGAGCATCCGGTCGTCGAGTTCGAGTTCACGCGATGAACTCCCGTAGATCAGCTTTCCCACCAGATGTCTCCCTCTGTGCCGGTCGTCTCGCGCACCCTCGAATCAGGGCATCACGACGCCCGAGCACACCGGGCGTTGCCCCCATCGTAGGCGACCGAGGGATCGCCGTCGTGCCGGTTGACGAGCGGGCGGCGGCCCAGTTGAGGGGGCCGCGGTGTTGTCCCCCACGGCCTCGCGAATACGTCAACTTCCGCGGAAAATCAAGGGATTTCGGCCCTGTTTCGTGAACCTGGCAAAGCCCTGGGCGGTGTCGCCGCCGACCAAACCGCGGTTGGCGCCGCCCCCGAACGGCGTGCATGACCGTGAAGCCCGAATCTTCCGTCGTGCACCCGAGCCAGCCGTCCGTCCCCGAACGATCCATCGCTCCGGGAACGCGTCCCCACCGTGCACGCCAGCCGTTGCGTCTCCCCAAGCTCGTCTCCCAGCTGGTCACCTTCGGCCTCGTCGGTGGCACCGCGTTCGTCGTCGACGTCGGTGTGTACAACCTCCTCCGGTTCACCGTGCTCGACGACAAGCCGATCGGCGCGAAGGTGATCTCCGTCGCCGTCGCCACGATCGTCGCGTGGCTCGGCAACCGGGCGCTGACGTTCCGGACCGAGCACCGCCGCGCGGTGTGGAAGGAGGGCGCGCTCTTCGCGCTCATGAACGTCCTCGGCCTCGGGATCGCCGCCGGGTGTCTCTTCGTCTCGCACTACGTCCTCGGCTACACCACGCCGCTCGCAGACAACATCGCGGGCAACGGCGTCGGTCTCGTCCTCGGCATGGTGTTCCGATTCCTCGCCTACCGGTTCGTCGTCTTCCGGCCCGCCGAGTCGGCGACCGATCGCCGTCGGAGCACGACGACGCAGGAAGCGCCCGTCTCGAACCCGGCCGCATCGGCACCCGCCGCCGCACCGCGCACCACGACCCCTCGTCGCCCCGCACCGACCCACGCACTGCCGACCTCTGGAGGCCTGTCCTGATGGCACCCGCACTCGCACCGCTGCTCGGAGCGCTCGCGCTCATCCCCTCCCGCCCGTTCGCCGCCGCGGACGAGCCCGCTCCCCTGCTGACCCCGCAGCCCGCGGCACCCACGGAACCGCTGCCGAACCGCGGCACCCTGGTGGACCCGACGTCGGCGGCCGACCCCGGCTCCTGGAGCATCGGTGAGTGGCTCGGCTACGGCACCATGCTGCTGTTCGCCGCCGCGCTGACGATCATCGCCGTCACCACCCTCTACTGGATGCTCCACGCGTGGCGGTCGACCGGCCATCTGAAGAACACCGGGTTCGCCGCAGTCCCGCTGCCCGCCAAGCACTCCTTCACCCTGCTCGTCCCCGGTCGGCATGAGGAGGAGGTCATGGGCCAGACCCTCGACCGCCTCGCCGAACAGGACCACCCCGACTTCGAGATCATCGCGATCGTGGGCCACGACGACCCGGGGACCGAGCGCGTCGTCCGCGAGGCCGCCGCACGGCACCCCGATCTGATCAAGGTCGTCGTCGATGACAGCGTGCCGAAGAACAAGCCGAAGGCCCTCAACCGGGCGCTGCAGATCGCCCGCGGCGACGTCGTGGGCGTGTTCGACGCCGAGGACGAGGTGCATCCGCGCCTGCTCACGCTCGTGGACTCCCGCTTCACCGAGAGCGGCGCCGACGTCGTCCAGGGCGGCGTGCAGCTCATGAACTTCCAGTCGAGCTGGTGGTCGCTCCGGAACGTGCTCGAGTACTACTTCTGGTTCCGGTCGCGCCTGCACTTCCACGCGAACTCCCGCTTCATCCCGCTCGGCGGCAACACGGTGTTCGTGAAGAAGACCTGGCTCGACTGGTCGGAAGGCTGGGACGACGGCTGCCTCGCCGAGGACTGCGAGCTCGGCGTCCGACTCTCGAGCGCCGGCGCAACGGTCGTCGTGGCCTACAGCCCGGAGGTCGTCACCCGCGAGGAGACCCCAGGGACCCTCAAGTCGCTCTACAAGCAGCGCACGCGCTGGAACCAGGGGTTCCTCCAGGTGCTGAAGAAGGGCGAGTGGCGCAAGCTGCCGACGTTCCGTCAGCGCATGTTCGCCCGGTACCTCCTCTCGATGCCGTTCCTCCAGGCGGCGACCGGCCTCCTCATCCCCGTCTCGGTCCTGCTGGTGCTGTTCGCGAAGGTCCCCGCGCCGATCGCGCTCCTCACCTTCATCCCGCTCGCGCCGACGATCGTCACCCTCGCGGTGGAGGCCTCCGGGCTCGGTGAGTTCGGCCGCCTCTACGGCCAGAAGGTCCGCCTCCGCGACTACGCCCGGCTGATCCTCGGCACCTTCCCGTACCAGATCTTCCTCGGCCTGGCCGCCGTCCGTTCCGTCTTCCGCGAGTGGAAGGGCGACCACTCCTGGGAGAAGACGGAGCACACCGGCGCCCACCGCAGCGAGGAGGTCGCCGAAGCCACCGAGGCCGCTCCCGTCTCCGTCGACCTGCCCGACCGCGCACCCGAGCTCGTCCTCCAGAACGGAGCAACCCGATGACCGGCATCCTCGAACGACCGGCCGCCCCCGGCCGACCAGAGCTCCACCTGGAGAGCGACCGCCTCGGCTGGCTCACCTCAGGGCCACCGGCACAGCGAGGCCCCGGCGTCGTGCGCCGCTGGCTCTCGCGCCACGGTCGCACCCTGGCCTTCCTCCTGCCCGTGCTCGCCATCGCCGCCGTCGTGCAGGCCATGAATATGGGCGGATCCCCGCAGCGCATCGACGACGAGGGCACCTACACCGCCCAGGCGTGGAGCGTGCTGAAGCTCGGCGAACTCGCCCACTACACCTATTGGTACGACCACCCGCCGCTCGGCTGGCTGCAGATCGCGGCCTACACGGGGCTGACCGGTGCGTTCGACCGCTACGACATCGCCGTGGTCGCGGCACGTGAGGCCATGCTGGTCGCGACGCTCATCGCCGTCGTGCTCGTGTGGGTCCTCGCCCGCCGCCTGCACCTCAGCCGGTCCATGGCCGCCGTCGCCGCACTCGTGTTCGCGATCTCGCCACTCGCGGTGCAGTTCCACCGCACCGTCTACCTCGACAACGTCGCGGTGCCCTGGCTCCTCGGTGCCTTCATCCTCGCGACGAGCCGCAAGCACCAGCTCGTCGGCTTCGCGGGTTCCGCCGCCGCGTTCGGCATCGCCGTGCTCAGCAAGGAGACCTTCCTGCTCGCCCTGCCCTTCCTCGCCTGGACCATGTGGCGCGCGGCTCGGAAGGAGACCCGCCGGTACACGCTGCCGGTCGCCGCGACGATCGTCGTCGTCATCGGTTTCACGTATGTGCTCTTCGCCGCCATCAAGGGCGAACTCATCCCCGGCCCTGACCGGGTGAGCCTCCTCGGCGGCGTCTTCTTCCAGCTCGGATCGCGCGTCGCCAGCGGCTCCCTCTTCGACCCCGAGAGCCTGTCGGCCAAGACCCTGAGCATGTGGTGGCAGTTGGACGCGGCGCTCCTCGTCACCGGGGCGGTGGCCGCCGTCGCCGGACTCTTCATCTCGCGGCTGCGTGTCATCGCCGCGATGACCGTCTTCCTCGGCCTGTTCATGCTGCGCCCGGGCGGCTACCTGCCGGTGCCGTACGTCATCATGCTGCTGCCGTTCATGACGATCCTCATCATGGGGGTGACCGGCGCGGCCATCCGCCGGTTCCGTCGCCGCTCGACCGTCGAGGCCGGTGCACCGCGCCGTCGTCTTCTCGGCGGACGCGCGGCCGGAGCCGTCTGGGTCGCCGCCGTGCTCGCAGCAGCCGTCGTCGCCGTCCCGAACACGGCGACCCAGCTCCGCGGCTTCCTCCTCGCCGACCTCGACAAGCCGGTCCGGCAGGCCCAGCAGTGGGTCCAGACCAATGTGCCGAAGGAGTCCCGCGTGATCGTCGACGACGCGATGTGGGTCGACCTCGTCGAGAGCGGCTTCGATCGCGACAACGTCATCTGGTACTACAAGATGGACACCGACTCGGCCGTCCAGGCTCAGTCGCCCAACGGTTGGCGCGACGCCGACTACATCGTCACGACCGACTCGATGCGGACCTTCCCGACCACTTTCCCCGAGGTGAAGGGTGCGATCGACAACTCCGAGCTCGTCGCGACCTTCGGCTCCGGGACGCAGGCCGTCGAGGTCCGCCGCATCGACGCCGACGGTCTGGACGCTGCGGCCGATCAGGCTGCCGGACGCACGGCGGCTCGGGCGGCGCTCGGCGCGCAGCTCCTGCTGAACCCCTCGCTCAGCGTCTCGGCGGAGGCCGCGCAGACCGTGAGCGATGGCCAGCTCGACTCCCGCGCCCTGCTGGCCCTCGGACAGGTGCTCGCCACGACGCCGGTCCGGCTCGAGAGCACCCCGGTGCTCGACGGTGAGACGGGCGACGTGCGCCGGACGATGGTGCTCCGCACCGGCACCGAGGCGGGCGACAGCCGTCTGGCCGACTCCATCCGCTCGATCCAGGGCGACTACGCAGCCGACCGCGTCGAGCAGACGGCGTCCGGCGTGCGGGTCACCTACTCGGTCGTCGAACCCGACGTCGTCCGCTGACCGGCCTCCCGAGCACCGGCTCGAGCCAAACGCCCGAACCATCCGAACCCCCGAACCACCCGAAGAACAGGAGTTCCACCATGCGAACCACCACCACGAGGCGACTCGCCTTCAGCGGCCTCGCCGCCGTCGCGACGGCAGCACTCATCGGCTTCGGCACCACCGCCGCGAGCGCGGCCACCACCGATGCCGCAGGCTCCGGCTGGATCCGCGTCGGCCACCTCTCGGCCGACACCAAGACCGTCGACGTGAAGTTGTCTGCACTCTCCGGCGGCGCGACCGTGTTCGAACTCGACGACGTCGCCTACGGCCAGGTCTCCCCTTACACCGACCTGGCCGCCGGCACCTACGTGGTGTCGATGGTGCCCGCCGGGGCTCCCGACAGCACGAAGCCGGTCATCAGCACCAACGTGACCATCACGGCCGGGGAAGCGGCCACCGTCGCCGCCTACGGTCCCAACAAGGACCTGCAGACGAAGGTGTTCGAGGACGACCTCACCGGTCCGGCCGAGGGTGCGGCGCGCATCCGGCTGATCCAGGCGTCGACCGATGTGAAGAGCGTCGACGTCAGCACCTCGACGGGCATGCCCATCGCGAAGGGCGCCACCACCGGAACGGCGACCGACTATGCGAGCGTCCCCGCCGGCCCGTGGGATCTCGAGCTGACCGGCGGCAAGCAGGCGGCCGAAGCCTCCGTGAACCTCGCGCCGGGCACCGTGAGCACGCTCTTCGTGCTCGACAACGCCGCAGGTGGCGTCACCCTCATGCCCGTCCTCGACAGCTCAGCGGCCGGTGACGCTCCCGAGGGTCCGGTGGAGACCGGTGGCGGTGGACTCGCCAAGGAGTCGTCGACGCTGCGGGGCGTCCTCGACGACCTCGACGCGAAGCTCGCCCGGCTCGTGCGCGACCTCGGGACGGCGGTGAGCTGACCATGAGCGCCAAGAAGACGATCGGTATCGCTGCGACCGCGGTCGCCGCGGTCACCGCGACCGCCGTGATCGCCTCCCTGGCTACCGGGTTCCCGGCGAACCTCCTCCAGGGCCCGACCGCGGCGTCACCCGGCGCCGCCGACACCGACGGTCAGCCTGGCCCGACCTCGACGGTCACGGACCGGACCACCACCGAGGCCGCAGACGCGTTCCTCGCCGACTGGGTCGACGACGGCCGCGTCGTGCGCCGGGACCAGGGTGACGACACGGTCAGCGAAGGGCAGGCCTACGGACTGCTCGTCGCGGCCGGGGTCGGGGACGAACAGTCCTTCACCGAGATCTGGGACTGGACCGAGCGGCACCTGCAGCGCCCCGACGGGCTGCTCGCCTGGCAGTGGCGCGATGGCGAGGTCGTCGACGACGAACCCGCCAGCGATGCGGACCTCGACGCCGCCCGCGCGCTCGTCATCGCCGGTACCCGCTTCGACGAGCCGCGGTTCACCGATGCCGGCGTCACGCTTGCCGGTGTGATCGCCGACCGCATGACCGCCGAGACCGCCGCGGGCCGGATCCTGCTGCCCGGCGTCTGGGCCGCAGCGACCGAGCCCTACGCGTACAACCCGTCCTACGCCTCCCCTGTCGCCTTCTCGGTGCTGGGTGCGGCGACGGGTGACCCGCGGTGGGCCGAACTGCAGGCGGGTTCCGCTGCGGTCACGACCACCCTGCTCGACGAGAGCCCGCTCCCGCCCGACTGGGCGCAGGTGCACGCCGACGGCACCGTCGACGCCATGCCCGGCGCGGCAGGGACCGGGCAGAGTGTCCGCTACGGCTACGACGCGGCCCGACTCCCGATCCGCTACGCCGAGTCCTGCGACACCGCCGACCGGGCGACGGCCGCCCGCCTCGCCTCGACCCTCGCGCGGTCGAAGGAGCTGCGGGCGGAGACCGACCTCGGCGGATCTCCGCTGACCTCGGACGTGCACCCGCTCGCCCTCCAGGCCCGAGCGGCCGCGCGTGCCGCGGTGGGCAACCTGCCGGAGTCGGCGGACGACCTCCGAGCCGCCGACGAACTCGCGCAGGAGGTGCCGAGCTACTTCGGCGCCGCCTGGGCAGCCCTCGCGCCCATGATGCTCACGACCGGTGAGCTGGACGGGTGCCCGCCGCTCACCGAAGGAGCCACCTCATGATCCGCGCACACCGCCGGACGATCGGCACGCTCGCCGCGGCCGGAGCACTCCTCACGGCGCTCGCCCTCTCGGGCTGCGCCACGACGCACGCCGGGCAGACGCCGACCTCGCCGAACGCCGCCGACGGGCCGATCACCTCCTCGGAGGCGACCGACCGTGGCGCCGCCGGTGCGAAGCAGGACCCGGTCGCCCAGGCGCCGGCCGCCGATGTCAGCGCGCTGAGCGTGAGCCGGGTCCAGATCCCGTCGATCGGGGTCGACGCGGCGGTCGAACCGCTCGAGCGCGATGCGTCCGGTGTCCTCCTGCCGCCCGTCGAGTGGGAGGACGCCGGGTGGTACCGCGCCGGCGTCCTGCCCGGCCAGGTGGGGCCCGCGGTCATCGCCGGTCACCTCGACACGACCCTCCGCGAGGCGGTGTTCGTCCACCTCAAGCAGCTCGTGGCGGGCGACCAGGTGACGGTCACGATGTCCGACGGCTCGACCGCCACCTACGCCGTGGACCGCGCCATCGACGTCGAGAAGAAGACCTTCCCCACCGAGGAGGTCTACGGGCCGACGCCCGACGCGCAGCTCCGGCTCATCACCTGCAACGGCCCCTTCGACGACGCCTCGAACACCTACGCGAACAACTACGTGGTCTTCGCCTCGCTCGTCAGTACGACCCCGTAGCGCCGCTCCCCACCCCCGGTCCCCGAGCCCCATCAGCCTGTCGAGGGGCCGCTCCGCTCCGAACCACTCCCAACGACCCGAAAGGAACCGACGTGAACCGCTCCCTCGTCGTCATCCCCACCTACAACGAACTCGACAACCTGCAGCCGATCGTGAACCGCACGCTCGCCGTCGCCGGGGTCGACATCCTCGTCGTCGACGACTCCTCCCCCGACGGCACCGGGTTCCTCGCCGAGCAGCTCGCCGCACAGCACCCGCAGGTGCACGTGTTCCACCGGGCCGTGAAGGACGGGCTCGGTGGGGCCTACCTCGCGGGCTTCGCCTGGGCGCTCGCCCGCGGCTACGAGGTCATCGTCGAGATGGACGCGGACGGCTCCCACCACCCCGAGGACCTGCCCCGCCTGATCGCGCTCCTCGACGATCACGACCTCGCGCTCGGCTCGCGCTGGGTCCCGGGTGGCGTCGTCGAGAACTGGCCCGCGCACCGACTCGCGCTGAGTCGCGGCGGCAACCTCTACACGCGACTCGCCCTCGGGATCGGTGTCGCCGACGCGACCGGCGGGTTCCGCGCGTTCCGCAGCGAGGCACTGCGTCGCATCGACCTCGCCGACGTCGCGTCGCAGGGGTACTGCTTCCAGGTCGATCTCCTCTGGCGGGCGCTGCAACGCGGGCTCCGGGTCGTGGAGACGCCCATCGTCTTCACCGAGCGGGTGTCGGGCGAGTCGAAGATGAGCGGCGGCATCGTCTCCGAGTCGCTCAAGAAGGTCACGATGTGGGGCGTGCGTCGCCGCCTGCAGGAGGTCCGCGCGCTGCTGCAGGGCCACCCGCTGCCCTCCGTGCGCGTGCTGTCCACCCGCTGAGACCAGGTGGCGCGGGCGACGACGACCACGGGCTGACGAGGGCTGCACATCTTCCCAGGTCCTTCCGGTTCCGCCGCCCTCCCCGGAGTCGTAGCGTGAGGGCATGACCAATCGCACGCGCACCCTGCAGCACCCCATCGGTTCCGGCTTCGGCCACTCGAGCACCGCGGCGGAGGTGCTCGAGGGCATCGACCTCACCGGCAAGCTCGCCATCGTCACCGGCGGCTACTCCGGTATCGGCCGCGAGGCCGTCCGTGCCCTGGTCGCCGCGGGTGCCCAGGTCATCGTCCCCGCGCGGCGCCCGGAGACCGCTCGCGAGGAGCTCGCCGGCATCGACGGCGTGGAGGTCGACGAACTCGACCTGGCCGACCTCACGAGCGTCGAGGCGTTCGCCGACCGCTTCCTCGCCACGGGCCGGGGCATCGACCTCGTCATCACGAACGCCGGCGTCATGGCGGCTCCCGAGACGCGCGTCGGACCCGGCTGGGAACTCCAGTTCGCGACGAACCACCTCGGCCACTTCGCCCTCGTCAACCGCCTCTGGCCCGCCATCGTCAAGGGCGGCTCCTCGCGGGTCGTCGCGTTGTCCTCCAGCGGCCACAAGCGCTCGGGGATCCGCTGGGACGACGTCCAGTTCGAGCACGGCTACGACAAGTGGGAGGCCTACGGGCAGGCGAAGACGGCCAACGCGCTCTTCGCCCTCCAGCTCGACACGCTCGGTGCCGAGGAGGGCGTCCGTGCGCTCTCCGTCCACCCCGGTGGCATCCTCACGCCGCTGCAGCGCCATCTGCCGCGCGAGGAGATGATGGCGCTCGGCTGGGTCGACGCCGACGGCAACCTCCTCGTCTCGGGGTTCAAGTCGCCCGAGCAGGGTGCCGCAACCGAGGTCTGGGCCGCGACCTCACCGTCGCTCGACGGCCTCGGCGGGGTGTTCTGCGAGGACTGCGACATCGCCGGCCCGGCCGAGACCGCGGTCTCCCCGGCCTCCGGTGTCGCCGACCACGCGACCGATCCGGAGGAGGCGGCCCGACTCTGGGCGCTCTCCGGAGAACTCACCGGAGTCGACGCCTTCGCCGCCCGCGACTGATCGGCCGGCGCCACCCCTTGCAGCCACCCGCCCACGGACCTACCGTGAGAGCGGATCAGCGCGACGATGCGCGAGACGGAGACCGCCCAGGCGGATCTCGGAAGGAGCACCCCATGAGTGACCAGAACGCCGACATCAACAACCCGGGCCCACACGACGAGGCCGTCGACGACGCGGCGGCCGAGCGCGTGGCGTCCACGACGAACCCCGGCCCGCACGTCGCCGCCGACGACCCCGCGGCGAGCGGCGAGGCCGACATCACGAACCCCGGTTCGGAGACCGAACGCGACGCCGCGGCCGAGCGCGAGGCGGAGCGCGTGGCGAACATCACCAACCCCGGCCCAAGCTCCTGACCCCACCGACCCTTTCTCAGGAGTTCGCCGGCGCGTCGGTCCGCCCACCGGGCGGCGCACCGGAGGACTCCTGAGAAAAGTCACCCAGCTCTAGCGGTCGGCGCGAGGCAAAGTGCGTCGCGAACATCACCAACCCCGGCCCGAGTTCCTGACCGCAACGTCCCTTTCTCAGGAGTTCGTCGGCGTGTCGGGCCGCCCGCCGGGCGGCGCACCGGAGGACTCCTGAGAACGGTCACCCAGCTCTAGTGGTCGGCACGAGGCGGCCGCAAGCGCGTCTCCTCGATGTCGAGCATCGTCTGCGCCTCGGCGAGGATGCGCGACGGGTACGCACCGCGCGCCCGGGCGTCGAGGAGCCGCTCGCGCTCGGCCTGCACGACGGCGAGGCGCAGCTGCCTGTAGAGCCGGTGCGGCGTCTCGGCGTGCGTCTCACTGGGCGAGACCGACTCACGCGAGCGTTCCCAGGCGGCTTCCGCCCGCAGGAACGTCGACTGCCGGACGCGTTCGAGCAGATCGGGGTCGATCTCCTCCTCGATGCCGACCGCCGACGCCGGATCCTCCAGCACACTGATGCCCGCGTAGCTGATCTCGTCGAGCAGGGTCGCGAGCTGTCGACGGTCCTCGGACTCGTCGATCCCCTGCACCTTGAGCAGCCGGATGAGCCACGGCAGCGTGCCGCCCTGGACGACGAGCGTCACGACGGCGACCGTGAAGGCGATGAGGACGAGCTGCTCGCGGTACGGGGTGCTCTGCGGCAGCGACTGTGCGGCGGCGAGCGTCACGACACCGCGCATGCCCGACCAGCTGAGGATGACGCCACCTCGCCAGTCGATCTGCTCCAACCGCAACTGCTCGAGGTCGGCGCGCTGCCGCTCGTAGGCACGCTCCCGACGCCGCCGTCGATGCCATCGGCGGTTCTGTCTCGGGAACCGTTCCGAGTACCCCATCGACAGCCACCGTTGCAGGGTCTGCCGCTCGGCCCAGCGTTCTCGTGCACGGAGCCCGAGCACCAGTGGCCCCACCCACAGGAACCGCAGCGCGATGAGCGCGGCCGTCGCGACGAGACCGATCCCGATGGACTCCTCGACGGACAGGATCTCGGCGTCGACGGCACCGATGAGGGTGCGGATCTCGAGTCCGATGAGGAGGAACACGGCGTTCTCGAGCAGGAACTGGATGGTCCGCCAGTTGATGCGGTCGCTGATCCGCGCCTGCGCCGAGAACGCGGCCGAGCTCGCGTGCCCCGTGTACAGGCCGGCGATGACGACGGCCAGCACGCCGGACCCACCGAGCGCCTCGGTCGGCATGAACGCCACGAACGGGACGGCGATGGAGATCGCGGTGTCGAGGACGGAGTCGTTGAGCTTCGACCGCAGCCAGACGGTGACGTACCCGGCGATGAAGCCGACGATGATCGCGAGCACGACCGCGTAGACGAAGTCGCCGACCGTCGCCCACGGCGTGAGCATGCCGCCGGCAGCCGCAGCGCTCGCCGATCGGAGGAGCACGAGCGCGGTCGCGTCGTTCACGAGCCCCTCGCCCTCGAGCACCGTCAGGAGGCGGGGCGGAAGGCCGAGACGGCGTCCGATGGACGTCGCCGCGACCGCGTCGGGCGGGCTGATGATCGCGCCGAGGGCGATGGCGGCGGCGAGGTTGAGGTCGGGCAGCAGGCTGAAGAGGAGGAAGCCGGCACCGAACGCGGTGACGATGACGAGCACGACCGACAGACTCGTGATGGTGGCGAGGTTCCGGCGGAAGTCCATGATCGGGACGCTGATCGCCGCGGCATAGAGGATCGGCGGCAGGACGACGTCGAGCACGAGTTCCGGTTCGACCTCGATCTCCGGGACGCCCGGGAGGTACGAGAGCCCGACGCCGACGATCACGAGGATGATCGGCGCGGCGACGCCGAGCTTGCGGGAGAAGGCCGCGACGGCGACGATCACCGCGATGCCGACGACCGCATACACCCCGAGTTCCATAGCGATCAGGCTATCGGTCGCTCGACCGGCCCCACCCCGACGGCTGTCGTGGGTGCCGGGAGACTATTCGAGCAGGCCCCGGATGTCCTCCGCGGTGAGCGCCTGACTGAACACCGCATCGTCGTCGAGGACCGCGGCGAAGAGCTCAGACTTCTTCGCCTGGAGCGCCATCACCTTCTCCTCGATGGTGTCGGCGGCGACCAGCCGGTAGACCATGACGTTCTCCGTCTGGCCGATGCGGTGCGTGCGGTCGATGGCCTGCGCCTCCGCGGCAGGGTTCCACCACGGGTCGAGCAGGAAGACGTAGTCCGCCTCGGTCAGGTTGAGGCCGAACCCGCCGGCCTTCAGGCTGATGAGGAAGACGGGCGCGTCACCGGTGCGGAAGCGGTCGATGACCTCACCCCGACGACGGGTGGACCCGTCGAGGTACTCGTACGCGATGCCCTGCTCCTCCAGCCGACGAGCGGCGGTGCCGAGGAAGCTCGTGAACTGGCTGAAGATGAGCGCCCGGTGGCCCTCGGCGACGACGTCATCGAGCTGCTCGAGGAGTGCGTCGAGCTTGCTCGAGGGGATGCCCGCGTGCTCCTCGGCGTCGATGAGACTCGCGTCGAGGCTCAGCATTCGCAGCAGGGTGAGTGAGCGGAACACGATGAACCGGTTGCGGTCGAGGTCGTCGACGAGTCCGAGGAGTTTCTGCCGTTCGCGCTGGAGGACGAGGTCGTAGAGCTTGCGGTGGGCCGGCGCGAGCTCGATGCGCAGCACCTGTTCCTGCTTCGGCGGCAGTTCGGGCGCGACCATCTCCTTGGTGCGGCGCATGAGCAGCGGTCGGATACGTCGGCGCAGGGTCTGCAACCGACTCGAGTCGAGGCCCTTGCCGATCGGCTTGACGTAGTGCTCGGTGAAGCGCGGCGCCGAGGCGAACAGGCCCGGTGCGACGATCGACAGCAGTGACCAGAGCTCCATGAGGGTGTTCTCGATGGGCGTGCCGGTGATCGCGAGCTTGAACGGTGCCCGGAGGTCGACGGCGCACTCGTGCAGCTTGGCGCGGTGGTTCTTCACGAACTGCGCCTCGTCGAGGATGAGCCCCGACCACTCGACCGCCTGGTACGCCGGTGCGTCGAGCCGGAACAGCGCGTAACTGGTGACCACGATGTCGGCGCCCGTCGCGAGGTCCGCGATCGACGCGCTGCCCTTCGCCTGCGTGGTCGCGATGCTGCGGACGACGAGGTCGGGCACGAAACGCGCGGCCTCGGCGACCCAGTTGGAGACGACCGACGTCGGGGCGACCACGAGGAACGGCGGTGCCGTGGTCCCGGTGGTCTCGCGCGCGTGGGCGACGAGGGCGAGGGTCTGCAGCGTCTTGCCGAGGCCCATGTCGTCGGCCAGGATGCCGCCGAGTCCGTGCTGCCAGAGGAACGCGAGCCAGCGGAAGCCCTCGACCTGGTAGGGCCGGAGGTCGGCGTGGAGTCCCGACGGCAGCGGGGTGTCGGGGACCGCTTCGATCGCGTTGAGTCCGGCTGCGGCCTCGCGCCAGGAGACGGCCTGCTCGGTCTCGTCGGCGAGGTCTTCGAAGTCGGCCCAGAGGCTCGCCTGGTAACGGCTGATGCTCGGCTTCGTCTCCCACTCCTTGAGCGCGGCCGCCTCGGTGAGCAGCTCGCGCAGGCGGTCGAAGGCGGGGTGCTCGAGCGAGAGGTAGGTGTGGTCGACCATGAGCAGCTTCGTGCGCCCCTTCGAGAGGGCCTTGAAGAGGGGCTCGAAGGGGACGCTGTACTCGCCGATGTGGATGACGATCCCGAGGTCGAACCAGTCGCGTTGCTCCGTCTCCACCGTGGTGACCGAGATGTGGGGCGTGCCCGTGAGTTCCCGGTACTCAGGGCGGTCGCCGGACACCTCGACGAGGACGTCGTCGAGCGATTCGAGCACGGGCAGGGTGCGCTCGGTGACGAGTGCCGCGTCGAACTCCGTCAGGACCTGCGGCCTGGGCGGCCAGACGCCAGGGGTCGTGAGCTCGTCGAACGAGCCCGCGGCGAGTGCCCGGCGTTCCGGTTCCGCTGCGGCGGCGATGGCGGCACCGACCCGGTCGAGGATGGCCCGCTCCGAGCGTTCGTCGCGGAGGACCTCGGCAGCGGGACCTCCGGTGGCGGCGTCGGTCGGCACGCCGTGCGGCACCGTCGACACGAGCGGTCGTCCTGCGGCGAGCGCCGGGGTGCCGCCACCGATCGGCACGCGCTGCGCCGGCGCGTACTGCCAGAACCAGGCGAGGCGCAGCGTCTGCTTCGGTTCGAACGAGGCCGTGAGGACGAGGACCGGCGGCACGATCTCGGGCAGGGCCACGGTGCCGTCCGTCGAACTCAGCGAGATGCTGCGGCGGAGTCGTGGGACGTAGTGCTCGAGGAACTCCGCCACCTCGGCTTCGGGGACGACGACGGGCTCGCCCGGTCCGAGGAGTCCGCGGGCCTCGTCCGTCAGCGGTTCGGCGAGGGGCGCGAGCACGATCGCCTGCTGGGGTTCGAGCGTGTAGTGGTAGAGCCCGTGGTCGCCCAGGGCTCCGCTCGTGGCCGCGTCGACGTCGGTGCCGTCGATCGTCACGACGGATCGGAGGACCACGCCCTCGTCGTCGTGCGCGGCGTCCAGCCGGATGGCGGCTGCGGTGCCGAGGGTGACCGTGCCCTTGCGCGTGCCGACGAGTTCGATCCCGAGTTGGGCCGCCTCCTCGAACAGATGCCAGAGGACGGGGCTGCCGAAGTCGTCGAGGACGAGCCAGTCCGAGTCGCCGGCACCGGCGTAGGCACCGGCCGGCGGACGGGTGGCACGCAGGAGCGCCTGGAACTGCGTGAACCACTGCTGGTGCGCCGGATCGAGCGACAGCCGGTGGCCCTGGTGCGTGAACGAGGTCCACGAGATCGTCGACTTCACGAACCCGCCGCCGGCCTTCTTGACGACGGGTCGGACGGCGATCCGGCGGGGGTGCCGCGGCTCGGGCGGGCCGTCGGCCGTGCGGGAGGTCGGTCCGCGCCAGCGTTCGGCGGTGCGCGGGGTGCTCTCGCGGACCTCGAACTGCAGGCCCATGGCGGTCGGTGCCGTGGCGCGACCGGCGTCGCCGGCGAGGGAGTCGAGTCGGTTCCGCCAGCTGGGCGGCGCCGGCGGCGTTTGCGGACTCGGGGTCCACTGTGCTGCTCGTCGTTCCGCCTCCGGACGCCAGGAGGCGGGAAGGTCGTCGAGCTCGTCGAGGGCGTACATCGGCTGGTGCTCGGCCGGTTCGTCGAGCGCGGGGTCGTTGATGGGTGCGGTCCAACGCCGGTCGGAACGCCAGGACGCCTCCTTCACCGAAGGCGGCCGCTGTGGGGCCACCCACCGGTCGGAGCGACCTTCGGCCCGGAGGTGGGCCGCGTTGCTGTGCAGCAGGGTGGCGACGATGTGCTTGCAGTCACCGCGGAGCGGGCAGGAGCACGCGCTGCCTTCGATCCGTGCGAACCCGCCGGTGTCGTCGCCGAGGTCGACGATGCAGGCGTACGGGACGTCGGTGGAGCCTTCGACGATCCCATGGAGCCGACGCTTGTCGGGGTCCCAGTCGGCGGCGGTGACCCGGCCGTCCCTCGCGTAGACCCGGCCGCGGTCGAACGCCACCCGCCCGACGAGCCGGACGAGGTCGGCCACGTCGACCAGTGGTGCGGGCTCGGGAGTCATCGCCCCATGGTCTCACGCACGACGGACACCCTTCCCTCGGGCCAGCGCGGTGCGCTGACGCGAGCGCGGGTCTCCCGCGTGAGCGCGCCCCTCCGGAGGGGCGCGCTCACGCCTGTGGGTCGCGGTCGGTCCAGCGCCCCGCGCTGACCACAGCACCGACCGAGGCACGTCCGGCGGCTCGTAGAATGAAGCAATGACCTCTCTCCCCCACGACGAGCCTGCGAACCACGCTCCCGGCGACGACGCGGGCATCGATCCCACCGATCTCGAGGTCACGCTGCGCGTCCTCCAGACCATGGCGACGATGGACGAGGAGCACCCCGACTACCTGCAGGTGCGCCGCGCCACCGCCAAGATGTTCAAGGCGGTCAAGAAGGAGCGTCGACTCGACCGTCGGGCTCGGATCGCCGACGCCGACCGCGCCGTGATCGCCGCCACCGCGACGGGCGCCCCCGACCGCATCGACGACGAGACGCGAGGCATCCCGCTCGCCACCACCACGACGGCTCCGACCGCCGGCGAGCTGCTGGTGCCGCGCAACTGCTACATCTGCAAGCAGCCCTACACGACGGTCGACGCCTTCTACCACCAGCTCTGCCCGCAGTGCGCGGCGATGAGCCACGCGAAGCGCGACGCCCGCACCGACCTCACCGGCAAGCGCGCCCTCCTCACCGGCGGCCGCGCGAAGATCGGCATGTACATCGCGCTGCGACTCCTGCGCGACGGCGCCCACACCACCATCACGACGCGGTTCCCACGCGACGCCGTCCGCCGCTTCAGCGCGCTCCCCGACAGCGCCGAGTGGCTGCACCGGCTTCGCGTCGTCGGCATCGACCTCCGCGACCCGGCCCAGGTCATCGCTCTCGCCCACTCCGTGGCCGAGCAGGGCCCGCTCGACATCCTCATCAACAACGCCGCGCAGACGGTCCGCCGCACGAAGGGCGCGTACCAGCCGCTCGTCGACGCGGAGCTCGCCCCGCTGCCCGACGGCCCACTGCCCGAGCTCGTCACCTTCGGCCACACGAACGACGCACACCCGCTGTCGCTCGCGGCGTCGGTGTCCGCCCACCCGATCCTCGCCGCTGCGGCCGCCAAGGCCGACGCCCTCACCGAGGCCGCCATGACGGCCGGGTCGTCCTCGCTCGAACGCCTCGCCGCCGGCACCGCGATCGACGCCGGTGGACTCGTGCCCGACGTCGACCACAGCAACAGCTGGGTGCAGAACGTCGACCAGGTCCAGCCCATCGAGATGCTCGAGGTCCAGCTGGCGAACGCGACCGCGCCGTTCATCCTCATCAGCCGGCTGCGTGCCTCGATGGCGGCATCCGACTTCCCGCGCACCTACGTGGTCAACGTCTCCGCGATGGAGGGCGTCTTCGGTCGCGGGTACAAGGGTCCAGGCCACCCGCACACGAACATGGCGAAGGCCGCGCTGAACATGCTCACCCGGACGAGCGCGCGGGAGATGTTCGAGACCGACGGCATCCTCATGACGAGCGTCGACACCGGCTGGATCACCGACGAGCGCCCGCACCCGACCAAGGTGCGGCTGGCGGAGGAGGGCTTCCACGCCCCGCTCGACCTCGTCGACGGCGCGGCACGGGTGTACGACCCGATCGTCCGCGGCGAGGCCGGCGAGAACCTCTTCGGCGTCTTCCTCAAGGACTACCGCCCGAGCTCCTGGTGAGGTTCGACTCGCGGTCGTGGTCGAGGACCCGGCGATGATCGGTCCGGCGGCCGTCCGCTTCCTCCGGGAGGCATCGTTCGGTTCGCGGGTCGTCGTGCGCTTCGCACTGCCCGAGGGCGCCGAGGCGGGTGCGACCGATGCCCTCGGCGAGCTCGTCGAGCGGTCGGACACGGGCTGCACGGTCGAGACCAAGCGCGGACCGGTCGAGATCGCCGACACCGACGTCATCGCGGCGAAGCCCGTCCCGCCGGCACCGGCACCACGGGAACGCCGCCGCTCGCCCTAGGCTGGGCCGATGAGCAGCGAAGCCACCCAGGACCCGTCGCCGACGCAGCATCGCGTCGAAGTGACACTCCGACGTCCCTGGTACGGCGCTTTCCAGCGTCCGACGGTGGTGTTCGACGGGCGCGGCCAGCCGGCGCAGTGGGGCACGGGGAGCTGGCAGGTCGGCGGGACGGACGTCTCCTTCGAGGTCTTCCTCTTCAACCGGGTCTGGCGGTACGGCGCGGCCCGGACCACGTTGACCGCTGGCGTCGACACGTCGCTCGTCTACCGCGCCCCGCTCCTGCCGTTCCTCCCCGGTCGGTTCACAGCGAGCTGAGCGGTGGCTCGGAAGCCCGTCGGCGGCCGCCCCTAGGCTGGCCGGATCGCCCCTTCACGCACGGGCATCGGGAGAACACGGCATGGCGAAACGCACCGGAACGACGGCACCACGGCTCGACCCCGTCCGTCTCATCGGATTGACCGACGGAGACGAGGGCGCCCTCGACGCGCACGACAGCGTCGAAGGCCTGCGGTTCGCCGACCTCGACCTGTCGCACCGCGACCTCTCGGGCATCACGATCTCCGAGTCCTTGCTCGCGGGTGTTCGAGCCGACCAGACCGACTTCCGGGCGGCGTCGTTCCTCGACTCCCGGCTCGAGCGGTGGGACGCGCCCATCCTCCTCGCCCCACGGAGTCGGCTGCGCGACGTCGAACTGGAGGGGTCACGGGTCGGTTCCGCCGACTGCTATGACGCGAACTGGCAGTCGGTGCGGGTCACCGGTTGCAAGCTCGGGTTCGTCAACCTGCGGGGTGCTGTGCTGCAGGACGTCCTGTTCGAGGACTGCACGATCGACGAACTCGACCTCGCCGATGCGACGGCCACCCGGGTGCGGTTCGTCGACTGCGCCCTCAACAGTCTCGACGTCACGCGGGCGAGGCTCACCGACGTCGACCTCCGGACGCTCGAGCTGCGGCGCATCGCCGGCATCGAGCACCTTCGGGGTGCGACGATGACCCCGTTCCAGGTCGGCGAGCTCGCGGCGATGTTCGCCGAGCAGTTCGGCATCCGAGTCGAAGACTGACCTCCGGGGTTGCGCCAGCGCGGTGCGCTGACGTCACCGCGGGTCTGGCGCGTGAGCGCGGGTCTCCGGAGACCCGCGCTCACGCGTGTGCCCCGCGCCCACGCCGGTTCCCCAGCGCTCGCGCCAGCGCACCGCGCTGCCGCCCGATGACCCGCGCTCACGCCAGCGCACCGCGCTGGCACCCGAGCCATCGACACCCGCTACCGGGGCAGACGGACCCCGATGCGCTCCAGGTGTGCGTTCGAGAAGGTCCCGGCCGGGTCCAACTCCTCGAAGAGGTCCCGCGCGTCGGCGAGCCGCGGCACGACCTCGGCGATGCGCTCGGCCGTCAGCAGGTTGAGCTTGCCCCAGTGCGGGCGGGCGGCGAAGGGGGCGAGCGCCTCCTCGATCGCGGGCAGCACGGCCCGGACCTCCTCGGGCAGGTTGCGCCAGGTGAAGTGCACGGCGAGCATCTCCCGGTGGTACGCACCGCTCAGCCAGAGCTTGTCGGGCGCGGCCGTGCGCAGTTCGGTCACGAGCAGCAGCGGGGCGATGCGGTCGCCGAGCGCGCGCAGGGCCGTGATCGCGGCGGGTCCGTCCGCGCGGTCGATGAAGTACTCGGTCTGGATCTCGTCGCCGTTGCTCGGCGTCGACTCGAGCCGGAAGTGCGGCAGTCGCTCCCACCAGTCGCCGGGGACACCACCCTGCAGCGTGAGGTTGTCGGGGTCCGTCTCGACGAGGTTGCCGGCGGTCAGAGAGTCCCGCTGCACGCCGAGCCACGACTCCGGGACCACGGGCAGCTCGTCGTTGCCAGCGGCCAGGCGGGTCTTCCACCAGATCTGCTCGACGGTGTCGCCGAGCCAGTTCGTGAAGATGCTCACGCTGTAGGCACCACCGGTGACGCCCTCGAAGTCGGCGAGGACGGCGTCCCACTGGACGTCACGGTAGACGTCCTGGCGCACGCGGTAGGCGGGCTGCACGTCGACCGTCACGCGCACCACGATGCCGAACGCGCCGAGTCCGACGACGAGGCCGTCGAAGCCGGGGTCCCCGCGACGGACGTGGACGAGTTCGCCCGTGGCGTCGACGTACTCGAGGCCGCTCACCGCTGAGGACAGGATGCCGTTGTCGTTGCCGGATCCGTGGGTGCCGGTCGCGATCGCGCCGCCGATGGAGATGTGCGGGAGCGAGCCCATGTTGTGGAAGGCGAGGCCCTGTTCGGCGAGCCAGGCGGCGGCGATCCCGTAGCGGGTCCCGGCTCCGATCGTCACCGAGCCGGCGGCCTCGTCGAACACCGGGTCGGCGGGGATGTCGAGCACCGTGATGAGCGTGCCGTCGGAGTCGGCGAGGTCGGTGAACGAGTGTCGGGTGCCGAGGGCGCGGACGCGCGTGCCGGTCCTGGCGGCCTCCGCGACGAGTGCGCGGACCTCGTCGATCGACGTGGCGTTCACGATCCGCGGCGCTGCGAAGGTGTGTGTACCGGCCCAGTTGCGTTCAAGCGTCATGAGCGCAAGCTTGCCAGAGCCGGGACGACCCGCAGGCGTTCCCGAAACATTTCCGATCAGGCGGGCGGGGCGGCGTGCTTGTTCTCGAGCAGGATGCCGACGGAGACGAGCACGACCGCGCCGAGGAACTGCGCGATGATCCAAGGGATGCCGCTGAACGGGAGCGGGAGGACCGGGTTCCACACGATCGCGACGAGCAGCGTCGGGATCATCCAGAGCGGCTGCTTGGCCTGCCAGGCGAACACGGCCATGATGAGCGCGAGGATGCTCACCACGAACAACACGATCGTGAAGGCGTCGAGTTCGAGCAGTGCGAGCCCGAGCATGAGCGCGACCGCACCCATGATGCCCGGGATGAGCGCCGGGCGAAGGGCGAAGGGTGCGGGTGCGGGGGTCGGACTCGGCATCCCACGAGTTTACGTGGAGCGGCGGGGCGTCGCCGAGCGGTGCGGCGGGGCCGATGCGGCACAATCGCTGCATGGGGGTTCTCATCTACGGTGCCGGAAGTCACTACGACTTCGACGACCGCGTGCTCGCCCACCTCCGGGCGGCGATCGGCAACAAGCTGCGTCGTCGGGAGTCCTTCTTCGTCGAATGGACGAAGGGGGCTGTGGACGGCGGTGGACGGGTGAGCCTCTGGATCACGAGCGACGTCCCGCTGCAGTTCCGGTTCGCGCAGCCGGAGCCCTCGGTCAACCAGGCGTGGGTCCGCGCCCTGCTCGACTCCTCCTACACCCCGGGTGGCATGATCCTGACGCCCGAACCCGGCACGACGACCGCATGATCAGGACCGCCCACACCCGATGATGACCGGTCAGTCGGCGTCCTCGACGCGGGCGAAGCGCGGTCCCTCGTAGCCGTCGCGCGAGACGGGCTCGACGAACATCGCGAGCGGTCGCACCCACGACGTCGGCGGGGTCGTGGTCGTCCGATAGAAGACGTACGGCTCCTCGGTCTCGCTGTGGCGTCCGACGCCGATGACCTCATACCGCGCGCCCTTGAAGTGCCGGTAGGTGCCGGGCTCGACGCCGAAGGACTCGCCGTCGTCGGTGCTGGCCGTGCTGTCGTCGCTCATGCCGCGATTCTAACCAGCGGGCGTCGCGGAGTCAGTGCTCTCCTCGTCGGCGCGGAGCTCGGACACGTGCTGCACCAGACCCTGCATCTGGCGGGGAAACGCCTCGCCGATGTCGATGCCGAACCGGTCGGCGAGCACGAGACACGACCAGACGGCATCACACAGTTCGTGCTCGAGCTGTTCGAGTCCGATGCCGTCGATGCGACGCGTCCCTTCGAGCGTCATCACGATCTTGGCCAGGTCACCGACGTCGCCGACGAAGCCGAGGGCGACCTCCTGGTTCGTCCACGGACGTCCGATCCGCTTCGTGCTGAGATCGTCGTAGGCGGCGGCGACCTCCATGGCGTGGGCGTTCAGCGTTGCGAAGTCCTGAGTCATCCCCAGAGCCTAGTCAGCGCGCAACGAGGATCCCAGGCACTCACCCGGCGGTCGGCACCACGTCCCAGTGCTCGCGGATGAGCTTGTCGTCGACCCGGAAGATGTCCGCCGCCAGAACCGGGTCGTCGGCCTTCGCTCCAACGCTCTGTGAGAACGTCCACACGAGGTCGCCGTCGCTCAGCGAGATGACCGACTCCTGCGGCGGGAAGGTCGCGGAACCCGAGAAGAAGGACTTGAGCGCCGCCGTTCCGTTCGGTGCGACCGGGTTGTGCTGGAGGTAGGCGGGGTCGAACGCTTTGTCGAGGATCGAGACGTCCTGGTCGCGGAACAGCGTGTTGTACGCGCTCACCGCGAACGTCCGGTTCTGCTCCTCCTGCGACTCCGACGGCGCGACCGCGGGCTTCGCCGGGCTGTAGAGGTCGCTGAACATCGTGTTGGTGTTCCCACTCGCGGGCGTCCCGGTCGCGATCGGCTGATCGAACGCCCAGCGCTCCACGACGGCGCCGTCCCGCACCCGGAACAGGTCGACAGCGGCCTCGCCTGTCCGTTCGTCGGCCGGGTCGGAGGCGACCTGGTAGTGCACGGCGACGAGGTCGCCGTCGGCCGCGGTGTGCTTGACGACCGCCTGCGCCCCGGGGACCCGCGTCCGGTCGGCGGTGAACTCGGCGAGGACGCCGCTCGGACCGGACTTCTGCCCGGAACCGTGCGCGACGGCGTCGGCCGCGACCAGCTTGTCGGTCGTGGCCACCGCTTTCGAGGAGGCGGGGTCAGGGAAGGCGTCGGTGTAGAGCTTGAGCACGGCGGCGAGGTTCTTCTGCTCGGTCCTCGAGTCGCTACGGTCGCCCGTCGAGCCGCCGTCGGCACTTCCCTTCCGCGCCGTCGAGACCGAGGACGACGGATCGGGCACGGCTGCCGAGGTGGCCTGGCACCCCGCTAGGAGCGAGACGCCGGCGAGGACGGCGACGGTGCGGACGAGGGGGACGACGAGGGCGCGTGATCTGGTCATGGATTCACTGTGCGACGGCGTTCTGAACCTCAGGTGAGGTGTCCCTGGGCTTCGCTGGGAATCGGTGTTTTTCAGTTCGACAGCAATGGAGACTTCCCACAGTCTCCTCTCGCAGCTCGCATCCGTTCGATCCGTTCTCTACCCTGGGTGCAACGACCGTGACATCCGGGGGGGGGTGCATCGTGGGCCTGATTCAAGACGTGGGTGGCGGGCTGCTGCTCGCGCTCGGACTCCTGCTCGCCGGGCTCGTGCTCTTCCTCGTCCTCGCGCTAGGCACCCAGTACGTGCGGATGCGCCGCCGACGGCCGCAGGGCAAGGTGGCGCGCGCCGACGCCGAGCTCCGAGCGCAATTGCTTGATGAGGGCTTCACCACGAGCGAGGCCGCGGATGCGATCCGGTCCAGCGATCCTGCCCTGGACTCGGAGAAAACTCACCATGACTGAGTCATGGCTCCTGGTCCTGATCCCCATCTGCAGCGTCCTCGCGATCTGGTCGGCACTGCAATTCCTAGCGGGAAGCAAACGGGTCAGCGTCGGGGTCCTCGTCACCATCGTCTGTGTCTACCTGCTCGGGGCCCTCATCGTGCTGTTCGGTGGGCCGTTTCTGGCGCAGATCGACCCTTCATCGGATGAACTGACGGCTCCCTCCATCGACGGAGGTCTCGTGATGGCGTACCTCGGCCTGGTCGCTGGCGCACCGGCTGTCATCACAGCACTCGTGCTCCTTGCCGGGTACTGGGCTCTGGCACGGCTCTCACAGAGGACCGCTGGGGTTTCGGGTGGGCAGATGTAGCGCGACTCGTAACGCCCCGACGGCGAGACGACCGCGAACTGCTATTCGCGACCTTGGCTGTTGGTATCGTCGCGGGCCCCCCGTTACGGGCGGCACATCGACGAAAGCCCCTCCATCCCAGCGGCCTCATAACCGTCGGAAATCGGAAACGATCGAAGAGCGTCTCAGGTGTGCACATTTTCGCTCGCTGCGCCTGGCTAAGCTCGCCCCAGGTCTTACGAGTTCTGGTACATATCCCTGCCGTCGGGGCAACGGTTCAGGGGTGAGTCGGAGGAAGATGCGGCGAACCGTGAACTACCTGAACTCGTTGACCGTGGGTGGGAGCCGGTGAACGCGACCCGTCCGGGAGCGATTGGACCGATCGGGTTCCTGCTGCGGAAGGAGAAGTGATGAACGATCGCACGCCGCCGGGTGTTCCGAAGGAGAAAGCGAGCCGTCCAGCGAAAATCGTCGCGTGGGTTGCCGTGATCGTGTTGGTGGCACTAGTCGTGTGGATTGCGGTGAACACGGCAGGTTTGGTGTGACATGTCGAGTCGCTCGGAGCAGCACTACCCCGCCGCGCCGCAAGATCTCGGGAGCAGGTCGTCACACACGGAATGTGCGGCCTCGAAAGATAAGAAGCCCCCTCCGTCCCGGTGTTGCTCGGGGATGGAGGGGGCTTCTTCATGGCGGTACCGGTGGGATTTGAACCCACGGTGCTCTTTCAAGCACACAACTTTTCGAGAGTTGCACCTTCGGCCGCTCGGACACGGTACCGGGGTCGAGTGTAATAGAAGACGAGCCCCGACGCGAATTGAGCGATGCCGGTCATCCACAGGCGGCGCGGAGGGCCGGCGGTGTCGGCGGCCGCGCTTAGGCTGGCCGCATGGCCAAGGCACCCTCCCCCGCATTCCGCTGCACCGAATGCGGCTGGACCACCGCCAAATGGGCCGGTCGATGCGGCGAATGCCAGCAGTGGGGCACGGTCGTCGAAGCCTCGGCTCCCACCGGTGTCCTCGGCAAGCTGACCCCGATCCGCGCCACGGACGAACGCGCCGCACGCCCCATCACGCAGGCAAGCGCCGACGAGGCACCACGCTGGTCGAGCGGCATCGCCGAGTTCGACCGGGTGCTCGGCGGCGGCATCGTCCCCGGCGCCGCGATCCTCCTCTCCGGTGAGCCGGGCGTCGGCAAGTCGACCCTGCTCCTCGAGGTCGCGTCGCGCGCGGCGAAGACCGGCGCCCGCGTCCTCTACGTCAGCGCCGAGGAGTCGGTCAGCCAGGTCCGCCTCCGCGCCGAACGCACCGGGGCCCTCCACGACGACCTCTACCTCGCCTCCGAGACCGACCTCGCCACCATCCTCGGCCACATCGACCAGGTGCAGCCCAAGCTCCTCATCGTCGACTCCGTCCAGACCGTCTCCTCCTCGCAGTCCGACGGCCTCGCCGGGCAACCCGGCCAGGTCCGCGAAGTCTCAGCCGTCCTCACCCGCATCGCCAAGGAACGCGACCTCCCGATCCTGCTCGTCGGCCATGTCACGAAAGACGGCTCGATCGCCGGCCCCCGGCTCCTCGAACACCTCGTCGACGTCGTCTGCCAGTTCGAGGGCGACCGCCACACCGCGCTCCGCTTCCTCCGCGCGCAGAAGAACCGCTTCGGCGCCACCGACGAGGTCGGCTGCTTCGAGATGGTCGGCGACGGCATCGCCGAGGTCCCCGACCCGAGCGCCCTCTTCCTCAGCCAGAACGAGCCCGTGGCCGGCACCTGCGTCACCATCGTCATGGAGGGTCGCCGCGCGCTCCCCGTCGAGGTCCAGGCGCTCATCAACAAGACGCAGGCACCGAACCCCCGCCGGGTCACCAACGGCGTCGACCCCTCACGTGTCGCGATGATCCTCGCCGTGTTGCACGGCCGCTACTCCTACGACCTCACCGACCACGACGTCTACATCTCGACCGTCGGCGGCGTGAAGATCAGCGAACCGGCGGCCGACCTCGCGATCGCCCTCGCCCTGGTCTCCGTCATCCGCGACTTGGCCCTCCCCCGCGACCTCGCGGCCTACGGCGAGATCAGCCTCAGCGGCGAAGTGCGTCCGGTGAGTGTCGCGAAGCAGCGCGGCTCGGAGGGCAACCGCCTCGGCTACAAGCTGCTGCTCAACTCCGATGTCAGCAACGACCTCAAGTCGGTGCTGGGCATCGCGAAGACCGCAGCCGAGGCAGCACGCCCCGCCCGACGCGAACGCGAGCTCGACGCCGCCTTCTGAGCTGCCTCGCGCCGCCGCACGCACGTCGGTGCGGGAGTCTGCTCACAACTCCTGCAAATCGGTCTCGTATGCCCCGCGGACGAGACCGGCGTCCGTTCCGACGCGGGAGTCGCAGGAGTTGTGAACCGGGATGCTCCAACAGGGGACATCCGCCGACCGCGACCGGCGCGAGGACTCGTCACCGCACCGGTCAACCGGCATCCCGGGCGTTCCGCGCACAACTCCTGCTGCATGAGCCGCACAGGCTTCGAACCGCGACCCCTCGGCCTCCCGACGACGACCTGCAGGAGTTGTGAACCGCGGACGCCGCCGAGAGCAGGACTTGCGGTCGGGGTCGGGCTATTCGGCGGCCGGCGCCTCGAGCTCGAGCACCCGCAGCAGTTCCTCCGGCGACGCCTGCAGCGAGTGTGGACCGGCGACGTCGAACAGCACCGTCTCGATGTCGTCGCCGTAGGTGCGGAGGAAGCTCGCCAGCCAGGTGCCGTCGTGCAGGCCGACGTAGGGAGGCAGGGCGGCCGGCTTGTTCTTCGCGTCGGAGAAGAGGAGCAGCGCGAGCCTCGCGGTCTCGGGCTGACGGAACATCCAGACCTCACCGGTCTCTGTCGGCTTGTCGGGGTTGCCCGGCTTCATGAGCGGGACGACGAACCGGCCGTTCCGCAACGCGAGTGCCACGGCCACCATGTCGCCGGCGGTGAGGGCCGCGGCCAAAGGCTCGGAACGGAACTCGGGTCGCTTCTGCTTCGCCATGCGTCCATTGTCGCAGGCCGGTGCGGGGCTGCGGGTCGAGCACTTCGACAGGCTCAGTGACCGGGGAGGGAGCGGCTCAGTGACCGGGGCGGCTCGGTGACCGGAGTGGCTCAGTGACCGGAGCGGCTCAGCAAGCAGGTTTCGTCAGTTGAGCAGGAACTGCGCGCTGTCGGCGGAGGCGAAGCCACCGATCGACGTGTTCAGGTGGTACGAGGCGCCACCGGCGGGCACCGGGTCGCGCGGCTGGTCGCAGGTGTCGGGCGCCGACCGCGTGCGGTCCCAGGTGATCGGGGGGTTCGACGAGACCGTCTTCCCCGGCTCGAGGAGCACCTGCTGGTCACTCGGTGCCGTCTGGCAGTCGGTCGACGTCCAGTACGGCTCCTCACCGCTCGACACCGTGAAGACCTGCTGACTTGTGCCGGCGTTCATCGTGCACGCGGCCGAACCGGTGTTCGTCACGCTCAGCGAAAGCTGCGGGAGTTCGTCCGCCGCGAAGCTCGTCCCGTTCACGACCGCCTCGACGCGGATCTGGTCGGCGGTGCACGCGGCCGCCGAACCGGGGTCGGTGGTCGCGGCCTCATCGATCGGTGCGGTCGTCGACGCCTCAGGAGCCGGCGTCGGCGCGGGGGTCGCGGTGGGCGTCGGGGTCGTCTTCGCGGCGGTGTTCTCGGTGCCCGGACCCGACGCGAGCCGGACGATGAGCACGATGACCAGGACGATGACGGCGAGCAGGACGCCGAACACGATCAACCTGCGTCGCCAGTAGACGGCGGGCCGCTCCGGTCCGCGGGGATTCGTGAGGCTCGACATGCTCACAGATTAAGTGCAGTGGCGCGGAAACGCCCGATGCCCCGCCGTCGGTGCGGACCGTGGTCCGACCGATGACGGGGCATCGGGATGATGCTGGGTGGTGCTGGGTGGTGCGAGCGCCTAGAGCTGCTGCGCCGAGCGACGACGGGCGATCACGAGCGCGAGACCACCGACGAGGAGCAGAGCGGCGAGCGCCGCGTTCCCCCACGGCTCGGCACCGGTCTTGCTCAGGCTTCCGTCCTGGCTTCCGCCGGCCGTACCCGAACCGGTCCCGCCGCCCGCACCGGGCTGGGTGCCGGGGTCGACCGCCGCAGCCTGCACGACGATGTCCTGCCAGCCGATGACGTTGCCGTCGGCATCCTGGACGACGAGGCGGTGGGCACCGACCGGGGCGTCCTCAGGAACCGTGACCTGCACGTTGCCATCCGCGTCGACCTGCACGAGGCCGTCGCTGACGAGGATCGGGTCGGAGTGCAGCCAGACGCTGACCCAGGTGCCGGCGTACTCCTTGCCGACGTGGATCGTGGCGAGCTTGCCGATGATGAAGTCGGTGATCGCCTTGATCAGGTCCTTGAGCGCCTGGATGAGCGCGGACTCCGGTGCGGGCGTCGGCGGCGTGACCACCGGCGGCGTCGCGACCGTGAGCGGCACCGTCAGCGTCGTCCCCGACTCGAGTGCCGTGAGGCGTACCGTCGCCGCGCCGTCAGCGGTACCCGCCGGGACGGTGAAGGACACTGTCGCGGCCCCCGCGGTGACCGGGACCGTCCCGATCGGCGAGCCGTTGAGTTCGATCGCCAGCGAGGTGTTCACCGGGCTGCCGGTCGAGGTGAGGTCGAGCTTCGCGACGTCGAACGAGACCGTCTTCCCAGCGGCGACCGCTGCGGTCGGCGCGTTCGTGACCTGCACGCTCTGGCGGGCGAAGTCCGGGGACACCGGGCTGTTCGCCGTCAGGTAGGCGATCCACGCGTCGCGGTCGACGAGACCGGAGTCGCGCGTGTCCGTGCCGTTCGCGAACTCACGGAAGTTGTCGCCACCCTGCAGCAGGAAGCTGAAGGAGCCGATCCGGTAGCTCTTGCTCGGGTCGATCGGCGCACCGTTCACCGTGATGCTCGTGATGCGCTGTCCCTGGGCCTTCGTAGGGTCGAACGTGTACTGCACGTTCGACGACAGTCCGAGCTGCAGGTACGGACGGGACGGCACGTTCCCGGCCGCGTCGAGCTGCCACTGCTGCTCGAGCACGGTCTTGAACTGTGCACCCGTGAGCGAGGTCGTCCACAGGTTGTTGAGGAACGGCAGCACCGCGTTCGCCTCGGCGTACGTGATGTCGCCCGCGAGGATCTCCTCACGCATGCCACCCGGGTTGACGATGCCGATGTCGGCTCCGCCCCGGTCGGCACTCGAGAGCGAGGCGCGGAGCGAGTCGGCGACGAGCGCACCGAGCGTCGACTCGGCGCCGCGGTCGTCCTTCACCCCGTTGTTGAACGCGCGGGTGATGTCGGCCTTCGCCTCACCGATCTTCTGGTTGCCGATCTCCGCCGCGACCGCGAGGGCCTTGTCGGTGATCGTCTTGACCGTCGCGACCGCCGGGAACTGCTTGACCAGGTCGGCCTCGGCCACCGTGGTGCGTGCGACGTTCTTCGCCGTGTAGGCGGTGACGTCACCCGACGCGCGGTCGACGGTCAGCGTGATCTGACCGATGAACTCGCCGTAGCTGCCGGTCTGGAGCACCGGACGGGTCTTGCCGGTCACGCCGGGGATCGGAGCGTCCCACGCGTACTGCTTGTGCGTGTGGCCGGTGAAGATGGCGTCGACGTCCGCGCTCGTCGTGGTCACGATCTCGGTGAAGGCGCTCTCCTGGGCGAGCTCCTGCTCGAGGGTCGCGCCGTCCGGCGTGCCGGCTCCGGCACCCTCGTGGTACTCGGCGACGATGACGTCCGCCTCACCGTTGGACTCGTCGCCGTCGGTCAGCTGCGCCGCGACGCGGTTCACAGCCTCGACCGGGTCCCCGAAGTCGAGGTCCGCGATGCCGGCGGGCGACACGAGCGTCGGCGTCTCCTGGGTGATGGCACCGACGACGGCGACCTTCACCCCGTCGATGTCGAGGATCGTGTACTCCTTGAGCGCGGGCTTCTTCGTGCCCTTCTCGTACACGTTGGCCCCGAGGTACGGCCAGGCCGCGTTCTTCCCGTCGGCCATGACACGGTCGACGAGGTCGCCGTAGCCCTGGTCGAACTCGTGGTTGCCCACCGCGGACGCCTTCAGTCCGAGTGCGTTGAGCACGTCGATCGTCGGCTGGTCCTGCTGCGACGAGGAGGCGAAGAGCGAGGCACCGATGTTGTCACCAGCGGAGATGAACGCCGTCTGGTCGGGCGCGAACATCGCCTTGAGCTGCTCGATCGTGCCCGCGAACTTCGTCGTGTTGGCGTCGATCCGACCGTGGAAGTCGTTGATGTTGAGCAGGTTGACGGTCGCGGACGCGCTCGCGTCGGCGCTGATGCCGACGATCACGGGGTCGTGGTCGCTCGAACGGAACATGTCCGGCACGTTGAAGTCGGTCACGTTCGCGTTGTATCGGGAGTACTCGAGGGCGATCGACTCGACGGAGTTGATGTTCCACACGTCCGCACCGGTGACGCTCTGGTCGGCCTCCGGCGAAGCGAAGATGTGGTCGAGGGACCCGACCGCGCCTTCGTACGCGTAGGTGTACTCGCCGGTCTTGGCCTCCTGGCTGATGTAGCCGGCGTCGCGGAGCACGTCCAGCGGGTCCTCGGCGTCGTAGGAGTTGAAGTCACCGACGAGGAAGACCTTCTTCGTGCCGACGTCCTTCGAGACCGTGTCCGCGAAGGTCACGAGGGCCTTGGCCTGACGCGTGCGGTCGCCGGTGAAGGCGCCCTGACCGGTGTTGGCGTTGTCACCGGTGGCTGCTGCCGAGGTGCTCTTCGACTTGAAGTGGTTGGCGATCACCAGGAACGTCGCGGCGTCGTCCGCACCCTTGGGCTTGAACGCCTGCGCGTCGGGCTCACGGGCGTTGTCGAAGGCGGGCGAGTCGAGCAGGATGCGCGATTCACCGACGGTCTCGACGGTGGCGGACTTGTAGATGAAGGCCGTGCGGATGACGTCCTCGTCCGCGGGGACCTTCGCGGGCGACGGGACGAACGTCCAGGTGCCCTCGCCGGCATCGGCGTTGAGCGCCGCGGTCAGCGTCGTGAGGGCGTCGTCGCGGTCGAGGCCGATCGAGGCGGAGTTCTGGATCTCCTCGAGCGAGACGACATCGGCGTCCAGGGCGTTGATCGCCGAGACGATCTTCGCCTGCTGGCGAGCGAGGCTCTCGGCCGTCGCCGCACCTCGGACACCGCAACCGGCGGCGTCGGAGTTGTTCACCGTGGTCTTGCCGCCCTGACGGTCGGTGTAGAAGGTGCACCCGGTGCGGGAGTCGCCGGTGGTGGCGAAGTAGTTGAGGACGTTGAAGGTCGCGAGGGACACGTCACCACCGACACCGCGAGGCGAGGTGGAGCGCGTGTTCTCGAACGTGGCCGGCTGCACGGTCGCCGTGTTGGCACCGGTCAGCTGCTGCGTGGGCTGGAACTTCCAGTTGCTGTTGCGGAAGTCGAAGACGACCGGAGCGGTGAAGTCGACGGCGGCACCGACCCGGACGGGCGCGGTGGTCGAGAGGTACGGCAGCGGGGTGCCGGTGTTCTCCGCCTTCGAGAAGTCGACGGTCGCGCCGTCGTCGAGGACGACCTTCTCCGCCGGGACCCGTGCCGCGGCTGCGAGAGCCTCAGCGGAACCGGGCTTGCCGAGGACCGTCGGCGTGACGAACGGCGTCGTCGATGCCGCGAGCGCGATCTCGCCGTAGCGGTTCGTGCTGTAGTTGTCGGTGACCGTGTAGTCGCCGGCGGGGTCGAGCAGCATGCCCTCGAGGCGTTCGCGCTCCTCGTCGGTCGCCGGGAAGGCGGCACTCGCGGCGGTCGGTGCGGTGACGCCGGTGGCATCGAGTGCCGTGACGGCGGCCGCGTCCGTGACCTTCAGCTGAGTCAGGCCGTAGTACTCGTCCACGACGCCGGTGACCTGCAGGTACTGGCCGACGGTGACGGAGCCGACGGTGGCCGGCGAGTAGACGAAGACACCGTCGGACGCGAGGTGCGTCGCGGGGTCGATCGCTCCACCGGTGCCCGCGGTCTGCAGGTAGTAGCCGTTGAAGCCGCCGGTCGGGAAGCTCGCGGTGACGAAGCCCGTGGTGGTGACCGTCTGGCCGACCATCGTGCTCGCGGCGCCGGTGCCCTGGATCTCCGCGATCGTCGCCGTGCCGGGCTCGACCGGGGTGGTCGGGTCGGTGGGTTCAGGGGTCGGCTCCGGTGTGGGCTCGGGGTCGACCGGGGTGTCGCCAGCGCTGTTCTGCGGCGTGACCGTGTCGCTGAGCGTGAAGTCGGCGGCGTTGCTGTCGGTGTCGGCGAAGGCGGTGCGCACGATCGACTGCGGCACGTTGTTCGCTGATGGGGCGGGCGACACGGCGGTCTCGAAGGTGTTCGACGTGCCGTAGCCGAGGAGGTCGACGACGGCGGGGTCGCCGACGACGGAGCCGGCCGTGAGGGTCACTGGGGAGGTCGAGGCGACGAGGGCGATCGTGCCCTTGGAGCCCGACGCGTTCAGCTCGCTGGCCACGTCGGGTGTCGGCAGAGCCGCGCCGACCGCGCCGTTGCTGCTGCCCGAGACGAGGAAGTAGCCGCCGGCCGCGATCTTCCCGGTGAGCGGAACCGTCGTCGACGACGCCGCGGTGCTGGTCGACGAGCGGTACTGGACCGACCAGCCGCTGACGTCGACTGCCGCGTCGCTCGGGTTGTAGAGCTCGACGAACTTGTTCAGGTAGGGCGCATTCGCGCTCCCGCCCGAGAGGTAGGCCTCGTTGATGACGACGCCGAGGCCGTCGGTCGAGGCGACGGCTGGTGTCGCCACGAGGGGTGCGGCGACGAGCCCGGCAAGGGCGGCGAAGGCGGACAGCCTCCACGGGTGTTTGAACGACATGTGGCTCCGAATCGAGGGCCGTCCTCGTTCGGAGCGCGCGACAACGCACCCCCCATTCGAGGCACAGACGATGGGTAGTGCCTCACAAGCTAACCGACATGCGTGACGGAAGACCACCGCGAATGTGAACGGCACGTAAATCCGGGCCTGCTCATCTGAGCACGGGCTTCGCGTTGGAAACGTGCGAAATCGCTGATCAGCGAGGTATTGTGAACGGTCTCATCGGTCACTCCGACGAGCGCCAACCTTCAAGCTGTGGTTCAGAGCAGCTTGAGCATGCGGGTGTTACCGAGCGTATTCGGCTTGACCCGCGCGAGGTCGAGGAACTCCGCGACACCTTCGTCCGACGAGCGCACGAGCTGTGCGTAGACCTCGGGTGGGACGATCTCCTCGCCGATCTCCTGATAGCCGTGCTTCGTGAAGAAGCCGGTTTCGAAGGTCAGGCAGAACAGGCGACGCAGGCCGAGCTCGACCGCGTCGTGCTCGAGGCGCTCGACGAGCGCGTGACCGACCCCGGTGCCGAGGTGGTCGGCGGAGACGGCGAGCGTGCGGACCTCACCGAGGTCCTCCCAGATGACGTGCAGCGCGCCGCAGCCGATGAGTTCGCCGTCGGGTGTCTCGGCGACGCGGAACTCCTGGACCGCTTCGTAGAAGACGACGTCGTCCTTGCCGAGGAGGATGCGCTGCTGCACGAGTGGTTCCACGAGCGCCTGGATGCGTCGGACGTCGCTCGTGCGGGCGCGACGGACGACATACCCCTGCTGAGCCTGCTCGACCATCCCGCCTCCTCCTGTCAGAACCTCCGAGAAGTCTACTGACGCCAGCGCGATGCTCCCGACCGAGCGCGGGCCGGTGGGCGTCAGCGCGGTGCTCTCGCGCGAGCGCTGCCGAAGCGGCGTGAGCGCGACCCAGCCGCGTGAGCGCGGGCCTCCAGAGCGGCGCGCTCGGTCCGATGGGGCGCGCTCACGTCAGCGCACCGCGCTGGCGCCGGACATCGGAGTGGCGGCACCGGATCACGAGGGGCGGATCAGTGCCAGGACCTCGGGCCCGCGGTGCCGGCCGGGTAGGTGTCGATCGACACCTCGTCCTTGCGCCACGCCTTGAGGACGGGCGCCACGATCCGCCAGCACTGCTCGGCGACGTCACCGCGCACCGACAGGGTCGGGTCTCCCTCGAGGATGCTCGACAGGACCTCGCCGTAGGCACTGAGCTGCCCGGCCTGGAGTTCGGCGTGGAGGGCGACCGGGTCAAGTTCGAAGGGGTCGTCCTCGCCGTTGATCATCAGGTCGAGGTCGAGCGACGCCGGCTTCAGGCCGATGCGGAGCCGCGCCGGGGTCTTCATGCCGTGCAGGCCGGACGGGAGGTGCGGCACCGGCTTGAAGGTGAAGACGATCTCCTGACGGGTGTCCGCCAAAGCCTTCCCGGAGCGCAGCACGAACGGGACACCGGCCCAACGCCAGTTGTCGATCGCGAGCGTCATCTCGGCGAGCGTCTCCGTGTGGTGCGACGGGTCCACGCCCTGCTCGTCGACGTAGGCGGGCAGCTTGCGGTCGCCGATCGTCCCGGCGCCGTAGCGTGCACGCCGACTCTCCGTGCCGTTCGCCTTCCACGGTCGGGTCGCTCGCAGCACCTGAGCCATGCCGCCGCGCAGATCCTCCGCGTCGACGCTCGCCGGTGGCTCCATGGCCGCGAACGCGAGGACGAGGAGCAGGTGACTCTGGATCATGTCGATCAGGGCGCCCGCACGGTCGTAGTACCCGGCGCGGCCCTCGAGCGCCAACTGCTCGTCGAAGACGATGTCGACGCGTTCGACGTTGTCGGCCGAGAGGAGCGGCTCGAAGATGCGGTTCGCGAAGCGCAGGCCCAGCAGGTTGAGGACCGTCGACTTGCCGAGGAAGTGGTCGACGCGGAACACCTGCTCCTCCGGCACCAGGTGCTGGAGCAGACGGTTGAGCGAGCGGGCGGAGGCGTAGTCGGTGCCGAACGGCTTTTCGAGAGCGAGCATGATGCCCTTGGGGAGCTCCAGCTTCCGCAGCGCCTTGCAGGCGAGCAGGGTGATGGCGGGCGGCAGGGCGAAGTAGAGGGCGACGTTCGGACCGGCGGCCGCGAGGACTCGTTCCAGTGACGCCGGGTCGGAGACGTCAGCCTGCACGTAGGTGGTCTCGGCGACGATCGTCTCGGCGAGCTTCGACGGGGCGTCGGCGAATGCGGTCTTGACGCGCTTCCGCCAGGCCTCGTCGCTCGACTCGGAGCGGTCGACCCCGATGAGGCGCACCGCCTGGCCACGCGGGGAGGCGAGGAGCGACGCAAGTCCCGGCAGTAGGAGCCGGGCCGTGAGGTCGCCTCCGGCACCGAGGATCACGAGGGTTCGAGGGGCGGAGGATTCCGAGGTGGCGGCGGTCATGCGGCGATCCTACGCGGTGGGCCGACGAGGTCGCGCGGCCTTGCGCCCTCCCGAGGTCCATCCCGGTCCAGCGCGATGCGCTGACGCGAGCGCGAGGGTGTGGGCATCAGCGCGGTGCGCTGACGTGAGTGGCGCGGTATCGGCCTCACCGCGGGTCAGGGACGTGGGCGCGCCCCTCCGGAGACCCGCGCTCACGCCCTGGACCCGCGCTCACGTCAGCGCACCGCGCTGGCGACCCACCACAGCAGACCCGGGCGGGCAGGCAGTACTGTGAGCGCATGCGACTCGGAGTCCTCGACGTGGGATCGAACACCGTCCACCTGCTCATCGTCGATGCCCACCCGGGAGCGCGGCCGATCCCCCAGTCGTCGCACAAGTCGGTGCTGCGACTCATGCGATACCTCACGCCGGATGGATCGATCAGCGAGGAGGGCGTCGCGGTGATCCTCGAGTCGATCGGTGCAGCGGCGGCGATCGCTCGCGAGAGCGGCCTCGACGAACTGCTCTCGATGGCGACCTCGGCCATCCGCGAGGCGACGAACGGGCCGGAGGTCCTCGCCCTCGTCGAGGAGCGGACCGGCATCGCCCTGCAGGTCCTCTCCGGTGACGACGAGGCGAAGCTCACCTTCCTCGCCGTCCGCCGCTGGTACGGCTGGTCGGCCGGCGAGATGCTCCTCCTCGACATCGGCGGCGGCTCACTCGAGATCGCGGCCGGCGGCGACGAGTACCCCGATGTCGCGATCTCCCTCCCGCTCGGCGCCGGACGCTCCACCGTCGGCTTCCTCCACGACGACCCACCGACCGCCGCACAGCAGGAGGCACTCCGCCTGCACGCCCGCGAGGTGCTCACCGCTGCACTCCCCGCGTTCGCCGAGGAGCCCGACGCCCATCACGTCGTCGGGTCGTCCAAGACCATCCGCTCCCTCGCACGCCTCGCAGGATCGGTGGCCGACGGCATCGGTGGCACCGAACGGTCGCTGCTCCGGCGCAGCCAGCTCGACGACTGGATCCCGCGCCTCGCCCGCATTCCGGCTGAGGCCCGCCCCGCGCTCCCCGGGATCACCGCCGACCGGACCTTCCAGATCGTCGCCGGCGGCATCGTCCTGTCCGAGGCGATGGCCGCCTTCCGCGTCCGCGAGCTCGACGTCTCCCCCTGGGCGCTCCGCGAGGGCATCATCCTCCGGTACCTGGACCGCCTCGGCTGACCGCCGCCGTTTGCTCGCCCAGGTTTGGGCGAGTGAGCGCCGAATCGCCCGAAGATGGGCGAACGAACACTCCCGACACGACGAAGGCCCCCACTCCGCGGAGTGGGGGCCTTCGGTGGCTCGGGACTACTCGCCCGTGATCGCGAGGTCCGGCGTGGCCGAACCCGTACCGAGCGACGCCTGCGCGTTGACGCCGGCACCGACCGACTCACCGCGAGCCGAGGTCGTGAAGGCGAACGCACCGTTCACGAAGTCGACGTGCACGTGGTCGCCGGCGTTGAGCTCGCCGTGGAGGATCTGCTCGCTGAGCTGGTCCTCGACCTCGCGCTGCATCGCACGACGCAGCGGACGAGCACCGAGGGTCGGGTCGAAGCCGACCTCGATGAGGCGCTCCTTCGCCGGCAGCGTGAGCTCGATCGTCATGTCGCGGTCGAGCAGACGCTCCGAGAGACGCTTCGTGAACAGGTCCACGATCTGCAGGAGCTCCGGCTTCGACAGCTGCGGGAACACGATGATGTCGTCGACACGGTTCAGGAACTCGGGCTTGAAGTGCTTCTTCAGCTCCTCGTTCACCTTGCCGCGCATGATGTCGTACCCGGTCGAGGCGTTGCCCTCGATCTGGAAGCCGACCGGACCACCGGCGATGTCACGAGCACCGAGGTTGGTGGTCATGATGATGACGGTGTTCTTGAAGTCGACGACGCGACCCTGACCATCCGTCAACCGGCCCTCTTCCAGGATCTGGAGGAGCGAGTTGAAGATGTCGGGGTGGGCCTTCTCGATCTCGTCGAAGAGCACGACGCTGAACGGCTTGCGACGCACCTTCTCGGTGAGCTGGCCACCCTCTTCGAAGCCGACGAACCCGGGAGGAGCACCGAACAGTCGCGAGACCGTGTGCTTCTCGCCGTACTCAGACATGTCGAGGGAGATCAGCGCGCCTTCGTCGTCGAACAGGAACTCGGCGAGCGCCTTCGCGAGCTCGGTCTTACCGACACCCGTGGGGCCGGCGAAGATGAACGAGCCCGAGGGACGCTTCGGGTCCTTGAGGCCGGCACGCGTGCGGCGGATGGTCTTGGAGAGCGCCGAGATGGCCTCCTCCTGACCGATGACCCGCTGGTGCAGCGCCTTCTCCATGAAGACGAGTCGCGAGGACTCCTCTTCGGTGAGCTTGAAGACGGGGATGCCGGTCGCCTGGGCGAGCACCTCGGCGATCAGACCCTCGTCGACCTCGGCGGTCGTCTTGACGTCGCCCGAGCGCCACTGCTTCTCGAGGCGCAGACGCTCACCGAGGAGGTTCTTCTCCTCGTCGCGGAGGGACGCCGCCTTCTCGAAGTCCTGCTCCTCGATGGCCGTCTCCTTGGCCTCGCGGACGCCGGCGATCTTGTCGTCGAACTCGCGCAGCTCAGGCGGGCTCGAGAGGATCGACAGACGCAGGCGTGCACCGGCCTCGTCGATCAGGTCGATGGCCTTGTCGGGCAGGAAGCGGTCGGAGATGTACCGGTCGGCGAGGTTCGCCGCCGAGACGAGCGCACCGTCGGTGATGGACACCTTGTGGTGTGCCTCGTACCGGTCGCGCAGCCCCTTGAGGATGTTGATCGTGTGGGGCAGCGACGGCTCCATGACCTGGATCGGCTGGAAGCGACGCTCGAGTGCGGCGTCCTTCTCGAAGTGCTTGCGGTACTCGTCGAGCGTGGTGGCACCGATGGTCTGGAGCTCACCGCGGGCGAGCAGCGGCTTGAGGATGGAGGCCGCGTCGATCGCGCCTTCGGCGGCACCGGCACCCACGAGGGTGTGGATCTCGTCGATGAAGACGATGATGTCGCCGCGGGTGCGGATCTCCTTGGTGACCTTCTTCAGGCGCTCCTCGAAGTCACCGCGGTAGCGGCTACCGGCGATGAGCGAGCCGAGGTCGAGCGAGTACAGCTGCTTGTCCTTCAGCGTCTCCGGGACATCGCCCTTGACGATCGCCTGGGCGAGACCCTCGACGACGGCGGTCTTGCCGACGCCGGGCTCACCGATGAGGACCGGGTTGTTCTTCGAGCGACGGGAGAGGATCTGCATGACCCGCTCCATCTCCTTGTCGCGACCGATGACCGGGTCGAGCTTGTTGTCGCGCGCGGCCTGCGTGAGGTTGCGGCCGAACTGGTCGAGGATCTGCGACCCGCCCTGTGCCTGCTGCTCACTCTGGTTGCCGCCGACCGGGGCTGCTTCCTTGCCCTGGTAGCCGGACAGCAGCTGGATGACCTGCTGGCGCACGCGGTTGAGGTCGGCGCCGAGCTTCACGAGGACCTGGGCTGCGACGCCCTCGCCCTCGCGGATGAGGCCGAGCAGGATGTGCTCCGTGCCGATGTAGTTGTGGCCGAGCTGCAGCGCTTCGCGCAGGCTCAGCTCCAGCACCTTCTTGGCGCGCGGCGTGAACGGGATGTGTCCCGTCGGCTGCTGCTGGCCGGTGCCGATGATGTCGGTGACCTGCTCGCGCACGGCATCGAGGGAGATCCCGAGGGACTCGAGTGCCTTGGCGGCGACTCCTTCTCCCTCGTGGATGAGGCCGAGCAGGATGTGCTCGGTCCCGATGTAGTTGTGGTTGAGCATCTTGGCCTCTTCCTGGGCCAGGACGACGACACGACGCGCACGGTCGGTGAATCTCTCGAACATGATCACTCTCCTCCGGCACCGGGCAGGGTGGTGATGCCGTTAGTAGGAGCGTAACGACCGCCGCAGCTCTCTTCGCCCCTGTTCGCCGTGGGCGTGATGCTCGGCCGCCTGGAACGCCGCAGCGCACGTGCACCGGGCACGTGCGCTGCGGGTGTCGGCTGATCGCGGCTCGGTCAGACCGGGAACCGGACGGTCGCCGCGAGGGCGCCCCCACCGGGGACGTCGTCGGCGCGGACGGCGAGGATCCGGGCGTCCGAGAGCAGCGCCCGGCGGAGGATCTCGTCGATCACGCCGTAGTTCGTCGCGTCGGCGTCGTCGGCGAGGGTGACGACACCGGTGGTCTCGTCGACCGTGCCCGGCAGGTTGCTGTCGATGTCGACGAACAGGGTGTCGACCGCGTTCGCCGTCGCGGCGCGTGCCACGTCGCCGAGGTCGGTCACGGCACGACCGTTCGACGCGCGCGTGCCGAACTCCTCGCACAGCGCGTGCAGCTCGGCGGCGTACAGCTCGTCGAGGATCGGGCGGGCCGCTGCGGCGAGCTGCTCGTCCGAGCGCTCCTGCTGGTTGCCCTCGATCTCGGGCTTCACGAGGTGCTTATAACTCGAGACGGACCGGAAGATTCCTGTCATCGGTTCGGCGCCCGCGAGGATGAGCGGCTCCTTCGAGCCGGCGAGCACCGGCGACAACGCCTTGTTGATCGCCTGCGCGTACTCCTGCATCCGGACCTTCTGTCCCTCGGAGCCCTGGATGCGTCCCTGGGGGCTGCGTCCGTCGGAACCGCGACCCCGGATCGAGTCGACACCCGCGGCAGCAGCCACGTCGGCGGGGACACCTTCGAGCTCGATGCTCGTGGCCGGCAGATCACGCGAGACGGCGACGAGTCGCACACCGCTCTGCGCGAGTGCCAGGACGTAGGCCGACTGCGGGAAGGTGAGCGCTCGCATCAACGGCTTGATGAAGAAGCGGTCCGAGACCTCCGTGCAGGACTGGAGGATGTTCGGGACGCGGAAGTAGCGCGTGAGGCTCGGGCTGATGTACAGCGCGAGACTCGACGACAGGTAGCGGAGGAAGTCCGGATCCTCCTGGAGGTCGTCGACCTGCTGCGTGAACGTCGCGATCGCCGCCCGGTCTGCTCCCGCGGCCGTCAGCTGCTCGACCGCCACCTTCACCTGGTTCTTGAGGTCCAGGCGGATATGGCTCGTATCCGAGGGGTTGGTGCTCGTCGCGAGGATGATCGACACGCTGCCCGGCTCGCGAGCGGTGGCGAGCTCGACGATGTCGGAGCGGGTCGGAATATCGGTGTGGTGCACTGATGCCTCCTTCGATCGCGTCAGGCGAAGGGTCGACCGGGAGCAGGCGACGCCGTCGTGGGCCTGACTTGACCCCAGTATAGGGAGCGCCCACCCCTCGATCCGGGGTCGATTCTGCGGACATTCAGAGCCGAGTCGGGCCGCGGGACCTCGATCACGCGGCCCGACTCACGGCCTCGTCACTCAGTCGTGACAGGGCCGTCCGTCGGCTGCTCCGATGCGACGAGGCGTCGCGTCCGCCGCAGCGCGAGGACGAGCAGACCGGCGACGACGAGCAGGGCGGCCGCGAGGAGGGCGCCGGTCGTGAGCCCGGCGCCGGTGACGGCGAGCGGACTCGCGGTGTCCCGGCTGGGCGTGCCCTCCGGCGCACCCGGCGTCGCGCCCGGCTGTTCCGGCTCCGGGCCGGTCCCGGGGTTGGTCGCGATGAGACCGCCGTTCCAACGGAGGTCCTCGCCGTCCGCTCCGCTCGGCGACGGGTCGGCGATCACGATGTCCGGCATGACCCACTCCGCAGGGTCGATCGCGGAGTTCCGGAGATCGTCGTCGCCGACCCGAGGCGACGTGGCGTCGGCCACCAGGTCGTCCGGGAGTCGCACGTCGATCCGGTAGGCACCGGAGAGGACCGCGTCGAACCGGTACCGTCCGTCGGCGTCGGTCATGGCGGTCCGGGTGACCGGCTCACCGCGCTTGTCGGTGCCGGTCAGTTCGAGCTCGACGTCTGCGACACCAGGCCCCGGCGTCCCGTCGAGCCCGTCGTCGTCGAGCCCGTTCGCGTCGAGATCCCACCAGATGCGTTCGCCGAGCGCCGAGCTCACCAACTGGGCCGCGACCTGAGGCGATTGTGCGCCGAGCGATTGCGTCGCGGAGTGCACGACGGCGTCGTTCACGAACCGCGCGTCGACCGCGGCACCGGTGGTCGCCAGCTCGTAGGCGACGACCACGGGCGCGAACGGCGCGAGCTCGGCGACGGTGGCCTCGATCGCGGTCGCCTCCGCGATGGACGCCGGGCAGCCGGTCATGCCGAACTCGTCCGCCCCGCACCACCGCGCTCCGTCCGGCAGGGTGCCGAAGCCGTCGTCGACGACGGGGTCGACGTGGCTCGCGACCGCGTCACCGGGCGCCGCCGTGTAGCGGAGGTCCGCTCCGTCCGACGAGGCCGGACCCGCCAGGACGCCCTGCCCGGTCGAGCCACGTTCGTCGCCCGGGTACGGGAGGACGTCGATCATCCGCACCTCGCGCTGCACGGCCCCGGCGCTCATGTTCCCGAAGACGACGTCGACGTCGACCGCGTCGCCGAACTCGACGACGGACCGGGCGACGTGCTTGTCGATCTGCAGCCCGGATGGGGTGGTGACCACCATCGACTGCCAGGAGTAGTGGGAGTCGAGTCGTCCTGGCTCCGCGGGGAAGTCCGTCAGGGACCCCGGGTCGTCCGGACTCGCGACGATCGCACGATTGAGGAACTGTCCGACGGAGAACCGGTCCGAGACCGCAGTGTAGGCGATGACCGGCTCGGCTCCCTGTCGGATCCGCCCGAGGTCCCAGGTGAGGAGCGTGCTGCCGTCCGCCTGCGGGACCACGGTCGTGGCCGCCGGGGTCGCCGAACCCTCGTCGAAGAGGAACCCGGCCGGCAGGGAGTCCGTGACCGTCACGGCGTCAGCTCGATCGGCCACCCCGTCGGGGGTGATGATCTGCGGACGCACCTCGAAGGTGATGGGTGAGCCAGCCGCGATCGGTGCCGGCGCGCCAGGCGCGACCTCCGGCGAGATGGCCCGCTTGTTGAGCGTGACCGCCGCGTTCGCGGCGACCAGCTGATCACCACGGGGGTACTGTGCGTTGCCCTCGGACGCGCGATACCGGCCGTGCCACCATCCGTCCTCGACCCAGGCGGTCGCCGACTCCCGGTCCGGACCATTGCCGGAGGACTTGATGCTGTAGGTCTCGGTGATCATGGTGCCCACGTCGAGGCCCGGTATGGCCTGCAGTTGCACCCACAGGGTCACGCTCGTGCGGGGCGGGAGCTCGCCGTCGACGGGACGAAGACGGACCTTCGTGATGTCGTCGGTGTCGACGAGTGACGGGTCGGAGACCCACGTGTCGTCGGCGTCGTCGCAGGTGGTCGCATCCATCTGCGACTGCCGGGTCTCGGCGTCGGCCGCGGCGTCGACACTGGGCGTCGTCCCGTACTCGACGATCACGGCCCCGGCCGTGGAGCGGAACTCCGCCGGGTCACCACCGCCGGGACGCTCACCGACCTGCTGGGTGGCCGGGTCGAACACCGCGCAGAGCACGGCGCCGGTCAAGGCACTCGTCGTGGTGTTGTTCCAGGCGACGGTCTGCTCGAACCGCTGGCCGCCGGCGACAGGCCCGTCGCCGGAGCCGGCCGTGCTCTGTCCGGGCACCATGCGGTTGTCGGTCCGGCGGTCGGAGTACCGGCTCGCGTGGTCTCCGCCGCCGGTGCGCTGCGCGATCGTCGCCGTGGCGCCGTTGTCCGCCAACGGCTCCGGAACGTTCGGCAGGGGCGTCCCGTCGGCAGCGACACCCGTCACACGGAGATCGACGAGGTCCAGCCGCACGGGCAGGGCGCCGTTCGCCGGGACGTCGTCCTCGGGCACGAACACGCCGAATCGTCCAATTGCGAGGTAGCCCTGCGCCGTGATCGCGGAGCCGGAGGCGGACCGCGACGGGATGTGGTCGCCGCTCAGGTCGGCCCCACTGACCGTGACGAGGACGGAGCGGCCGTCGGCTGCCGGCTCGCAGGTCCAGGTCCCGGAATCCGAGACCGCGTCGTCGCCTCCGCCCGCCGCCTTCGGGAAGACCGCGGAGTCGAAGGCTCCGGTGAGACAGCTCTGAGGCACTGGCCTCCCCTCAGGGTTGACGGTCGCGAGCCGCGCGCCGGCTGGATACCCGTTGAGATCGATGACGAAGGTGACGTCGCCCACGACGTTCCCGGATCCGCGAGCGCCGCGTCCCTCGTCGGTGCCGAAATCGGTGATCGAGAGGTAGGTGTCGTGTGCGATGTACCAACCCACCGTGCCGTCCTGCTCCTGCACGCCGTCGACGACCGGCCCCCGTCGGACGCCGACGTTGACGCGCGGGCCGCTGCTCACCACCAGATCCGGTGCGGTCGTGCTGGCCCGGATCTCGGACCCGTCGGCGGCGTCGGCGGCGATGATCTCGATGCCGTCCTGCGGTGCGCTGATGACGGTGCCGTTCGCCGGCGCGGTGGTGAGCATCGCGGTGAGCTCGATGGCGCTCACGGAGTTCGGGAGGACGTCGGAGCGGACGCAGTCGAGGACGGCGCGATCGGGACTGACCGTCGATCCGGCGACGCAGTACCCCGGCAACTGATCGACGGTGGGCCACTGCAACCCTTCGGGCAGCCGCTGTCGGACGACCACCCGGTTGTCGCGGGCGGCACCGCGCAGCTGCGCCTCGATCGTGTACGTCACGGCGTCGTGGGACCGCAGCACCGCGTCGTCGGGTGAGACGTCGAGCCCCGGACCGGGCGCCGGATCGAAGGGAACGCTCCCGGTGGCGGTGCGCTGCAGTGACGTGTTGAGGCCGAGCGCCTGGGTCGAGGCGGCAGCGGGAGTCGAGGTGGTGTCAGGTGCCGTGACCGGCAGCATGGCGCCGCCGGTGACGGCGACGATGGACAGGGCGCCGAGCGCCCTGCGGAAGAGGATGGTGTTCACGTGGGTCCGACCTTCTGGAGGAGAGGGGGCCGTCACACGATACACAAATTGGTCGACTGATATGTGGGATATTTAACTTTTATTGCGATGCAGGACGACTGTCGGGGACGGGCGCGACATCCGGAGCACGACGAAGGGGGCCGACCGCGATGCGGTCGACCCCCTTCGATGGGATCACTCGGCCGTCGTCTCAGGCTCCATCCGACGACGGCGGGCGAGGACGAGACCGGCTCCGATCGCAAGGAGCAGCGCGGCCGTCACGGCCCCCGCGAACACCCAGGCCGTACCGGTTTCGGCCAGGTCGCCGCGGGTGGTCTTCGCGGTAGCTTCGTCGACCTTCGGAATGCCGGGCGGATCCACGGGCGCAACCGGGGGCTCGGCTCCGACGACCAGCCCACCGTTCCAGGTCAGGTCCTCACCGTCCGCACCGGTGGGTGAGGGATCGACGATCGTGATGTCCTCCATCACGCCCGCAGCGGCGTCCACAGCGGAGTTCAGCAGGTCGTCGTCGCCGACGCGGAAGGTGGTCACACCCGCGTTCGCCGGGACGTCCACGACGATCGCGTATTCACCGGACACGAGACCCGAGAACCGGTAGGAGCCGGTCGAGTCGGTCCCCGTCTCGGCCTCGACGACTTCACCGAACTTGTCGACTCCGGACAGGCGCATGGGCACGTCGGCGACGCCCTCACCGGGCGCCCCCTCCGGGCCGTCGTTGTCGAGACCGTCCTCGTTCGTGTCCCACCACAGACGCTGACCGATCGACGAGGACACCACGCGGGTGCTCACAAGCGGCGACCGGGCCCCCAGGGTCTGGGTCGCCGAGCGGACGGTCGCGTCGTTCGAGAAGGTGGCACCGCTCGGCGCACCCTGTGAGACGAGGGTGTACCGGACCTCGACGCGCTCCAGGGCCGCGAGCGAATCGACGTCCATCCGGATCGCGGTGACGTCGGCGAAGGACGCGGCACAGCCCTCGGCGCCGAGCTCGGACGCGGTGCACCAGGCCGAACCGGCCGGGAGCTGACCGTATCCGGCACTGCCGTCGACGACGGATGCCGCGGCGACGGCCGCCGGATCGGCGTCCGTGTACCGGACCGTGACACCGGACGGTGCCTCGACCGCTGCTGCCAGCACACCCTCGACGGACGACGAGCGTGCATCACCGGCGTAGGGCAGCACATCGATCGACGAGGCGCCCTGCTGCGGGGTGTCGGCGTTCATGTTCGCGAACGCGACCGTGTAGTCGATGTCGTCGCCGGACTCGACCGCCTGCTGTGCCACCGACTTCTCGATGCGCAGCCCTCCGGGGGCACTGAGCGAGACCGTCTGGCGCGAGTAGTGCGCGTCAGAGATCGTCGGCGATTCGGGGATCTCCTCGAGCGACGAGGGGTCGTCGGAGCTCGAAACGATGACCTGATTGACGAGGTCGCCGACGATCGTCGAGTCGGTCTTGGCCCAGTAGGTGATGACGGGCTCGCTCCCGCGGTCGATCCGCTCGAACGACCAGGTGAGCTCGGTGGTGCCGTCCTCCGCGGTCACCACCGAGTCCGGAGCGGACGAGACGTCTGCAGGGTCGAAGGCGAGCCCCTTCGGGAGTCGGTCGACCACGACGACGTCGCGCGCGGAGTCGGCGAGGCCGGACTTGCTGGCGATCTGCGGGGTCAGTTCGAACTGCACACGTTCTCCTGAGGCGACGTGCGCCGGCGATCCTGCATCGACGGCGGGTGCGATCGCGCGCTTGGCGATGGCGACGGACCCCTCTGAGACGAGGAGGCGGTCTCCACGGGGGAAGTCCTTGTTCGTCGACTGCACCGGGTTGTACTTCCCGTGGTACCAGGCGTCCTCGATCCAGTGGGTCGGCGCATCGGCGTCATCGCTGTACATCGAGGTGGACTTCACGGAGTAGGTCTCCATGATGGTCTCGCCGACCGGCAGACCATCGTGGAGCTGCAGCGTGAGCGACCCGTTGAACTGCGCTCCCGCAGACAACTCGCCGCCGACGGGACGGTAGCGCACCCGCGTGACGTCCTTGAGATCGAGCGACTGCCAGTTCGCGGTCCAGGTGTCGTCTGAATCGTCGCAGGTCGCGGCGTCGAGGCCGCTCCAGCGGGTCTCGTCGTCGGCAGTGGCGTCGACGACCGGCGTCGTGCCGTACTCGACGATGACCTGACTCGGGTTGAACCCGTCGGCCGCCCCGCTCGCCCGGACGGTGACCGGAGGCGCGCTGGCACCCGCGGTCGCGACGAACTGGGTCTTGGGGTCGAAGACCTGACACACGATCGCGCCCGTCATCGGCGCCTCCACCGAGGAGTTGATGACGGCCGTGTGTGCGACGAAGGTCTGCCCGCTGGTCACCGGACCGTCTCCGGAACCGACCGTGCTCTGGCCGGGGACCTTGGTGAGGTTGGACGCGCTGTCGAGATACCGCGTGCTGTGGCCCGTTCCCACGCGTCGGGTGAGGCGCGTCGTCACGGTGTTGTCGGTCAGCGGCTCCGCACGGTTCGCGATGGGCTCACCGGCTGCGTTCTCGCCGAACGCGACGAGGTCTCGCAGGGTGACGAGCGCGTCGATGCTTCCGTCGGACGGGACGTCGGTGTGCGGCACGAAGACCGCGAACTTGCCGATCGCGACGTAGCCCCGGGTGGTGATGTTGGCGCCGGAGGCGGTCTTCGTCGGGACGTGATCCGCGCTGAGGTCGGCACCGGAAACGACCACGTGGATCAGCTGCGGGTTCGCCGCATCGGCTGTGCACGTCCAGGTACCCGAGTCGGTGACGGTGTTCTCCGCACCGCCGGCGCTCCACGGGAACGCATTGCCGTCGTAGGGGTTCAGCGCGCACCGCTGCCCGGCCAGATCGACGGCTTCGGCATGGTCGCTGAAGTCGGACAGATCGATGTCGAACGTCACGTCACCGACGATGGCCGACTGGCCCCGTGCGCCGAGTCCGCCGGCTGCGTTGTAGTCGGCGAGGTCGAGGAACGTGTCGAAGTACACGCGGTACCCCCTGACCCCCTCCGCGTTGACCGCGACCTGGTCGGTGGTGTGCCGCTTGACGCCGAGATTGAGGCGGGGACCCGTGCTCATGACGAGGTCGTCCGGCGTCACCGTCGAAGACGCGGCCTGCCCGCTCGTCGCGTCGGCGGCCGACACCTGGATGGCGTCCGCCGGAGCCGGCAGGACGGTTCCGTCGGGCAGTGCCGTGCTGGCGGAGGCGATCAGGTCGTAGGTCGACACGGAGTTCGGTGCGACCTCGTGCACGACGCAGTCGACGGTGCGCGCATCGTCGCTCACGACCGAACCGTCGCCACAGTAGCCGGGCAGCGACCCGACGGCAGGCCAGGTCATGCCCGAAGGGAGCTCCTGACGGATCGTCACCACGCCGTCCTGAGCCGTGCCGTTCACCTGGACCTCGATCCGGTACGAGACGGTGTCGTGCGAGCGGACGATGAGATCCTCGCCGCTGGTGTCTCGACCGGGCCCTGCATCGTCGTCGAAGGGCGCTGTACCGGTGACGGTGCGCTGCAGCTTGGTCAACAGGGTCAGCGGTCCCGCGTCGGGCACGACCGCCGTCGGAGCCGCGGGCTCAGCGTCGGGCGCCGCCGGCGCCTCGGGAGACGCCGACGAGGTGTCGTCGGTCGTCGGCGGATCGGTCGCGGCCGACGCAGGCACGATCGCGCCGAAGCCGATCACAGCTGCTGCCGCAACGGCAGTGCAGGCCGCGAGTGCGCGTGGCGGGGAGAACAGAAGTGACATGGAGTCGCTTTCTCGAGGGGGTGAACCCTGCGAGAATATCAGACAGATATATCTGTTGGAAACGACACATATCAGTTACTGCAGCGCTGACGTCAATCTGGCGAGGTTGTCGAGCACGGTCGACCGGAGGGGCTGCTTCAACCATTCCGCGAGCGTCAGCTCTTTGCTGATCTCCCGGTACCCGTCCTCGACGCCGCGCATCTCCTGGACGAACTCGCGCCCGCGGACCATGAGCGAGACCTCCAGGTTCAGACCGAAGGAACGCATGTCCATGTTGCTCGACCCGATCACGGCGACGTCGTCGTCGATCGTGAAATGCTTCGCGTGCAGGATGTACGGCGCCGGGTACTGGAAGATCCGCACGCCGGCTCGCAGGAGCGCCTCGTAGTAGGAGCGCTGCGCGTGCCACACCATCGCCTGGTCGCCGATCTCCGAGACGAACAGGTCGACCGGCACACCACGCTGGACCGCCGTCGTGACCGCTGCGAGCAACGACTCGTCGGGCACGAAGTACGGACTCGTGATGACGATGCGCCGCTGCGCCGCGTAGATGAGTGTGAGGAACAGTTTGAGGTTGTTGTCGCCGTCGAACCCCGGCCCGCTCGGCACGACCTGCAGCTCGAGGTCTCCCACCGGTCGGGCCTCGAGCAGGCCGACCTCGTGGGACAGGACGTCGCCCGTCTCGCTGTACCAGTCGCTCAGGAAGATCGTGTTGATCCCCGCGACCCCGGGGCCCTCCACCCGCGTCATGAGCTCCTGCCACTGGAGACCACGCTTGATATTGCCCGGCTTGTTGTAACTCCGGTCGATCATGTTCTGCGAGCCCATGAACGCGACCGCGCCGTCGACGATCACCATCTTGCGGTGGTTCCGGAGGTCGGGACGTTGGAACTTGCCCTTGAACGGTTGGAGCGGCAGCATGAGCGCCCACTGGGCACCCATCGCGGTGAGGCGTTTCAGCGTGTGCTTGTAGTCGGGGGTCCGCCAGCTCGCGAAGTGGTCGAGCAGCACCCGGACCGTGACACCGCGGGCCACCGCGCGCTCGAGCGCGTCGAAGAACGGCTTCGTGGTGCGGTCGCAGGTGAGGATGTAGAACTCGACGTGCACGAACTGCTCGGCACGGTCGACCTCGTCGGCCATGGCGTGGAGCGAGGCCTCGTAGTCGCCGATGAGACTCGCGGTGTTCCCGCCCTGCAGCGGCATCGACCCGAGGTTGCGGTTGAGCGTCACGACGGACCGGAACCAGGCCGGCGCGTTCGACGTCAGGTTGGCCTTGACGAGGTCGCGGGTCGTCTGGCGGATGTAGACGTTGATGTCGTACTGCTTCCGCCGGCGCACCCGTGGGAGTTTCGGGTTGCCGATGAGGAGGAAGGCGATGACACCGACGTACGGGATGAGGAAGATCGCGAGCAGCCAGGCCATCCCCGCGGTCGGGCGCCGGTTGCGCGGGACGACGATCACCGCGATGACACGGATGATGAAGTCCAGGACGAGGGCCGTGATGCCCAGCCAGTTCCAGGAGAACTCGATCGTCATGTCGCCCATCCGCTCAGCTGCCGAGGCTCCAGCCTACTGACCATGCCGGACAGCTGTGGGGTGACCTAGCCGCGTGATACGGGCGGGTCAGACCTCGCGAGGGGCGGAGGGCTCGACCGGCGGGAGACCGAGCTTCGCGCGCTGCTCCGCCTCGACCTGCGCGTACGCCTTGCGCTCGTTGCGGTCGGACCGCAGGATGGCGCGCATGACGACCCAGAAGATGATGCCGACGACCACGGTGGGCAGCAGCGACCAGAGCGCGTTGAGCCAGTAGTCTTCGATCACTCGTCAATCGTACCGCCCTTCGACAGGCTCAGGGACCGGAGGGTTCGCTCAGGGACCGGAGGGTTCGCTCAGGGACCGGAGGATTCGCTCAGGGACCGGAACGAAGTGGTCGCCCGATGCCGAACGAGCGCGCAGCGGCCTCAGGAGCCTCCGGCGAGGGCGCCCCACAGACCGCTGACGACGAGGTACAGGCCGATCCCGCTGACCACGATCCAGATCGTGATGCGCGCCGTCGTCGGCCCCTGCTTCTTCGGGTCCTGGTGGTCGCCGGGGTCCATCATGCTCATCGTCGCGCCTGACTGTCGGTGGTCGTGCTGCCGGGTGGCCGCTACTTGACCAGGGGGAAGAGGATCGTCTCGCGGATACCGAGACCGGTCAGCGCCATGAGGAGTCGGTCGATGCCCATCCCCATGCCGCCGGACGGCGGCATCCCGAACTCGAGCGCACGCAGGAACTCCTCGTCGAGACGCATGGCCTCGACGTCGCCCTGCGCGGCGAGCTTCGCCTGCTCGATGAAGCGTTCGCGCTGCACGACCGGGTCGACGAGCTCGGAGTAGCCGGTGGCGAGCTCGAAGCCGCGGACGTAGAGGTCCCACTTCTCGACCGCGCCCTCAATGGAGCGGTGGGCGCGCACGAGCGGGCTCGTGTCGACCGGGAAGTCCATGACGAAGGTCGGGCGCTCGAGGCCACCCTTGACGAAGTGCTCCCACAGCTCCTCGACGTACTTCCCGTGGATGGGGTGCGGGACCTCGACGCCCTCACGCTCGGCGAGCGCCTTGAGTTCCTCGATCGGCGTCTGCGGCGTGATCTCGACACCAGCGGCGGCGGAGAGGCTCTCGAACATCGAGATGCGGTCCCACTCGCCACCGAGGTCGAACTCCGTGCCGTCGGCCCAGGTGACGACGTGGCTCCCGCTCGTCGCGAGCGCGGCGTTCTGGATGAGGGTCTGCGTGAGGTCGGCCATGGTCCCGTAGTCGCCGTAGGCCTCGTACGCCTCGAGCATGGCGAACTCGGGGCTGTGCGTGGAGTCGGCGCCCTCGTTGCGGAAGTTGCGGTTGATCTCGTAGACGTGGTCGATGCCGCCGACGACGGCGCGCTTCAGGTACAGCTCGGGCGCGATGCGCAGGTAGAGCTCGGTGTCGAACGCGTTCGAGTGGGTGACGAAGGGGCGGGCCGAGGCTCCACCGTGCATGACCTGGAGCATCGGCGTCTCGACCTCGACGAAGTCGCGCTCGGTGAAGGTCTGGCGGAGGCTGGCCACCGTCTTGGCGCGGTCGAGCACGTTCTTGCGCGCCTGGTCGCGGGCGATGAGGTCGAGGTACCGGCTCCGGACCCGCGTCTCCTCGTTCAGCTCGTTGTGGAGGTTCGGCAGGGGCAGGATCGCCTTCGCCGCGATGGTCCACTCGGCCACCATGATCGACAGTTCGCCGCGGCGGCTGGAGATGACCTCGCCGGAGACGAAGACGTGGTCGCCGAGGTCGACGAGTTCCTTCCAAGCGGCGAGCTGTTCGTCGCCGACGCTGGCAAGGCTCACCATCGCCTGGATGCGGCTGCCGTCGCCCGACTGCAGGCTGGCGAAGCAGAGCTTGCCGGTGTTGCGCAGGTGCACGACGCGGCCTGCGACGCCGACCGTGACGCCCGTCGCCTCGTCGGGCTGGAGCTCACCGAAGCGGGCGCGCACCGCCGGGATCGTGTCGGTGATGGGGAGGGTGACGGGGTAGGCGCCACCGGCACCCGACGTCGCCTCGTCGATGAGGCGCTGGCGCTTCGCGAGCCGGACGGCCTTCTGCTCGGAGAGCTCTGCCTGCTCTGCTGCGTCGTCGATCGGCTCTGGCGTCGTGTCAGTCATGCGGTGGGATTCTCCTCGTGCGGTCACTGGAGTTTACCGGGGACCGTGCGGGCCGCGCGCACGGCCGGTTTCCTATGAACCGGCTATCGACGCCCTGACAAGGGTCTGCGAACAACCATTCGGAGGACATCGCCGGGTACCCGGGCCGTGCTTGGCTCGAAGGACAGGAGTCCCGATCGGGGGCACCGACGCCGGAAACGAACTCGAAAGGCTCGTCATGACGACGCTCTCCGACCACCAGCACACCGACCACCGTGAAGCCACCACCGTCCCACCGGTACCGGCCTCCCCCGCCTCGCCGCGCGGACAGGCGGGGATCGACGCCGGTCTCCTCCTCCTGCGCCTGGCCCTCGGTGTGGTCTTCATCGCCCACGGCCTCCAGAAGTTCCTCGTCGACTCCATTCCAGGCGTCGCCTCCGGGTTCGAAGGCATGGGCATCCCGGCACCGGAGATCACGGCGGTCGTCGTCGCCGGTCTCGAGGTGGTCGGTGGCCTGCTGCTCATCATCGGCCTCGGCACGCGCATCGTGGGCGCCCTGCTCGCGGTGACGATGGCCGTGGCGATGGTGCTCGTGCACCTGCCGGCGGGGTTCTACGCCGCCGACGGTGGCTTCGAGTACGTCATGCTGCTCGCGCTCGCGTCGCTCGCGCTCACGCTCGCCGGCCCGGGCCGACTCGCCGTGGACGCGCTGATCCGTCGCCGCCGCAGCCGCTGACACGGGTCCGCTGACTCGGATCCGCCCGCCTGCCCGGACTCGGGTGGGCGGGCGGCGGTCCGTCCACCCGGCTAGAGCAGCTCGTCGACGTCGGGCGTGGTCGCACCGCGCAGCGCCTCGTCGACCGACGACCGCACGAGCGACGACAGGAAGCCGCCGGCGTTCTCCACGCCGATCTCCTGGAGCAGAGCCGTCGACTGCTGCACGACCGCGCGGGAGAAGCTCGCGGCCGTCTCCACCGCTTCGGCGTAGGCCGCACGATCGGCCTCGGCGATGATCACGGGCTCCGCGCCCATCTCGACCACGAGCGCCTGCCCGATCGGTTGGACGGGGGCCGGTGCGGTCACGGCGAACGACGTCTCGTGGAGCCGGGCGAGGTCGAGGCTCGTCCCGGTGAACACCATCGCGGGGTGCAACGCCAACGGGATGGCACCGGCGCGCGCTGCCGGAGCGAGCACCGCCGTCCCGAACCGAGCCGAGGTGTGCGCGACGAGCTGACCCGGCTGCCACGCACCGACCGCCGCGAGCCCTTCGACCAACGACGCGAGTTGCGCATCGGGTACGGCGATGACGACGAGTTCGCTCCGCTCGACCACCTCGGTCGGATCGAGCACCGGCACATCCGGCAACAGGGCGTTCGCCCGTTCGAGGCTCTCCTCCGACACCGCGGTGATGCCGACGATCGCATGTCCGGCTCCCCCGAGCGCCGCTCCGATGACCGGGCCGACGCGACCACTCCCGATGATCCCGACGCCGAGCCTGGCGCTCCGTCGTTCCGCGCTCACGTGGTCCTCCGGTCGTGGTCGGTCGTCGGGAGCGGCACGGACGGTGCCGGGCGCTGCTCCTGCCACGGCTCGGCGTCCGCCTGCGTCGTCGGCCAGGTGTCCGACTGCGCCATCGGCTCATCGAGGTAGGGCGCCGTCGCCTGCGCCTCGGACGGCTGGTGCTCGGGGTCGAAGCTCGCCCACCGGTGACTGCGGTCGGTCGACTGCGCGACCACGATCGCCGCCGACGCCGCGTCGAACATCCGCACCGCCTCGTCGCGGGCCATGGCCGGGAGCTTGGCGATCACCGGGCCCGGGACTGTGTGCGCGGTCGCGGAGGCGAGGTCGAGCGCCCGCAGGAGCGGTCCCTGGTCGATCCGGAGGCTCTGCAGGCGTGCGAGCGGAAGGATGTGAAGCTTGCGCCAGACCACCCCCTGCCGGAACAGCAGCATCCCGTCGCGCAGTGCGTAGCCGGTACGACGCCAGGAGAACCAGTTGATCCATCGCGAGCGGCGGGGCGAACCCACGAAACCGACGCCGTCACGCGTGGCGAGGGCCGACTGCAGGGGTGCCCAGGCACTGCCGTCGATGCGGCCCGCGAGCATCAGCTCCACGACCTGGGCGGCGTCCACGAGCGACCCGACCGGCAACACCGTGTTGCTCGTCGCACCGCGAGCAGCCTGCTCCAGTGACAGGCCGGCCTTGTTGATCCGCACCCGCCACCAGCCGAACGGGCGCCAGATGATGGGCTGTGACACCTCGATCGCGTGGATCCGTCCGGGCGGGACGGTGTCGTTCGTCGTCGAGAAGAGCCCGAAGCCGATGCGGACACCCGAGGGCGTCGCGGCGATGCTGTAACGCAGCGACTTGGTCACGCTCGACCAGACGAAGGCCCCGAGACTCAGCACCATGGGGACGAGCCAGAACCAGGCCCAGTCCAGGCCGTTGAGGAGGAGGACGACACCCGCCACGACCGAGATCAGGACGATCACGGTGAACGGGCTGAGCAACGTGGACCCGACCAGGCGCCCCAGCGTCAGGCGCACGACGGAGTCCGGCACCGTCTCCTCCGGGTCGAGTTCGGGCGAGATGAAGTCGTCGACGCGCTCGGTGACGAACCGGGACACCCCGCCGGCGCCGTCGGGCACCGATTGCGGCGGCAGGGTCGGGTCGGCCGGGTCGCCGGCTGCGGTGGTCTGCCGACGTTCGGCGAGCTTCACCCCGCTCGCGAGCGTGAGGACGTCCCGGCGGAGGCCGTCGGCGTCGGCACCGTACAGGTACTCCAGTTTGACGTTCGCGTCCTGGCCAGCGACGCTCACGTTGATGCGCGAGGCCCCGATGAGTCTGGCGAGGAGCGGCTTCTCGATGGAGACACCCTGGATGCGGTCGAGCTTGGCTTTGCGGTTCGTGCGGAACAGGATGCCGCTGCGCACCTCCACCGCCTCGTCGGTGACCCGGAAGGTGTGCATGCGCCATGAGAACCAGAACACGGCGATCACCACGATGAGCCCGACGGCGATCGCGAGGAGCACCCATCCGACGAAGCCGTGGTTGAGGATGTAGTCGATCGGGTCGGTCGGCTGCTCCATCCCCGGAGCGGGGATGAAGAACTCGATGAGGCGCTCGCGGAGGTTCGCGATGACGATGCCGAGGATGGCGACGAACGCGATCCCGCCGCGCAGCAACGGCGTCGCCGGGTGCAGCCGGTGCCACTGCCCGTCGACGAGACTCTGTCCGGCCACCCGTGGGACGATCGCCTCGGCCGTCGGCTTCACCCGAGGACCCGCGGCCGGAGCTTCGAACCGCTCCGGCGGTCCTGCCGCCTGGTGCTCGCTCACAGTCCGGTCCGCCGGCTCTCCGCCACGGCGACCAGATGGTCGCGCAGCCCCTCGGCTTCGGCTTCCGGCAACCCGTTGATCACCACTCCGGTCGAGGCGGAGGCGGTCACGAACTTGAGGTCGGCGAGGCCGAACGCCCGCGAGAGGGGCCCGCGGTTGATGTCGACGAGCTGCATGCGCCCGTACGGCACGGCGACGAAGCGCTGCCACATGATCCCTCGGCGGAACAACAGGTCGTCCGCGCGCAGTTGATACCCGATCGATCGGATGCGGCGCGGGATGAACGCCGCGGCGATCAGAGAGATCACGGCGAAGGCGGCGAACGGCCACCAGATCCAGGTCCAGTCCCAGACGAGCGCGACGAAGACCACGGCCGCCGTGACGAGCACGAGGCCGGCGCCCTCGGAGATGAACTCGACGGCGATGAGCTTGCGACTCACGCGGCGCCACTCGGCATCAGGCAGTTCGAGCCGCTTGCCGCTCTGCTCCGCGGGGCCGGCGTGGACCCCCTCCGGCGACGACAGCTCCTCCAGCGGCGTCTCGATCAGCGGCCGTTCGGCGGGCTGATCAGGTGTGGGACGGGGCTCCCCCGGGTGCGGCGTCGTCATCATCATCCTTCGGAACGGTGCAGAACCACTCGGCCACCAAGGCGGCGACGACGAGTGCGACGGATCCCACGATGGACGCGATCACCAGCCACAACGAGCCTATCGCGGGCAGGATCGGGCGAGTCAGGACGAAGAGCAGGATCCCGACGGTCGCCCCCGCCACCAGGGAGCCCGCGTGGCTCGAGGCCTTCGCGAGCGCGGCGACCCGCATGGCGCGGAACGGATCGATCCGCCGGGTGGCGCGACCGGTCGTGCTGCGGCGGATCGGCCAGGACAGGGCGATGAGGATGATCGCGACCGCCACGAGCGAGACCGCAAGGGTGACGGGCGGGATGATCGACGCGCGTCCGCCGGAGACCATCGCGACCTCGACGAGGAAGCCGACGACGACGCCCACCCCGGCGAGGACAATGAGCGGTGTCGCGGTGGTGCGGGTCACGGGTGTGTGCCGTCGTCGGGGACCACGGAGCCGTCCTTGGCGGCCGCGAGGGTGTCGAGGCGGCCGACGCCGGGCAGCGTCGCGTCGGGGTCGAGGAGCAACCAGGGCACGACGACGAACCCGCGCTCGGCGGCTCGCGGGTGCGGGACAGTCAGGCGTTCGTCGTCGATCGTCTCGTCGTCGTAGGCGATGAGGTCGAGGTCGAGCGTCCGATCGCCCCAGCGCTCCTCGCGGACGCGGCCGTGCGAGAGTTCGATCCGCTGGAGTTCGTCGAGGAGCACGTGCGGCTGGAGGCGGGTGCGGACGGCCGCGACACCGTTGAGGTAGGCCGGAGCCGACTCGTCGACGCCGGACAGCTTGACGGCCGCGCTCGAGACGAGCGGCGACGGCCGCACCTCGAGCACCCCGTCGACGGCGGCGAGGTCGTCCACCGCCTGTGCGATCGTCGCCCGGCGGTCCCCCAGGTTCGCCCCGATGGCCACGACGGCCCAGACGGCACGGGGCTTCGGTGGCCCCGGCCGACGGGCTGGGTCGTGGATCGGTGTGCGCGAGACCATCAGACGGCCCGCCCGGCCTGGGTGCGATCGGCCTGGGTTCGCTCGATCGTCACCGCCACGTCCGCGAAGGGCACGGTGATCGGCGCGCTCGGCTTGTGCACCGTGACCCGGACCGCTTCCGCGCGTTCGTTCGCGAGCACCACGTCGGCGATGCGCTCGGCCACAGTCTCGATGAGGTCGACCGGGTCGCGCTCCACGGCCGCGACGACCGCCTCGGCGAGCTCCCCGTAGTGCATGGTCGCGCCGAGCTCGTCGCCGCCGGCGGCCGGGCGGAGGTCCAGCGACACGGTGACGTCGATGACGAACTCCTGTCCGGCCTCGCGCTCGAAGTCGAAGACGCCGTGGTGCGCGAACGCCCGCAGGCCCGTGAGGGTGATCGAATCAGTCATCGGCTCCACCTTGCCATGCATCGAGGGTATCGAGAGCGAGTCTGGTGGCGGCGACGTCGTGGACGCGCACACCCCAGGCTCCGGCCTGCGCGGCCAGCACACTCACCACGGCGCTCGGCAGGTCGCGCGCCTCCATCGGTGCGTCCTCGGGGAGGAGCGCTCCGATGAACCGCTTGCGGGACGCGCCCACCAGCACCGGGTACCCGAGCTCGCGCAGCAGGTCGAGTCGGGCGAGGATGCGCCAGTTGTGCTCGGCGTGCTTGGAGAACCCGAGGCCGGGATCGACGACGATCCGGCCGGGGTCGACGCCCTGACCGCGGAGGGTCGTCACCCGATCGTCGAGCTCCTGAGCGACGTCGACCGCCGCGTCGGTGTACGTGGCGCGGCTCGCCATGTCGGCCGAGTGCCCGCGCCAATGGCTGATGACGCAGTCGAGACCGGACGCCGCCATGACGCCCGGCATGCGGTCGTCGGCGAGGCCACCGGAGACGTCGTTGATGATCGAGGCACCGGCGTCGGCCGCGGCACGGGCGGTCTCCGCGTTCATCGTGTCGATGCTCACTCGCGCACCAGCGGCGGCCAGCGCCGCGATGACGGGTGCGACCCGGTGCTGCTCCTCGCGAGTGTCGACCCGGGCGGCACCGGGCCGCGTCGATTCGCCGCCGACGTCGATGATGGTCGCGCCGGCCGCGATGAGCTCGAGCCCGTGGGCGACGGCGTCGTCGACGTCGAGGTACCGGCCGCCGTCGCTGAACGAGTCGGGTGTGACGTTGACGACGCCCATGATCTGGAACATGCGATCACCCCGCCTGGTCGGCGGACGCGCCGATCAGGACCATCAGCTCGGCCCGCGCGGCCGGATCGGCCAGGGCTCCACGGCTGGCGATGGTGACGGTGGTGCTCGTCAGCTGGCGTGAACCGCGCATCGAGACGCAGCCGTGTGCGGCCTGGAGCACGACGAGGACACCGCGAGGCGCGAGCCGTTCGACGAGGGTGTCGGCGATCTGCTCGCTCAGGCGCTCCTGGACCTGCGGGCGCGACGCGAGTGTGTCGACGAGCTTCGGCAGGGCACCGAGTCCGATGACGAGTTCGTCGGGCAGGTAGGCGATGTGCGCCGTGCCGAGGAACGGGAGCAGATGATGCTCGCAGACGGAACGGAAGGCGATGTCGCGGACGAGCACGACGTCGCTGGTCGCGCCCTCCTCGATCGGGATGGGGCGGGCCAGGTGCACACCGGCGTCCTGACCGACGCCACCGAAGAACTCCGCGTACGCGTCGGCGACACGCGTCGGGGTGTCGGCGAGGCCGTCGCGGGAGGGGTCCTCGCCGATCGCCTCGAGGATCTCGAGGACCGCTGCGGCGATCCGCTCGCGGTCCACCGACGACCGCGAGGCCGAGCCCTGATCGGGCTCGGCCTGCGCGGCTGCGACCGCGTCGTCCGCGGTGTGCTCGCCGTGGGTCATGCGGGCTAGGCGGTCGCCGGTCGCGGCTTCGTCGCGCGGGTGCGCTTGGGCTTCACGGGAGCCTCGGGCTCGGGCTCCGAGCTCACGCCACCGTCGGCCGCACCGGAGTCGATGGGGGCGGTGAACGACGCGGAACCGACGGCCGAACCCGACCCGACGGGACGCTTCTTGCTGGACAACCAGACGGGGCGCGGCGGGAGCTTCTTGACGTCCTTGAAGATCTCGGCCAGCTGGTTGTGGTCGAGGGTCTCCTTCTCCATCAGCTCGGCGGCGAGGCGGTCGAGCACGGCCCGGTTGGTCGTGATGACCTGCCAGGCTTCGTCGTGCGCGGCCTCGATGAGCTCGCGGACCTGGGCGTCGACGCGCTGCGCGATCTCCTCCGAGTAGTCGCGCTGGTGGCCCATGTCGCGGCCGAGGAACATCTCGCCCGAGGACTGCCCGAGCTTGACGGCACCGACGTCGGTGGTCATGCCGTACTCGGTGACCATCTTGCGAGCGATCCCCGTGGCCTTCTCGATGTCGTTCGACGCGCCCGTGGTCGGGTCGTGGAAGACGAGCTCCTCGGCGACGCGGCCGCCCATCGCGTAGGCGAGCTGGTCGAGCAGCTCGTTGCGCGTGACGGAGTACTTGTCTTCGAGGGGCAGGACCATCGTGTAGCCGAGGGCGCGGCCGCGCGGAAGGATCGTGACCTTCGTGACGGGGTCGGTGTTGTTCATCGCCGCTGCAGCGAGCGCGTGCCCGCCCTCGTGGTAGGCGGTGATGAGCTTCTCCTGCTCGCGCATGACGCGCGTGCGGCGCTGCGGGCCGGCGATGACGCGGTCGATGGCCTCGTCGAGAGCGCGGTTGTCGATCAGCTGCGCGTTGGAGCGCGCCGTGAGCAGTGCGGCCTCGTTGAGGACGTTGGCGAGGTCGGCACCGGTGAAGCCGGGCGACTTGCGGGCGACGACCTCGAGGTCGACGCTCGCGGCGAGCGGCTTGCCCTTGCCGTGCACCTCGAGGATCTTCTTGCGGCCGGCGAGGTCGGGGGCGTCGACGCCGATCTGGCGGTCGAAGCGGCCCGGGCGCAGCAGCGCGGGGTCGAGGATGTCGGGGCGGTTGGTCGCGGCGATCAGGATGACGTTCGTCTTGACGTCGAAGCCGTCCATCTCGACGAGCAGCTGGTTGAGGGTCTGCTCGCGCTCGTCGTGACCGCCGCCCATGCCGGCGCCGCGGTGACGACCGACGGCGTCGATCTCGTCGACGAAGATGATCGCGGGCGAATTCTCCTTGGCCTGCTGGAAGAGGTCGCGGACGCGGCTCGCACCGACACCGACGAACATCTCGACGAAGTCGGAACCGGAGATCGAGTAGAACGGCACACCGGCTTCACCGGCGACCGCGCGGGCGAGGAGCGTCTTGCCCGTTCCGGGAGGGCCGTACAGCAGGACGCCCTTCGGGATGCGCGCACCGACGGCCTGGAACTTCGCGGGCTCCTTGAGGAAGTCCTTGATCTCCTCGAGCTCCTCAATCGCCTCGTCGGCACCGGCGACGTCGTCGAAGGTCACCTTCGGCGACTCCTTCGAGACGAGCTTCGCCTTCGACTTGCCGAACTGCATGACCTTGTTGCCGCCGCCCTGCATGCCGGAGAGCATCAGCCAGAAGAAGACACCGATGAGGAGCAGCGGGAGGAGGAGGCCGAGCATCGACAGGAGCCAGCTCGGCTGGGGCACCTTGTCGTTGTAGCCACCGGACGGGTCTGCGGCGTCGACGGCCTCGACCACGTCGGCCGCGCGGGCGCCGACGTAGTAGAACTGCACCTGCTTGCCGAACTCGTCGTCCGCCTTCGTCAGCGTGAGGTCGACGCGCTGGTCGCCGTCCGTGATGACGGCCTCCTTGACCTGACCCTTCTCGAGGAAGGCGAGACCCTCTTGCGTGGAGACCTCACGGAAGCCGTTCATGCTCATCAGGCTGATGCCGATCCAGAAGACCAGGGCGGCGATGATGAGGTACGGGATGGGACCCTTGAAGAGACGCTTGACGTTCATAAGTTGAGAGGCCGGGGCTGGCCCGTTCCCTTTCTGCAGGAGGGGTCGACGGGCGGAGCCGCGTCGCAAATCAGGCTACCCCCTCGCCGCTGGATGCCTCCCCTGTGTTTGCCGTGGGCTTAACGGGGGTGCGGTGTGAGGTCGGTGGAGTGGTCAGGCGTAGACGTGCGGGGCGAGGACGCCGACGTCGCGGAGGTTGCGGTACTTCTCGTCGAAGTCGAGACCGTAACCCACGACGAAGTCGTTCGGGATGTCGAAACCGACGTACTTGCACTCGACGTGCACCTTGGCGGCCTCGGGCTTACGGAGGAGCGCGCAGACCTCGATGGACGCGGCTCCGCGCGAGGCGAAGTTCTCGAGCAGCCAGGAGAGGGTGAGGCCGGAGTCGATGATGTCCTCGACGATCAGGACGTGGCGGCCGGTGAGGTCGGCGTCGAGGTCCTTGCGGATCTGGACGACACCGCTCGACTTCGTGCCGGCACCGTACGAGCTGACGGCCATCCAGTCCATCGAGAGCGGGATGCGGAGTTCGCGCGCGAGGTCGGCCATGACCATGACCGCACCCTTCAGCACGCCGACGAGCAGGACGTCCTTCCCGGCGTAGTCGGTCTCGATCTGCCGGGCGAGTTCGGCGAGCTTGTCGCGGATCTCCTGCTCGGTGACGAGGATGGTCGTGAGGTCGTCGGAAATGTCGCTCTGCTCCATGCGTCGAGTGTATGCGAGATGACCCGGACGCCCGTGCGCCTCCTGCTCGGGGAGCCCTAAGTCAGCGGGCCGCGAAGACGATGCGTCCCGCGTGCCGGGACGCCGTCAGGCCGGGCAGGTCGATCGGACCCTGGCCCGCCCAATCGGTGACGAGCCGCGCGACCTCGATCGTCTGCGACCGCGTGAGCGAGAAGCCGAACTCGCTCTGCACGATGTACCGGATGATCCGCTGGCGGAGCGCTGCCGGGTTGGCCGCGAGTGCCCCGGCACTGACGGAGATACCGGCCTCGGCGTGCTCGACGAGCTCCTCGATGGTCTCCTCGATCATCTCCTCGAACGCGTCCGCGTCCTCGCGAGCGGCGTCGGCGGTGCGGGCGAGGGCCTCGGCGATCCCCGGCCCGAGCTCCGCCTCGAGCACCGGCAGGACCCGTTCCCGGACCCGGACCCGCGCGTAGGCGTCGTCGGTGTTGTGCGGGTCGTGCCACGGTTCGAGTCCTTCGGCAGCGCACGCCTCGCGGGTCTGGGAACGCCGGATCCCGAGCAGCGGTCGGAGGAGCGCACCGGAGACGGGCGCCATCCCTTGGAGGCTGCCCGTGCCCGACCCTCGTGCGAGGCCGAGGAGGACGGTCTCCGCCTGGTCGTCGAGGGTGTGCGCGAGCAGCACCAGGGACGCACCGACCTCGACTCGCGCGGCGTCGAGTGCGGTGTACCGGGCCGCCCGTGCCGCGGCCTCCGGTCCGCCCTCGGAGCCCACCTCGACGACGCGGACGAGGACGGGGTCGAGCCCGAGGGCACGCGCCTGGTCCGCGGCACGCGCCGCGACGTCGGCCGAGCCCGGTTGCAGTCCGTGGTCGACGATCACGGCGCCGGCCCGCAGACCGACCTTTCCGGCCTCGAACGCGGTCGCGGCGGCGAGCGCGAGCGAGTCGGCGCCACCGCTCAGCGCGACGAGCAGGTCGGCACCGGCGGCGTCACGCGACGGCGTGGACGCCGTGCCCGCGATCGCGTCGCGCACCGCCTTCCGCAGGGCGGCGACGGACGGGTGGAGCGGGGGTCGGACGTCGTTCACGCGGACCACGCTATTGCACCGCGCCGAGCGCCTCCCCACACCGTTCGCTCCGGGACGCATCGGTTATGGTTGGTCCTCGTCGGCGACCGCGCCGACTCAACGTCATCCAACCGCGCAAGGAGCAGGCTTATGGCCGAGTACGACGCCGTCATCGAGATCCCGCGGGGCAGCCGCAACAAGTACGAGATCGACCACGAGACCGGTCGGGTCTTCCTGGACCGCGTCCTGTTCACGAGCTTCGTCTACCCCGCCGACTACGGCTTCTTCGAGAACACCCTCGGCGAGGACGGCGACCCGGTCGACGTGCTGGTCCTGCTCGACTTCCCGACCTTCCCGGGCGTCGGCATCAAGGTCCGCCCCGTCGGTGTGCTGCACATGACGGACGACGGCGGCGGCGACGACAAGGTCATCGCCGTGCAGTACAAGGACCCGCGCTGGTCGCACATCCAGGACCTGACCGACATCCCGCAGGCGACGCGCGACGAGATCGAGCACTTCTTCGTCCACTACAAGGACACCGAGCCCGGCAAGTGGGCGCGGATCGACGGCTGGGGCGACGCCGCAGCGGCCGAGAAGATCATCCTCGCGGGCTTCGACAAGCTCAAGGCGGAGGGTCACTGAGCCCCTGCGGACCTCCGCACACCGCATGACNCAGCCGAGCGGCGCCCCGCGGTCGGCCATGAACGGCTGCGCGTCGATCGCACTGCCGTTGATGCGGACCTCGAAGTGCAGGTGGCAGCCGGTGGAGGCACCGGTCGTGCCGACGTAGGCGATGACCTGTCCGGCGGAGACCTGGTAGCCGACGCCGACCTGGATGCCACCGTTCACGATGTGCGCGTAGCCGGTCGAGACGCCGGAGCCGTGGTCGATGAGGATGAAGTTGCCGTAGGTGCCGTACCAACCGGCGTAGGTCACGGTGCCGGAGGTCGCCGCGTAGATCGGGATCCCGCAGCCGCCCGCGATGTCGGTGCCGCGGTGGAAGCTGCCTGAGCTGCCGCCGCCCGTGGAGATCGGATCGCGGTAGCCGTAGGTGCCCGAGATGCTGCCGGAGGCCGGGATCGCCCAGCCCTGGCTGCTGAGCTGACCGCCGTCGGCGCTCTGCCCCCGTGCGGCGGCTTCGGCCGCGGCCTTCGCCTTTGCCGCAGCGACTCCGGCTTCGTAGTCCTGAACCGTCTTCGCCGTCGTGTCCTGCAACGCGGTCAGCTGCGCGTTGAGCGTGACGATCAGCTCCTGGTTCTTCTCGAGCTTCTCGGCCGCCGCGGACGCCGCCGCCTGGGCTGCCTCCATGGCCGTCTGCGCCGCCTGTCGGAGCGACTCGCGCTCGTCGCGGGCGACACCGGCCTGCTCACCGAGCGCAGCCGCGGTGTTGCGTGCGGCGACCGCCTGCTCGTAGACGCCGTTGCTGTGCTCGGCGACCTGGTTCATGTTGCCGAGCTTCGACAACAGGTCGGTCGCGCCCTTGCTCTCGCCGTCGAGGAAGAGGCTCAGGCTGAGGTCGGCGCCACCGGAGCGGTAGAGCTGCGAGGCGACCCGGCCGGCCTGCTTCGTCGCGGTGTCGGCCTCGGCCGTCTTGGCATCGGCCTGGGACTGGATCGCGGTGGCCCGGGCGTCGGCCTCGAAGAAGGCCTCCTCAGCGGCCTGGAACTCCGTACCGCGCTTCTCGGCCTCGTCCTGGGCGACCTGCAGCTCGTCCTGCAACTGGACGATGAAGTTCTTGATGTTCGTGACCTCGGCGGCCTTGGCGGCCTCATTGCCCTTCGCGGCCTGGACGTCATCCCACGAGGGGTAGTCGGCTGCTGACGCCGGACCGGCGACGCCGAACGAGCTGACGATCGCGAGCGACATGACGATTGCGGCGGTGAGGCGTCCTCGCCATCGCGCGGAGGACGCCGATGCGGCGTTGGTCGTCCGGCTTCGGCGCCAAGCGCCGGCAAGCTTCTTGCTCATGAAGTAGGGGCCCATCTCGGTTCGCTGCAGTCACATCGGTCACATCGGTACCACTGTCCACGCTAGCCCGACGGGGGTCGGGACCGGCTGCGGACACTCCCGTCGGCCGTGGCATCCGGGAGTGGTCCACGCCAGAGGCTAACCCCGGCCGGGGGCCGTGGAGCGGTCATTCGGCGCCTGTCGTCAGATCCGGCATGGAGCGCCGATCGCTGCTCCGTGAAGCCGATTTTGGATTCGGCGGTTTCATCCGTATGCTTGTCGCTCGGTAGTCATGAAGCTTCAGGGCTTCGCGGCCCTATCGTTTAGCGGCCTAGGACACCGCCCTTTCACGGCGGCAGCACGGGTTCGAATCCCGTTGGGGTCACCAATGACTACTGGAAAAACAGCCGCTCGGATTCAGGTATAGTGAGTCTGCGCGACTGCGAGAAGCACTGAGGAACACCAGCATCACCGTAGTTCGCATCACCATCAATTCAACATGTATGGCCCTGTAGCGCAGTTGGTTAGCGTGCCGCCCTGTCACGGCGGAGGTCGCGGGTTCAAGTCCCGTCAGGGTCGCAAAAGGTCGGAAGCCCTCTCGCAAGGGAGGGCTTCTGCTTTTGAGACATCGTCGCCGTTCGTGCAGCTGATGTACTCGGCTCTGTAGCTCAGTTGGTAGAGCGCACGACTGAAAATCGTGAGGTCACGGGATCGACGCCCGTCGGAGCCACGGAACCCCCACCTAGCTTCTACATGGTGGGGGTTCTTTTTTTGCCCGGATGCCCGCGAACACCCACGCCACCACCCGAGTTGCCACTCCTGGCCCACGGCGGACAGACTCGCACCGTGGAATCGAAACCGTCACGCTGGGTGGCCGCCTCCGTACTCGCAGTCATGCTCGGCACGTCGCTCGTCGCCTGCTCGGACACGCGGTACGGACTGCCACGTGGTGAGGCCGTCGGCACCTGGCGCAGTGGGGACACCCGGCTCGAGCTGGCCGACGACGGGACCTTCGAAGCCACCGCCTGGCCCTCGGATGTCCAGTGCAGTCTTGACGACGACCCCTACGCTGACGACCCGATCGACTTCTCCGGGACCTGGATGGTGGACAACGAGGGGACCAATCGAGAGCTCGTCCTCCATCCCGGCGACGGCGCATGCGAGACGTCCCGGATCACCTCCGACGTGCGGAGCGACGACGGTCTCGCGCGCCTATGCGTCCACGCCCGCGGATCCTTGTCCGGCCCGGCCGAGAACTTCTTCACCCTGTATCAGGGTGATCCTCCGGAGACCGAGGATCCGGATCGCTGCTTGAACTACTAGCCCGCCCGGGCAGACGAGTCTCACCCGCCCGATCCCTGAACCTTCCCCGCTCCCTGCGGCCTGTCGAAGGGCGCACGGAGAAGCATCCAAGACCAGCGACACCCATCCGGTCCCTGAGCCTGTCGAAGGGTACTCGTAGGCACTTCGACAAGCTCAGTGACCGGAAGAGGTGCACCCGCACTCACTCCGGTCTCCGCGCAACCTTCCCCGGTCCCTGAGCTTGTCGAAGGGCACACGGGAGAACCCCACAAAACCGGTATGCCTCCTCCGCTCCCTGAGCCTGTCGAAGGGCACCCGAGGAGACTTCCACAACCGGGACAATTCGTCATCTGGAATGTCAGTGGTCCATGGTGGACTTGTTCCATGACCGAGACCATCACCACCGCGATACGCGCGAGCGACAACTACGCCGCGCAGCTCGCGGAGTTCTCGGATCGCTACGCGGACATCCAGCGTCGGCGTGCTGCTCTGGATGCCGAGGAGGCCCGGCCACTCGCCCGTTCTGCGGCCTATGCGGACGCGCTCGCGGACTCGGTCGTTCCGGCCGTATTCCCGCCGGCCGAGCGCTTGGCGCTCTCCCGCCGATCCACCTGCGCGGCCCTTGCGATGGCGACCCGAACGCCCGAGCGGACGGTCCAGCGCGCGACGAACACGGTGCCGGCACTGAGCATGGCCGGCGTCTCCGACGTGCCCGGCATGCTCGACGGGTACGGACCCATCGACCCCCAGACCGCAGCCCGTATCGCGGTGAACGCACCCGGCTTCACCCGGATCATCGTCCAACCGGAAACCGGCGCGGTCCTCTCCGTCGGGCGGAATCAGTACCGGGTCCCGGCCGACCTCCAGCGAGCGGTCCGCCTACGGGACGGCACCTGTCGGGCACCGGGCTGCGGGCGGCGCGTCAGGGCCTGCGATCTCGACCATTCGGTCGCCTGGGACGACGGCGGGACGACAGATGTCGGGAACCTCGCCTGTCTCTGCCGACATCACCACCGGATGAAGCACCTCCCCGGCTGGAACCTCGACCACCAGCCGGGCGGGGTCCTCGAGTGGACGACACCCGACGGGAAACACCATCGGACGGAACCGGACCCCGCACCGTTCTGACCTCCGCCGGTCCCTGAGCCTGTCGAAGGGGTCCCCGTGGGCACTTCGACAAGCTCAGTGAGCGGGAAAGGTGTGCCCGGAACGATGAGGCATCCTCGTGGGCACTTCGACAAGCTCAGTGACCGGGATGGGTGTGCCCGCGTAGCTTCGGCCGTGAGCCTGTCGAAGGGTTCCTCGTGGGCACTTCGACAAGCTCAGTGAGCGGAAGAGGTGTGCCCGGAACGATGAGGCATCCTCGTGGGCACTTCGACAAGCTCAGTGACCGGGAGAGGTGTACCCGGAACGATGAAGAGTCCTCGTGGGCACTTCGACAAGCTCAGTGAGCGGAAGAGGTGCGCCCGGAACGACGAGGCATCCTCGTGGGCACTTCGACAAGCTCAGTGAGCGGAAGAGGTGCGCCCGGAACGACGAGGCACCCTCGTGGGCACTTCGACGAGCTCAGTGAGCGGAAGAGATGCGCCCGGAACGACGAGGCACCCTCGTGGGCACTTCGACAAGCTCAGTGACCGGGAGAAATGTGCCCGGAACGATGAAGAGTCCTCGTGGGCACTTCGACGAGCTCAGTGACCGGAAGAGGTGCGCCCGGAACGACGAGGCACCCTCGTGGGCACTTCGACAAGCTCAGTGACCGGGGAGAACAAGCTCGGTGACCGGGAGGAGTGTCCCCGGAACGCTCCGGTCCCTGAGCCTGTCGACGGGCAGTCGGGGTGCGCTCGCTCGGTGCGCGGCAGGACGTCCGCCGGCTCACATCGTGCACCTCCGTCCGCAAGCCCGAGACATCCGGGGCCGATCGGGACAGACTGGTGGCATGAGTTCCGCAGACGACCGCACCACCGACGGCCCCGACGACGCCCACCGAGTCCCCGCAGGGGTCGACGACGCCACCGTGGAAGCGGTCGGCAAGGTGACCGAGGCGCTCGAAGTCGTCGAGCAGGCGCGCGGCATGCTCTACGGCTTCCATCGTCTGACCGGCAAAGCGGACCTCGCGCTCGGCGAAGCCGCGGACGCCCTCCGCGAAGCAGGACACGACGCCCTCGCCGACCGGATCGACACCGAGCTGGTCGGACGCAACGTCATCGACGGACGCTGGACGTTCCAGATCGTCGAAGACTACGACGGCAACTACTGGGAACCGTTCCGCACGCTCGAGGCGGAGGTCCGGAACGAACTGGCGGGCGGCCGACGCCACCTCGCGGAAGCCGCCATGAAGGAGGACCGCCGCACGCACGGCGCACCCCACCACGAAGCCACACCGCCGACGGTCTGAACCCGCACGGCATCAGGGCCGCGTGCCGTTAGGCTCGATCCGATGACCGATGCACCCGTTTCCCGGACGAAGTTCTCCCGCCAACGGGTGATCGTCGGAGCCGCCGAGTTCGCCGACACGCACGGCGCCGACGCCCTCACACTCGCCGCCCTGGCCCGCGAGCTCGACACCTCGGCACCGGCCCTCCTCAAGCACGTCCGCAGCACCGAGGACCTCCGCGCCGCCGTCGCCCAGCTCGTCCTCGCCCAACTGGCCAGCGGACTCGATGTCGCGACGATCAGTCTGAGCGGGTCCCCTGCACTCACCGCGCTGGCCGACGGGTACCGCCGCTTCGCCCTCGCCTATCCCGGTCGGTACGCCCTCGTGTTCTCGATCGAGGACGTCCGCGCCGACACCGGCGAGCCGGCCGACCGCGAGCTCGTGATGCTCGTCGAACGGGCACTCGCGGGGCGCGGTCTCGACAGTGTGGCGATGACGGACGCCGGACGCATCGTGCGGGCAGCCCTCCACGGCTTCGTGTCCCTCGAGCTCGTCGGCGGCTTCACCCGCGGCGCCGACCCCGCCACCAGCTACGCTGCCCTCGTGGACCTGCTCGACCATTCGTCCGCGCTCGGCTCACGCCACCTCCAGGAGACGCCATGACCATCACCACCACCCCCACCGTCCTCTTCGTCTGCGTGCACAACGCCGGCCGCTCCCAGATCGCAGCCGGCTTCCTCGGTGCCCTCGCCGGCGACCGGGTCGAGGTGCTGTCGGCCGGGAGCGAACCGAAGGACCGGATCAACACCGTGGCGGTGGAGGCGATGGCCGAACACGGCATCGACATCACCGCAGCCGTGCCCCGCATCCTCACGACCGACGCCGTCCGGGCGTCCGACGCGGTCATCACGATGGGCTGCGGCGACGCCTGCCCGATCTTCCCCGGCAAGCGCTACGAGGACTGGCAACTCGAGGACCCGGCCGGGCAAGGCATCGAGGCCGTCCGCCGCATCCGCGACGACATCGAGGAGCGGATCGCCGCGCTCTTCGTCGAACTCGTGCCCGCCGAGGCGTCCGAGTTCCCGGCCACCATCGGCTCGGTCGCCCACGAAGCCCTCGGCGCGCACGGATTCACCCGCTTCGAGCAGCTCACGCGGGTCTCCCCCGCCGCCCTGCTCCGCATCCACGGCGTCGGCCCGAAGGCCGTCAACGTCCTGACCGAAGAACTCACAGCCCGTTCACTCGCCTTCGCCTCCTGAGAGCGATGGTGGTCGGCCAGCGCCCGGCGTCGGCACGCAACCCCATTGCCCAGCGCGACACCCGTCGTATCGTGGTCGTATGAGCAAGCACGCAGCGAACGACGACAACCTCCCCGAGGACCACGAGACCACCGAGGACTCCATCGAGCAGGAGGTCGACGGCGAAGACACGTTCCTCCCCGTCGCCGAGCCGACCACCGGTCCCGCTCCCGCCCCGTAACCCGACGCGCCTCCGGGGCCGCGGATCAGGGGCCGACGAGTGCCTGGAGGTCGCGCAGGGAGCCGTCGAAGACGTTCACATCGATGAACTCCTCCTTGCCGACGTACCCGAGCATCCGTTCCCGGCTCGTGTACTGCCAGAGGTCCCACGCCCGCCCGTCCGACAAGACCGGCGGCGTGATGACCGAGCGGATCCACATCGGGTTCCGCTCGTACGCGCCCGTGAGGAACGCGTCGTAGTACCGCATGGTGGCGTAGACGATCGGCGGCCGACCGTAATGCTCCTCGAGTGCCGCGAGGAGCGGATCGAGTACGGCGGCGACCCGCTCCGCACTCGGTGGCGTCCGACAATAGTCGGCGTAGCACTCGAGATCGATGGTGATCGGGAGAGCACCCGCGGTGACCGGGACGGTGTCGAAGATGTTCTGGGCCTGCGTCTCGGCCGGGCTGTCGAAGCTCAGGAAGTGGTACGCCCCGATCAGTAAGCCGGTCTCGTCGGCCGCGCGCTGTGCACCCGCCCAGTTCGCGGCGAACCGTTCGTCCCGATCGCCGGATCCCTCGGTCGCCTTCATGATCGCGAAGTCGATGGGCTGAGCCGCGAGGACGTCCCAATCGATCTCGCCCTGGTACGAGGAGACGTCGACACCGCGCACCGCGTACGAGGCGGCCAGGATGGCGTTCGGGCGCACGAGCCCCATGGCGACGAGCGCCGCGCAGATCCCGCCGATCGCGAGCGTGCCGGCCGCCCCGACGACGAGCGGCCACCAGCGTCTCCAGAATCGGTTCATCGACTCACTCTGTCACGTCTCGGACGTGTCCCGGTGCAGGACGCCTCAGCGCGGGTAGAGGACGGCTGCCCGCGGGTCGACCAGGAAGTCGACGACGTCGCCCGTCGACCAGCCCGCGGCCGCGAGCTGCTGCACGGCGACGTCGGCGGTGATGACCGCCGAGCGGACCCGGACGACGTCGCCCCGCGGCTCGAGGTCGGTGATCGTCGCGCGGAGGGCGCCTGACGCACTCGGGCCGCCAGACCCGTCAGCCTCCCGGACCTCGACGCGGGACGGTCGGAACGCGCAGGCCACGGCGACCCCGACCGGGATCGGGTCTGCCTCCGCGGAGGAGTCGACCTCGACCTCCGCTCCGTCCGGCAGACGGAGCCCGCGTGCCGTGCGAACGCCCGTCAGCAGTTCGAGTCCCGCGAGGTCCGCGGTGAACGCCGTCCGCGGCCGCTCGAGCACCTCCGCCGTCGGCCCCTGCTCGACGATGCGCCCGGCGTCCAGGACGATCACCCGGTCCGCGAGCGTGTAAGCGTCGAGCACCTCGTGCGTCACGAGCACGGTCGTCCGCCCACGCAACTGCTCGCGGAGCATACGGCGCAGGTGCGGCGCGACCGTCGCATCGAGCGCGGCCATCGGTTCGTCGAGGAGGAGCAGGGCCGGGTCCGGGGCCAGCGCGCGGGCGAGCGCCACCCGCTGCGCCTGGCCGCCGGACAACTCGGCGGGACGGCGCCCCTCGAGCTCGGACGCCTCGACCTCCGCGAGTCGTCGTCGGGCGACGTCCCGAGCCTCGCCGCGCGACGCACCGGCGACCAGCGGGCCATAGGCGACGTTGTCGAGCACGGAGCGGTGCGGGAAGAGCAGCGCCTCCTGCGCCAGGAGCGAGATCCCCCGCCGGTGCGGCGGCAGCCAGTGGTCCCGACCCGATCCACCGACCGCGAACAGCTCGCGACCGGCGAGCGTCGCGTGACCGGTGTCCGGACGCAGGAGCCCGGAGAGGACCGCGAGCAGCGTCGACTTGCCGGCGCCGTTGGGGCCGAGCACGGCGACGGTCTCCCCCGCGGCGAGGTCGACGGCGAGCTCCCAGTCGCGTTCACGCAACGTCGCTCGGAACGCCAGGGCCGCCCCGGTCATCGCACCACTCCGGCGACAGTCCGTCCACGGCGGATCGACCCCTGTGCCCCAGCGACGCCCACGACGAGCACGGCCACGACGACGAGGACGAGCGACAGCGCGACCGCGGCGTCGGGATCGGTCTCGCGCTGCAGGTAGATCTCGAGCGGCAGCGTCCGCGTGACCCCCTGCAGGCTGCCCGCGAACGTGAGAGTAGCCCCGAACTCACCGAGGGCCCGCGCGAACGAGAGGATCGCGCCCGACACGACGGCGGGTGCGAGGAGCGGCAGCGTGACGGTGCGGAAGACCGTGGTGGGACGTGCGCCGAGCGTCGCGGCGACGGCCTCGTACCGCGAGCCGGTCGTGCGGATCGCCCCCTCCAGGCTCAACACGAGGAACGGCAGGGCGACGAAGGTCTGGGCGAGGACGACGGCGGTCGCGGAGAACGCGATGTCGATCCCGGCGTCCGCGAGTGCCGGCCCGAGCAGGCCGAGCCGGCCGAAGGTGTAGAGCAGGGCGATCCCGCCGACGACGGGCGGGAGCACGAGCGGGAGGAGGACGAGCGACCGCAGCAGGCGCTGCCCCGGGAACCGGGTGCGCGCGAGGACGAGGGCGAGGGGCACGCCGAACACGACGCAGAGAGCCGTCGCGAGTGACGACGTCCGCAGACTCAGCCCGAGCGCCGCGACCGACGACTCGGAGGTGACGAGTGCACCGAAGTCCGCCCAGTCCACCCGCAGGACGATGGCGACGAGCGGCAGCAGGACGAAGGCTGCGCCGACCATGGCGACGACGACGATCCAGCGGGGCACCCCCGAGCCGAGTTCTCTCACGGGGTCACGGTGCGCCGAAGCCGGCGTCGGCGAGCACCCGCTGTCCCTCTGCGCTCACGACGTAGGCCGCGAAGGCCGCCGCGACGGTGGGGTTCGCGCTCCCTGCGAGCGGCGCGATCGGGTAGGTGTTGACGGCCTTCGACGACTCCGGGAAGGTGATGCCCCGCACGGCGTCGCCGGCCGCGATGACGTCGGTCACGTAGACGAGCCCCGCATCGGCCTCGCCCGAGGTCACCTTGCCGAGGACGTCGGTGACGGAGGACTCCTCGCTGACCGGGCTCAGCGCGACACCCGTGGCGTCCTCGACGGCGACGGTGGCCGCCCCGCAGGGGACCTGCGGCGCGCACACGACCGTCTTGACGCCCGGACGGGCGAGATCGGCGAACGTCTTCACGCCGGCGGGGTTCGACGGGGGCACGGCGATCTGCAGGACGTTGGTCGCGAAGTCGACCGGGTCGCCCTCGACGAGGTCGGCATCGGTCAGCTTCGCCATGGTCTTCTCGTCCGCCGAGGCGAACACGTCGCCGGGAGCACCGTTCGTGAGCTGCGTGACGAGGTCGGAGGAGCCGGCGAAGGTCAGCTCGACGGTCGTACCGGGGTGCGCCTCCTTGAAGTCCTCCGCGAGCGCGGTGAAGGTCGTCTTGAGCGACGCCGCCGCGTACACCGTGATGGAGCCGCTGAGCTCGTCCGCCGTGGCCGAGACGGTGGGTGTCGACGTCGCGGCGGGGGCGGCGCAGGCGGACGCCGCGAGCAGGACCCCGGTGCCGAGGGCCAGTGCACTGAGCAGTCGGAAGGATCGACGGGGTGCGGTGCGGTTCATGAGCTCGCCTTCGGGGTTTCGATGAGGACCGTCGTGGCTTTCACGACGGCGATTGCTGTCGAGCCGAGTTCGAGACCGAGTTCGCGGACCGCCTCACTGCTCAGGAGCGACACCACGCGATGCGGCCCGCACTGCAGTTCCACCTGCGCCATGACCGTGTCCATCGTGATGTCGGTGACGATGCCGACGAAGCGGTTGCGTGCCGAGCGTCCGATCTCCGAGGGGTCGACGGGGAGGACGGCGTTCTCTCGGGCCAGCCGAGCGAGCGACAGGCCGTCGACGACCGCTCGGCCCGCCTCGTCCTTCGCGCTGACGAGTGCGCCCTGGTCGATCCAACGACGGACGGTGTCGTCACTGACCCCGAGGAACAGGGCGGCGTCTCGGATACGGATCTGCGGCATGGAGACAGGCTAGTGCACGCATTCGCGTTGACACGACCTAGCTGTAACCGCATTCGCGCTTCGGGTCGTCGGCGGCGGGCCGGCGCTTCGACCCTCCACGACGCCCCCTGCTCCGAACCATCCGTATGAGATCACGCCTGCTCGCCGCCGTCACCCTGCTCGTCCTCGCCACCGGCCTCTCCGCCTGCGCATCGCCCGATTCAGGAACCGGCGGCGCCACGGGCGACGGACCGCTCGTCGCGTTCTACGGCGACTCGTACACCCTCGGCACCGGAGCGAGCGACCCGGCCAATCGCTGGTCCACCGTCGTCAGCGAGGAACGCGGCTGGCGGGAGTTCAACCCCAGCGTCAACGGCCTCGGGTTCGTGAACCACCGCGACCGATTCGGCGACGGCAGCGGCGACCTGCCCTCCCTCATCATCGCCGAGCAGCCCGACATCGTCTTCGTCACGATGGGCCTCAACGACGCGTTCAGTTTCGACGATGCCGCCGACCGGATCCACGAGCAGATCACGACGGACCTGCATCGCCTCCGCGACGCCCTCCCGGAGGCCCGCTTCATCGTCGTCGAACCGTTCTGGTACACCGATGAGCGACCGCAGTCGATCGAGAAGATCATCGGCTGGGTGGCCGACGCCGCGCAGGAGATCGACGCCGACACCGTCCCCGGGGCGTCGCACTGGATCGAGGGGCACCCGGAGTGGATGGCCGCGGACGGCCTCCACCCGAACGACGAGGGGTACGCGGAGATGGCTCGGCGGATGGACGTCGAGCTCGAGCGCCTCGGACTCTGACGCCCCGGTGTCCGTCGCCGCTCAGCCCAGGCGGATGCCCCGGTCAGCCATGAACGGGACGGCATCGACGCGCGAGCCGCCGATCCTGACCTCGAAGTGCACGTGGCATCCGGTCGAGGCACCCGTCGTCCCGACGAGCGAGATGTTCTGACCGGCGGACACCCACTGCCCCTCGCCGACGAGGATGCTGCTGTTGTGCGCGTACCCGGTCATGACGCCGCCACCGTGGTCGACGAGGACCCAGTTGCCGTAGGTGCCGAGCCAGCCGGCGTAGACCACGGTGCCGGCGTTCGCGGCGTAGACCGCTCGCCCGCAACCCGCTCCGATGTCGGTGCCCGAGTGGAACGGGTTGACGCCGGGCACGGGGCGACCGGGTCGCGGTCCGTAGTTGTCGGTGATCCGGCCGGAGATCGGCAGGGCCCACCCCTGGCTCCCGACGGCACCCGAGGCACCGCCGCCTCCGCCGCCGCCTCCGCCGCCGCCGCCACCGCCGGCGTTCGCAGCGGCCTCGGCAGCCGCCCGTGCAGCCTCAGCCGCAGCCGCCGCGGCTGCAGCAGCAGCGGCCGCAGCCGCCTTCACTTCCTCGCCCTTGCGGTAGTCGGCCTCGGTGGCTGCGCGGTTCTCCTTGAGGACCACGAGCTGGGCCTCGAGCGTCGCGAGGTACTCCTGCTGTTCGGACACGGCGGTCTCGGCGTCGGCGCGGGCCGCGACCGCATCTCCGAGCGCGGTCTCGGCCGCGGCGGCGAGCTCGCCGAGGGCTGCCTCGGCGATGGTCGCCTGCTCGGTGAGCAGCGACGCCGTGTTCGCATCGGTCCTCGCCCGGTCGTAGGTGCCGTCCGTGGACTCGCTGAGCTTCGTGATCGTGCTCAAGCGCCCGAGGAGCGACTCCGGCTCCTGGCCGTCGAGGAATGCGGCGGTGCTGAGGTCGACGTTCCCCGACCGCAACCACGCGGCGACGAGCGCGCCGGCCTGACGTTTGGAGGCCTGCGCCGCGGTCGTCGCGGCGACGGCCTGCTCGCGGAGCGAGACGGCACGGTAGCTCGCCTCGTCGACGGCCAGCTGAGCGGCCTCGTACTCGCCGGCACGGAGGACGGCCTCAGCTTCGGCGAGCGCCGCAGCGGTCTTCAGCTGCTGGACGAGCCCTTCGATCTGACCGATGGTCGACTGCTTCGAGGACTCGCTCGAGCGGGCCGCCTCGACGTCCTCCCAGCTGGGGTATTCCGCAGCGGCGGCCGGCTGTGCGAGACCCATCGAGAGGACGATGACTCCGGCGAGGGCCGCGGCGATGGAGGCGCGACGGCGCGCGGGACGGAGGCGTGGCATGGTGCCATCGTGGCAGTGGTCAGCCCCGTTCGGGGGGAGGCTCGCCCGCCTGGGAACGAACCGGCTCCGCCCGGTGGGCGAGCACGAGGTCGAGCACCCGGTCGGCGATGCTGCGCTTCGAGCCGGTCGCCTCACCGACCACCTCGCCGGCGCCGTCGATCACGACGACCTCGTTGTCGGCCGTGCCGAAACCGTTCATCCACCCCACGCGATTGAGCACGAGGAGGTCAGCGCCCTTGCGTGCCGCCTTGGCCCGGCCGAGGGCCAACAACTCCTCGCGGTCGGCGGCGGTCTCTGCAGCGAACCCGACGACCATCCGTCCCGGCACCGGGGCAGCGGCGAGTCCGGCGAGCACGTCGGGGTTGCGGACGAGTCGCAGGGTGAGCTCCTCACCGGTGTCGTCCTTCTTGATCTTCCGTTCGGCGATCTCGGCGGCGCGGTAGTCGGCCACGGCTGCCGCCATGACCACGAGCGTCGCGTCGGCCGCCACGTCCTCCATGGCGACCGCGAGTTCCGCAGCGGTGCCGACCGGGACGATCCGCAGACCGTCGACCGCAGCCGCTTCGGCCGCGACGTCGGCGTCCAGGTGCGCCGCGACGAGCACCACCTCGGCACCGCGCTCGGCGGCGGCCTGCGCGATGGCCAGCCCCTGTCGACCGCTCGACCGGTTCCCGAGGAACCGCACCGGGTCGAGCGGCTCGCGGGTGCCGCCGGCCGAGACGACGACACGCTCGGCGCGGAAATCGTCCGGGTGCGCGTCGGTTCCACCGGTGCGTCCGGTGAGCAGCGCCAAGCCGGCGGCCACGATGTCGTCGGGCTCGCTCATACGTCCCGGCCCCGTGTCGCCGCCCGTCAGCGCACCGTGCGCCGGCCCGATGACGGCCACCCCGCGCGATCGCAGGAGGGCGACGTTCGCCGTCGTCGCCGGGTGCTGCCACATCTCGGTGTGCATCGCCGGTGCCAGCAGGACCGGTGCCCGGCTGGCCAGGATGGTGGTGCCGAGGAGGTCGTCGGAGAGGCCCGCAGCGAGTTTCGCGAGGGTGTTGGCCGTCGTCGGCGCCACGACGATGAGCTCGGCACGCTGCCCGAGGGCGACGTGCCGGACTTCGGCGACGCCGTCGTACAGCGAAGTCGTGACGGGGTTCCGGCTGATCGCCTCGAGCGTCGGCAGGCCGACGAACCGGAGGGCGCTCTCGGTCGGCACCACGTGGACGTCGAAGCCCGCGAGCACGAACCCGCGGACGACGCCGACCGCCTTGTACGCGGCGATCCCGCCCGTGATCCCGACGACGACCGTGCGCCCTGCCGCCTCCCGCGATGCGTCCTGCACGCCCATGCCGCCTCCTCGCTTCCGGCGCTCCCGCGCCGGGTCCTCGTCTAGTCTGTCCTAGTCCGGCCGGCCGAGGAGGAACCAGCGTGTGCACGGTGATCATCGACTTCGAGCCGGGGCGCGCGTGGCCGATCGCCGTCCTCGGGCTGCGGGACGAGCAGCCGGGGCGTGCCTGGGACCCACCCGGCGCGTGGTGGCCCGGACTCGGTGACAGCGTCCGCGGCATCCACGACCGCGAAGCGGGCGGCGCGTGGCTGGCGACGAACGACGACGCCCCGGGCGGCCCCCGGGCGGCGGTGGTCCTCAACCGACGCGAGGACCTCGACATGCCCGCCGCCGGGTGGACCTCGCGAGGCGTCCTGCCGCTGGAAGCCGTCACGACCGGCGTCGATGCGGACGACGCCCGCAGCGCCCGATCCTGGAACCTCGTGGAGCTGCGTCCTGATCGCGTCGCCGTGACGAGCTGGGACGGCACCTCGCTCCGGTCGATCGACGTCGCACCCGGTCTCCACCTCGTGACGCACGAGGGCCCCGACCACCTCGACGTCCCACGGGTCCACCGGTGGCGGCCGGCCTTCCTCGACGTCCCGTCGCCCATCGGTCCGCTGGACGGTGCGACGGCCGCGTCCTGGGAGCCGTGGCTGCGCACGTTGCGCTCCACGACGACCGTCCCCGCCGATGCCGACGAGGCGATCGTCCGCATCGACGACCATGACGGCCTGCGCCTCGCCTCGCTCTCGGTGACGGCACTCTCGCTCGGCCCCGACGGCGCGGTGCTCCGGAACGCCCGACTCGCCGAGCCCGGCCATCTGCCGGAAGAGCTCGTCTGGGAGTGACCCGGACGGCGACGGTCGTCACCCTCCGGGAGCCACGGGACCCGGATCGGACTGCCACCCGTGTGGAGGGCGCCCTGGCGCGCTCGATACTGTTGCAGCATGGCCCTGAACCCCGTGCGACTGCGACTGCTCGAGGCGTTCGACCGCCTCGGTACGATCCGCGCCGTCGGCCGTGAGCTCGACCTCAGCCCCTCGACCGTCTCGCAGCAGCTCTCCGTGCTCGAGGCCGAGACCGGCGCCGCGCTCCTGGAACGACGCGGCCGGACGCTCACCCTGACGCCGACCGGTGCGCTGCTCGTCGAACGCGCTCGGGCCCTGCTCGCGCAGATGGACGCCATCGAGGTCGAACTGGCCGAGGTCGAGTCCGAGCCGTCCGGTCGGTTCCGCATCGCCGGGTTCGCGAGCGTCATCGCCCCGATCCTCATCCCCGCCGCGCGCTCCCTGGCGCGGCAGTACCCACGCCTCGAGGTCGAACTCATCGAGGTCGAACCGCACGAGAGCACCACCGCCGTCCAGCGGGGCACCTGCGACGTCGTGATCACCGTCGATCAGGAGGACGGGTTCCTCCTCGACCCCTCCGTGCACAGCGTGCCGCTGACCACCGACCCGCTCCTGCTCATCGCGCCGCTCGACCACCGACTGGCCGCGCAGGAGCAGGTCACCTTCAGTGAGCTGCAGACGGAGTCGTGGGCCCTCGACGCACCGGGCACCTACCTCGGCGAACTCGTCCCGCTGATCTGTCGTCGCGCGGGGTTCGAGCCGAGGGTGGCCGGACGGTTCACGAGCTACGAGGTCGTCATCGACCACGTGGCGGCCGGGCTGTCGATCGCCGTCCTCCCGGACATCGCGATCGGCTCGCGGACGGACGTCGTGCGGAAGCCCATCGCCGGGATGAGCGAGCGGAAGATCGTCGCGACGGCGAGGAAGGGCTCACTGCAGCGTTCGGCCGTCGCGGCAGCGCTCGCGGCGGTGCAACGGGCCACGGACGAGGCCGTCGCCCGCTGAGCCGCGGCGGAACCAGCCGAGACTCCCTTCGGGGAGGATCAGCCGTGGTAGCCGGACTTGGCCATGGCGACGAGCGCCCCGACCAGGCCGATGCCGCCGAAGACGGTGATGAAGGCGATCACGCCGATGAGGATGTCGTTGACGGTCATGCACCCATCGTACTGAACCCGACGGGCCCCACGACTAGGGTTGGTCCGTCCCCCGACACCACCCGGAGCAGCACCATGATCACCTCATCGAGCGAATCCCAGGCTGCCGCCTTCCGCGACGGCCGGATCCCTGCGACGGAGCACCTCGACGCCGACACGGTCGTCATCGCCGTCCCGACCGGCGACCCCGGCAATCCCTTCACCCTCTGCTCGGTGCTCTTCGGCACCGACGGTCGCGCGATCGTCGTCGACCCCGGAACCGACACCCCCGAGGGCCGCGAACACCTGCTGCGGGAGCTCCGCGGCATCGGCGTGACGACGCTCACGGGCGTCGTCGTGACCCACCTGCACCCCGACCACCTCGGCCTCGCCGGCGCCCTCCGCGACGAGCTCGCCGCACCCGTCCTCATGCACCGTCTCGAAGACGAGGCGGCGGGCTCGACGCCGCCGGGCCCGGCCGACCTCGCCGCAGCATTGGACGAGTGGGGCGTCCCGGCCGACGACACGACCGTGCGCCCCTGGGCCACGGGTGCGACGGCACCCGCCGGGCACCTCGGCGACACCCGTGCGGACCGGACGCTCGAGGACGGCGAGCTGCTGACGCTCCCCGGTCGCTCGATCAGGGTCCTGCACACACCCGGCCACACGACGGGCCACCTCACCCTGCGCGATGAGGACCGCGGCTACCTGTTCACGGGCGACCACGTGCTGCCGACGATCTTCTCCGGCCTCGGGCTCGGGGCGCGCACCTCCGAGAACCCGGTGACGGCCTATCTGTCCTCGCTCGACCGCGTCCGCGGCTACGACGGCGATCAGGTGGTCCCCGGACACGGCTTCCGGTTCACGGGACTCGCGGACCGCTGCGACGAGCTGGCCGCGCATCATCTGCGGCGAGCCGATGAGGTGCGCGCTGTCCTTCTGGACGACCCCGACGCGAGCGTGTGGACCATCGCCTCCCGCATCGGCTGGTCGGCCGGATGGGACGCGCTGACCGGTCTCCTCCGCGTCTCGGCCCTCACGCAGACCGACTGGCACCGGGCGCGCCTCCAGCAGCTCGCAGGCTGACCGTCCGCGCTACCGGCTGAGGCCGGCCCACCCGGATCGACGACGCGCCAGCGCCCGTTCGAAGGCGTAGAGCCCACCGCCGGCCGCCACCCCGGCGGCGAGCACCGCGAACACGACGACCCCGATCGTCGAGGCGAGTCCGATGGGTGCGGCGATGAGGCCGCCGACGATCAGGACGAGGAAGGCCGCACCGCCACCGGCGATCCAAGCCCGGTGGACCGGGCCGCGCTCGCCCCAGTGGTCGAGGATGCCGAGCGCCAGCAGCGCACCGACCGCCCCGACGGCTGCAAGCATCCCTCCGACGAGTCCACCGACGAGGACGGCGATCCCGCCGAGATCGGCCGGATGCACCGAGACGGTCCCGACCGTCCCGAAGAGCTCTGCACCGGCCGCGAGGGCCGCTCCGGCGACCGCTCCGACGCTGACGGCGAGGCCGAACAGCGGGACCACACGGAGGAGGGACCAACCCGGGTCCGCTGCTTCATCGAACACGTCCATGGCTTCGACCGCCTCCTGCGCGCCTCGTCGTCGACGGCGCTTGGCGCTCAGCGTGGCACGAGGGTGCGTGGTGCTCCAGGGCGTTGCGCGCGAAGGAGGAGCGGGTGTAAGACTGCGGCGTCCGCTACCAGCCGCGCGTGCCCGGGGCGCCCTTGAACGGCCCGACGATCCCCGGCGTGATCCATCCGCCGTAGAAGTCGCCCTCCTGCGCCTGCACCGGCACCCCGTCGACCTCGCAGGCGTCCATGCGTCCCGGATAGACGGCGATCATGCCGAACAGCGGCGCGTATCCCGGGCGTGGATCGGGGTAGGTCCACGCGGCGGCACCGGCGACCGCGTCGCCCACCCGTACGTCGAGGTAGTGGGCCTCGCCCTTGAACTCGCACATGGTCGTCCCGTCGACCGGCACCAGGACCCCCGGCGAGAAGTCCGCCGCCGGGACGTAGTACACCGGAGGGTGACTCGTCTCCAGGACCCGGACCGCGGCCGTGGACTCCGCGATGACCGTGCCGCCGAACCGGATCACGACGCGCTCGTCGCGCGGCTCGACCCGCGGCGGACGCGGGTACTCCCAGACGGACTCCTCACCGGGTCCGGGCTGGACGGGCAGGGGGCGGCGGAATCGCGAGGAGTCGGGCATCTCCCCACTCTGCCCGGTCCACCTGAGCGACGACCGCGAATCAGGCGCGCCGGCCCACGGTCCGGAGCGCGAGCCAGAGCAACCAGGCACCCGCCGCCGCATACCCGATCAGTAGCAGCACGACGGCCGTCGACCCGAGGTCGTAGACGACGGGGAGCACCGGGGAGCCACCGACGCCGGCGTCCGTCGACTTCCCGTTCGCGGTCAGGAGGGCCAGGACGAGCAGCACCGCGGCGCTCGCGAGGATCGGTCCGCCGGTGGCCCAGACCTTCTGCTTGGTCGTCCAGGCGCGCGACCGCCACAGCATGACGATGCCGGCGACCCAGCCGACGAACGGCACGACGAGCCCTCCGAGCATCACGAACAGGGCTGCCGTGATCGCGAACCCGCGGCGTTCGAGGACCTGCTCCGCGAACGGCCGGCCGTCCTCGGGTGGGCGGGCGCCCTCCTCGTCATCGTGTCCGATCATGCGCTCCTCCTCGTCGACGTCGCGCGGACGTGCATCCGTTCACCCTGCTTGCCGAACAGGCTGAGGAACTCCACCGCTGCGGCCTCGGCCCGGCCGAACCAGTGCGGGACGCGGGTGTCGAACTCGGCGACCTCTCCCGCGGTGAGCACGATGTCCTGGTCGCCGAGGAGGAGCCGCAACCGACCGTTGAGGACGTAGAGCCATTCGTATCCCTCGTGGACCTTCTGCGTCTCGGGCGTCTGCGGGCCGTCGCCGCCGTGGATGATGCTCTTGAACGCGTGGAGGCCGCCCGATCGACGCGTCAGCGGCACGATCGTCTGGCCGTACCGCTGGACGGGCTTCAGGTGGACGCGGGGATCACCCGTCTGCGGAGCGCCGACGAGGTCGTCCAGGGGCACCTGGTGCGCCTTGGCGAGTGGCAGGAGCAGCTCGAGGTTCGGTCGGCGCTGGCCGGACTCGAGCCGGGAGAGCGTGGAGACCGAGATGCCCGTCTCAGCCGACAGGGCGGCGAGGGTGGTGCCGCGATGCTGCCGGATGGCTCGCAGCCTCGGCCCGACGGCATCCAGGACGCCGTCGATGGACCGTTGCTCGTCGTGTGCATGCGCCATGGGTCGATTCTCGCTCCCACGTTGCCGCTTCGGCAAGTCTTCTTGCCACTTCGGCACCGGTCGGCGCACCCTGGACACCTCCCAGCACGTCGACCGAACGGAACGATCCATGAGCACCCCCGTCACCCCAGCAACCAGCACCGACCTCGTCGACGCCGTCATCGTCGGCGGTGGCGCCGCCGGGCTCAGCGCAGCCATCATGCTCGGACGATCACGACGGTCCGTGATCGTCGTCGACGGCGGCGAGCCGCGGAACGCACCCGCCGACGGCGTGCACGGCTTCCTGACCCGCGAGGGTACCCCGCCTCGTGAGCTCCTGCGCCTCGGCCGAGCGGAGGTGGTGTCGTACGGCGTCCGCATCGTCGACGGTCAGGTCGTCGATGCGAGGCGTGACGATGACGGATTCACCCTGACGACGGCGGACGGCGCGATCCTCCGAGGCCGCCGTCTCCTCATCGCCACCGGCACCGCCGACGAGCTCCCGCCCATCCCCGGCCTCTGGGAGCGGTTCGGCCGCGACGCCCTCCACTGCCCCTACTGCCACGGCTGGGAGGTCCAGGACCGCGTGATCGGTGTCCTCGGCACGAACGCGGAGGCCGCAGCCCATCAGGCGCAGCTGTTCCGGCAGCTGAGCGACCGGGTCGTCGTGCTCCGCAACACCGCGGGCGCCTTCTCGGCGGAGCAGGAGGCGGCGTTCGCGGCACGGGGCATCGAGGTGGTCGACGGCGTCGTGGAGCGGCTCGAGATCGCCGACGACCGGCTCGTCGGCGTGCGCCTGGACGACGGCCGCACCGTCCCCGTCGAGGCGCTGGCCGTGGTCCCGGTCAACCGGGTGCGCGCCGACGCGTTCACCGGTCTCGGGCTCCACACGCGACCGCACCCGCGTGGGGCCGAGTTCGGCGACGCGATCGGCGTCGACGAACTGGGCGCCACCTCGGTGCCGGGTGTCTGGGCGGCCGGAGACGTCACCAACCTGCGTACCCAGGTCCTGCAGGCGGCGGCCGCCGGATCGATGGCAGGTGCGATCATGAACACCGACCTCGTCCAGGAGGACGTGCGCCGCGCCCTCGCGAAGCGGTAGAACCACCACTGTCGCGCGAGACGCGGACATGGGACGATGACGGCACGGGGGCAGGGGCTCCCGTGCCGTCTCCGTTCCGACGAGGAGAGACATGCCGGGTGCACCCACCACGATCGACGACTACCTCGCCGCGCAACCCACCGACGCCGCGGACGCCATCGAGGAGATCCGACTCCGCGTCCACCGCATCGTGCCTGGAGTCACCGAGGCCATCCGGTACGGCATGCCGACCTTCATGCTCGACGACCGCTACCTGCTGTACCTCGGCGCCTGGAAACACCACATCGCCCTGTACTCGATCCCGCCGTTCGACGGCCCCCTCCAGAACGCCGTCGCCGACTACCGGGCGGCGAAGGACACGCTGCAATTCCCGTTCAGCCGGCCGATCCCCTTCGAGCTCATTGACCGCATCGTCACGGAGCTGCTGGAGCGGCGTCGGGCGGCCGACGCACGCCACGAGCATTGAGGGAGAGCGACCCGTCGCCGCCCTTCGACAGGCTCAGGGACCGGGGAAGGGTGCTCAGGGAAGTCACGGGAGCATCGCGCCGGCACCGTGGGCCAGCCAGAGCCCGACGGTGGCGAGGGCGACCGTCAGCGGGGCGACCACGAAGCCGAGCGCGATGAACCGGCCCCAACCGAACTCGACGTCCGCCGCGGTGAGCCGCGCGTGCCAGAGCAGCGTCGCGAGCGCCGCCCACGGGGTGATGAGCGCGCCCGCGTTCACGCCGATGAGCAGTGCCGCGAAGCGCACGGGGTCGCCGGCCACCGGCTCAAGGGCCAGGTACGCCGGGAGGTTGTCGACGAGGTTGGCGCTCGCCATGCCGACCCCCGCCAGCTGCAGGAGCGCCAGGAGCGAGTCGCCGGTCCCCGCGATGGACGCGAGCGCCCGCGCGAGCCCGAGGGCGTGAGCCGCCTCCACCACGAGGAACAGTCCTGAGGCGAGCAGGACGAGCTGCCACGGAACGAGGGCCGGACGGAGCGCCCCGGGACGCCGGATGAGGAAGACGACCACGAGGATCACCGCCGCACCGAGCGCCGACATCCACACCGGGATGCCGGACACCAGCAGCGGCAGGAGCACGAGCACGACGAGCCCGGACGTCCACAGCAGCACCCGGTCGTCGTCCTGCGCCTCCACGTCCACCGTGTAGGCACCGGCGAGCTGACGGCGGTACACGATCGCGAGGACCACGCACGGGACCACGACCGCGATGATCGCGGGGACGACCATGAGCGCTGCGAATCCGCCAGGGCCGAGCGGACCGCCACCCGAGGCCGTGGCGGCCTCGTCGATCGCGTGCTCCGCGAGGAGGTTGGTGAGGTTCGACACCGGCAACAGCAGCGACGCCGTGCATGCCAGCCAGACGGTGGTCAGGGCGAACGGCACCGGCGACAGCCCGGCGTGCCTCGCGAGCGTGATGACGACCGGCGTCAGGAGGACGGCTGTGGTGTCGAGCGAGAGGAAGACGGTGCTGAGCGTGGCCAACGCGACGACGAGCACCCACAGCAACCAGGTGCTCCCCCGGCCCCAGCGCACGAGCCGCGAGGCGACGAGGGTGAACAGGCCGGCGTCCGCAGCGAGTTCGGCGACGACGGTGATCGCGACGACGAACAGGAGGATCGGCCAGACGCGGTCGGCGATGCCGAGGGCCTCCGGGGCGGGGAGGACACCGGTGAGGATCGCGATCGCCCCGATGACGAGCAGCACGAGGCCGAGCACGGCACTGCGCACGAGGCCTCCTTCACCGCCGGTCCGTCGGTGCGCTGTCGCCCGCTCGGCAGTCGATCATACGACGGCTCGCCGACCGCGTGCTCCCGCGCTCGTCGACGGGTGTCAGGCCCGCACCCAGCGCCCGATGAGTTCGAGCAGGGCGGGCTCCGCGTCGGCCGCCGCATCGATGGTCGAGAAGGTGACGACACCGCGGTCCGGCGCCGCCCACACCACGAGACCGGAGGGGTCGTCGAACCGGAAGGCGTCGGTGTCGTCCCGCTGATGCACACCCCGGTGCAGGATGATCCGGATGCGGTTCGCCGGGTGCAGGGCGAAGGTGACGCGGTCCTCGCCGTCGTAGACGAAGCTCGGCGCCTTCCACTTGAGGTGCTCCGAGATGCCCTCGTCCGAGGCCATGATCGCCTCGCGCAGACGGACGACCGCCGGCTTCAGCTGGTGGGTCAGGGAGGCGAGGTAGGCGTCGACCTCGGCGGAGCTCATGGGGTCAACCCGTCGGGCGACCGACGTAGGGTGCGACGTCGCCGGATCCCCAGATACCGCCGACCCGGGTGCCGGCCCGCTCGTTGGCCGCTTCGACGATCTGGCCGTTCCCGAGGTAGATGGCGACGTGGTAGTAGTCGTAGCCGCTCGACCAGAAGATCAGGTCGCCCCGCTGCTTCTGGCTGTAGGGCACGAGGCGTCCCTGCGACTGCATCGTGTAGTACTGGTTCGTCGCGGAGTGCGTCCCGATGCCGCTCCCGTAGGCCGCGCGGGTGAGGCCCGAGCAGTCCCAGACGTTCGGACCGGAACCGCCGAGCTGGTAGCCCTTGCCGACCTGGGCGAGCGCGAAGGCGATCGCCGACTCGACGCCGGCGGAGTCCGGAGGTGCGACCGAGCCGCCGCCGCCACCGCCGCTGGACGCACCGCCACCGCCGCCACCACTGCTCGATCCGCCGCCGGACGAACCGCCGGACGACGCGGGAGGGGTGTTGGCCGCTGCAGCAGCCGCCGCTGCTGCAGCCGCCTCCGCCGCTTGGCGGGCGGGCTCCCCGGCCGCGTACCCGCGCTCGGTCTCGGCAGTGGTGTTCTTCAGGGAGGCGAGCTGCGCGTAGAGCTGGTCGGCCTGCTGCTCCTGTGCCGCCACCGCTGCGGATGCCGCCGCCGAGGCACTCTCCGCCTCGTCGTACTTCGTCTGCGCTTCGCCCTCGAGGCGTTCGCGTTCCGTCTTCGCGACCTCCGCCTGGTCGGTCAGGCCGCTCGCCGCGTTGCGGTCGGTCACCGCCTCGGCGTAGCTCGCTGCGTTCCGTTCGCCCAGCTTGTCCATGACGGACAGCCGCGAGAGCAGGTCGTCGGACTTGCCCGCGCCGAGGACGAGGTCGAGCGAGACGTCGCCACCGCCGCCACGCGACAGCTGCGCGATGAGCGCACCGGCGCGCTGCTTCGAGACCTTGGCGGCGGCCGCAGCGGCCTCGGCCTGCTTGCGCAACGCCGACTCACGGGCGGCCGCCTCGGTCACGGCGTCCTGCGCCTGTCGATAGGCCTCGGCGGCGATCTGCGCCGTGCGGAACGCGGCGTCGGACTGCTCCTGCAGCGAGGTGATGAGTGCGGTGATGTTCGTGATCTCGGCGGCCTTCGCGGACTCACTCGACTTGGCCGCTTCGACGTCGGCCCAGCTCGGGTAGTCGTCCGCGTGGGCGGGCAGGGCGCCGACGGTGAGTGACGCCGTGACGACGCCGACGGAGAGGGCCATCGCCAGCCAGGGACGGCGGCGGCCGTACTGCACACCGGGCGTTCGTGCGGGGGTCATCATTCTCCAGTCCGACGACACGATCACGGCGACCTCGGCGGGTCGCGGCCGTCATCCTGTCACAACAGTCACAATAGAAACTTTGATCACACTAGCCACTCTCGTCCCGGAGCACCAGCTCGAATCCCCCCGGACGGGGCACGGGCGCGCGCAGATCAGCCCCTGAGCAGACACCCGAAGGGCCACCCAGGCCGGAAGCCCTCGCATCATGGAGGTTCCCCGTGGGCGCTTCGACAAGCTCAGCGACCGGGAGAGGTGCACCCGGACCTGGAACGGTCCCTGAGCCTGTCGAAGGACAGCCCCGGGTGGGCACGCTCGCATCATGCGAGGTTCCTCGGGGGCACTTCGACAGGCTCAGCGACCGGGAGAGGTGCACCCGGACTTGGAACGGTCCCTGAGCCTGTCGAAGGGCAGCCCCTGCTGGACACCCTCGCATCACGGAGGTTCCCCGTGGGCGCTTCGACAAGCTCAGCGACCGGGAGAGGTGCACCCGGACCTGGAACGGTCCCTGAGCCTGTCGAAGAGCCGCCCCGGCCGGACGTCCTCGCATCTTGAAGGTTCCCCGTGGGCACTTCGACAAGCTCAGCGACCGGGAGAGGTGCACCCGGACCTGGAACGGTCCCTGAGCCTGTCGAAGGGCAGCCCCGGCCGGACGTCCTCGCATCTTGAAGGTTCCTCGTGGGCGCTTCGACAAGCTCAGCGACCGGGAGAGGTGCACCCGGACCTGGAACGGTCCCTGAGCCCGTCGAAGGGCGGCCCGGCAGGCGGGTCAGGCGGGTTCGACGTCCTCGGGCGACCAACGGGCGGACTCGCCCGAACGGATGATCGCGAGCAGCTGGGACCGCAACGCCGACTCGTCGGGCAGCTCGGGGAAGACGTCGGCCTCGAGCCGGTGTGCGGCCAGCCATGCCTCATCGCCCGCGGGCGTCCGGCTCACCACGTGACGACGACGGTCGTCGGCCGCGGCGATGCGCTCGATGTGGCCGGCCCGCTCCAGTCGGTCGAGCGTGCGTGACATCGTCTGGTTCTGCACGCGGGCTCGTCGGGCGAGCTCCTTCTGACTGGCGGGGCCGCTGTCGAGCAGGTGCAGCACGATGAGACCGGCGTGGGTGACCCCGATGCCGTCGAGGGCCTGTTGCCAGGTGTGCTCGATCAGTCGCGACGCCGTGGACAGGAGGCGCCCGGTGGGCCAATCGGCCATGGGATCGCGGGCGGCGTCGGCGATCACGCCATCGGTCGCGCGCGCTCCATCCATGGCACCAATGTAGTCGCTGCGTGTGCGGCCGAGCCGCCACCCATGACCGGCGCGAGGTCGGTGGACCGTGCTGTCCCCCACCGGACGGTGTCGAGAACAACCGACGAGGTCCGTCGTCATCGCGGCCGATGACGACGGAATCGCGCGTCGGGGGCCCTCCACACCCCCAGCATTGGGGGCGGCGACCCCCCTGGAGTGGGGGATCCGCCGATGACCCCCCGCTTCCTACAGTTGAGGGATATCCAAGGGGGACGCTCATCTCGACCGGTATCACCGGTCGGTCGTGGGCACACGAGCGACGTCGCGTTCTCCGCGGGCGGCCCGAACCGCCCTTGCGCATCGCGCATCCGAAGCACACCCGAACCCCACAAGTGGATAGCAGCCCCATGACGACGTACCCGAACCGCCGTCGGTCCTCCCGACAGACCCGTCCGCGCACCCGAAGCGCGGCGCTCGCCCAGTTCCGCTCCGAGGGGTCGACCCGAGCATGAGTGCCGACGTGAACGACAACGCCTTCCCGATCACAGGCCCCATCGCGCTCGTCCGACGCCGAGCTGCTGCGCTCGGCGCGGAGTCCTCCACCGTCGCGGTCAAGTCCATGACGCAGCGCGAGTGGTCGAAGCGCTACCGTCGCTGGCTCATCCTCACCGACAGCGTCATCGCGCTCTTCGCCGTCTCCGCCGCGTTCGTCGTGCGGTTCGGCGACGACCCGGTCGGCCCCGAGGCCCAGCAGCTCTACATCCTGCTGTCGGGGGTCATCGTGCTCGTCTGGCTCGCCTTCCTCGGCTTCACCAGGACCCGGGACAGCCGCATCATCGGTTCCGGCGTCGCCGAGTACAAGCGCGTCGTCAACGCCAGCGCGTTCGCCTTCGGCATCCTCGCCATCGTCTTCCTCATCCTGAAGATCGACATCGCGCGGGGGTACTTCATCCTCGCGCTCCCCGCCGGGACACTCGCGCTCCTCGCCTCCCGCTGGATGTGGCGCAGATGGCTGCTCAGCCGTCGTCGCGTCGGTGAGTACACCGCGCGGACGGTCGTCGTCGGCCGGCGTGACGACGTGGCGTACGTCCTCGAACAGGTCGCCAAGCAGCACAGCATGAGCTACACCGTCGTCGGTGCGGCCGTGGTCGACCAGGAGACGGCCGAGCCGTTCTCGAGCCGGGGAACCTCCGTCCCGGTCATCGCGCACATCGACGGCGTCGCCCAGGCCGCCGCGAACCTCACCGCCGACGCGGTCATCATCGCCGGCCCCGTCGACGGCGGCAGCGACTACGTCCGCCGACTCGGGTGGGACCTCGAGGGCACGGCGACCGAGCTCGTGCTCGCGGCCCGACTCACCGACGTGGCCGGGCCCCGCATCCACTTCCGCCCGGTGGAGGAGCTACCGCTCATCCACGTGGAGATCCCGCAGTTCGAGGGCGGTCACCACATCATGAAGCGCGCACTCGACATCGGGCTCACGAGCCTCGGGATCCTCCTCATCTCGCCAGTGCTGGCGCTCGTCGCCCTCGCCGTCCGGCTCGACAGCCCGGGCCCGGTCCTCTTCCGGCAGGAACGCGTCGGCAGGAACGGTGAGCGCTTCACGATGTTCAAATTCCGGTCCATGGTCACCGACGCCGAAGCCGTCCTCCCCGCCCTCATGGCGCAGAGTGAGGGCAACGGCGTGCTCTTCAAGATGAAGAACGACCCGCGCGTCACCCGCGTCGGTCGCATCCTGCGCAAGTACTCCCTCGACGAGTTGCCGCAGCTGTGGAACATCCTCACCGGCGACATGAGTCTCGTCGGGCCCCGGCCGCCGCTCGCGAGCGAGGTCGCCGAGTACGAGAAGGACGTCCACCGGCGTCTGCACATCAAGCCGGGCCTCACGGGCATGTGGCAGGTCTCCGGACGTTCCGACCTGACGTGGGAGGAGAGCGTCCGCCTGGACCTCTACTACGTCGAGAACTGGTCCATCACGGGCGACCTGATGATCATGTGGCAGACCGTCAAGGTCGTGCTCAAACCGGTCGGCGCGTACTGATGTCAGGACTGCTGTCGGTGATGCCCCCAAAGCGAGGGGTGTCCTGCGAAAAGAGGACAAATCCCCTTCCAGAGGGGGCAACACTTCGATACAGTCGTCACCATCACCGCCCGCAGTCGCACGGCGAGTCACCCGAAAACGGCTCGATCGCACAGCTGCTCACCGGCGAGACCCGCACACCCGAACCCGCCCGCGACGCACTGCAGCGACGACTTACCCGAGCCGTCGACGCATCACATCCGGCACCGTACGCGCCTCGCCACGATTCCCGCACCCCGGCACCCGTCCGGTCGCGGAACACCCGAACCCGGGCGCGCCTTCGTCGCCCGACCGCTCACGACCGCTCACCCGAATCAGCGATCGCCTGCAGCGCCCACATGAGAACACAAGGACCGGCATGACCCGAACTGCCCCCATGACTCAGCCCACGGAAGACCCCGAAGTCGCCGAGCGGTACTCCGACATCGTCGCCCGTCTCGCCGGTGCACAGAAGAAGCGGACGCGAGGCGCTCCGGCGTACTCGATCTACGTCAACCGCAAGGCGGGTCGTTACCTCGCCGCAGCGGCGTACCAGCTCGGTCTCACGCCGAACATGGTCACCGTGATCAGTGCGGTCTTCACGTTCAGCGGCATCATCATGCTCGCGACCCTGCCCCCGAGCATCGGTCTCGGTGTCGGCGTGTGGCTCTGTCTCGCGATCGGGTACGCCTTCGACTCGGCCGACGGCCAGGTCGCACGGCTGCGCGGCGGCGGGTCACCGTCCGGTGAGTGGCTCGACCACGTCATCGATGCGACGAAGATCTCGTCCCTCCACCTCGCCGTCCTCATCAGTGCCTTCCGGTTCTTCGAGCTGCCGACCCCTGCGCTGTTGCTCATCCCCATCGGCTACTGCGTCGTGGCGGCCGTCGCGTTCTTCGCGATCATCCTCAACGAGCAGCTCAAGCGCGTCTACGGCGCCGACCCGGCTCCGGAGAACGGCCACAGCACCATCCTGCGCTCGCTGCTCGTCATCCCGACCGACTACGGCTTCCTCTGCCTGATCTTCGTGCTCCTCGGTGCCCCGCAGGTGTTCTTCGCCGCCTACACCCTCATGTTCCTCGCCAACGCCGGCCACCTGCTGCTCGCGTCGGTGAAGTGGTTCCGTGACATGGAGCGGCTCGGGACCGTCGGATCCGCATCCGGCGGCCAGCCCGTCGCGCTCGGCCGGTGACCGCCATCGACGCATCGGAGACCACCCTGGACGCTCACGAGCTCGACGACACCTCCACCGCCGATGCCGGGCAGACGGTCCTCATCGCGAATCCGTCGGGTGACGTCTACGGGTCGGACCTGCAGATGCTCGAGAGCATCAGCGCGTTCGTCGGGCGCGGGTACCGGGTGATCGTCGCCCTCCCCGCCGACGGCAAGCTGGTCCCGAGGCTGCTCGCCCGCGGCGCGGAGGTCCGGTTCGTCCCCTTCCCCGTCCTGCGGCGGGCCAACGCCTCTCTGGGCGGCGTCGCCTCGCTCGCGATGGAAGGCCTGCGATCCGTCCGCTTCCTGCGGAGGGTCATCGAGGAGATCGCGCCGACCGCGGTCTACGTCAACACGGTGACGCTCCCGTGGTGGATCCTCGCCGCACGCCTGACGCGCACACCGGTCGTCTGCCACGTGCACGAGGCGGAGACCGCGGACGGCAGGCTGGTCCGGTTCGCCCTGAACTCGCCGCTGATCCTCGCCGACGCGCTCATCGTCATCAGCCGCGCGGCGGTCGAGGCGACCACCACGGCCGCACCCGGGCTCGCCCGGAAGGTCCGGCTCGTCTTCAACGGCGTCGCCGGCCCCGACGTCGATCCCACGCCGGCGCCGATCGGCTCCGAACCGCATCGACTCGCGATCGTGGCCAGACTCTCCCCGCGGAAGGGGCCCGACATCGCGCTCGACGCGGTCGGGATCCTGCGCCGTGCCGGACGCGACGTGCGGATCGAGATCGCTGGCACGCCGTTCGAGGGGTACGAGTGGTTCGAGCAGCAGCTCCGGGACCGTGCCGACCAGCCGGACCTCCGTGGCGCGGTCACCTTCTCCGGCTACGTCTCCCCGATCTGGCCGGCGCTGGAGCGCGCGCACCTCGTCGTCGCCCCCTCGCTCCGGGAACCCTTCGGCAACGCCGTGGTCGAGGCCCAGCTGGCGCTGCGACCCGTCGTCGCATCAGCAGCGCTCGGTCATCTGGAGAGCATCGAGGACGGCGCGACCGGCCTGCTCGTGCCGGCGGGTGACGCCGAGGCCATGGCCGCAGCGGTCGCCGAGCTCCTCGACGATCCGGACCGGAGCGCACGGATCGCCGACCGGGCCCGCCGCTCGGCGCAGGAGCACTTCTCCCCGGAGCGCTACCGATCCGAGATCATCCAGGTGGTCGAGTCCGTCCGGCGCGTCCGCGTCTGACGACGAGGCCCCCGACCGGCCGACGCACCGACCACACGAGGAACGGCCCCTGGCATGCCAGGGGCCGTTCCTCGTGTCAGCTGGGCTCGCGCCCGATCACACCCCGAAGAACTCGTCGACCAGGCGGCGCGTGCTCTGGATGTTCTGCCGGCTGGAGGCGCCGAAGACCATCGACTCGATGTTCGGCTGCTCGGAGAGCCATTCGATCGCCTCGCGCGGCGGGATCGCGCCGGACGCGTAGACGGACATCGCGACGGCACGGAACCGACGCTCCTCGAGGACCCGCTGGTAGCCCTCGATCCCTCCCGACATGCGGAAGCCGATCTTGTTGATGTTCGAACACACGATCGGGTTCTCGAGGCCGGCCTCGTCCAGGGCGTCGAGCAGCAGGGGCAGGTTCATCGTGATGAACCCGGGCTGCGCGTGGTACTTCGTGCGCACGTGGTGGTCGAAGATGGCGAACGCGTCCTTGAACCCGAGGCCGAGCAGGAGGTCCACGACGACGTTCTGCAGCCAGATCACCGGCGTCTCGACGCCGCGGAACATCGCCATCTCGGCGTCGATGAGCAGCGTGATGATGCCCTCGACGTCCTTCGTGGCGAACGCCTTGCCGCCACGCAGGGCGGCGTTCATCAGGCCCTCCTCAGGAAGGAAGCGCTTGAGCGCACCGAGCATGCCGTTCTCCGTGACGGCGTCCGCGTACTTGTGCGCGTACGGCATGCACGGTTGGAACGTGAAGTCGGCGTACCGCGTCGGGTCGAGCCGTACCCGCTCCGCGACCTCGGCGATCCGGTCGTGCGTGGTGCACATGAACGAGGTGATGCCCTCGTCGTACGCGACGTCGAGCACGTCCATGATCGCGCCGGTGTCCTGGAAGCGCATGGCCTGGGCGCGCGCCTTCTCCTCCGACATGTGGTTGACGCCGAAGAACTGGTTGTCTCCGAACAGGAGCCGGGGAAGCTTCGGGGCAGCGGTCGCGGCCGCGCCGGTCTGGGTCTCTACGCTCGTCGCCATGGGAGGAGGCCTTTCTTCTTCGCGACGGGAGCGGGTGCGGCCGTCGCGGCTCGGGTGGACGGGCCTGCCGCCGCGTCGATGGTGAGGAGTTCGAGGACGTGGTCGGTGGCGGCCGCGCTGGTGAAGGAGTTCGTCCCCAACACGGCGCCCTCGACGACCCGGGTGACGAAGTGGTCCAGCTGTGCGCTGTACTCCTCGCCTCGCAGGTAGTACCAGACCTCGTCGGTGAGCTCGGTGGTGTACTTGACGTTCCAGCCGGTCTCGTAGCCCTCGATCTCGGGCGCGGTGTCGCGCAGGTAGACCTGGCATTCCTGCCGGTCGGCGTGGATGCGACCGGCGGTCCCGGTGATGGTGATCTGCGTGGTCATCTTGCGGTAGGACTCGTCCGACCAGTTGACGGAGAGCTGCGCGCTGACGCCGGCGTCGAAGAAGAGGGTCGAGAAGACCTCGTCCTCGGTGTGCTCGGAGAACACGCTGCCGAGGACCGTGCCGCCGACGCCGATCGGCTCGCCGGCGTACCAGGTGAGGAGGTCGACGGGGTGGGCCGCGTAGTCGTAGAGGCAGCCACCGCCCTCGTTGCGGTTGCTCCGCCAGGTCGAGCCGCGCGACTTCAACACGACGGGACCGTAGGCCTCCGCCTGGATGTGCGTGACGCGACCGATGGCACCGAGGTCGAGCAGACGCTTGACCTCTCGGAACGCACCAACGAAGCGGTTGTGGTACCCGACCTGGGTCACGACGCCGCGACGCTCGGCGAGTGCGGCGAGTTCATCGGAGTCGGCCGCGCTCAGGCTGAGCGGCTTCTCGCAGAAGATGTGGAGACCGCGCTCGAGCACCGACTTCACCATGGGTGCGTGGAACTTCGTCGGCGTCGCGATGATGACCGCGTCGAGCTCGACCGCGGCCAGCATCTCGTCCACCGAGGTGAAGGTCTTGAGGCCGGTGTACTTGCCGAGGACGTCGAGGATGTAGCCGGTCGAGTCGACGACCGCGTCGACGCTCACCCACGGGTGGGCCTTGATCATGGCGAGGTGGGAGAGGCCCATCTTGCCGAGACCGATCACGCCGACCCGCACGCGGGCCGTCTCGATGGGCACTTCCGCGGCCGGGGCGTTCGTTTCAGACACGTGCGACACGTGCACCTCCAAGGTAGGTCTGCAGGACGGTTTCGTATTGGCCGGCGACGTGCTCCCAGGTGAACTCCTCGGCGTGCCGCGCGGACGCGGCGGAGGACAGGGCGGCACGGCGGGCGGCGTTCTGGAGCAGCTCGCCGATCCGTGCGGCGGCGTCGCGTGCGGTGGTGAAGTAGAGGGCGCCGTCGCCGGCGACCCATCGGTTGTACGGGTTGTCGTGGGCGATCACGGCGTTCCCGGCGGCCATCGCCTCGACGAGCGAGGGGTTCGTGCCGCCCACGGTGTGCCCGTGGAGGTAGCCGAGCGCGTGGAATCGGAGGGCGGCGAGCTCCTCGGGGTCGTAGACCGACCCGACGAACGCGACCTCGTCACTCGCGGCGTCGAGGACGGCGCGGTGGTACGGGTCCGTCTCCGGGGTGTAGGTGCCGAAGACGGCGAGGGTGACGCCACGTCGTTCGGCCGAGAACGCCTGCACGAGCTCCAGGATCGTGTTCTCCGGGATCGGGCGGCAGATCAGCGTCAGGTACTCCCCCGGCGTCAGCCCGTGGGCCGTCAGCGGTGCGACCGGTGCCGAGTCGACACGGTGTGCGCCGTAGGTGATCGTCGTCAGCTTCGACCGCTTCGCCTTCTTCGCGAGGTAGGTCTCGATCTCGGGGTGGTCGGCGATGAGCGTGTTCCCGACCCAGCACGCGATGCGTTCGTTCACGTAGAGGATCGCCTGCTTCATGAACCCCCAGCGCGCCCGTGACCATTCGATGCCGTCCATGTTGATGACGTTCGGGATGCCTTTGAGACGCTGCAGGACGTTGAAGACGGCGGTGTTGTAGCCGAACGTGAGGCAGACGTCGTCGAACCGCGAGGCGTGTCTGATCGACTTCAGGTCGAACAGCGAGGTGCCCTTCCACCCGTCTGGACCGACGGGGATCGTCACGCGTTCGATGCCGCGCCACTCGTCCTCGACGATCGGCCCGTGGCCGTCGGACTGGCAGTAGACGATGACGCGCCACCCCTGATCCCGGAGGAAGACGGCGATGTTCTCGGCTGCCGTCTCGAACCCTCCGTAGGCCGCCGGGATCCCGTGCGTGCCGAGGATGCGAACCGTCGGCTGCCCCTGACGCCGTGCAGCGTTGTCCCCCATCGAGCTTCTCCTCATCGCTCCAGGCGCCGTTCGGGCGGCGCGGACACGAAGCGTGTCTCGGCTGGAATGCTGAAGAGCCTACCGCCCAACATTCGTCGGAAAACGGGAAAATCGCGCCCTGCGTACCCCCAAAGACAGGGGTAGTGATGACCCTCGAACCGCTACCGCGTGAGGGCTTCCACAGCGGCGCCGAACCGCTCGACCGAGCGCTGGACTGACCGCAGGGTCGTCCGGTGCGCCCGCTTGCCGAGGTTGTGTCCGTCGGCGATGTCGAGCGGGTCGACGTCGCTCCCGAATCGCGCGAACAACCCGGTGCGCTCCGGCTTCGGAGCAGGAGCGAGACCGCGACGGGCGTTGAGCAGGGCCGCCAGGTCGGACAGACGCTGATCGGCCGTCGTGCCGGCACCGGGGCGCCAGGTGGCGATCGCCTGGTCGGGCGCCTCGGCGAGTGCGGCCGCCTCGCGGAGTGTGAAGACCTTCGACCTGGCCTCGGGCGACAGCCGGGCGAGTGCGGAGCGCTCGGCGCGGCTCGCGGTCAGCACGAGCCCCGCACCACCGATCATCGACTTGGTGACGCGGCGTGCACGATGAGCTGGCGCCTTCGGTCCCTCCGACGGCAGGCCGAGGACCGCGGCCGCGTCAGCACACATCTCGTGCCCGCGACTGACCTCGATGCCGGCGCTCGAGCAGACGAGGCGGTCGAAGCCGGGAATGGTCGAGAGTCGGGCTTGGAGGAGCTGTTCCGCGAGCGGGGAGCGACAGACGTTGGCACTGCACACTACGAGGATCCGCGCCATGACGTCCTTCGGTTTTCGCTCGGGGGAAGAATTCCGACAATCGTAGCGTGAGCGCCACACCCCCTTGACCGACACCGAAGGAGACCGTCCTGAACCCCGTCGAACGGGGGTCAACCGTGGCGGTGGACACCCTCGGACTGGGGGTCATCAAACGGCCCGTACCCCCCTGAGTGGGGGCGTCTTTCCCCTGATAAACCGGGAAATCGTCGGTACGCTGAGGTGTTGGGTGTCAACAAACCAGGGGGAGTCAGATGGATCTCGGCGACTACATCGCAACGCTGCGCAAGCAGTGGATCGTCATCGTGGTGCTTGCACTCGTCGGCGCGACCGGAGCCTACGTCTTCGCACAGACGATGGCACCGCAATACCGTTCCACGACGAGCGTGTTCGTGACCACCGAGGCCGGCAACTCCACGACCGAACTGGTCCAGGGATCCACGTACGTGCAGAACCTCGTGCAGTCCTACGCCGTCCTCGCGTCCTCCCCGATCGTGCTCGAGCCGGTCATCAACGAGCTCGGCCTCGACATGAGCGTCCAGGACCTCGCGGAGTCGGTCAGCGCCGACGCGCCCCTCAACACCGTGATCGTCGAGATCTCCGCGGTGTCGACCAGCGCCGAGCAGGCGCAGAGCATCGCGGCGGCCGTTGCGAACTCCCTGTCCTCCGCGGTGGACGGCATCTCCCCGAGGGACGATCAGGACCGCCCGGCCGTCCAACTCACGATCATCGCGCCGGCCAAGCTCCCCATCTTCGCCTTCGCGCCCAACACCAAACTCCTCGTCGCCGGAGGCGGACTCGGCGGACTGCTGATCGGCGTGCTGTACGCCTTCGGCCGGGAGCTCCTCGACACGAGGATCCGGTCGCTGCGCGAGCTGCAGCAGGTCTCCGACACCCCCGTCCTCACAACGGTCGCCCGCACGCGGAAGGGTGAGCTGCCGACGCAGGCGATGATGCGGAACCCGAACGGCATGATCGCCGAGGGCTTCCGGAGTCTCGCGACGAACCTCAGTTTCGCCGACGTCGACGAACGGATCACCTCTGTCATCGTCACCTCCGCGCTCCCCGGTGAGGGCAAGAGCACCGTGGCGCTCGGCCTCGCCCTCGCGATGACCGAACGCGCACCGCGCGTCCTCCTCATCGACGCCGACCTCCGCCGCCCCTCCATCGCCGGCTACACGCAGATCGAAGGCGAGGTCGGCCTGACCAGTGTCCTCGTCGGCGACATCACCCTCGAGGAGGCCGTGCAGCCCTGGGGTCGGGGCAACCTCGACGTCCTCGCCTCCGGTGGGGTGCCGCCGAACCCGAGCCAGCTCCTCGCCTCCGACGCGATGCGCCAGCTGGTGGACCGCGCCAAGGAGTCGTACGACTTCGTCATCATCGACACCGCGCCGATCATCCCGGTCACCGACCCGCTCTGGCTCACGCACATGACCGACGGTGCGATCGTCGTGTCCCGGTACAAGTCCACCCGCCGCCAGCAGCTCCACCGCGCGCTCGAGACCCTCGACGGCGCGAACGCCCGCACCATCGGGCTGGTCCTCAACGGCCTCAAGCAGGACGAGACGAGTTCCTACTACCGCTACAACTCGTACCGGTCGGCTCCCGACGCCGTCGCGCTCGGCCCCACCGCGACGGGAACCGCCGCCCCCGCGGCGAACGACTCGGCGCGCACGCCGTCCATGGCCGGCCGCTGAGCCGCTGGCCGACGACGCGCCGAAGGGACCGACGAACGATGCCAACACCCGCTCGCCTGAGCCATCCCCGCGCCAGGCTGTACGAGGTCGTCCGCACCGCGCACCTCGAACGCGCCCGTGAACTGGCGCCTGCGAGCATCGTCTACCGTCGTCGCCGCTACGACTTCGATCCGAGCGTCGCTCCGGGCGTCGAGCTCGTCCAGGCCGAGCCGATGGCCGCAGCACGGCTGCTCGTCCGCTCCGGCGTGACCGCGCTCGAGGTCAACGAGCCGCTCCAACTGTCCTCCGCCATCGCCACGCTCAGCACCCTGCTCGCCCTCGACCTGCGAGGACGCCTCCGGGGAACACGGCCGCTCGTGGTGACGTACGCCATCGAGAACCTCGACCCGATGTCCGCCCGTCCCGCCCGCCTGAAGTCCCGCGTCAAACTCCGGGCGCAGCGATGGGCCGCTGGTCGCGTGTGGCGTCGTCTCGACCGCATCGTCTACGGGACGACCGGGGCCCGCGATCTGCACGCCCGGGTCCTGCCCCTGCGACCCGACCTCGAGTCCACGGTCATCGAAGCCCTGCCCGCGCCCATGTCGGCGCGGAGCGAGGTCGTCCGGGACCCTCTGCAGATCGTCTTCCTCGGAGCCCTCGTCGGGCGGAAGGGCTTCCCCCTGCTCGTCGAAGCGTGGTCGATCGTCCTGCAGCGCGAACCGCGCGCCTCCCTCGTCATCCTCGGCTCCGGCGAGCTCGAGCCCGCAGCGACCGCGCTCAGCGACCGCCACCCGTCCGTCACCTTCAACCGCGACCCGGCACGCTCCGTGATCTTCGACACCCTCGCCGCGAGCCGCACGCTCGTCCTGCCCTCTCAGCCGCGTCCCGACTGGCGCGAGCAGGTCGGCCTGCCGATCGTCGAGGGCCTCGCCGCCGGCTGCCTCGTGGTGACCACGACGGAGACGGGCATCGCCGGCTGGCTGGACGAGCACGGCCACCGGGTCGTCGAGCCGGGGGACGACGCGGTGGCACTCGCCGAGGCCATCCTCGCGACGATCGCCAGCACCCGGACCCCGGAGGACGTGCTCGCGGACCTTCCCGTCCGTGACGGCCGTCTTGCCGCCGACACCTGGCTGTTCCGTGACGCCGGCGGTGATCGCTGATGGCGCGCGGCAGGGGCGGCATCTGGGCCTCCGTCAGCCAGACGGCCATCGCGAAGATCTTCGTGATGGGGCTCTCCGGCGTCCTCGGCATCTTCACGAGCCGGATGATCATCGAACACTTCGGCTCCGGCGCCTACGCCCAGTACGGGCTGTTGACGAGCCTGCCGGCCCTGCTGCCGTTCGCCGACCTCGGCATCGCCGCCGTCGTCATCAACGCCATCGCCGGATCCGACGACCCGAAGCGCGACCTGCAGGTGCGGCGTTCGATCGTGACGGCGTTCCGGATCCTCACCGTGTCGGGCGCGGTCATCATGCTCGTCGCCATCCTCATCACCGTCCTCGACCTGTGGCCGGCGATCCTCGGCAACGGCCTCGCACCCGACGGCGGCAGCGTCGCGGCGTTCCTCTGCCTCGCGACGTTCGGACTCGTCCTGCCGATGACCGTCGGTCAACGCATCCTCATCGGGGTCGGCAAGACCAGCACCCAGGTCGCGACGCAGGCGATCGCCGCTCCGGCGATCTTCCTCGGCGTGTGGCTCTTCGTCGTCACCGGGTTCGACGGCGGCTCGTTCGTCGCCGTCCTCTCCTACGCCGCGAGCGGGGTCGTCGCCGCCGTCTGCCTGGTACTCGCCGCGCGCTCGATCAGCCCGCAGGTCTGGCAGGCGATGAAGGAGGTGCCGAAGCTCCGCAGCGCTCCGGGCGTCCCCGCGTTCGCCCTCGCCTGGCCGATGGTCGTCCAGATGATCGCGTTGCCCATCGCCATGCAGACCGACCGGTTGCTGCTCAGCCACCTGACGACCGGACCGGAACTCGCCCAGTACAACCTCGCGACGCAGCTCTTCGGCCTCGTCATCCAGACGATCGGTGCGGCCGGGCTGGCGCTGTGGCCGATCTATGCGAAGGCGCGGTCCGCGAAGCGCGTGGAATCGCCACTCGTCCCGACGCTGTGGTTCCTCGGCGGCGGGCTCGCCCTCGCGGTCGTCCTCGCAGCGATCTCCCCGTGGATCGCCGGGTTCGTCTCCGACGGCGAGATCACCCTCGGCTGGCCGATCCTCGTCTCCTACGTCGTGTTCGTCGCCCTCCAGGCCGCGAAGTACCCGGTCGGGATGTACATGACGGACGCGAAGGGCCTCCAGTTCCAGGTCCTCCCCATCCTCGTCATGGTGCCGCTCAACCTCGGCCTCTCCTGGGTGCTCATCCCCGTCCTCGGCGCCGCGGGCCCCATCGTGGGATCCGCGGTCGCCGTGGCGATCTGCCAGGTCGTCCCGAACCTCTGGTACGTCCAGCGCGACCTCGCGAAGCGACGCCGGCTCGCTGCGGAAGCGGAGCCCGTCGATGTCGCTCACTGATCCGAAGACGAACGCGGGCCCGAAGGCGAACGCCGTCCCGCGGTGGCGTGCGGCGCGGCCCCGTCCCGCGTCACCTGGCGTCGTCGGAGCACCCGCGGACGAGCGGCTCGAACCGCTCCCCGTCCTCCGACCACCGACCGATCCGACCATGGCGACGGTCCACCGCATCATCGCCATCGTGTTCCTCGTGCTCCTCGGCGCTCGCCTCCAGGTCTTCCAGGGCTTCACCGTGGGCTTCGGCGTGGCCCTGATCCTGCTCCCCCTCTGGGTGGGCGAGCTGCGGAGGTACCGCGGCGGGGTGGTCCTGCTCCTCGGAGGGCTCGCTGCAGCGGTGTCGGGGCTCTGGCTCACGGCGGCCATGGCCGACGACCACCAGACCGGCCAGGGCGTCGCCATCGGCGCGACCATCGTGCTCCTCGGCCCGCTCGTGTCGGTCGCGTGCATCGTCTGGACCCGGACGGTCCTGACGCCGTCGCACATCATCGTGTTCTACGGCCTCGGGCTGCTCGTCCGTGCCGTCATCGCCGGCCCTGGCGGTACCGCCTACATGTCGAACGTGTGGAAGTTCCAGTACTCGGTGCCGTTGACCGTGATCCTGCTCGGACTGGCCCTGGCGACCCGCCGCCGTTGGATCGAGGTCGCCGTCGTCGCCGCCCTCGCAGCCGTGTCGATCCTCAACGACTCCCGGTCGCTGTTCGCGATCCTGCTCCTGACCCTCTGCCTCGTCGCCTGGCAGATGCGCTCCGCCGGCAAGAGCCGCAAGGCGTCGACCGCCCGGGTCATCATCGGGATCGGCATCGCCGCGGCGTTCGTGTTCAACATCGGCCAGGCCCTCCTCCTCGACGGGGTGTTCGGCGCGGAGACCCAGAGTCGCACCGTCGCGCAACTCGATCAGTCGGGATCCATCCTCCTCGGCGGACGACCGGAGCTCGCCGCGACCGCCGCCCTCTTCCTCCACCAGCCGACGGGGTACGGGAGCGGCACCTACGCCTCCCTGAGCGACGTGCTGGTCGCCAAGACCGGCATGGCCTCCATCGGGTACGACCCGAACAACGGCTACGTCGAACGCTTCATGTTCGGGACCGGGTTCGAGGTCCACTCCACCATCGGCGACCTCTGGGTCCGCTTCGGCCTCATCGGGCTCGCCCTGGCCGCGCTGATCGCCTGGTTGACCATCTACGGCCTCGGGCACGGCATCGCACGACGCAACGCGAGCGCGGTCGTCATCTTCCTGGGGGTGCGGACCTGTTGGGACCTCTTCTTCAGTCCGCTCTACAGTTCCGTTCCGACGCTCACCCTGTTCCTGGGGCTCGCCCTCATCCTGAAGGTCGGCACCGACGGCCCTGCGGCGGGACGACACCCGGCGGCCCTCGCGTCCGAGCACCGCCGCGGGGACGCAGCATGACCGGACCCGTGCGTTCACCCGAGGGGATCGGCATCGTCGTCGTGAACTACGGCGACCCCGCACTCCTCGAGCAGAACCTCGCGACCCTGACCCGCGCCGTACCGGGCCTCCGGACCGTCGTCGTCGACAACTACTCCTCCCCTGCCGCACGCGACGCCGTCACGCGGCTCGCCGACGCGGAGCGCTGGGACCTCCTCCTGCCCGACGACAACCTCGGGTTCGGTGCCGGCATGAACCTCGGCGTCGCCCGGGCGATCGGACTCGGCGTCGAGCAGGTGCTGCTCCTCAACCCGGACGCATCCCTCACGCCCGAGGCGCTCGACGTGCTCTCGCATCGTTGCGCTGAGCAACCGATGACGATGCTCGCTCCGCGGATCGAGCGACCGGACGGCAGCCTCTGGTTCGACGGGGTGGATCTGTACCTGCACGACGGGACGATCCGATCGCGGAGACGACGCGAGGACCACCCAGGGGCAGCCGTGGCGCCCTGGTTGAGCGGCGCCTGTCTCATGCTGAGCGTGGAACTCTGGGCGCGCACCGGCGGCTTCCACGACGCCTACTTCCTCTACTGGGAGGACGTCGACCTGTCGCACCGAGTGGTCGCCGTCGGCGGTTCGCTGGCCGTCGTCGAGGAGGCCACCGCGGTCCACGACGAAGGCGGCACCCACGACCGCTCGGACGCCGCCTCGGCGCGTGCCAAGTCGACGACCTACTACTACTTCAACATCCGGAACCGACTCCTCTACGCGGCCGAGCACCTCCCACCGGCCGAGGTGCGGGCCTGGAGACGCTCGACCATCCCCGTGGCCTGGTCCGTGCTCCTGCAGGGAGGTCGTCGGCAGTTCCTCAGCACCCGCAGCCCGCTCCGTGCGGGTGTCCGCGGGGTCGTCGACGGGCTCCGGCTCTCGAAGGCCGCCGCGCGCGGTCGCTGACGTACACCGTCACGCACGCAGGCCGTCGCCTCGGCGTCGCCGCTGCGATGAACGCCTCCCCGCACGTCGAACGGCCGGTCATCCCGAAGGACGACCGGCCGTTCGTTCGCGGTGGACTAGACCGTCGGCTTGACGAGGTACTCGTCGAACCGGGCGATGATCGGGCCGTTGGTCGCGGTGCCCGAGATGTACTGGTTCAGTCCGACCGTGCCGGCCGCCTGCAGCGCGGCCGTCGAGTCGACGCTCGTCAGCTGCCAGTTCGTCGGTTCGGTCGTGCCGGCCGCCCAGACCTTCGCCCGCACCGTGGTGGGCGAGGTGCCGAACACCTGCAGGCGGACCTGCAGCTGCTGGCCGGGGACGTACACGAGGTCGGCGATGTTGACCGCGGACAGCGTGGTCCCGCCCTGCAGGAGCTGCAGCTGCACCCCGCTGTTCGAGCGGATCCAGACGCGCGCCGCGTAGTTCGCCGAACCGACCTGACGGCCGATCACGGAGACGTAGTTGCCGCCGCCGGTCGGTCCCTGATCGAACGAGACCTTGACGCTGCTGTCGGAACTCGTCTGGCTCACGCCGTTGAGCGTGGTGGCCCGGGTCTGGCCGGCCGGGGTCGTGATCACGGCCTTGCCGTCGGCGAGGCTGAACGCGGACGGGTTGTTCGCCGGTGTCCAGGCGCCACCCGCCTCGGCCGTCCCCCACCCGGCACCGGCCGGACGCTCGAAGGCGTCCTGCGCGGTGGCCGGGGTGACCGGGGGCACGACGACCGTTCCGGCCACGGTGACCTGCTTCTGGGTCACCGCGGTGGCACCGGCGTTGTCGGTCACGGTCAGCGTCACCGTGAAGGTGCCGTCGGCCGCGTACGTGTGGCTCGCGGTCGCTCCGGTGGCGGTGGCCCCGTCTCCGAAGTCCCAGGCGTACGCGGTGACGGTGCCGTCGGTGTCGGTGGATCCCGACCCGTCGGTCGTCAGGGCGAGGCCGGTCACGCTCGTCGTGAAGGCGGCGGTCGGTGCGACGTTCGGCGGCGGCGCCTGCACCGTGACCGTGCTGGTCTTGGTAGCGGAGGCTCCCGCGTTGTCGGTCACGGTGAGCTTCACCGGGTAAGCACCGGCGGCCGCGTAGGCGTGGCTCGTGGTGACACCCGTCCCCGAGGCGCCGTCTCCGAAGTCCCAGACGAAGGACGCGATGGAGCCGTCCGAGTCGGTCGACGTCGAAGCGTCGAAGGAGGCGGTCAGGAACGTCGCCGCCTGCGTGAACGCCGCGGTGGGCGGCACGTTCGCCGGCGGGGCCGTGACCGAGCCGGAGGGCTGCGCGATCAGGTTGCCGAAGCGCGTCACGACGGTGCCGCCGGTGGCGGTCCCCGAGATGTACGAGCGGAGGCTCACCGAACCGGCCGCCTGCAGCGATGCGGTGCTGTCCGTGGCCGTGAGCTGCCAGGCCGCGGGCTCCGTGGATCCGATCGCCCAGACCTTCGCCTTGAGCTCGGTCGGCGAGGTCCCGACGGCCTGGAAGCGGACCTGCAGCTGGGTGCCGGGCAGGTAGGTCAAGCCGTCGATGTTCACCGCCTTGAGGATCGTGTTGCCGTTCATCAGCTGCAGCTGCACGCCCTGGTTGTTCCGGATCCAGATCCGCGCGGCGTAGTTGTCGGCTCCGACGACGCGGCCCATGACCGAGGCGTAGTTTCCGCCACCGGTGGAGCTCTTGTCGAAGGACAGGCGGACCTGCGTCTCGGTGTCCGTGGCGCCGACCGTGGTCAGCTTGGCGGTCCGGGTCAGGCCGACCGCGGTCGAGATGAGACCGCTGCCACCTGCGACGGAGTAGTTGGACGCCGCATCGAGGGTCCAGGCCCCTCCCACATCGGCGGAACCCCATCCGCCGGTGACCGAGCGGGCGAAGGTGTCCTTCGCCAGCACGGTCGCCGCGGGCGGAGCGACGACGGTCACGGACTGCGAGGTCGTCGTGCTGGCCCCACCGTTGTCGGTGACCGTCAGCGCGAGCGTGTACGTCCCGCCGGCGGCGTAGGCGTGAGCGGCCGTCGCACCGGTGCCGGTCGCGCCGTCACCGAAGTTCCAGGCGTACGAGGCGATGGTGCCGTCCGGGTCGCTCGACGCCGAGCCGTCGACCGTGACCGTGAGGCCCGTCGCGGTCGGCGTGAACGCGGCCACCGGCGGCTGGTTCACGGGGACGGTCGTGACGACCGCCTGGCTCGTCTCTCCGAGGAGCCCCTTGTCGTCGGTCACCGTCAGGTGCACGGTGAACGAGCCGGCGGCGGCGTACGTGTGGCCCGGGTTGACGCCGGTCCCGGTCGTGCCGTCGCCGAAGTCCCAGGCGTACGAGGCGATCGTGCCGTCCGTGTCGACGGAGGCGCTGGCGTCGAACTGGACGCCCAGCGCGTTGACCGCTGCGGTGAACGACGCCGTGGGGGCGACGTTCGGTGCGACGACGGTCGCCGGGTGCTGCAGTGTCCCCGTGCCGCCGCGGTTGTCGGTCACGGTGAGGGTCACCGTGTAGGTTCCGGCTGCCGCGTAGGCGTGGTCGGCCGTCACCCCGGTGCCGGTGGTGCCGTCGCCGAAGTCCCAGGTGTAGGTCGCGATGGTCCCATCGGTGTCGACCGAGCTCGAAGCGTCGAAGTGCGCGGTGAGGTCGGTGTTCGTGACGGCGAAACCGGCGGTCGGAGCGACGTTCGGCAGGATGCCCAGGCCGAGGTCGTGGTGCTGGGTGACCTGCGCCGACGTGAGCGGCTGTGCGTAGACGGCCACCTCGTCGATGCGTCCGCTGAACGTGCCGGCGGTCCCGCCCCACGTCGTGTCGGAGCCCACACGCCAATACCCGGTGTAGTCCTGGGCGCTCGTCTGCGGGTTGGTGCCCTGGAGGACACCGTCGACGTAGAGCTTCATGCCCGCCGACGACTGCTCGGCCACCACGTGGTGCCAGGTGCCGTCGTTGTATGCGGCGGGCGTCGTGATCGTGTTGGTCTGGCCCGTCCAGGTCCCGAAGGTGAGCTGACCGCCGTTCTCCATGTAGACGTGTCGGTCGTAGCCGCCCGATCCGCCCTGCTGGTTGGCGCCGAAACCGATGATCTTCCCACCGTTGGTGGTCGTGGTGTTGAACCACGCCTCGAGCGCGTAGCTCGTCGGGTTGGAGTAAGCGGTGTCGCTGGCGACACCCGAACCATCGGGACCGAACTGTGCGGAGCGGTTCCCGGCGACGCCGGCGAGCGCACCGTTCTGGTCCTTCGCGACGGCACCGTAGTAGGTCGCCGGGCCGTCGTTCCGGCCGGAGTCCTTCGCCGTGGTGCCGGTCGTCTCATCGAAGCGCCAGTAGGACGTCGGATCGAGGTTGAACACCGCGGCACCGTATGCGTCGGTGGGAGCGGCCGGGACCGGCGAGGTCCGGCCGGAGGCCACGTAGTGGTTCACGATCGTGTCGCGGTCGAGGACCGTCGGGTAGATCGCGGTGTCGTCGATGGCGCCGGCGAAGTAGTCGCTCGAGCGCGAGCCCGGCCAACCACCGAGGTTGTCGCCGCCGACCCGCCAGTAGCCGGTGAAGTCCTGGCCGCTCGTCGTGTCCGTGCGGCTGTCGAGCTTCTTGCCGTCCACGAACAGCTGCATGCCGTTCGCACCGAGCGTTGCGACGACGTGGTGCCACTCGCCGTCGTTGTAGGCCTTCGAGGACTGCACGGTCCGGACGGAGCCCGGGTAGACGCCGAACATCAGGCGCCCGTCGTTGTTCATGAAGATCATGCGGTCGTAGTTGCCGGAGGTCCCGGTGGAGTTCCCACCGAATCCGAGGATCTTGCCGCCGCGGTCGGTGGTCGTCTTGATCCACGTCTCAGCGGTGAAGGTGTTCGGCGCCTTCTGCGCCGTCGTCGTCGAGGCGGCGCTGTCGCTCGTGCCGGCGAACGTCGTCGCGGTCGTGTTCGAGCCGATGATGGCGCCTGCCGTCCCGCGCGTCGTGTTGTTCGTGAGCGTCAGGTCGTCGCCCGTGGCCCAGTCGTAGCCGGCGGTGCCGCTGGCTTCGCCGAGCGGCCAGAACGACGTGGGACCGGACGCGAGGACCGCCTGCGCGTACGCGGACGTCGAGCCGTCGGCGGACACGGTCACCGGGACGTTGTCGCTCATCGTCGAGTTGCCGAGCGGGTCGGTCACCTTGACGCGGTAGTTGACGGTCGTCCCCGGTGCGAGGCCGCTGTCGGTGTACATGAGGTTGCTGACCTTCCAGAAGGTCGAGCGGACGGACTTCGTCATGATCGGCGTGGCCGTCTGGTTGTTGCGGATCAGCTCGTACTTCAGGAGTTCGTTGTCGCGGTCGTTGTTCGTCTTCCAGGAGACGCGCACGGTGCCGCTGGCGAGGGAGATCGCGGTGATGGGGAAGGCGCTCCCCTTGAGCTTCGGACCCTCGAGGTTCGGTGCGACCGCCTTCGTCGCGAACCGGACCAGTCCCTGCTGCGACTTGTTGTTGACGGCGAGGAACTCTCCGCCGTAGACGACGTAGTTCGTGCTCGCGGCGACGCTCCACGGACCCTGGTTCTGGTTCGTCGCGTTGCCCGGCGTGAAGTCCGGGAACCAGCTCAGGATGCTTGGCGTCGGCTGACCGGCGTAGTTGTAGTAGCCGTACGGGTCTGCCGTGGCCGTGCCGGTGGTGGTCTTCGAGAACGCCAGTGCGTTCTGGAAGGTCCACGGCTGCGTCTGCGGGAAACCGCCGATGTTCCCGCAGTAGTGCGGGTGGCCGGCGATGTAGACGGCGTCGCCGTGGGAGGCGACCGAGTAGGAGTCGCCGTGGCAGTCCTCGACCCAGTTCATGTCACCGTTCGCCCAGCCGGCGTTGAAGGCACCCTCGAGGTTGCCGCCCGAACCGAAGACGTAGCCGGTCCCGTAGACGTTGTTCGCGTCGCTCGTGAGCGAGTAGATCGCGGCGTTCGCGCCACCGTTGCGGATGAGGCCGTTGACGTTCCACGGGAGGAGCGCGCCGGCGGTCGCGTCGACGGCACCGAGGCCGTAGCCGGGATTGCTGCTGCCGTTGAGCGTCGTGAACGCTCCGCCGAGGATCACCTTGGACTGGTCGGGAGCGATCGCGAGGGCGCGGACGACGCCGCCCTCGGTGACGGGAGCCCAGGGCAGGAGGGCACCGGCGTTGGTGAACGCCGCCGCTCCCTTGCGGGTCTGGCCGGCGGCGTTGGTGAAGCCGCCACCGACGTACACGGTGCTGTTCGTCGCCGCGACGCTGTAGCCGATGTAGTTGAGGATCGGAGCGAAGGACTTGAGGGCACCGGTCGCCGTGTCGAACGCGGCGATGCGCGAGCGGTCCTGTCCGTTGACCTTCGTGAAGCTACCGACGACGTAGAGGGTCTTACCGTCCGGCGAGGCCGTCACGGCCTTGACCTCGGCGTTGAGGACCGGAGCGAAGGAGTTGATGAGCACGCCGGTGGTGAGGTCGTAGGCGAGCAGGTAGGTGCGGTCGACCTCGCCGACGCCGGCTGCGTTGCCGGCCGGACGGGCCTTGGTGAAGGTTCCACCCGCGTAGACGGTGTTCCCGACGACGACCTGCGACCACACGGTCTTGTTGATCTGCACCGTGGGAAGCGCGTCCGCCGAGACGGTCGACGCCTCGCCTGCGCCCTGGGGGACCGTGTCGGCCACCGCCGGGGCCGCCGTGGCGGTGAAGGTGAGCAGCGCGGCGAACACCGCACCGATCACGCCGAGTGCCAGGGGCTTCTTCAGCTTGGACGGGACGCCGCGGGCGTCGTTGCGGCTCGGCGCGTGCGCGCTCGGTCGATCCTGGGATCGCAGAAATCTGGACACGGGTTCTCGGGTTTCGCTGGAGGCGGGCTCGGGGCGCGACAGGGCTCCGCGGACGGGCCGAGGGGTGCGATCGTGTTTCGGATCCACGATCGCCGGCCAGGTGCAGGGGTGCCTCGCTCGTGAACCATAACGCGGGGGGCATCAGGGGCGTCACCCCCAAAACAGGTCCGATTTCCCGGGGATCCTGCGGGGGTCAGCGCGGATGCGGATCGGGTCAGCGGGGAGCGGTGACCCGGAACACGGCGGCGGGGACGCCGGCCTGGTAGTCGACGATGATCGTGACGTCGTCCCGCTGCTCGACGGGCACCGTGTACACGAACGTCGCGGTCGCGGTATCGCCGGCCGCGACCTCCGACTCGAAGGGCACGGCACCGGGTTCGGTGAGGGGCTCCGCGGGTACGCGGTCGGCCCCGGAGTACGCGGTGACGACGACGGTGCTGAGGTCGATGCTCGCGTCGGTGTCGTTCACGATCGTGACCGTGAACCGGACCGCCGGTCCCGCGGTCTCACCGGGTGCGTTCGCCTCACCGTCGACGGCCTCGAGCGTGCCCAGGCTGACGGTCACGCCGCTGACGATCTCGACCGGTGCGTCGCCGGCGACCGGGTCGCGCTCGGGAAGCGCTTCGGCCGGGTCGGTGATGATCGGACTCGGCGTGGGGGTGCCCGTGATGGCCGGCGGGTTCACGACGTCGCCGGTGCCGACGCGGTTGGCGTTCACCGCGAACACCACGACCACGGCCACCACCACGACGACGACCGCCGCGAGCACCGAGATGACGACCACCCGGCGTCGGCGCCGCGGGTCGGGTGTGCTCGACGTGGGGGTCTGCTGCTCTGCTGCCGGCTCGCTCACGCCCGTACCTCTCCTCGACGACGGCCACCCGGCGCTCGATGCCCCGAGTGTACTGCCTCGGCTCCGTGTGCAGCCTCGTCCGGCTCGCGACCTCGGCCGTCGCCCATGTCACAATGGCTCACACCACCCGACGCCTCCCCGATCTCGCAGCGGACCCTCGGATGCCGGAAGGCACCGACGGACGCCGAGCGCGACCGATGCACCCGAGCACCGACCCCTGGAGGGTTCATGAGCGGACACCTGACCGTCCTGCAGCAGTTCCCCGTGCCACGCCCGACGACGAACCCGTATCTCGTGATGCTGGCCGACCACCTCCGCGCGGTCCCCGGGGTCTCGGTGCAGAACTTCACCTGGAAGGGCGCGCTCCTCGGGCGGTACGACGCGTTCCACATCCACTGGCCCGAGATCCTCGTGTCGGGGCACACCCCGCTGAAGCAGTTCCTCCGCCAGTGCCTCACCGTGCTGCTCGTCATCCGGCTCGCGATCACCCGGACCCCGATCGTCAGGACGGTGCACAACGTCGAACTCCCGCAGGGCATCTCGCGGGTCGAGGTCGCGCTGCTCCGCCTCATCGACCGACGCACGGACTTCCGGATCACGCTCAACGAGACGACGACCCTGCCCGAGGACCAACCGTCCATCCTGATCCCCCACGGCCATTACCGTGAATGGTTCGCCCGTCACCCGCGCGCGGCACAGCAGGACGGTCGGTTCGGCTACTTCGGCCTCATCCGCCGCTACAAGGGTGTCGAGACCCTCATCGAGGCGTTCCGATCCGCGGCGGCCACGACCCGAGGACTCTCGCTCCGCGTCGGCGGCAAACCGTCGACCACCGAACTCGCCGACACCCTGACCGCGCTCGCGGGCGAGGGAGACGACGTCCTCCTCGACCTCCACTTCCTCGGTGACGACGAACTCGTGGACATCGCGACCTCGTCGGAGCTCGTGGTCCTCCCGTACCGCTTCATGCACAACTCCGGCAGCACCCTCGCCGCCCTGTCACTGGACCGCCCGGTGCTCGTGCCGGACAACGCGGTGAACCGACTCCTCGAAGCCGAGGTCGGGCCCGGCTGGGTGCATCGGTTCTCCGGTGAGCTCGACGCCGAGGCACTGCTCTCGGCGATGGAGCACGTCCGCGCCGCAGCGCGCGGCCCGGTGACGTTCGTCGACCGCGATTGGGATCTCGGAGCCGCACGACACGTCGAGGCCTACCGACGAGCGATCGCCGCGCGACGCGGGACTCCAGCGCCCACGGTCGGGGCCGCGCGATGACCGGGTCGTCCGCCGGCAGGCCCGACGCCCGCGCGGCCGAGGTCCGCCTCATCGTCGGCATCCTCACCTTCCGACGCCCGGCGACCCTCGCCGCGAGCCTGCCGAAGGTGCTGGAGCAGACCCGGTGGCTCCGCGACGCCGACGCGTCCGTCGTGAGCACCGAGGTCCTCGTGATCGACAACGACCCCGCGGCGAGCGCCAGGGAGGTCGCCGGTTCGACGCCCGGCGTCCGCTACGTGGTCGAACCGACCCCGGGCATCGCGGCGGCACGGAACCGCGCGCTCTCGGAGGCGGACCAGGCGGAGCTCCTCGTCTTCATCGACGACGACGAGGAACCGGGCGAGCACTGGCTGCTCCCGATCGTCGAGACGTGGCGGGCGACGGGCGCTGCGGCGGTCATGGGCCGCGTGCAGTCGCACCTGCCGGAGGGAACCGACCCGTGGGTCGTCGCGGGTGGGTTCTTCGACCGCGTGCAGCGCACGACGGGCACCGTCATCGGCGAGGCCGCGGCGGGGAACCTGCTCCTGGACCTCGACCAGGTCCGGGCACTCGGCGTGCGGTTCGAGTCGAAGCTCGAACTGGGCGGTGGTGAGGACACGCTCTTCAGCAAGCACCTCGTCCGGCGGGGTGGACGGATCGTCTGGTGCAACGAGTCCGTCACCCACGACTTCGTCGAACGGGACCGCGCGACGAAGCGCTGGGCGTTGCAGCGCGCGTGGAGCCATGGCAACACCAGGATCACGGTGGAGCGTTACTTCGCGGCAGGACGTCGTGACCGGGCGCGGATCCGTGTGGTCGCGGCGGTCGGCGGTGCCGCTCGGGCCGCGGTCGGTGTGGCACGTTCCGTGTTCGGGACGCTCACCGGCTCGCTCCATCACCGGGCGCGCGGCGCGCGAGCCATCCGGAAGGGTGGCGGCATGTTCGTCGGCGCCTTCGGCGTGGTCTTCCGGGAGTACGCGCGGGACGAGCGGTCATGAGCGGCCTCGGAGCACGGCTCAAGGATCGCGTGAAGCGGTCGCTGCCGGTCCTGGGCTCGATCATCGAGGTCGAGACCTCCACCCCGACCGTCGTGTTGACCTACGACGACGGGCCGCATCCGGTCGGCACGGACGGCGTCCTCCGATCCCTCGCCGACGCCGAGGCGACCGCCACGTTCTTCGTCCTGCTGAGCAGCGCTCGCCGTCACCCGGAGCTCATCCCGCGGATCACCGCGGAGGGGCACGAGATCGCGTTGCACGGTGTCGACCACCGTCGTCTCACGGCGTTCACCGCCGAGGAGGTCACCCGTCGCACCGTCGACGCGAAGCACGAGCTCGAGGACCTCGCCGGCACGCCCGTCCGATGGTTCCGGCCGCCGTACGGCGCGCAACATCTCGCGACCTGGCGCGCCATCCGTCGGGCCGGTCTCGAATCCGTCCTCTGGTCGGCGACCACCTGGGACGCACGTGCGGTGGCCCCCGAGGAGCGCGTCGCCCACGCCCTGTCCGACTGCCGCCCCGGCACGATCCTGCTGGCGCACGACGCCTTCGCCGGCCCGGCCGACGGTGTCGACGACGGGGCCGAACCCGAGGTCGACCGAGGGGCGCTCGCCGCGACCCTGCTCGCCGAGTTCCGGGCGCGAGGCTGGGTCGGTCGGTCCCTCGCCGATGCGCTCGTGCAGGGGCGCCCGATGAAGAGCGCCATCTTCTCCTCCTGACGCTGGCCTGCACTGCGCGGGGATCGCCCCTGCGCCCCGTCCGGGTGCCACTCGAAAGTGGACTCGGCAAGCGTTGATGACCCTCATAGGCTCGCAAGAGGCCCGATGGATGTGCCGAATGCCGGAGTCGATCCCGACGGCTCCGTGCGCACACCACCACGAGCATGCCAGGGGGCAGACCATGACGGATCGCAGTGCAGTCGGACGCGTCGGCTACGCCGCAGGGGCGTTCGACCTCTTCCACGTCGGCCACCTCAACATCCTCCGTCACGCGAAGAGCGCCTGCGACTACCTCATCGCCGGGGTCGTCTCCGACGAGCTGCTGCGCACCCGGAAGCGCATCGAGCCGATCGTCCCGCTGACGGAACGCCTCGAGATCGTCCGTCACATCGGCTTCGTCGACGAGGCCGTCGAGGAGACCTGGGAGGACAAGCTCCAGGCGTGGGACGCCCTGCGGTTCGACATCTTCTTCAAGGGCGACGATTGGCGCGGGACCGCAGAGGGCCTCCGTCTCGAAGCGGAGTTCGCCAAGGTCGGCGTCGAGGTCGTCTACTTCCCGTACACGATGAGCACCTCGAGCACGGCACTCCGCCGTGCACTCGCCCAGCTCGAGGAGCAGCGCGAGCTCGACACCACGCTCGTCCAGGCCTGACACCCGCCCTCCCTGCGCCCGTTCCGCCGCCGCGCCCGCGCTCCCGTTCGCCACGGCGGCGAGGTACTGTTGGACGGATCGACACACAGGGTGGTGGACACATGACGAAGGCTCGGCAGGCGCTGCTCGCACGCCTCACCGGTTCGCTCCCCGTCCACGGTTCGATCGTCGGTGTCGCCACCGAGGAGCGCACGGTCGTCATGACCTACGGCGACGGTCCGAGCCCTGACGGCACCCCAGGCGTCCTCGACGCCTTGGCCGACGCCGGCGCGACCGCGACCTTCTTCGTCCTCGTCGGCCGCGCGCGGAAGCACCCCGAGCTCCTCGAACGCATCGTCGCCGGCGGGCATGAGCTCGCGCTGCACGGCGACGACCACGTACGCCTCACCGACTTCTCCGAGGAGGTCGCCTACCGGCGCACCCTCGCGGCGAAACAGGAGCTGGAGCAGTTGAGCGGCCAGTCGATCGAGTGGTTCCGGCCGCCGTACGGCGCGCAGAGCATCGAGACGTGGCAGGCCGTCAAACGAGCCGGTCTGCAGACGGTGCTGTGGACGGCGACCGCCTGGGACGTCAAGGACGTCGGCGAGCACGAGCGCGTCGCCCACGCCGTCCGGCACTGCCACCAGGGCTCGATCCTGCTCGCCCACGACGGCTTCGCCGGCCCGGCCGACGGCGTCGACGACGGCCCGGAGCCCGAGGTCGACCGCGGCGCGCTCGCAGCCGAGCTGCTGAGCGGCTTCGCCCGCGAGGGTCTCGTCGGCCGCTCGCTCGGCGAAGCCCTGCGGGTGGGCAAGGCCGTCCGCCGGGCGCGCTTCACGGAGTGATCATCCCCGGTCCCTGAACCGACCCCGGTCCCTGAGCCGCCCCCGGTCCCTGAGCCTGTCGAAGGGCGTCGTCAGGGACCGGAGCAGCCCCTCAGTCCTTCGCGAAGCGGTCCGTCGCGTCGATGAGCGCCGACAGGATGCCCGGCTCGTCGAAGGCGTGCCCCGCGTCGGGGACGATCGTGAAGTCCGCTTCCGGCCAGGCCCGGTGCAGGTCCCACGCGGTGAAGACCGGGGTGCACATGTCGTAGCGGCCCTGGACGATCACCCCGGGCACTCCGGCGAGCTTGCCGGCATCGCGGATGAGCTGCTCGGGTTCGAACCAGCCCTTGTTCGTGAAGAAGTGGTTCTCGATGCGCGCGAACGCCACCGCGAAGTGCGGGTCGGTGAACCGGGCGACGGTCTCCTCCTGCGGGAGCAGGGTGATCGTCGAGGACTCCCACCGCGACCAGGCGACGGCCGCCGGACCGTGGACGGCCGGGTCCTCGTCGAACAGGCGGCGGTGGTAGGCCTCGATGAGGTGGCGGCGCTCGCCGACCGGGATCGGCTCGAGGTACCCCTCCCACAGGTCGGGGAAGACCGCGGAGGCACCGCCCTCGTAGAACCAGTCGAGCTCGGCGTCGCGCAGCGTGAAGATACCGCGGAGCACGAGCTCGGTGACGCGCTTCGTGTGCTTCTGCGCGTACGCGAGCGCGAGGGTCGAGCCCCAGGACCCGCCGAACACCATCCAGCGCTTGATCTTCAGCGCCTTCCGGAGGACCTCGAGGTCGGCGACGAGGTGCCAGGTGGTGTTCGTCGACAGGTCGGCCGCCGGATCGCTCGCGTGCGGGGTGCTCCTGCCGCAGCCGCGCTGGTCGACGAGGACGATGCGGTACCGCTTCGGGTCGAAGAGCCGACGGTGGATCGGACTCGTCGCGCCGCCCGGGCCGCCGTGGAGGAACACGACGGGCTTGCCGTCGGGGTTGCCGGAGGTCTCCCAGTACAGCGACTGCCCGTCGCCGACGTCGAGCATGCCGGTCTCGTACGGCTCGATCTCGGGATACGGCTCACCCATACGGTCCACTTCCTCCTGTGTTCACGACACGTGTCTCATCTAGCATGCCGCACCCATCGCCCCACAGCTCGCGAGGGGTCCCGAATGGCCGGCTCGGCACACGCGGAACCGACCATTCGGGACCCCTCGCGGGCTAGAGCTGGTCGGCGGACACCGAGAAGGTGTCGCACGCGGACGGACCGGACTGGTAGCCGGTCATGAACCAGCGCTGCCGCTGCTCGGCGGAGCCGTGGGTCCACGCCTCGGGGTTCACCTGGCCGTTCGCGGCCTCCTGGATGCGGTCGTCACCGACGGCGGCCGCGGCGCTCAGGGCGTCGTCGATCTCCTGCTGGGTCACGGGCTTCAGGAAGGCGACCCCCTTCGCGTCCTCGGTGTCGGACGCCGCGGCGACCCATGCTCCGGCGAAGCAGTCGGCCTGCACTTCGATCCGGACGGAGTCGGAGGCCGGGCCCGTACCACTGCGGTCGGCGCGATCCATGATGCCGGTGAGCGCCTGGATGTGGTGACCCCACTCGTGGGCGACGACGTACATCTCGGCGAGCGGTCCGCCCGAGGCACCGAAGCGGTCGCGCAGTTCGGCGTAGAAGCTGGTGTCGATGTAGATGGTCTGGTCCGGCGGGCAGTAGAACGGGCCGGTGGCGCTCGTGGCGGCGCCGCAACCCGTGTTCGTCTGCTGGTCGAAGATGATGAAGTCCGCCGGCGAGGTGTAGTCGACGCCGAGCGCGGGCAGCTCCTCGGCCCAGTAGGCGTCGAGCGACGAGTAGGCACCGCCCATGCGGCAGTCGACGTTCGCGTTCGCGTCGGCACCGGTCTGGCACTCGTCGGAGAGCTGGCTCTCTTCCTGCTGGCCCCCGCCGATGCCGCCGCCGCCGAGGATGCCCGAGACGTCGACCCCGAGGAACTGCGAGATGAGGGCGATCACGATGACGCCGACCGCGCCGCCACCGACGGCGATGCCGGTCGTGCGGCCCCGTCGCTTGACCTTGTTCCCGCTGATGTCGGCGTTGTCGTTGAACGTCATAGGTGTTGTAGGCGACTCGCGCCCGCCTCCGTATCCCCTGATTCCATGCGGTTCTCGCTGTTGGCCAGTGTAGGGCGGTTTAGCCTTTTCTAGAGGCGCTTGCGGACTCACTGCGGACCTGATGAGGGCGTTACAGAACCCGAAAGCTCTGGCATACTCGCCCTATGACCGACAACGCACCACAAGAACTTCAGCTTCCTGTTCAGTGGGTCTTCGACCAGATGAGCCTCCCGGTTAGCGCCAACCAATTGTTGCTCCAGCAGGGGCCACCAGTCGGGGACAAACCCTTCGACGGCTACTACGTCATGGTGGGGCATCTGCAGCCGCCCGTCATTACGGCGGAGAGCCGCCCCGAAGACTTCGTGGGTCAGGTGCTTCCTGTTGTCCCGATCACGCGCTTCCACGTCTCACGAGACCGTCTCGTGGAGTTCCGCGACTTGATCACGACGTTCCTCGACGGCACGGATCCGGAACTCATCGGGTCATGAAATTCGCGACGACCGCGACAACGCTCGTCCTCGCCGCCGGAATCGGGCTGTCAGGCGCAACAGTCACTGTGCCAGAGCGTCCCGCACGAAACGAGCCTCACGCAGCGACAGACACGGTGCGGTTCCTAGCGTCCGCGATGGCAACGCCGGCGCGAATGGCGGTGACCGAAGCCTCTAGCAACTCTCAGGGTCATACGGCTAGGATCCAACCGACGGCCCTGTCATCTCGCGCTAGCGCGCTTGAGATGACGACAGCGGTTGACACACTCGCAGATGCGCCTGCGGCGTCCCCAACAGGAGGTGACTACTTGACTACCCGATTCCAAGAGATCTCGGTCCTGCACGACGGGTGGCTCGGGCCGGGATCCTTGGCGCCTCGAACAGACCAGGTCGCAGACCTGGTTCAGATCCAGAGCGCTTTCGAGCCGATCTGCGACACTGTTTCGGTTGCGCCGGCAGGGGACGGCAGCATCATGATCGAGTGGGTTCGAGGCAACGTCGAATACACCGCTTCACTCGAGTACACAGGTTCGCTCGTGCTGTCTACCGAGCAGCTTGATGCTCCTTCGTCAGCTCACGAAGACGAGGTCGAGTACAGTCTCGACGCCCTCCTCACTTTCGTGCAGAACGGCGCAAGGGTTGCCTGACGCGGACATCTTGCCGCTCACCGGAACGGATGAGCTGCTTCTACGCCAGGTCCATCCCTTGCAGCTCACCAACGGAGTTCCAAACAGCGCGGCATTCAAGCCGTACAACTCAGATCCGACGCGCCTGTCGACCCGACGCGAGCACATCGGTGCAGAGCGAGCGCATGCAGAGTGGATAGCCACGCCTCACGAGTCCGCAGGGACTTGGGCAGTGTCCGTGAACGAAGCCGAGTCCGATACGTTCACCGTCTACGACGACTCAGCCCAAGACGGAGTACCAGAGGGACATGCCTCCATCGACTTCGAGACTTGTGAACTGACAACCACTCGCGGAGCGAAGGCGCTGAAGCGCCATGCGGAGAAGCGCGGGCGGCTCTATCCTCCAGAAGAAGGCGCCCCGGCTGAATGAGGCCGGCTGGCCGAAGGCGAACGTCGTCCTCCCGCGCCAACAGCAGATCTGGGACGAACTCCTCGCCGGCCGTTCCCAACAGGGTCACGGAGGTCGTCCGTAGTCGAGTCGGCGCCCCCTCGCTAAGCTCGTTGCCAACCAACCAATGGAGGTCAAGTTGCGCGACTGCAGCGTCCAGAACTGCGGCAGGACCGCAACCGAGATCGTGGCAACGAACGTCGAGGGCAGCCCTTACACGGAGACTGTAACCTGCCCGGAGCACGCTCTAGAGATTCGAGCAGGCGCCGCGTTCATCGTCGGCGAGAAGCAGGAGCTTGTCATGGGTGACAATCTCCCGCTCGAATTGGTCACGTACCGCGTCAAGTTCGACCCGCACGGTCTCATCTTCACCCTGTCACTCGGCCGCGGTCCGGAAGTGCAACAGGTCGTCCAGTTCCGCACCGGCTCAGACTTCCGCTTCGGAGAACCCGGGGATCTCTTCGCCGGCCCCACCGACGAGTCATAGTGAAGACGGTCCCCTGCGGACAGTGCACCGAACCGATGGAGCTCGCGGCGAAGCCACGCGAGCAGTGGGGTGCCATAGCCGACTACCGCAGCCATGAGGAGTGGCGCTGCCCGAACGGACACACCCGAGAGGTGACCGACAGCGAGGATCGCTGGTTCGAGTGAGCGCGCTCCCTGACACGTTCGATGCGACGATCGCCGGCATGCGCTCGATCGTCGATGAGCTGCAGAACCAGGGGCACCCGGAAGGGCTGTGGTTGGTCGGTACCTTCGCGTTCTGGGCTGTGAGCTTGGACGACGGGCTGCGGTGCCTACGAGGGAATGCCTACGGTGCCGAACGGGAAGCTGATCCCGATGGGTCGGTCATGGCCGGCATTCGCCTGGCGCGCAACGCGGTCAGTCACGGTCAGGTGGTGTGCGCGGCGCCGCGCGGGCTCTCGATCCCGTTCGCGATCCCGTTCATGATCGGTGCGTGGAAGTGGCTGCAGCGGGACGAGATCGCAGGGTGGGCGCCGAGGGCGAATGCCTACCTGCCGCGGCAGCAGCAGGTGTACGACGAGCGTCTCGCCGGCCGCTTCCTTGTCGAACCGCTGGCTGACGCGCTCCGATGGTTCGAGCACTGCGGCCCTTCGTCCTAGTTGCGGCGAGCCTTGAGCCTCCGCGACGCCTCGAAGACCTGATCGGGCAAGGAACGTCCTGGCAGGGGGGTCAGCTGGAAGGTCGGTGAGTACGTGTCTCCCTCGCGAATGTGGGTGACGGGCGCCTGCTGCGCGTGGTGGCCGTAGAGCGGCGCGCCTGCGTAGAGCGGCCGTGAGGGTAGGTCTGGTGCGGTGAGTGCGCTGACAGGTCCTCCGTCGGCGAACCCGTACATGATGCCGCCGTCGTGCATGAAGTCGAGCGCCCGGCGGTTCTCAGGGTGCGCCAGGGTCTCCTTCGTGGAAACGAATTCGTCGGCGTGCACAATGCCGCGCGGCACGAACTTGTCTCCGGGGCCGGTGTATCCGCCATAGGCGTACTCCTGCCCCGGCAGGACAGGCGTGTTGACACCGGTCACCGTCGCCGAGATGCGGATACCCTCTGCGGCCTTCCGCTGCACGAACGCGATCGTGTCAGCCAGGGCGGAGATCTTGTTCTGCGCATCCGCAGTATCAGCGATCATCGTGAACTCGCGCTCAGTGGGGATCGCATAGATCTTGTCGGTGAGCAGCTGAGCGGCGTCCGCGTTCCCGGTCAGGGCGAGCGCTCGGTCGTACACGGCCTGACGCCCTGCCTCGAGCGTGGCCTTGTAGTTCGCAGTGTTGCCGTCGAGATCGAATTGAGCTTTGGCTGCGTCCTGTGACTTCGACGCGAGGTCGAGCAGCAGATCGGAGTTGTCACGACCGGCCTGTGTGCTGAGGTCGAGTGTCGCCGCGTAGCCTTCAGTGCCCTCGGCAATCAGACGGATCTGCTCGTCAGCCGCGGCCAGGGCCTCCTGGTAGTCGCTGTTCGCCGAGATCGCGTCCTGGTTGACGCCGTTCGCCTCGTTGACCGTGTCGATGAGTTGCATGAGCTTGCCCTGCAGATCGTCGACAGCGTTGCCTGCATCGAGGTAAGCGTCGGCGGCATCCTGCGTCGAGGTTGCTGCGCCGTCTGGCGCTTCCTGCTGGTCCTTGAAGTTCTTCTGACTGGTTTCGAGTTGCCCGGACAGATCGCGGACGTTCTGCGACGCGATCCCAGCGCGGATGCCGACGCCTGAGAAGAACGACGCCACGGTGTTGTTCTTGCCGAGCTTCGCCTCCACGTCGTCGAGTGCTTTGCCGCCCTCGATCACGGCGTCGGTGAGCTCCTTCTGGGAGATGCCGGCTTCCTTCGCCGCCTCGTACGCACCGGCATCAGCGAGCTTCTTGGCGACGAGCTCACGCGTGTACCCAGTGAGCGCGCCCGTCGTCTTGTCGAGAGAGTCCTGGAACTCGGAGGCGTTGGCCGTTGCCTCCGCCTGGCGGGAGGCCCACAGCGAGAACGCAACGATGCCGAGACCGAGTGCGCCGGCGGTGAGGCCAATCCCTCGAGCGGCCGAAGCGCCGCTGATGTTCAACGCGATGAGCGCTGCTTTGAATTCGGCGATCTTGGGCACGGCAAGGAGGGCAGCTCCGCCGGCGACGCCGATGACCGCCACGAGAGCTCCGAGCACGAGGGCGGTGGCGAGCACAGGCTCTGGGAGGTCCCCGAATGCGGTGACGGCGCCTGTGGCGCTCTGCACGATTGCGCGGAGCGCGTCGTTGGCCGGCGATCCCGTCCGGATCAGAGCTGTGTCGAATGCGCCTCCGAGTGCCTCGACGTCGCCGGACAGATTGTCGAGCCTGATCGCGGCTTGCTCGGCGGCGTAGCCCTGGTCGTTGACCTTGTCGGTCCAGTCCGAGATCCCGTCGGCGCCCTCGGAGTACAGCACGGTGGCGGCGCGGACGGCGTCCGATCCGAAGATGGTCGCCATGGCGGCGTTGCGCTGCTCGGGCGTGAGGTCCTTGAGCGCGTTTTGAAGGTTGCCGGCGAACTCAGACAAGCCGATGAAGTTGCCCTGAGCGTCGTAGGCGCTGATGCCGAGCTCGCGCATCTTCGCTTCTGCTTCGGCGGACTGCGGAGTGAGTCGCTGCAGCATGGATTTGAACGAGGTGCCGGCGTCGGATCCGAGGAGGCCCTGTGACGCGAAGGCAGCGAGGGCGGCCGTTGTCTCGTCGATTGAGAGGCCGGTCTGGTTCGCAACCTGAGCGGACTGGTTGAGCGCAGCGGACAGGTCGGTGACATCACCCATCGCCTTGCCTGCGCCAGCTGCCAGGAGGTCAGCGACGTGCGACATGTCGGTGCCGCGGAGGTTGAAGGTCTTGAGCGCGACAGCGGCGATACCTGCCGCCTCCGCGACGCCAAGTCCGCCGGCGGCCGCGAGGTCGAGGGCGCCGTCGAGCCCGCCGGCAAGGATGTCCTGAGTCGAAACACCGGCCTTACCGAGCTCCTCAATCGCGTTGGCTGCCTCGGTCGCGGAGAAGACAGTCCGGGCGCCGGCATCGAGCGCCGCTTCGCGCAGCAGGGCCATGTTGTCGGCGGACTCACGCGTGCCTGCTTGGACGAGCGACATGGCCTGGTCGAACTCGACAAACTTGGCGATCGCCATACCGACGCCGACTGCAGCGACCGTGCCGATAGCAAGCATCGAGCTACCGAGAACGTCGAACGCCCGCCCGCGCTGCGCCATGCGTTCAGCCTCGGTACCGGCCTCTCGCGTGACGCGCGCTGCGCGCTCCATGCCTTGCATGTAATCGTTGACCTGGGCAACGAGAGTAACTCTGAGAAGACGTTCGTCGGACACGGCGGAGCCATTCGCTAATCCGCCGGGATCGACACGCGGTCCAGGGTTGTATCAACCCCGCCGCGTCTTGCGGGGACAGATTAACAGGTGCCGCAGACAACGGAGTCGATGACGCGATCGCGCTGTCATCGGAACCCCATGACGCGGCCTGAAAACATGTTTGATTTCGGAAAACCTCCGCCTCACCTCCCCGGCGGTCCGCCGGCAGAGGGGCCCCAGGGGGCCTCCCCCCACCCCCTCGGCCGGTCGGCTGGGGTGGGGAGAGGCGGGAGGTGACCGGTTCGGCTGTCTGCGCCTCGCTGCCGCCGCTGGGCGGGTGTGCACGAGTGTGGAGCTGTCGTGCACAGTGCGGAGGCAGCAGCGGGGCGCTCAGTCAGCGAGCAGGGAGTGGATGCGCGCCTTCTTCAGCGCGTTCACGTTGTTGTCGTTGGCTTCGGCTCGTGCGAGCTGGGTGTCTGCCTCGACGTACGCTGCGCCGGTACCGGCAGCACGAGACAGTCGGGCGTGGATCTCGGCGGCCGCTTGTTCGAGATCCATGGAGGGTACGAGCGTGGGCTGGTCGAGTCGAGCGAGGTACGCCGTGACGCGGGCCGCGTGCTCTGAGGGTGTCAGTGTAGGCATGGTTACTCCTGGTCGGTGTCGAATGATGGCAGGGAAAGGGTGATGCACTTGATGCCTGAGCCCTCGAAGTAGGCGCGGCGAGAGGCGTGCGCCTGCTTGAGGGACGCTCTACTGGCGGGCTTGCGCACGATGTCGGAGAGGAGGTTGTGGCGCTCCTGCAGCTGTGCCAGGTCGGGCACCCATGGGTGCATTTCCGTGGCGATGAGACGGAGATAGGCGCCCCGGTCCACATCGTCGGGCCAGGTACGGACGTCTCGTCGTTCAGGAACCTTCGGGGCGCTGCGCAGCCAGTCCAGCCACATCTTCCCGCCCGTCCCCAGTTCGGCACCGCCCCGCGCCTTGGTCGCTCGCCAGTCCAGTACCTGGCTCTCGCGGTCGAAGGCGTCGCGCAGATATCCGGACAGCTCGAACGCGGGCCGAAGCTCTTCTCCGTCCTCGTACAGCTTGAGCGTGAAGGATCGCTGCAGGTCCCGGATTTCCTCGTAGGCGTGGACGCACGCCAGGAGCTGTCGCCACGCACTCGACGCACTCGGACCGGAAGCAGTCGCCCCCTCTGCGGAGATGATCGACCCAAGCTGCTTGTCGAGCTGCCGCACCGTCGAGACGAGCCGAGTCAGTTCGGCGTTGAGGAAATGAAGCGGCCCTGCGAGTTCATCCGCCGTGTAGACGTCGCTGCGGGATGCGGCGAGCGCCGCGGAGGTGCGGTGTTCGGATCTGAGGTCGTTGATGAGGTCGAGGCGGAGTTGCCCGTTTCTCGCCTCCTGGGCGCGGTCTTGAATGGCGGCCCAGAGTTCGTCGATGGGCGCTCCGGCTTTCAGGAGCTCTTGGTACCGATCGAATGCGCCGCCGATGGGGATGTTCTGTGCTTCGGCGCTGAGTTCGTGGAAGCGGCGCTGGGTGGCTCTCGTGGACTGTTCGCGTTTCGGGAGAAGGGCGTGGGCGTGGTCGGTGATGGTCATCGTTCAGCCTTTCGGGGGTGGGTTCGGTCGAAGAGGTCGCGGCCGCCGGCTACGGTCTTGGGGGCGTCCGGGTCGATGTTGGTGCGGTCGTTTGGCTTGTCGTTCACGTGGTCGTTGCTGGTGTCGCGGTTGCCTCGGCCTCGGTTGAAGCGGTCGGCGCCGTCTTTGACAGTCATGGGGTGCCTTTCGTGTGTAGGGCGGTGGATGCTGGGTCAATGAGTGCTGGGTGGTGTTCCTCCCTGCGCGGCGGCGATCGCGCGAGCCAGGTCGTCCCGCAGGCGTCGGACAGACGACGGGCCGAAGCGCGACTGATGGGTCATGACATGCCCGATCGCGAGCTGCAGGCCGACGGCCGCGGTCTCTGCGACACTCAGGGTGCCGAGAGTGGATTCGATCTCGCCGGCATCGCGCTCGAGCGACGCGATCGTGAGGCGGGTCGCGAGGACCACATGCTGCGGCGCCCGGTCCGCGGCGTGCTGCGCGAGGTTACGCCGCAGCACCGTTGTTGCGGCATCGGTACTGCGGCCGGCCTGCAGTTCAATCAGGGTGCCGTAGAGCGCGGCGAGCGCCGTGACGATCTCACGTAGCTGCGGGTCGAGGTCGCGGGCGTCGATGAGCGCGTTCAGCGCTGTGAGGCGCTTCAAAGGTGCTTCGGCGAGATCAAGCACCAGGCGCAGCGCGGCGGCGTACGCGGTCGGGGCGCTCATGCGGCGTCTTCTCGATTTGAAATGGTCATGCGGGTACTCCTGTCGCGTTGTTGAGCCATCGTTTGCCGGCGTCTGAAAGATGGGTTGCGTCGGCGGGGTCGAGCTCACCGGTGATCTTCTGTCTCTCGGCCTCCCCGTGTAGCTCGTTGATCGCAACGTCCGCTTGCTCGCGCGTCCACGTGTTCCAGAGGTCGAGCGTGTCGTCCGACGGAGCTTCATGCGTCGTCGTGATGTAGAGATCTCGGAGGTAGTCGAGCTGCTTCTCGGAGACACCACGTTTGGAGCTAGGCTGCGGCGATCGCCGACGGTGATCTTTACGCTCTGCGGGAGCTTTACTGCCGTCAGGCTTTCGCTCTGAGCCGACAATCTGTAGACCGCGCGCGTCCTTCGTCGTCGTCGCTTTCCTGGTGCCTGGTCCTGGTCCTGGTCCTGGTCCTACGTCACCGTCTCCGTAACGCGTTACGTCACCGTCTCCGTAACGCGTCGACGAGTCCTCTTTCTCGGCTTGGCTCTTGCGCCAGGCTGACTGGCGATCTCGCGCCATCTTGCGCTTCCGTTCGACCTCCTCGGCCGATGTCTGCCCGGCAGCTCCGGTCCAGTCGTCGATCAGGTACCCGCCCCCGTCAACGCGTCGCCACAGGCCGGCATCCACGAGCTCGTCAGCTGCGACAGGATCGAACGGGTACGGCATCGAGATCAACGCCAGCGTGTGTGCAGGGATCAGGCCGTCGGTTCCTTGCTCGTTCCCGTACATCAGCGCGCGCGTGTAGAGGTGCCATGCTTCACGAGACAGGCTGAGTATGTGAGGTTGGAACAACCACTGACCTCGCAGTCGTGCGTCTGTCATTCGGGCCTTCCTGCCTCGCGCACGAAACGACGAGCCTCAGCGAAGGTCGGAATGCGGCGAGCGCCGTCAACCCTCGCCGTAGTGTCGGGGTTGTCCGATGACGCCCCTGTGGCGATCGCGCGCAGCGCGGCCGCGAGCTCCAACGCCTCATGAGGGAACAGGATCAGCTCTCCGCCCGGGAAGCTGAGCTGCACGGTCGCCGCCGCCGCGTCTTGAGGAAGCGGCGCAGCCTCGACGACCAGATACCCGCCCGCAAAGCGCGCGTCAACGGTCCGCGGCGTGACCGTCATGCTGCGACCGCCTCGACGAGGTAACGAAGCTCAGCGGACGTCGAGTGGACGTATCGCTGGGTCGTCGCCGCTGAGGCGTGTCCGAGCAGCTGCTGGACGGCGAACGTGTCCTTGTTGATGGCGTAGGCACGGGTAGCGAACCGGTGGCGGAGCGAGTGCATCGACACCTTCGGCGGGAGCAGGTTCGCGATCTTCTTGCCGAGGTGCTGGGGGCTCACGTGACCGTTGCACTGGCCGGGAAACACGTAGCCAGGTCCCCTGGAGCGGAGGGCCGTGGCGAGGGAGAACGGGAGGGGCAGCACCCGGATCTTGCGCCCCTTGCCGTGGACGCGCAGCGCCCAGTCGTCTTCCTTGCCGATGACGTCGGCGACGTGGATGACGGCCACTTCAGCGCGACGCAACCCAAGTTCGGCGGCGAGCTGCAGCATCAGCCGCTCGTCCGGGTCCGCTTTCGCCATGGCAGACGCCAGAGCCTCATCCGAGCACGGCATGCGAGTCTGGACCCCTCCGCGCGGTGCCCGGAGCTTCTTGGCCGGGTTCTTCCTCGACAGGCCGGCACGCTTCATCCAGCCGCACACTGACTGGAACGCGTCATAGTTGAGGCGCTGGTACTCCGGCGACCAGTGAGGCGCCTGCGGGGCGATCCACGATGTGATGTCGTCGACGGTCATCGAGGTCAGGTCCAGGTTGGGGTTACCTCGAGCGAACCGTCGGAAGACGACGCCCTCGCGGATATCGATTGTGCTGTCGGAGATCCCGGCGGCGCGCATGTCCTTGCGGTACCGCTTCCCCAGCTTCTCCGCCTGCGGTGTCGTCGGCAGCTTCCGCAGCCGGCCCGAGGGCGTCTCGGTCGGGTTCTCGTCCACCTTTCGTGTGCGCTTCGCCCACGCGCCCCACCCACGGATCGCCGACAGCTGAGTCCGGTCGGTGTTCGCGGTGATCTCACCGGCCGCGACGCGCGCATGCATTGTCTCCGCGTAGGCCGCGAAGTGCGCCGGCTCCGAGTCGTAGGGATCCACGGGCAACTGCAACAGGTACCGCCGGAGGTACTTCACGCGCACGTCCGCCGACGCCGTCGATGGCTCGCCGGTCCGCGAAGTGGCGCGCGACGCAGCGATGCAGTGCGCGTGATAGAGCTGGCAGGTGTCCTCGATCTTCCGGCACCGGTCGGCGGCTTGCTCCGGCCCGAGCTCAGCCAAGGTCTCCGCGGTCATGCGATCACCGACAGGCGCCACGACGCCGGCAGAACGATCGATGCGGCGAGCGCGGCAGCACGTGATGGGACCACCGGGGAACCACTGGCGGGGTCGAGATCCTCGCGCTCGAGGTGGCGGCGGTAGACCGGCGCAGCGAAGGTGATCGATCCATCGTCGCGGGGTGCCTCGTGGACGACGATGCACCCCGCGCTCGTGATGTCGGCGGTGTGGTCGCGGAACGGAGCACCGCCGGCATTTGCCGGGTACCAGCCGAACAATGGCGACTCGTGCTCAGGTTCGCCGCACCACTCGAAGAGGTGGCATCGGCCCTTGTCGGTGTCGGGGGCGAGTGAGAGAATGCCCATGGTTGCGTTATGACCTTTCGTGATCCATGCCGCCGGGCCTGTTGATGCAGGTGCCGGCGGCTTCTTGTTTTGGGGTGCGGCGAGCGCCGCGCACTTCATGCACTGAGCGTCGGGGATTGCCCGTCAGCGAAGCTCCGCTCGAGGTACTCGTCGACATCTTCTTGGCGGAAAAAGACTCGGCCGGCAATGCGCGCGCTCTTCGGCCCGGTGCCCTGATTGCGCATCCACCTGATCTGGCCAGGGGTGCGGCGGAGGATCTCCGCGACCTCATCAACGGTGAGGAGCTTGGTCATCGGCTCGCCTTTCTAGTATGTGGGTATTAGATGAGCTAGTTGCAGTTAAACACAGCGCCTGCTGTTGTGCAATAGGGATTTCTAGTACCGTCGTACTCGTGAATGATCGAGATGCCACCATCGGCCGCAATCTGGCGGCACTGAGGGGCGACATGCCCCAGAAGACCCTGGCCGACCTGATGCGCGAGGCTGGCTGGAAATGGTCCCAAGCGACTGTGTGGAGCGTCGAGAAGGGTGAACGTCCTCTGAAGCTTGCGGAGGCGGAGTACCTCACGACGAACATCTTCAACACGCAACCCTTCGCTCTGCTCGGGCAGGAGTGGGAGTCGCTCGTGCAGTCTTCACTCAACGAGCTGACCCGCAGTCGAGTAGAGCTGTCCGAGGTGGTCACGCGATACGTCACGGCCCAACGAATGCTCGCGGCGCGCCTGGACATGAGCTCCGACGAGGACGCTCCTGCCGCTCGCGGCAAGATCCCCGACCATCAGGTCGCGGTCGCCTCGAAGTACTTGGCCGAGTCACCGCAGGAAGCCGCGCGAGCCATCGTTCAGCAGATCTTGAGCCAGAAGGCGGAGCTGTGGGAGACCATCGACGCGGATGGACAGGCTCTAGATGGCCTGCGGGAGACTCTGCGGAATGGCTAGCTTCAAGAAGATCCGGGACGGCGTCTGGCGGGCGCGCTATCGGGACCCCGATGGCAAGGAGCACGCCCGGCACTTCCACAGCGAGAGCGCCGCCCGCGACTTCGTGGCGGAGATCCACGTCTCCCTCAAGCGCGGAACGTACGTCGACCCGAAGGCCGGCCGCACAACGGTCGCAGAGTTCTTCGAGGAGTGGGCGGCACGGCAGCTATGGGCCCATGGCACCGAGAAGGCGATGCGACTCGCGATGAAGCACTGCAGCTTCCAGAACGTCGAACTCGGCAAGGTGCGGCGGTCGCACGTCGAGACGTGGGTCAAGCAGATGACCGTCAAGCCGCTGGCAGTTGGGACGATCAAAACCCGCTTCAACAACGTGCATGCGGTCATGCGCGGCGCCGTCCGCGACCGGATGCTCGTCGTCGATCCCATGGACGGGGTGCAACTCCCCCGTGCCCGCAAGCTCGAGCACACGATGAGCCTCCCCACGCCCGCAGAACTGCACACGCTCCTCGAGTCCGTCGACGAGCGATTGCAGATGATGGTCGAGCTGTGCGCGTTCGCAGGTCTCCGGCTCGGCGAGGCGATCGCGGTCCAGGCCGGTGACTTCGACTTCCTCCGTCGCACCCTCTTCGTGCAGCGCCAGGTCATCCACCGCCGCGGCCACGCCGGCGAGATCACTCCCCCGAAGTACGGCTCAGAGCGGCTCGTGTTCGTCCCGGACGCGCTGCTGCACCGGATCAGTCGGAGGATCAGCGAGACAGGCACTCACGGCCCGCAGGCGTGGCTGTTCGCCGGCCGCTACGACTTGCCACCGCACCCGGGGACGATGAGCCGACTCTGGCGCGACGCCGTGGAAGATGCGGGGCTGCCGCCGTATCACGTGCACGATCTGCGGCACTTCTACGCGTCCGGACTCATCGCTGCCGGCTGCGACGTGGTCACCGTGCAGCGCGCGCTCGGACACGCGAAACCGACGACGACGCTCAACACCTACGCGCACCTCTGGCCGACGGCCGAGGACCGCACCCGGAAGGCCGCGGCAGGCCTCGTGGAGAGCGTTACGGGAGCGTTTGCGGACTCAGCTGCGGACTCGTCGACCGCATAGCCAGTGTTTCAGCGGGCTACAGCCCAATTACGAGCGTTGTCGTTGAACGTCATGTCGGCACCCTATCGCGCAGCGCGAGGTGAGGCATATCGTCGCCGGACCCTTGCGCCGACGACGATATGCCTCCTGTCAACCGGCTGCGGTCAGCGGGACTTCTTCGTGAGCGTCTTCTCGTCGACGGGAGCGTCGCCCGAGGCACGGAGCTCGGCGAAGTAGTCGGCGGCCTCCTGCTGGCGCTGCGCCTCCTGGCCGGTCGCGATGGGTGCGCGCACATGCTCAGGCGCGAAGCCGAAGGCCTCGACGAGGTCGAGGGCGTGCGGACGCAACCGGGCGATGAGGCGGTCGACGTACGCGCTGACGGCCTGGCCGCGCTGCGGGGAGAGGCGCCCGTGGATGAGGTACCAGGCGAGGTGCTTCTCGATGAGCGAGAGCCCGAAGAGGTCGTGCACCCAGGTCAGCACCTGCTTGGTGCCGGGGTCCTGGATCTGCTCGACACCCTCGGTGAACGCCTCCCACTGGAGGAGCTCGCCGTGCGCACGCGCGGCCTCGATGAGTTCGTTCTGGTGTGCGTTGAACAGGTCGGACGCGGCCTGCTTCGAGAGCTTGTTCGCGCCGCGCAGCTTCGTCGCGACCTCGGCGATCATCGATTCGACGCGCTCCGTCAGCAGCTCGCGCTGGACGTTCGTGTCGCGCAGCTGGCTCACCGAGCGTGCCGTCGACCCGAAGTCCTTCACGGTCTGTGCGAGGCTCCGGAGCCCGCTGCTGTGCACGGCGCGGTCGGTCGCCTGCTCGACGACATAGCGGGCGAGGGCACCGGCGTCGACCTTCGCGAACTTCCGGCTGTAGTCGGTGAGGAGCCGCTTGGCGACGAGCTGCAGGAGCACGTTGTTGTCGCCCTCGAACGTCGCGTAGACGTCGAGGTCGGCGCGCAGGCCGGTGAGGCGGTTCTCCGCCAGGAAGCCGTTGCCACCGCACGCCTCGCGCGCCTCCTGGAGCGTGTCGAGCGCGTGCCAGGTCGACAGTGGCTTGAGCGCCGCCGCGAGCGTCTCGAGGTCCTGACGGTCGTCGTCCGAGTCGGCCTTGCCGCTGAACACCTCGTCGAACTTCACGAGCAGCCGGTCGTGGGCGAAGATCTGCGCGTACGTCGTCGCGAGGCGCGGCAGGAGCCGGCGCTGGTGGCGCTGGTAGTCGAGGATGACCTCCTCCTGGGTGTCGCTGCCCGCGTTGAACTGCCGACGCTCACTGCCGTAGGTGATCGCGATCTGCAGGGCGAGGGCGGAGGCCGACGTCGCGGCTCCGTCGAGGGACACCCGGCCCTGGACGAGCGTGCCGAGCATGGTGAAGAAGCGTCGCCCGGGGCTCGTGATGGGCGAGGAGTAGGTGCCGTCCTCGGCGACGTCGCCGTAGCGGTTGAGGAGGTTGGTGCGCGGCACGCGGACGCCGGTGAAGTGCAGCCGGCCGTTGTCGATGCCGTTGAGCCCACCCTTCAGTCCGTCGTCTTCGCCGCCGATCCCGGGAAGGAATGCGCCCTCGCCGTCGCGGATGGGCACGTAGAAGCAGTGCACGCCGTGGTTCACGCCGTTCGTGATGAGCTGCGCGAACAGGGTCGCCGCCTTGCCGTGCACGGCCGCGTTGCCGAGGTAGTCCTTCCACGCCGCGCGGAACGGGGTGTCGATGACGAACTCCTGGGTCTCCGGGTCGTACGTCGCGGTCGTCGCGATCGAGGCGACGTCGGAGCCGTGACCGGACTCCGTCATCGCGAAGGCACCGGGGACGTCGAGGTTCATCGCGCCGGGCAGGAACGCGTCGTGGTGCGGCTCGGTGCCGAGGTGCAGGATCGCCGCACCGAAGAGGCCCCACTGGACACCGGACTTGATCTGGAGGGACGGGTCGGCGAGGACGAGCTCTTCGAACCCGGCGATGTTGCCGCCGTGGTCGTCGGCGCCGCCGAGGCGCTTCGGGAACGCCTTGAGCACCTGGCCGTTCTCGACGAGAAGCTTCAGCTGGTGGAAGACGCGGTCGCGGTGGTCGTCCATCGACTGGCCCTCGATGCGCTGCATCTCCGGCTTCGCGGCGAGCGCGCGAGAGGCGAGACGGGCCTCCGGCCAGGTGCCGAGCAGCTGGTGCGCGAGCGCCGGGACGTCGATCCGCGCGTCGGACGGCGCCACCTCGACCGTCGCTGCCGTGGTACCGCTGACGCTCGTCCGGATCGCTGTGTCGACCATCGCTGTGTCCTGCCTTTCACCCATGAAAACCTCCCACAATGGTAGGACTGTCATAACGATGGGTGAAAGCGCCTGTGGGATGTGGACAAGGGTCCGCCCGATCGCCGTCGATCGACTTGGTCCTCCCCCACAGCTGTCGCAGCTCGCTCTCAGGAGCGGCGTCAGGCGTTGGCGGCGACGACCTCGATGAGCGCCTGCCCGTAGGCGTCGAGCTTCTTCGCACCGATGCCGCTGATGCCGTCGAGCGCACCGAGCGAGTCGGGCTTCGCCGTCGCGACCTCCCGCAGGGTCGCGTCGCCGAAGACGATGTAGGCGGGGACGCCCTGCTCCTTCGCCACCCCGGCCCGCCAGGCACGCAGGGCCTGGAACAGCTCGGCCGCGGCCGGCTCGAGCTCGGCGTTCGCGTTCGACGAGCGGGAGGACGACCTCGACGAGGAGCGTGCGGCACGTTCCGGCTCGCGACGCATGGCCACCGGCCGGTTCCCGGCGAGCACCTCGGCGCTCCCGTCGGTGAGGCCGAGCGTGCCGTACTCGCCGACGGTGGCCAGGAGGTCGCGTGCGAGCAGCTGACGGACGACGCCGCGCCACTCCTGGTCGCTGAGGTCCTCGCCGATGCCGAAGGTCGCGAGTTCGTCGTGCCGCTGCTGGGCGACGCGGTCGGTCCGCTTGCCACGGAGGATGTCGATGATCTGCCCCGCGCCGAAGGACTGGTTGCGCTCGCGCTTCAGGCGCACGATCGTCGAGAGGAGCTTCTGCGCCGGCACGGTGCCGTCCCAGGTGACCGGGGGTTCGAGACAGGTGTCGCAGTTGCCGCACGGTGTGGAGGGCTGACCGAAGTAGCGCAGCAGGTTGACCCGACGGCAGTCGACGGTCTCACAGAGGGCCAGCATCGCGTCGAGGTGCGCGCTGAGGTTGCGCTGGTGCGCGAGGTCGCCCGGCGACTCGGCGATCATGCGCCGCTGCTGCACGACGTCCTGCAGGCCGTAGGCGAGCCAGGCGATTGACGGCTCGCCGTCGCGCCCCGCTCGGCCGGTCTCCTGGTAGTAGCCTTCGACGCTCTTCGGGAGGTCGACGTGGGCGACGAAGCGGACGTCCGGCTTGTCGATCCCCATGCCGAAGGCGATGGTCGCGACGACCACGACGCCGTCCTCACGGAGGAAGCGCGATTGCGCAGCCGCCCGCACGGAGGCGTCGAGTCCGGCATGGTACGCCACGGCGTCCACCCCGTTGTCGCGCAGGAGCTGCGCCGTCTGCTCCACCGTCTTGCGACTGAGGCAGTAGACGATCCCGGCGGTGCCGGCCGGCTGTTCCTTCACGAACGCGACGAGCTGCTTGCGGACCTCGTTCTTGCCGACGATCCGGTACTGGATGTTCGGGCGGTCGAAGCTCGAGACGAAGTGCTTCGCCTCGCCGAGGTGGAGCCGCTGCGTGATCTCCTGGTGCGTCGCGTCGGTGGCGGTCGCGGTGAGCGCGATGCGCGGGACGTCGGGCCAGCGTTCGGCGAGCTCACCGAGCATGAGGTAGTCGGGGCGGAAGTCGTGCCCCCACTGCGACACACAGTGCGCCTCGTCGATCGCGAGCAGTGCGATGGTGCCCTGGCTGAGGAACCGCCGCGTCGCGTCGGAGCTCAGGCGCTCGGGCGCGACGTAGAGGAGGTCGAGCTCGCCGGCGAGATAAGCCTGTTCGACCCGGGAACGCTCAGCGGGATCCTGCGTGGAGTTGAGGAACGCGGCGCGGACGCCGACGGCGAGGAGTGCGTCGACCTGGTCCTGCATGAGCGCGATGAGCGGGGAGACGACGATGCCGGTGCCCGGTCGGAGCAGGGCGGGGATCTGATAACAGAGGCTCTTGCCCCCACCAGTCGGCATGAGGACGACCGCGTCGCCGCCGCCGGAGACCTGCTCGATGATCTGCTGCTGCTCGCCGCGGAACGCGTCGTACCCGAAGACCGTGTGGAGTGCCTCCTGCGCCGTGGCGAACTTCTGGCCCGCCGCACGGGCGGCCACCGGAGCCGCAGCGGCTGGAGCGGACGCGACCGCTCCGCTCCCCCACGCGACACCACCGCCGAGGTACGCGTCGTCGGGCGGTGGGGCGTCGAAGTCGTCGGGAGCGTCCGCGTCGTCCGGGATCCAGTCGGGTTCGGTGCTCCAGCTCATCCGTCGATCGTAGCCGCAGCGGCTGACACCCCGGTGCCCCTCCACAGGAACGGATCCGAAGAATTTCGCTCCTCTTAATGCGCGACCCCGTCCGACACGCGATCGGATCTTTTTCCAAACCACCCCCGTGGGGGCTCCGAAGTGTCATCGAGGGCCGGTTCTGAGAGGCACTCGACAACCGGTCCAAACCTCATCAAAGGAGAATCACATGCGTACCATCAAGCGAAACCACATGGCAGTGCTCGCACTCGCCGCCGTCGCGACCTTCGGCCTCGCAGCCTGTTCCAGCGGCTCCAGCTCCGACAGCGGTTCCTCGATGGAGCCGAGCTCCGCTCCCTCCGAGTCGAGCATGACCGCCGACCCCGCAGCGGACCTCGTCGGCTCGGGCTGCGCCGCCTACGCTGACGCCGTCCCGGACGGTGCTGGCTCCGTCGCCGGCATGTCGGCCGACCCCGTCGCCGTCGCCGCGTCCAACAACCCGCTGCTGACCACGCTCACTGCTGCGGTCTCCGGCCAGCTGAACCCCGACGTCAACCTCGTCGACACGCTGAACGGCTCCGAGTTCACCGTCTTCGCCCCGGTCGACGACGCGTTCAAGAAGATCGACGCCGCGACGATCGACAGCCTCAAGACGCCTGAGGGCGCTGCGACGCTGACCTCGATCCTCACGTACCACGTGATCCCCGGCCAGATCGCTCCGTCCGACATCGACGGTGAGCAGACCACCGTCGAGGGTGGAACCGTCAAGGTCGAGGGCTCGGGTGACAACATCACCGTCAACGGTGCCAAGGTCATCTGCGGTGGCGTCAAGACCGCCAACGCGACCGTGTACCTCATCGACTCGGTGCTGATGCCGCCGGCAAAGTAGCCGACCGCGGGTTCACCCGCACGCTACACCGGTAACAACCGAACAGCCCCGTCATCCTCTCGAGGATGGCGGGGCTGTTCCGTTGTGTCGGGACCGGAACCCGCTCGCCCGATCCTCCCCCGGTCACTGAGCCTGTCGAAGTGCCCACGAAGCACCTCGCCAGCCGACAGCACCATCGACCGGACCGCCCTTCGACAAGCTCAGGGACCGAGGCATGGCACCTCCCCCGGTCACTGAGCCTGTCGACGTGCCCCCGAAGCACCTCGCCAGCCGACAGCACCATCGCCCGGACCGCCCTTCGACAAGCTCAGGGACCGAAGCATGGCACCTCCCCCGGTCACTGAGCCTGTCGACGTGCCCCCGAAGCACCTCGCCATCCGAGGACACCATCGCCCGGACCGCCCTTCGACAAGCTCAGGGACCGAGGCATGGCACCTCCCCCGGTCACTGAGCCTGTCGACGTGCCCCCGAAGCACCTCGCCAGCCGAGGACACCATCGCCCGGACCGCCCTTCGACAAGCTCAGGGACCGAACGGGGTGCCGCTCAGGGACCGAACGGGGTGGCGCTCAGGGAACGCACGGGGTGCCGGCCCAGGACCGGACAGGGTGTCGCTCAGGGACCGGACGGGGTGCGGCTCAAGGACCGGACGGGGTGTCCGTGCCCTGGTCGTCCGAGATGGGCTCCGGCTTCCGCCGGGTCACGAGCAGCACGCCGATGCCGGCGATCAGGACGACGCCGATCGCGCCGACGATCCACCACACATCGCCACTGAGCCCGCCAGAGGACGACTCCGGCTCGACACCGCCCGCCTCCGATGAAGGCTCGACCGTGGAGGCACCGCTCGTCGCGCACGCGGGCTTCGCACTCCCCGCGGCGAGTTCCTGGCCCTCGGCCGGCGCCCACTCGAAGGTGTAGCTGCCCGACAGCGGGTGGCCGTCGGTCGAGACGAGCTGCCAGACGACGGTGTACTCGCCGGCTTGCCCGAGCTGCAACGGCATGACGAGCGCAGGTCCGTTCACCGCTGCGCACGCGGTGCCGTAGTACAGCAGCTCGTCGCCGGGACCGGTCACCTGGATCTGGTTGGACTGGCCGGCTTCCCCGAGGTCGAGCAGGTTGTCGTTCGTCGTGATGACGAGCTGCTCCGGCTGCTCCGTGATCGTCGAACCCTCGGCCGGCGTCGTCGAGACGATGCTGTTGTGCGCTGAGGCCGGCTGGGCCACGGCGAGCACCGCTGCGACCGCGAGGAACGCGGTCGCAGCGGTGCCGACGAGACGGCGACGACGGGAGACCGTCATCAGGCCTGGCGCTTCGCGTCGGACGCTGCGCGGCGTGCGGAGGCAGCGATCACGATGCCGGCGGCACCGACGACGAGACCGGCGATGCCGAGCACGCGGCCCAGCACGTCGGTGGTGCCGGCGTCGGTCGAGGCAGCGGCCTCGGTGTGGTCGCCGTCACCGTCGTCGTCCATGGCAGCGCCACCGTGGTGGTCGCCGGCCTCGGCAGCGGTCACGACGACGACGGGCGCCGGCGACTCGAGGTCGTCCTCGGTCTGACCGTCCTTCGCGACGTCGGTCCAGTCGGTCTGGCCGACCTCGCACGTCTGCGTCACCGGGAAGACGAGGGTCTTGCCCTCGGCGTCGGCCGGCAGCTGGACCTGGAAGGAGACGGTGTCGCGGTAGCCGTCGGCGAGGGGCGTCTTGGCCGTGTAGACGACCGTGCCGACGCGCTCGGCGAGCTGCTCACCGTGACTGTCGGTGATGGGCTTCGCGAGCGGGGCCATCTGCTTGTCGATGGTCCAGTTCGGGTTGACCGTCGGCGTCACGGCGTTGATCTCCTCGGGGATCTTGAAGGAGAGGCTCGTCGTGGGCGAGCCGTCGCAGCCGTGACCGACGGCGAAGCTCAGCACCGTGTAGGAGCCGGCGGCCGTGGAGGTCGGCGTGACGCTGACGTGGGCGCTGGCGGCGAGCGGCGCGCCGACCGCGAGGAGCGCTCCGGCGCCGATGGCGACGGCACCGAGTACGGCGGGCTTGCGGAAGGTGGGGCGGGGGGTGGTTGCGTTCATGATCGTCCTGTCGACTGATCCGCACGGCGTCGAGCGTGCGGAATGGGGGGTGGCTCACGCCGGATGGCGCGCCGAAGGGTGCTGCTGCGTCGGGGCCGACCCGGCCACGCACGGCACCCGTCCCGGTCGGAGGGTGGTGCGTCGGTCAGGCGGCGGCGAGAGCCGGCGGACCGCGGTGTCGCAGGTGGAGCAGGACCACCCCGAGGTTGCGCGGACGGCGGTTGACCCGGACCCAGCGCACCCGACGGGGCGCGGGGACGAGGTGCGTCGGTGCCGCACGGCGGGCGAGGATCCGGACGGTCAGCGCGGCGAGCGCTGCGAGCGTCGCGCGTTCCGCGAACAGGATGGCTGCGATGGTCGCGACGGCCGCGACGAGGTGCGCCGCCCACATCGTGGTGTCGCCGTGGGTGTGCGCCGCGGTGACGCCGCCGGTCGCGAGTTCGACGACCCCGTGCCGGTGCCAGTCGGCGGGGCCGGTCGCACCGCCGGATGCGACCGTGGCGCTGACGGTGCTCGGGACGAGGGTGAAGAGCGCGTGGTAGCCGAGCTGACTCACGAGCACGGAGGCGACGACCCCGAGTGCGGTGATGCGGCGGCCGGCGAGGAGGACGCAGACCAGGACGGCGAAGGTGCCACCGACCAGGAGGACGAACGCGGACGGCGCGGCGGCCCCGCCGATCGTGTGCGAGAGGGCGGCGGCGAAGGTGGCGAACGCGGCTGCGGCGGTGCCGCGGGCGACACGGGCCCACCGTTCCGTCATGCGATGCCTCCGGGAGAGCGAGCGGACCAGGTGTCGACGCTCGTGTTCACAGCCTACCCGAGCGTCGCCCTTCGACAGGCTCAGGGACCGGGAGGGGTGCTCAGGGACCGAGGAGCGGGTGGTCAGGCCCCGGTGTCGGCGACGAACAGCAGCACGATCGAGGCGATGGAGCAGACGACGCCGATGCCGAAGGTCACGCCGAAGAGCAGGCGGAGTGCCCTCGTGTGATCGGCCGTCCGGCGGAAGCGTGCGCGCGACGGTTCCCGGCGGGCGTAGAAGACGTTCGGCTCCTCGGGGTCGCGCAGGGCGTCGAACTCCGCATCCGTGACGGGTCGTGAGTACAGCTCGGCCGCCTCGGTCATCCAGCGGACCTCGCGCCCCGGACCTCGATCGACGTCCCCGCCGCCCGCGTCGTCCGGCAGGTCCACGATGACCCCGTGCGTCTCCACCCAGCTGCCGTCCGCCGCCCGCGCGATGAGCATGACGAGCAGCACGACGACGGCGCTGCCGAAGCCGATCCAGGTGAAGACCTCGAAGACGAGGCCGAGGAGATCGTGGGGGTCCACGATCACATGCTATCCGGCGGGCGGACCCACGACCCGGACGGCCTCGCTCAGACGGACTCGGGTCGCTTCTGCCGCATGGGCTCGGCCGGCTGGTCCGGACCGTTCCAGACGCCGATGATGCCCCACGCGACCGCGGCGATCGGGACGGCGAGGACCGCGCCGACGATGCCGCCGAGGATGGTGCCGGCGGTCAGGGCGAGGAGGACGACGAGGGCGTGCAGCTTGAGCGAGCGTGCCATGACGACGGGCTGGAGGAAGTTGCCCTCGAGCTGGTTCACGAGCACGACGATGCCGACGACGATCAGGGCGGCGACCGGACCGTTGGCGACGAGTGCGACGAGGGCCGCGAGGATGCCGGCGGCGGTCGCACCGACGATCGGGATGAAGGCGGTCAGGAACACGATGACGCTGAGCGGGAGCGCGAGCGGGACACCGACGAACAGGAGACCGACGCCGATGCCGATCGCGTCGACGGCGGCGATCGTGGCGGTGCCGCGCACGTACCCGCCGAGGGTGTCCACCGTCTTGCCGCCGATGCGCTTGGCGCGGTCGTACGCGGTTCCGGTGAAGGGACGGAGCAGGAACTCCCAGAGCCGCGGTCCGTCCTTGAGGAAGAAGAACAGGACGACGACCATCAGCACCAGGCCGGTGAGGAAGCTCGCCGTCGCGGAGACGCCGGCGAGCGCCCCGCTGCCGAACTGGCTCGAGGTGAGGAAGTCGACCGCGGTCTGCTTGGCGTCCTCGATCTGCTTCTCGTCGATGTCGAACGGCAGGGTGCCGAGCCAGTCCTGCAGCTGCCCGAAGCCCTTCGAGGCGGAGTCGACGAGGTCGTCCCACTGGCTGCGAACGGCCCAGACGATGAGCCATCCGATGCCGCCGAGGACGACGAGGATCGAGACGAGGGCGATCCAGGTGGCGAGGATCGACGGGAGCCCCTTCGACCGCATCCACCGCATGAGCGGGTAGATCGCCGAGGCGAGGATGAGCGCGATGACGACGGGGATCATCACGAGGGAGAGCTGGGTCAGCGCGAAGACGATCAGTGCGGCGACCGCGACGATGGCGAGCGTCTGGATGCTCCGGGTCGCGAACGTGCCGATGCGGTCGTGCCAGAGGCCGCGGGCGAGCGGTTCCGGTGCGTCCTCATGCTTGTCGAACAGGCCCATGGGATCCCCAATCTCGGCAGCGGCGGAGCCGGACGGACCCCGCGCCCAGTCAACCACGTCGGTGCGGGCCGAGGTCAGGCCGAGCGGGAGTAGCGTTGTCCGTGATAAGGAGGCGCTCATGACGAGACTCGACGCCGACCCGGTCCCCAGCGTCTGCCACGCACCTGACGGATCCGGGACGAGACTCCTCGAGGCCCGCGAGGTCCCCCTCGGCGGTGTCCGCGGCCTGAGCGTCCATCGCACCCTCCCGCAGCGCGAGCTGCCGATGATCGGCGCCTGGTGCTTCCTCGACCGCTTCGACGAGGACCGCTCACTGATGCGCGTGCTGCCGCATCCGCACACCGGCCTGCAGACCGTGACGTGGCCGCTCGTCGGCGACATCCGCCACCGCGACAGCGTGGGCAGCGACGTGGTCGTCCGCCCGGGCGAGCTCAACCTCATGACGAGCGGTCGAGGCGTGTCGCACTCCGAGTTCTCGGTGGGCGAGGAGGCGGCCGCCATGCACGGCCTCCAGCTGTGGGTGGCGCTCCCGGAGGCCGCCGCCCAGGTGCCGGCTGCGTTCGAGCAGCACACGGACCTGCCCGTCCACCGCGCTCCAGGCTTGGAGGCGACCGTCCTCATCGGCACGCTGGGCGGCGTGACGTCGACCGCGACCGTCCACTCGCCCCTGCTCGGTGCCGACGTGACGATCGAGGCCGACACCGTCGTCGAGGTGCCGGTGGATCCGTCCTTCGAGCACGGCGTCCTCGTGCTCGACGGGGCGCTCGAGGTCGGCGGCGTCGAACTCGGCTCCGGCCCGTTGCTCTACCTGGCGCCCGGGTGCGATCGCCTCGAGCTCCGGAGCGCGAGCGGCGCCCGCTTCGTGCTCCTCGGAGGGACGCCGTTCCCGGAGGAGCTGGTCATGTGGTGGAACTTCGTCGGTCGCAGCCACGAGGACATCGCGTCCGCCCGGGAGGACTGGGAGGCGGGGTCGCCGCGCTTCGGGTCGGTCGCCGGCCACGGCACGGACCGCATCCCTGCGCCGCCCTTGCCGAACGTCCGTCTGACCCCGCGCCGACGCTCGATCTGATCGCCCGGACGGGGCGCTCGGGACCCCGTTCCGAGCGGTGTCGGTCGGCGTCTCGACGGGCTGATAAAGGATAGGCTGTCCTCAGGAGATCGGCTGCTCGTGAAGGTGGGCTCATGCAACGTCTGAGTACGCGACTGCTGCTGACCTGCGCCGCCATCGGCGTCGGCGGCGGCCTCGTCTTCGTCGTCTCCGGGTACGTCGGCGGCACGATCTCCGCGACCGCCCCCGTGCTCTACGGCCTCATCATCGGCGTGTACTTCCTGCCGGGCGTCGTCTCGCAGGCGCTCCTCCGACGTGGTGGCGTGGCCCTCATGGCCGGGCTCACCGCCGGCCTCGTCTCAGCGGCGTTCAGCCCGCAGTGGTTCTTCCGGTACTTCGGCACCGGCCTCGCGATCGGGCTCCTGCAGGAGATCCCCTTCGCCGTGTCGCGTTACCGCGCCTGGAGGGCCTGGGTCTTCTACCTGGCAGCGGGCATCGCCGGACTCGTCTTCGGCGGCTCCGTGCTCGTCGTCCTCGGGATCGAGCATTTCGCACCCCTCGCCCAGACGGTCTACATCGCGCTCTTCGTCCTCAGCCCGATCGCCTTCACCGCGCTCGGGCGGGCGGTCGCAGCGGCCCTCGCGAGAGCCGGTGTGGGGCGGTCCATCGCGAAACCCCTGCAGCGCGACCGCGGCTCGGCCGGCACGCGGGCCTGAGTGGACCCCGTACCGCCGACGCACCCCGCCACCGTCGTCCGGCGGGTGCGCATCCGCCACGACGAGCGCGAGGAGTGGACCCCGGACGACGTGTCGTTCCAGGTCGCACGCGGTGAAGTGGTCCTCCTGCTCGGGCCGAGCGGCTCGGGGAAGTCGACGCTCGCGCTGGCACTCAACGGCCTCGTCCCCCACGCCGTCCCGGCCGAGTTCGAGGGTGCTGTGGTCACCGGCGGGCTCGACACGGCCACCTCGACGGTCGCGCAGTTGAGCGAGCACGTGGCGATGGTGTTCCAGGACCCCGACGCCCAGATCGTCACCGGAACGGTCCTCGACGAGGTGTGCTTCGGCCCGGAGAACCTCCTGCTCCCCGTCGAGGAGGTGCTGTCCCGCGCCGAACGCGCGCTCCGGCAGGTCGCGCTCTGGGAGCGCCGGGCCGAGAACCCCGACCGGCTCTCAGGCGGAGGCCGACAGCGACTCGCGATCGCCTGCGCCCTGGCCATGGGGAGCGACCTCCTCGTCCTCGACGAGCCGACGGCGAACCTCGATCCGGCCGGGATCGAGGAGGTCTACGCCGCCCTCCGCTCACTCGTCTCCGGACCCGACGGCGCCGGGAAGCGGCATGCGATCCTGCTCGTCGAGCACAACCTCGACGCCGCCATCGACCTCGTCGACCGGGTCGTCGTCCTCGATCGTGACGGGCGGCTCGCCTTCGACGGCCCGACCCGCGACGTCCTGCTCGGCCACCTCGACGAACTCCTCGAGATGGGCGTCTGGCTGCCGGTCGCGACGCTCGCGGCCCTGCGACTGCGGGAGGGCGGTGTCCTGCTGCCGATCCTCCCCCTGACACCTGCCGAGCTGACCGCCGCACTCGACGGGACCGCACTGCCGACGCCGCCGCCGGTAGCCATCGCCCCGGCCATCACCGGGCGGTCGGTCGCGGTCCGCGTCGACCGGCTCCGCGTCGAACGCGGTCGCGGCCGCCGGCGCACCCCGATCCTCCACGAGGTGAGCCTCGAGGTCGGGACGGGCGACTTCCTCGCGGTGATCGGGACGAACGGTGCCGGCAAGACGACCCTGCTGCAGGCGATCGCCGGGGTGGTCCGTCCTCCCCGCGGGCGCATCGACGTCGGCGGGATCGACCCGGGGCGTAGCGACGTCCGGACGATCGCGGCACACATCGGCTTCGTCTTCCAGAACCCCGAGCACCAGTTCATCACCCACACCGTCCACGATGAACTCGCGCACGGCCTGCGGATCCGGGGTGTCGACGACACCGAGATCGAGCGGCGCGTCGACGACCTGCTGCGGCGGTTCGGCCTGGAATCCGCACGCGACGTGCATCCGTTCCTCCTCTCCGGCGGCCAGAAGCGCCGACTGTCCGTCGGGAGCGCCCTCATCGCCGGAGCTCCGGTGCTCGCGCTCGACGAGCCAACCTTCGGTCAGGACCGGGCGCGGGCGAACGAGCTCCTGGACCTCCTCGCCGGGCTCAACGCGCAGGGCACCACGGTCCTCGTCGTGACCCACGACCTCCAGCTCGTCGCCGATCACGCGAGTCACGTCGCGGTGATGGCCGGCGGTCGCCTGCTCGCCCACGACACGACCGCCGCGGTCCTCGGCGACGACGAGCTCCTGCGCCGCGCGGGGCTCCGCCCACCGCCGCTCGCCCAGGCGATGCGCTCGCTGGTGAACCACCCCGACTGGCGGCACCTGTCGAGACTCGACGACCTGCCCGGGGCGGCCGCCCGATGAGCGCCACGACGATCGACCCGTACGCCTCGGGCACGGCACCGGCCGGTCGATTCCTGTACCGGTTGAACCCGCTCGCGAAGCTCGGTGCTCCGCTCCCGGTGATGATCCTGCTCGCGTTCACGAGGGACCCGGTCACGCCGGCGCTCTTCATCGCCCTCGCGGTCGTGGTCATCCTCGTCGGGGCCAGCCTCACGCGGACGGTCGCCCTCCTGCTCTTCGTGGCACTGCCGCTCATCGTCGCGATCATGTCGTTCAGCTTCGGCCTGTGGACCGACCCGAGCCGCGTCGACCAATCCGTCCTGCTGTTCCAGGTCGGCGACTACCGGTTCTTCCTCGGGGCGCTGCTCGTCGGCCTCGCGACGGCACTGCGACTCGCGGCCCTCCTCGTCCTCGCCTGCATCGGCGGCCTCACCTCGACCGGCCCGGAGTTCGTCCGCGCGATGATCCAGCAACTGCACGTGCCCTACCGGATCGGGTACACGGCGCTCGCCGCCTACCGGTTCGTGCCGCGGTTCGGGCACGAGCTGGAGGTCATCCGTTCCGCCCACCGGGTCCGCGGCATGGCCGAGGGTCGCGGACCGATCGCCGCCGTCCGCCGTGCCGCCGGCACCGTCGTGCCGCTGCTGGCCGGTGCCATCCGCCACGCGGAGCGGGTCGCGCTCGCCATGGACTCCCGCGCGTTCGGTGCCCATCCGCAGCGCACGGAGCGGACCCGCATCCCCTTCCGGACCCGCGACTGGTGCTTCATGGTCGCCTTCTGGCTCGTAAGCGCCGCCCTCCTGTGGTGGGGTCTCGCCGCGGGCCCGGGTCCCGTCATCCGGAACTGATCGTCCGGAGTCACCCGCAGGACTCGAACATATGTTCTAATGGAGGCATGCGGTGGAGTGGACAGGAACTCGGGGTTGAGGCGACGTCGGCGCTGCCGGGCCTCGCGAAGCTGAACAACCTCGTTCGCAGCGTCCAGACGCCCGAGTTCGCCGGGATCACCTTCCACGAGGTGCTCGCGAAGTCCGCACTCAACCGCGTGCCGGGCCAGTCCGTGATGCCGTTCGGGTGGACCATCAACCCCTATCGGGGCTGCTCGCATGCGTGCGTGTACTGCTTCGCACGACCGACGCATTCGTACTTGGACCTCGATGCCGGGAAGGACTTCGACTCGCAGCTCATCGTCAAGGTGAACGTCGCCGAGGTCCTCGAGAAGGAGCTCGCGAAGGCGAGCTGGGGCAGGCACCCGGTGGCACTCGGCACGAACACCGACCCGTATCAGCGCGCCGAGGGCAAGTACCGGCTCATGCCGGAGATCATCAACGCCCTCGCCGACTCGGGAACCCCGTTCTCGATCCTGACGAAGGGCACGCTGCTCCGGCGCGACCTGCCCCTCCTGGCCGAGGTCGCTCAGCGCGTACCGGTCGATCTCGCCATGTCGATCGCGATCTACGACGACGAGCTGCAGCAGTCGATCGAACCCGGCACCCCGACGGCGGCGGCCAGACTCGCGACCGTCCGCGCGGCTGCCGACCTCGGCTTCGACGTCGGGGTCTTCATGATGCCGATCCTCCCCTACCTGACCGACACCGTGGACCACCTCGACCTCGCCCTGTCGCGCATCCGCGAGGCCGGCGCGAGCACCGTCCTCTTCTCGACCCTGTACCTGAAGGCCGGCGTCAAACCCTGGTTCATGCAGTGGCTGTCGCGGGAGCACCCCGAGCTCGTCGAGGGGTACACCTCGATGTACGCCGACGGCGCCTACGCCCCGAAGGAGTACCGGAAGTGGCTGGCGGCGCGCATCCGCCCGATGATCCGCGAGCACGGGCTCGAGCGCGGCACCGAAGACCCCGCCACCGGGGGTGTCCGCTCGTCGGCGCTCGGCATGCTGCGCAACGGGTACGGCGAGCGGGCCGAGCTGCGCAAGCGCGCCCCGGAGTTCGTCACGACCGGCCTGCAGGTCCAGCCGACCCTGTTCTGACCCGTTCGTTCGCCCATTCTTGGGCGAGCCAACGCCCGTTTGCCCAAGAATGGGCGAACGAACCGGCGTCAGGCGTCGGGGATGAGCCGCTTGCTCAGCAGCGCGACCTCGTCGGTGCCGTACCCGAGCGCCTCGTAGAACCCGATCACCCGGTCGTTGCCGGTCCGGACCATGAGGTTGATCTTCGGGCACCCGAGTTCGATGAGCAGGCGTTCGGCTTCGGCCATGAGCTCCCGCCCGAGCCCACCGCCCTGCTGGGCCGGCGACACGGCCAGGTAGTGCACCCACCCGCGGTGGCCGTCGTACCCCACCATCGCGGTGCCGATGAGGGCGCCATCGCCGTCGGTGGCTATGAGGAACAGCTCGGGCTGCGTCGTCGACTTGCGCTCGATGTCCTTCGCCGGGTCGTTCCAAGGCCGGGTGAGCCCCACGGTGTGCCAGAGCGCGATGACGGCCTCGGTGTCGGAAGGCGTGAAGGGACGAATCTGCATCAGCCCAGTCTTCCGCACCCGGGGCGTCGATACAGTTGGTCACCCGAGCATCGACGAACGGACCCGTATGAGCATCGACCCTGGCCTGGAACCGACCGGCGAACCGATCCCTGCGCATGGCGGATCGACGCCGGTCACCGTCACCATCGGCAGCGGCCCGATCACCGGGGTCACCGAAGCGGGTGTCTCCCGATTCCTCGGTGTCCCCTACGCGGCAGCACCGTTCGGCGACGACCGCTTCCGACTCCCCCAGCCGGTCGTCCCCTGGGAGGACGCCCGCGATGCGACCCGCCCCGGCGCGACCGCCCCGCAGCCGCCCTACACCGGCGCGGTCGGCGAACTGCTCGCCACGGTGACGGTGCCGGGCAACGAGATCCTGAACCTCAACGTCTGGACCCCGGCCGAGCGGTCGGACACCCCGCTCCCGGTCATGGTGTGGATCCACGGTGGCTCGCTCGTGCACGGCTCCAACGCGCTCGACTCGTACGACGGCACCGCGTTCGCTCGCGACGGCGTCGTCCTCGTCTCCATCAACTACCGCCTCGGGTCCGAGGGGTTCTCGGTGCTCGACGACGTCCCGCTGAACCTCGGTCTCGCCGACCAACTCGCGGCGTTGACGTGGGTGCAGGACGAGATCGCCCGCTTCGGCGGTGACCCCGACAACGTCACCGTCTTCGGCGAATCCGCGGGCGGGGCCTCGGTCGCGGCACTCCTCGCGCACCCGGACGCCTCGTCCGTGATGCGACGGGCGATCATCCAGAGCGGCCCGCTGCGCTCGGAACCCCGAGAGCGCTCCGGCCGGATCTCGAAGCTCATGGCCAAGGACCTCGGCGTGCCGGCCACCAGGGCCGGCTTCCGCCGTGTGCCGCCCGAGGGACTCGTCGGGGCCCAGGAACGGGTGATGGGCGGAGGCAACCCGCTGACCGGCGGTCCGGGATTCTCGATCACGACGTCGTCGCCACTCGCGCCGCTGAGTCCGCTGGACGCCCTGGTGTCGGGCGGCTCCGCCGACATACCCGTGCTCATCGGGACGACGACGGAGGAGCACCGACTGTTCCTCGTCCCGACCGGCATCGCCCGGCGGATCACGCGCCTCCAACTGTTCGCGGCGCGACTGCGCTTCGGAGTCAGTGCGTCGGCCGTGCGGACCTTCCGCCGCAGCCGTCCGAAAGCGAAGTCCGGCGAGATCCTCGGGGCGATCGCCACCGACATCCTGCTCCGCGTCCCACTCAATCAACTGGCGGACGCACGCGCCGACAACGGCTCGGACACCTGGGTGTACGAGTTCGCCTGGCGGAGCCCGGTCGGCGGGGACGGCGAGGGAGAGCTCGGTGCGGCCCACGCGATGGAGATCGGCTTCGTCTTCGACCACCTCGACTCCCCGGAGGCGGTCCGCATGGCGGGCCCGTCCGCCCCGCAGTCGCTCGCGACCGCGATGCACGACGCCTGGGTCGCGTTCGCGAAGACAGGGGACCCGGGCTGGCAGCGTTGGGACGCCACCCGTCCGGTCCGGACCTTCGACGGGGTCGACGACGCCGTCATCCCCGCGCCGCGCGACGACGAGCGGGCTGCCCTCACCCCCTGACACGCGAGAACGCNCGCGGTGGCGATGTCCTCGACGAGCTGGTCGCCGGGGGCGGCGTCGTCGAACGCGGCCTCGATCTCAGCGCGGTCGAGCAGTTCGGTCATCCGGCGGCGACGGGCCTTGGGGATGATCGTGACGACGCGACCGATCTTGCCGGCACGACCGGTGCGGCCGGCACGGTGCAGGTACGTCTTGTACTCGTCCGGGGCGTCGGCCTGCACGACGAGCGTGATGTCGTCGACGTGGATGCCGCGGGCGGCGACGTCGGTGGCGACGAGCACGTTGACCCGACCCGAGGTGAGCTTCTCCAGGTTGCGCGTGCGGCGCGCCTGGTTGAGGTCGCCGTGGAGCGAGACGGCGGGGATGCCCGCCATGCCGAGCTGCTCCGCGAGACGCTCGGCGTAGGCCCGGGTGCGAGCGAACACGAGGGTCTTCTCGGTGCGGTTGACGAGCTCCTCGATGAGGCGGTCCTTGCCCTTGTGCTCCACCACCAGCACGCGGTGATCGATCGTGGAGGACGCCTGGTCCTCACCGGCGACCTCGTGCACCGACGGGTTCGGGAGGAACTCGTTGACGAGGGCTGCGACACCCTTGTCGAGGGTGGCGGAGAAGAGGAGCTTCTGGCCATCGGGCGCGGTGCGACGCAGGATGCGCTGCACGGGCTCGAGGAAGCCGAGGTCGCACATGTGGTCGGCCTCGTCGAGGACGGTCACCGTGACCTGCGAGAGGTCGAGGCGACCCTGCTCGATGAGGTCCTCGATGCGACCGGGCGTGCCGACGATGATGTCGACGCCGCGCTGCAGTGCGCCGACCTGGCGACCCTGCGGGACACCGCCGTAGATCTGGGTGGTGAAGAGGCCGACGGCGCGCGCGATGGGCTGCACGGTGCGGTCGATCTGCAGGGCGAGCTCACGCGTCGGGGCGAGGATGAGGGCGCGGGGCTTGCGACCCGGCTTGCGGTTCTTGCCGCCGCCGTTCTCCATGAGCTTCTCGACGAGCGGGGCACCGAAGGCGATGGTCTTGCCGGAGCCGGTGCGGCCACGGCCGAGCACGTCGCGGCCCGCGATGACATCCGGAATGGTCGCCGCCTGGATCGGGAACGGGCTGTCGGCGCCGAGCTCGGCCAGTGCACGGACGATGTTGCCGCCGAGGCCGAGGCTCTCGAAGGTCACACCCTCGACGTCGCCGGCCTGGATCGCGTCGGCCTCGAGGCGCTCGAGCACCACATCGTCCTGGGGCGTGTAGGAGCCGGCGTCGCGCTTCGGGTAGTAGTCGCTGCCACGGCCGGCGTCGGACGCGCCGCGGTCGTCGAACGAGCGCTTCGGGCGGTCGTCGAAGGACCGCTTGGGGCGGTCGTCGTACGAACGCGCCGGGCGCTCCTCGAAGGAACGCTTCGGACGGTCGTCGTAGGAACGCGCGGGGCGGTCGGTGCGGTTCGCCTGACGCGGGTCACCCTGACGGGCCGGGCGGTCACCGTAGGAGGGACGCTCGGTGCGGTCACCGTAGGAGGGACGCTCGGACCGCTCGCCACGGTTGTACGCGGGACGCTCGGTGCGGTCACCGTACGAGGGACGCTCCGTGCGCTCACCCCGGTTGTAGGCCGGGCGCTCGTTGCGGTCGCCACCACGGTTGTTCGCGGGACGGTCGTTCCGGTCGCCGTAGGAGGGACGCTCGGACCGCTCGCCACGGTTGTACGCCGGACGCTCGGTGCGGTCGCCACCACGGTTCGAGGCCGGGCGGTCGTTCCGGTCGCCGTACGAGGGACGCTCGGACCGCTCACCACGGTTGTACGCAGGACGCTCGTTCCGGTCACCGTAGGAGGGACGCTCGGACCGCTCGCCACGGTTGTACGCAGGACGCTCGTTCCGGTCACCGTAGGACGGACGCTCGGACCGCTCGCCACGGTTGTAGGACGGGCGCTCGTTCCGGTCGCCACCGCGGTTGTACGCAGGACGCTCGTTCCGGTCACCGTACGAAGGACGCTCAGTCCTCTCGCCACGGTTGTAGGCGGGGCGCTCGTTGCGGTCGCCACCACGGTTGTACGCGGGACGCTCGTTCCGGTCGCCACCACGGCTGTACGCGGGACGCTCGTTCCGGTCGCCACCACGGTTGTACGCAGGACGCTCATTGCGGTCGCCGCGGGGTGCGCGGTCGCCGCGCTCCTCCGACTCGAAGCGGGCGGCGCGCTCGGCACGCTCGTCTGCGTTCCAGCGTGACTTCTGCGGCGCTCCACCGGCGTCGGGACGGTAGCCGCGGTGGCCTTCGCTCTTGCTGCCGGACTTCGCGCCTGGGCGTGAGCCGAAAGGCCGCTTGTTCTCGCCGTACTTGGACTTGGGGTCGAAGTTCTTGGCCGGGCGTTTGCCGGCGGGGGTGTTGTTCTTGGGCATGGAGAAATGCTTTCCGGGTTATAACTCGTTCGCATGAACAACCTGCATGACTCACACAGCGCCATCCGAAACCTCGGCTGCGCTGCGGCATGCTCATACCCGGGCGATCACTGGCCGGGGCCGTCCACATCATGTGTGTGTTCGCGGAGTGCTCTCCGACGAAACCGGCCCACCAGACTGACATAACCCTCCGCGGTACAAACGCGGTGTCTAGAGCCGACTCACCTACGTTACCCGATCCACCCTGAGAAGTCACGGAGCATCACTCCCAGGCAGGCGCGCGGCGGCGTGGCAGCATGGGTGCATGCCCAGCCCCATCGAGGATTACGCCCTCATCGGTGATTGCCACACCGCCGCGCTCGTGTCGTCGGAAGGCAGCATCGACTGGCTGTGCCTCCCCCGGTTCGACTCGCCCTCGATGTTCGGTGCGCTGCTCGGCACCGAGGACCACGGCTGTTGGACGGTCCGGCCCGCCGACGCTCAGGCGACGGCGAGCCGCGCCTACCTCGACGACACCTTCGTCCTCGAGACCGTCTGGACGACCCCCGACGGCCAGGTGCGCGTGACCGACCTCATGCCCCACGGCGACCGCCGGGCGGATGTGGTCCGCCGGGTCGAGGGGCTCAGCGGCACCGTCGCGGTCGACGTCGAGGTTCGCCTCCGCTTCGGGTACGCCGACGCGATCCCGTGGGTGCGGCAGCTCCCGGACGGCTCCGGGATCGTCGCGGTCGCCGGCCCCGACGCCGTCGTGGTCCGCGGTGTGCACCTGACGGCGTCCGATCACGCCCACTCGGCGACCGTCGAGGTCTCCGCGGGCGAGACCGTCGATCTCACCCTCACCTGGTACCCCTCGCACCGCGAGGTGCCGGACCCGGTCGACGTCGGCCCGCGCATCGACCACACGATCGCCTGGTGGCGCGACTGGGCGTCCCGCTGCGATCCCGCCGACGAGTACGAGGAGTCGGTCGTGCGGTCGCTCCTCGTCCTCCGCGCCCTCACGCACGAGGACACCGGGGGTATCGTCGCCGCCGCGACCACGAGCCTGCCGGAGTCGTTCGGGGGCGTCCGCAACTGGGACTACCGCTACGTCTGGCTGCGCGACGCCTCGCTGACCCTCGAAGCCCTCATGCAGCACGGCTTCACTGAGGAGGCGCACGACTGGCGCAGGTGGCTCCTCCGGGCGATCGCCGGTGATCCGAACGACCTGCAGATCATGTACGGCCTCGCGGGCGAACGCCACCTCGTGGAGGAGGAGCTCGACAGCCTCCCCGGCTACCTCGGTGCCGCCCCCGTGCGCGTCGGCAACGGCGCCTACACGCAATACCAGGGCGACGTCTTCGGGTCCGTGATGATCGCCCTCGACGAGGCGCGCTCGGTCGGTCTCGCGGACGACGACTTCTCGTGGAGCCTCCAGCGCGCGCTGCTCGGCGTCCTCGAGGAGCACTGGAACCGTCCCGACCGCGGCATCTGGGAGGTGCGGGGCGACGAGCAGCACTTCACCCACTCGCGCGCCATGATCTGGGCGGCGCTCGACCGCGGCGTCCGAGCGGTCCGCGAGCACGGCATGGACGGGCCCGTCGAACGTTGGGAGGCCCTGCGCGAGACCCTCCGCGAGACGATCGAGCGCGAGAACGTCGACCACGCACGCGGGTGCTACGTCCAGCATGCCGGGACGACCGAGGTCGACGCGTCGCTGCTCGTCCTCGCGCAGATCGGCTACGTGGCGCCCGACGACCCGCGCATGCTCGCGACGGTGGCCGCGATCGAGGAGGACCTCCTCCAGGACGGTCTGCTCCTGCGCTACCGCACCACGAGCGGGGTCGACGGCTTGCCGGGCGACGAGCACCCGTTCCTCGCGTGCTCGTTCTGGCTCGTGCAGCAGTACGCGGCCTCGGGCCGACTCGACGACGCCCGCGAGCTGATGGACCGGCTGCTGTCCTTCCGCAACGACCTGGGCCTGCTGTCCGAGGAGTACGACGTGCAGCAGGCGCGGCAGGTCGGCAACACCCCGCAGGCGCTCTCGCACCTCACCCTCGTCCGAGCCGCCGACGCCATCGCCGCAGCCACCCCCTCCAGCCCGCGAACTGTCACCAAACGCTAGTCACAGGCCCCGGAACGAGCCTCAAGTGACAGTTCGCGGGCAGGTGGAGGGACGTCAGCGGGTGAAGCGGGCCTCGCGCTCGTCGGAGGCGGCGAGCGCGATGCGCGTACGGAAGTTCTGCGAGACCTGCTCGGGCAGGGCGTCGAGCGGGAACCACCGCGCCTCGGAGTTCTCGCCGTCCGCCGGATAGGGCTCGCCCGACTCGTAGCGGCATCGGAACACGAGGTCGATGTACTGCGTGATGTCGCCGTTGTCGTAGACGTTCTGCGGGAGCACCTGCACCTGGGCGAGACGCTCGGCGACCGCGACCACGGCAGCCTCCTCGAGGACCTCGCGCTCCGCCGCCACCGCGGGCTCCTCACCCGGGTCGATGATGCCCGTGACCGGCGTCCACGCCCCGTTGTCCTGGCGCCGGACGAGCAGGACCTCGGCCTCGGGTGTCCCGAGACCGCGCAGGACCACCGCGGTCACCCCCGTCAACCAGAGGGGCGCGTGCCCGATCCGCTCGCGGAGGGCCAGTACGAAGTCAGGAGTCGCCATGCCTCGACTCTACGGGGGCGGCACCGGGACACGAGATCGAAACACGAGTGCGGTCTACTGGGCGTATGGAACACGATCCCATCACCGTCTCGATCGAGCGACGCGTCAACCCGGCGTCGATCTCCGAGGCCACCATCTGGGTCCAGGCGGGCATCAACCTGGCGAACCGGTACCCCGGCTTCCTCGGCTCCGGCTGGGTGCGCGCGGGTGCCGAGAGCGACGTCTGGTACATGCTGTACCGCTTCGCGGACGAACAGACGCTGACCGACTGGGAGGAGTCGAAGGAACGCGCCTGGTGGCTGTCGAGCGGCCGCGAGTTCATGGAGCAGTCCCGCGTCGAGCGGCGCAGCGGGATCGAAGGGTGGTTCGACGCACCGGACGGCATCCTCCGCGTCGAGGAGGCCGAGCTCTCCGGCGACCCGGATCCGATCCCGCCCGCGCCGCCGCGCTGGAAGCAGGCGGTGAGCATCTGGTTGGGCTTCTTCCCGCTCAACCTCGTCTTCACCCTCCTCGTCACGGCGCTCGTGCCCGGTTGGGAGCCGCTCGGTGTGTTCCTCCATGTGCTCATCTCGACGCTCGTCCTGACGCCGATCATGACCTACTGGCTCCTGCCGCTCGTCACGAGGCTGCTGCGGCCCTGGTTGACGGCTCCGCGACGAAGCGGGCGCACCGCAGGCTGATCCGGCGGCCTGACGACGCTGCGACGTCAGGCGTCCTCCGCCTTCGTCTGCTCCCGGAACTGGCTCGGGCTGAGACCGGTGTGCGCGACGACCGCTCGACGGAGGTGCGCCTGCGAGTGGTAGCCGCATCGGGTCGCGACCTCGGCGATCGACAGGCCCCGGTGATCGGGGTCCGAGAGGAGGGCGAGCGCGAGCTGCACCCGCCGCTCGGCGATCTCGCCCGCGGCGCTCGTGCCCGAGCCCTCGAACACCCGTTGCAGAGACCTCGTCGACATGTTGAAGCGACGCGCCAGCGTCTCCGGTCGCAACTCCCGCTCGGCGAAGGACGCGGCGATGTGCTCGATGATCCGGAGCCGGAGTGGAACGCGTCCGGCTTCACCCTCGGCCCGGAACAGGTCGTTCTCCGCGTAGAGGGTCGCGAGCATCGTGTCGATCACCCGGCAGAGCCTGAGCTGCGCGGCGCCGCCGATCGGTTCGAACGCGGAGATGACCTCCACGAGGAATGCGGCGCTCCCCCGCAGCAGCGGCGACGGCGCCAGCGGGCCGAGGGCACTCGTCGGGGTGATGCCGAGGCGGCGGAGCGCACGCATCGGAACGAACACGTACAGATAGGTCGCGTGGTCGTGGATCGTCGTCCGGTACGTCTCGGCACCCTCCGTGAGCGTCCCGGTCCCGGGGAGCAGGTCGAGTTGCTGTCGGCCGTGGACCAGGCTGGCGGCGCCCTCGATGAGCATCACGATCGTCGCGACCGGCTCATCGAGCCCGTAGGCGTCGGCGACGAGGTCGAACGTCCCGGGGCCGACGGTGTTGCGATGGACGACGTACTCGCCGAGCATGACCGAGTCGACGGTCATCGAGAACCGATCGGGGTCCACGTCCACGAATCGGAGCGCGCCCGACACCTCGTGCATCCCGGTCGCACCCTCGAACCGTCGTGTGGTGACGCGGCCGCGCGCAGGGAAGCGACCGGAGAGGCCATCATCAGGTGCGGGCATCATCGGACCCTTCGAAGAGATCCTCCACCCTCGCACAGGGTTCCGCCCGAATCGAGGGGTTGCCAGCCGCATCGCACAGTGGTCGGCGATACTGGACTGATGATCTCCGCTGACCTCGCCCGAGCGCTCCGCACCGCCGGCCTGCGCTGGACTCCCGAACCCGGCGACCGCTTCACCATCGACGGCGGTGAGCTCGCCGGCGACGTGTTCACGGTGAGCGAGATGACCGTCGAGGTGCACGAGCACCCGGGTGGCCGCAGTTTCGGCTTCAACGGCACGACCGAGTGGGCGTTGGACTCCGTCGATCAGGAGGAGACGCTCTGGCTGCCGTCGGAACACCAGCTGCGTGCCCTGCTGCGCGGCTCGTTCCGGTCGCTCGAACGCGCGGTGTCCCCGGCTGCGCCGACCGACGGCGAGCCGACACTCGACGACGAACTCGACGTCCTCCTGTCGTTGGGCGACGCCGAGGCGTACACCGTCGTGGTCGAGCTCGGCGGCGAACTGCGACGGTTCAGCGCCGCGACGGCGCCCGACGCTTACGCGACCGCCCTGCTCGAGCTCATCCTGCGCTCGGTCGCCTGACCACGGTTCCGGAGCCGCCGCACCGCCCGCCCGCCCGCTCCGCCGAGCGCTCAGCGACCCCGGATCCGCCGCGACAGCTCGGCCGCCGCCGGGTGGATCTCGCGGGCCAACCACGCCGGATCGAGCCCGGCATCGGCGTCGTAGGTGACCGCGATCGCCGCCGCCGGCCACCCCGTGTGGTCGCGGACGACCACCCCGACACTCGCGAGACCGAGCGTCACCCCGCCGGCCTCGCGCGCATAGCCGTCCTGGGTCGTCTGGGCCAGGACCTGACGGAGCTCCCGGTACCGCTTCGGCCCGTGGCCGGTGCGGTCGACGAACGCCGCCTGGTCAGGGAACAGGGCGCGTAGCTGGCCGGCCGGGAGCGCGGCGAGGATCGCGCAGCCGCTGGCGGTCAGGTGAGCAGGGAGGCGCACGCCGACATCGGTGACGAGGTGCGGCCGACGCGGGGCGCGCTCATCCACGATGTAGAGCACGTCCCGGCCGTGCAGCACGGCGAGATGCGCGCTCTCACCCACCCGGTCGACCAGCTCGGCGAGCAACGGGCGCCCGAGCATGCTGAGCGGCTCCTGGCGCGCGTATCCACCGGAGAGTTCGAAGGCGGCGACGCCGAGCCCGTAGCGACGGGCTTCGGGCAGGTGGACCACGAAGCCGTGCTCCTGCAGCACGCTGAGGAGGTGGTAGACCGTCGATCTCGGCAGGTCGAGTGCCGAGGCGATCGCCGCGGCCGGAAGCGGGCCGCGGGCGCCGGCGAGATGGCTCAGCACGCGCAGGGTGGCGTCGGCTGCCGGGACCTGACTCACCATTGACCTCGTCTCCGCGGCTCGAACACGGCCGCCTGGTCGTCCATGTCTGTCATCCCAGACACGGACGACTCTACGCGCACCGCCGCGGTGGGCGCCCGGGTGTTCCATCGGAATATGGACATCCAGCCCGGCGCGACCCCGACCACTAGCGACCCGACGACCTCCGGTCGCCCGCATCCCGAGCCCGCCGAACCGGCCTCGGTCGTCCTGGGCGCCGGGCCGCTGTCGATCGACGAGGTCGTCGCCGTCGCCCGACACGGCGCACGGATCGACCTCGACGACGAGGCCCTCGACGGTGTCGCCGCATCCCGTCGGATCATCGAGGCGCTCGCCTCCGACCCCGAGCCCCACTACGGGATCTCGACCGGGTTCGGTGCGCTCGCGACCACGTTCATCGAGCCGACGCGCCGCGCGCAGCTGCAGGCGAGTCTCGTCCGCTCGCACGCCGCCGGCAGCGGCGAGGTCGTCGAGCGGGAGGTCGTGCGGTCCCTGATGACGCTGCGCCTCTCGACGCTCATGACGGGCCGCACCGGTGTGCGGGTGGAGACGGTCCGCGCCTACGCGGCGATGCTGAACGCCGACATCACCCCGGTCGTGCGCGAGTACGGGTCGCTCGGATGCTCCGGCGACCTCGCGCCCCTCGCGCACTGCGCGCTGGCGGTGATGGGCGAGGGTGAGGTGACCGACATGTCCGGTCGCGTGCGCCCCGCGGCGGACGCGCTCGCGGATGCCGGCCTCCAGCCGGTCCAACTCGCCGAGAAGGAGGGACTCGCGCTCATCAACGGCACCGACGGCATGCTGGGGATGCTGGCGCTCGCCGTAAACGACCTGCGGATGCTCTTGCGCACCGCCGACGTCGCCGCGGCGATGAGCGTCGAGGGCCTGCTCGGCACGGACGCGGTGTTCGCCGCCGACCTGCAGGCCCTGCGCCCGCAGTCGGGTCAGGCCGAGAGCGCCGCGAACCTGCGGTTGCTGCTCGACGGCTCCCCGATCGTCGCCAGCCACCGGGGTCCCGAGTGCACCCGGGTGCAGGACGCCTACTCACTGCGCTGTGCCCCGCAGGTGCACGGTGCCGCCAGGGACACGGTCGACCACGCCGCGATGGTCGCCGCGCGGGAGCTCGCGAGTGCCGTCGACAACCCGGTCCTCACGCCGGACGGGCGGGTCGAGTCAAACGGGAACTTCCACGGTGCCCCGGTCGCCTACGTGCTCGACTTCCTCGCGATCGCCGTCGCCGACGTCGCGTCCATGTCGGAGCGCCGCACCGACCGCTTCCTGGACCGGAGCCGGAGCAACGGCCTCCCGCCGTTCCTCGCGCACGAGGTCGGGGTCGACTCGGGCCTCATGATCGCTCAGTACACGGCGGCCGGCATCGTGAGCGAACTGAAACGCCTGGCACACCCGGCGTCCGTCGACTCGATCCCGTCCTCCGCGATGCAGGAGGACCACGTCTCGATGGGCTGGGCGGCGGCGCGGAAGCTCCGTCGGGCGATCGACGGTCTCAGCCGGGTGCTGGCGATCGAGGTCATGACGGCAGCCCGTGGCCTCGACCTGCGCAACCCGCTCGAGCCGGCCGTCGGCACCGGGGCGGTGCTCCGCCGGGTGCGTGAGCAGGTCACGGGTCCCGGTCCCGACCGGTTCCTCTCCCCCGAGATCGAGGCGGTCACCGCGCTGGTGCAGTCGGGCGAGATCGTGCGGGCGGTCATCGGCGCGGTCGGCGATCTCCGCTGAATCGGGCGTCACACGACGAAGCCCTCGGGCGCCGGTGACGGCGTTCCCGAGGGCTTCGTGTCGAACGGCTCGAGCCTCAGCTCAGCGTGCGAGCGGCAGGTGGTCGATCACGGCCACTGCGCGCGGCGACGCTTCGGCCGTTCAGCGCCCGATGACGGCTCGGCACCGGGTGCCGTATCGGCGTCGGGCTTCGGCTCAGCGTCAGGCATCGGCGCAGTGTCGCTCGTCGGGCTGGAGTCAGCAGGGAGCTCGGACTCCGGCGCCGGCTCCGTCTCCAGGACCGGCTCAGGCTCGGCGACCGGCTCAGCCTGAGCGACCGCATCAGCCTGCCCGTCCGGCTCAGGCTGCACCGCTGGGGCGGCGTGCTCGCCGGAATGCGCGACCTCGTCCGCAGGAGCGTCGGAGACCGCGTCGGGAAGGGTGATCGCCTCGGTGCGCGGCAGTTCGTCGCCCGTCGCCACATGCGCCCCGTGCACCTCGTGGGCTTCGTGCACCTCGTGCGCGGCGGGCCGCGTCATCGGTCGATCCACCGCCGGCTCACTCGGCGCAGCGACCTGCGGCTCGGGTGCCGCATCCGAGTCCGTGGGAGCCGCATCGGCAGGATCGGCGTCGGCAGGGACCGAATCGATCGGGGCCTCCTCCGCCGGTTCCGCGTCAGCGGGAGCGGCGGCATCTGGAGCCACGTCGACCGGAGTCACGTCCACAGAATCCGACGGAACGGATGCGTCAGGCGCGCTCGGCGCGGTTGCAGCGCTTCCGCCACCGGCGCCGACCATGGCCGGCTCCTCAGCGGGGACCGTCGCGGCCCGCGGCCCCTCGATCGCGGCGACCGTGCGCGGCGTCGGCTTCGGCTCGGCTGCAGCCCGCCGCTGCTCGCGACGTTCCCGGAACCCCTCGACGAGGTTGTAGAGGGTGGGGAGCACGACGAGCGTCAGGATGGTCGAGGAGACGAGCCCGCCGATGACGACGATCGCGAGCGGCTGGGAGATAAAGCCGCCGTGCCCGGTGACACCGAGTGCCATGGGGGTGAGCGCGAAGATCGTCGCGAGCGCCGTCATGAGGATCGGGCGAAGCCTGCGTGCGGCGCCGTGCTCGACGGCCTCGATGACCGTCATGCCGCGTCGCCGGTACTGGTTCACGAGGTCGACCAGCACGATCGCGTTCGTCACGACGATACCGATGAGCATCAGCACGCCGATGAGCGACGGGACGCCGAGCGGCACACCGGTGATGATCTGGAGCCCGATCGCGCCGGTCGCGGCGAACGGCACCGACACGAGCAGCAGGAGCGGCTGCCGCAGCGAACGGAACGTCGCGACCATGATGACGTACACGATGAGGATCGCCGCGAGGAGCGCGAGGCCCAGCTGTCCGAACGCGTCGCTCTGCGATGCCGTGACACCTCCGAGGGTCGCCGTGGTGCCGGCGGGCAGCTTGACGTCGTCGATCGCCGTCTGCACCTCGGCGCTGGCGGTACCGAGGTTGTCGCTGCCCGGCGTCGCGCTGATCGTGGCCGAGCGCAGCCCCTTGACGGTCGAGATCGTCGCGGGTCCGTCGACCTGCGAGACCGTCGCGAGGGCGTCGAGGCGTCGCGGACCGGTGGCGGTCGGGACCTCCGTCGCAGCGAGGGCGTCGACGGTGGTCGGCGGGTCCTGGGCGTCGACGTAGATGGTGAGCGTGGTGTCGTCGATGACGATGGAGCCCACCGTCGTCGGCTGCATGAGCTGCGAGACGTACGCCCCGAGCGCGACCTCGCTGAACCCTGCAGCGGCAGCGGCGTCGCGGTCGACGGCCACCTGGACGTAGGGTCGCGATTCGCTGAGGTTGCTCGTGACCTGGTCGATGCCGTCGAGGCCGGTGACGGCCTGCTGGATCGCGTCGGCGGCCGTCGCGAGATCGCTCTGCCGGGCTGAGGTGATGTCGATCTCGATGTCGCTCGACCCGCCGAAGCCCGCGGACGCGGCGACCTCGATCTCGCCGACGTCGTCGAGCCCGGACAGGTCCTTGCGGACCGTCTTCTGGAGTGCCGTCTGGTCGGCGTCTTCGCTCGTCGTGATCGAGTAGGTGATGGCTCCGCCACCGCCGCCCGAGAACGCGTCGCGCAAGGAGCTTCCGCTCGACCCGATCGAGAGCTGGACGGTGTCGATGCCGTCGATGTCGCGCAGCTTCGTCTCGACCTGCTTCGCCGCCGCGTCCTGAGCGTCGAGGCTCGTGCCGACCGGCAGGGTCTGCGTGACCGTGAGGGTGTTCTGGCCGGAGTCACCGAGGAAGTTGGTCTTCATGAACGGCGTGAGCGCAAAGGTGCCGACGAGCACGAGCACCGACAGCAGCAGCGTGGTGACCGAATGCTTAAGAGTCCAGTGGATGATCGGGAGGTACGCCTTCTGGAGCCGTGACGGCTTCTCGAGGTCGTCTTCGTCCTGCACGCTGACCCGGCGCTCGCGGCGGCTCCGGACCGGTCCGGTCGTCGCGTCGGACGGCGCTTCCTCCGCTGCGGCTGCAGCTGCGAGCCGCTGGGCCTTCGGGGCGCGGAGGAACCAGTAGGCGAGCACGGGGACGATGGTGAGCGCGACGAGGAGCGACGCGAGCAGCGCGATCGTGACGGTGAGGGCGAAGGGTCGGAAGAGTTCTCCGGTGACGTCGCCGACGAACGCGATGGGCAGGAACACGGCCACCGTGGTGATGGTCGAGGCGGTGATCGCGCCCGCGACCTCCTGGACGGCGCTCAGGATCGACCCGGCACGCTGCGCACCGGTGCGGTTGTCGCCGAACGAGAGATGCCGCTTGATGTTCTCGATGACGACGATCGAGTCGTCGACCACGCGCCCGATGGCGATCGTCAGCGCGCCCAGCGTGAGGATGTTGAGTGAGTACTCGGCGACCTGGAGGCCGATGAAGGTGATGAGCACCGAGGTCGGGATGGAGATCGCCGTGACCAGCGTGGCCCGGACGTCGAGGAGGAACACGAGGATGATCAGCACCGCGAAGACGAGGCCGAGCAGCCCCTCCGTCGTCAGGGCCTCGATGGACTGCTCGATGTAGGGCGCCTGATCGAAGACGACGGTGAGCTTGGCGTCGGACCCGATGGTGCGCTCGAGCTCGGGGAGGATGTCGCGCACGCCCTGTGACACCTCGACGGTGTTCGCCGCGGGCAGTTTCGTGACGGCGATGGTGAGCGCCGGCTCGCCGTCGACGCGCGAGATCGACGTGATCGGGTCGTCGCTCAGGGCGACCGTCGCGACGTCGCCGATGGTCAGGACGGAGCCGTCGGCGGCGAAGGCGCCGGTGATCGGCAGGGCGGCGATGTCGTCGACCGAGGTGAGCTTCGTGCCCGTCTGCACGGAGAACGTCTTGTCGCCTTCGGTGATGTCGCCCGCGGGCTGCAGGGAGCCGTTCTGCTGGAGCGTCGTCCCGATGACCCGGCTGGTCTGCCCCGCGAGGGCCAGTTTGGCGTCGTCGGGGGTGATCGTGACCCGCTTGCCCACCTCGCCGACGATCGCCGCGTCGCGGACGCCGTCGACGTCCTTGATGTCGGGGACCACGGAGCTCGAGAGCACCTCGGCCAGGGAGTCCTGGTCGGCCGCACCGGACACGGCGATCTGGATGACCGGGAGGTCGTCGATGCTGCCGCTGACCACCTGCGGGTCGACGGTGTCGGGCAGGGTCGATTTGATGCGGTTGATCGCCTGGGTGATCTTCTGCTCGGCGGTCGCGAGGTCCGTGCCGTAGGTGAAGGTCGCGCTGATGAGGCTCGAGTTCGTGCTCGACGTCGCCGAGGTGGACTCGATACCGGGCACGCCCTGGATCGCGGTCTCGATCGGGGTCGAGACGTCGTCGTTGACGACCTCGGGTGCCGCACCCGGGTAGCTCGTGATGATCGCGAGCTGCGGGAACTGGACCGACGGGATGAGCTCCTGCTTGAGGCCGCCCACCGCCAGGACGCCGAACACGGCTGCCACGATGGTGACGAGCGCGATCAACGCGCGGTTCTTCATGCTGAGGACGGAGAGCAGGTGCACGGAGCCGCTTTCGGTTGTTGCGAGAGGTGCGGACGCTGTAATTATGTCACCGCACACCCGTCCGACGGCGGTCTCGCGCGGAGGCTGGACACGGCACGCACAAGCACTGCGTGTGGAGCGGTGTCACACTCGTCGGCGACGAGGTCAGACGACGTCTTCGAGGTAGTCCAGGGCCGGCACGTGCCCGAACATCGCGGAGTGCCACGTCTGCGTCAGCAGCTCGACCGCCTGCTCCGTCTGGGCCCACGGATAGCTGATCGGGATGCGCAGGTAGCGCTCGAACGCACCGTCGATGCCGAACCGCGGCCCCGCGACGATCACGAGCCCGTGACTCCGCGCCGCGAGCGAGAGCTGCGATGACGCTGCTTCGCCGAGGTTCACCCAGGTGGCGATCCCACCGTCGACCCGCGGCACGGTCCACTCGGGGAGGCGGTCGGCCAGGAGGTCGACGAGCCGGTCGCGGGTCTCGCCGAGCGCGACCCCGCGCCGGGCGACGATGCCGTCCATCGCCGGCATCAACTGCTGGACGGTCAGCTGGTCGAGGATCGGCGTGCCGAGGTCGCCCAGCGAGCGTGCCGAGACGAGCTTCCTGATCGTGCCGCGCTCGGCCCGGATCCACCCGATGCGGAGCCCGCCCCAGATCGTCTTGCCCACCGAACCGATCGTGATGATCGACGCCGGCGCACCCTCGAGAGCGGCGAACGGCGTGCCGTCGAGCCCCTGGTCCGTCGGCCGGTCGATATCGAGTTCCGCCGTGGTCTCGTCGATCACGAGCACCGTCCCGTGCCGCTCGGCGGCTGCGGCGACCCGTCGGCGGGTCTCGAGCGGCATCGACGCCCCGGTCGGGTTGTGGAAGTCCGGCATGAGGTACGCCATCGCGGGGCTCGTGCGCTCGAACCACTGCTCGAGTTCGCGGACGTCCCAGCCGGTCTCCGAGGAGACGGTCGCCGCGCCGAGCCTGGCCCCGGCCGCCCGGAGTGCCTCGTAGGCGTGGGGATAGCTCGGCATCTCGACGAGGACGCGGTCACCTCGGCTGAGCAGGGTGCGGGCGATGAGCGCGATCGCGTGCTGAGCCCCCACGGTCACCATGATCTCGTCGGGGTCGGTGGGCAGCCCGCGCGCGGTGTAGCGGTCGGCGATGGCCTGCCGCAGCTCGGGCATGCCGACCAGGTCGTAGTCGAAGTCGTGCATGTACCGCGGCAGTTCTGCGGCGGCGGTGGACACGGCGTCGATGATCTCGGGGCACGGCGGGACGGCGGCCTTGCTGAAGTCGAGGAACCCGCCCTGTGGCACGGGAGCCAGCGCAGTGGGTGCCGACGGCAGGAGGGTGACGCTGCCAGAACCGCGGATGCTGCGGAGGTAGCCCGCCTCGCGCAGTTCGCGGTACGCCGCGGTGACCGTGGTGCGGCTCAGCGCGAGCCGATCGGCCAGTTCCCGCTCGGCCGGCAGACGGGTACCGACCGGGATGCGTCCGTCGAGGACGAGGAGTCGGATTCGGTCGGCGAGACCGCGGTATGCGGGCGCAGCGGTCTTCCACTGCCCGAGCAGGGCGGCGAGCGATCGGGCACTCAGGGTGATGGAAGCCATTGAACCACGATACCCAGATTGGCCTCTAGCGCCAAAGCCAATCGTGCAATTGGATTGTCCACCATGACCCGTCGTGTGCTCCAACTCCTCATCGGCCTCTTCCTGTACGGCATCGCCATCGCGATGATCGTGCGCGGTGCCGTCGGGGTCGCCCCGTGGGACGTCCTCACCCAGGGACTCAACCTGCGGACCGGCCTGAGCTTCGGACTCATCACGATCATCGTCGGCGGGCTCGTGCTCCTCGCCTGGATCCCGCTCAAGCAGCGGCCGGGTGTCGGCACCGTCCTGAACGTCCTCCTCGTGGGGCCATCGGCCGACATCGGGCTGGCGTTCATCCCCGCGGACCTCGACCTCTGGGCGCGCATCCTGCTGTTCGCCGGCGGACTGCTCCTCCTCGGCGTCGCCTCCGGCCTCTACATCGGCGGCAACTTCGGCCCCGGCCCGCGGGACGGCCTCATGACCGGCATCCACCGTGTCACCGGGTGGCCGATCTGGGTCGGGCGCACGGGCGTGGAGCTCGTCGTCCTCGGCATCGGGTGGCTGCTCGGCGGGAACGTCGGCATCGGAACGGTGGTCTTCGCCGTGCTCATCGGCCCGATCTGCGGCTACACGATCCCGTTGTTCCGGATCGCTCCGCGGACGGAGCACTCGACCCCCGCCGTGGACGAGGCGGTGCTCGAGGGCGACACCCCGCCGTCGAAGCCGATCGTCGACTCCCCGGCCAATTGAGCACCCTTCGACAGGCTCAGGGTCCGGGAGCGACAGGCTCAGGGTCCGGGAGCGACAGGCTGAGGGACCGGGTTGTCCGGTCCCTCAGCCTGTCGACGTGCCGATGCCTCAGGGCTTCGCCACCGCCACCGCACCTGTGTGGTCGTCGACGCTCATCGTCGCCTCGTCGAACCGCGAGCGACCGGAGAGGACCTCGCCGACCTGCACCCGGTCGACCTCCTTCACCCACGTGCCGATGATGATCGTGGCGACCGCGTTGCCGGTGAAGTTCGTGAGCGCACGCGCCTCCGACATGAAGCGGTCGATGCCGACGATGAGGCCGACCCCGTCGACGAGGTCGGGTCGGTTGGCCTGCAGGCCGCCGGCGAGGGTCGCGAGACCGGCGCCGGTGACGCCCGCGGCGCCCTTCGACGCGATGATCATGAACACGAGGAGCGAGATCTGCTCCCCGAGGTTCATCGGGACACCCATGACGTCGGCGATGAAGATCGACGCCATGGTGAGGTAGATCGCGGTGCCGTCGAGGTTGAAGGAGTAGCCCGTCGGGACGGTGATGCCGACGACCGGCTTGGAGACACCGAGGTGCTCCATCTTCGCGATGAGTCGCGGCAGCGCCGCCTCGGAGGAGGAGGTGCCGACGATGAGGAGGTACTCACGGCCGAGGTACTTCATGAGCTTGAAGATGTTGAAGCCCGTCGCGAGGCGCAGCACGCCGCCGAGCACGACGACGATGAACAACGCGCAGGTGATGTAGAACGCGATCATGAGCGTGGCGAGCCCGACGAGCGCGCTCGCACCGGCGGACCCGGTCACGGCGGCGATCGCGCCGAAGGCACCGATGGGTGCGATCCACATGATCATTGCGAGCACCCGGAACACGAGCGCCTGGATGAGCTTGATGCCGCGCAGGATCGGTTCGCCCGTCGTCCCCATCTTCTGCAGGCCGAAGCCGACGAGCAGGGCGACGAAGAGGACCTGCAGGATGTTGCCGCCGGTCAGCGAGGACACGAGCGTCGTGGGGATGATGCCGAGGATGAACTCGGTCGTGCTCTTGGCCTCCCCCTCCACCTGGTAGCTCGTCTCGGCGAGGTTCAAGCCGGCGCCCGGCTGGATGAGGTTGCCGACGACGAGGCCGATCGCGAGGGCGAAGGTCGACATCACGATGAAGTACAGCAGCGCGAGCCCGCCGACCTTGCCGACGGTCGCGGCCTTCGCGATCGACCCGACGCCGATCACGATGGTGCAGAAGATGACCGGGGCGATCATCATCTTGATCAGCGCCACGAAGGCGTCGCCGATGGGTTTGAGTCCCTTCGCGAACTCCGGGGCGGCGAGGCCGACGACGATGCCGGCGAGCACCGCGACGATCACCGCGAGGTAGAGGTAGTGGGTCTTGTCCAGCCGTTTCAGGGAGGAGAGCGTCATTGCCATTCCGGATCCGTTTCGTCGGCCGCGTCAGTGCGGCAGCGGGTGGTCGATCGCCCCATGCTGCGACCACCCCGCCGGATCGAGCGGGTTGTGGTCGTAGTGACCGCTTGTGGTCGTACTGGTCGCGGTCGGCGACGCCTGAGGCCGTCGTCACCACCGATACTTGAGGGGTCGACGCGACGGAGCAGACGGAGGTGACGCGATGGCCGGTCGGTCCAGGAGCATCGCCTCGCGGCTCTTCCTCGTGCAGCTCGTCGCGGTCGTCGCGATGACGCTCGTCGCCGGCGTCCTGCTCTGGTTCCAGGCCCGCACCGAGACCGAGGACCGCGCGGTCGCGAAGTGCCTCGACGTCGCGAACGGCGTCGCGGACAACCCTTACGTCGTCGCGCAGCTCGGCTCGGATCGCCCGTCGGACGCGCTCCAGCCCTACGCCGAGGCGCTCATGCGCGACACCGGCGTCGACTTCGTGACGATCATGGCTCCGGATCGCACCCGGTACACGCACCGCGAGCGCGACCAGATCGGCAAGCCGTTCATCGGCACGATCGGACCGGCGCTCGAGGGACGGACCTTCACCGAGACGTACACGGGCACGCTCGGCCCCTCGGTCCGCGCCGTCGCACCGATCCGTGACGACGCCGGCGAGGTCGTCGCCCTCGTCGCCGCGGGGGTCACGGTCAGCAACGTGTCCGAGACCTTCGAGACCCGGGTGCCGTGGTTGCTCGGGACGGCCCTGCTCGTGCTCGTCATCGGCGCGATCGGCTCCTGGACGCTCCGCCGCTACCTCGCTCGGGTCACCGGTTCGCGCGGACCGGAGGACCTCGCCAGGATGTTCGACTACTACGAATCGGTGCTCCACTCCGTACGCGAGGGGCTCGTCCTCGTGGACCGCCACCGCCGTCTCGTGCTCGTCAACGACCAGGCGGCCGAACTGCTGGGGCTGCCCTTCGGCGAGCGTTCCCCGGGAGCGGTACCGGTCGACGAGCTGCCGATCGACGCGGGGCTACGGGAGCTCCTCGCGAGCGGACGCCAGGCCGTCGACGAGATCCACCTCACGCGCGACCACGTGCTCGTCGTGAACCAGGAGTCGGCGGTCGGTCCGGGCGAGACGGCGGGACCGCACCCGCGTGGGTGGGTGATGACGCTGCGCGACCACACCGAGATCGAACACCTGAGCGGCGAGCTGGCCTCGATGCGGACGATGAGTGACGCCCTGCGCTCGCAGACCCACGAGTTCGCGAACCGGCTGCACACGATCGTCTCGCTCATCGAGCTCGACCGGCGGGAGGAAGCGCTCGACCTCGCGGCGCAGGGACTCGGAGCGAGTCAGCGGTTGACCGACCGCGTACTTGCGGCGGAGCAGGAGCCGGTGATCTCGGCGCTGCTGCTCGGTAAGACGGCGCAGGCGGCCGAGCAGGGGGTCGAGCTGCACCTCGAGAGCGACCCGGCGCTCGGACGCGTGCGCGTCGACCCGGCCGTGATCGTCACCATCCTCGGCAACCTCATCGACAACGCGATCGACGCGGCGTCCGGTGATCGCCCCTGGGTGGAGGTCTACCTCGGGCAGGGGCTGCCGGACGAACTCGGCGCCGGGCGGTCCGCCGACGCCGAGACGACGGAGCTCGTGATCCAGGTGACCGACAGCGGACCGGGCCTGCCCCCGGAGGCGCTCGACCTCGCGTTCGTGCGCGGCTGGTCGACGAAGGAGCCCGGCCGCTACGGCCGGGGGTTCGGTCTCGCGTTGGTCCAGCAGGCCGTGACACGGCTCGGCGGCACGATCGAGGTCGTCCGCGAGCCGTCCTCGGCGTTCGTCGTGACGCTGCCGGCCGCGGTCGGGGTCCGGGACGAGGCAGGCACATGAGCGAGCGCATCCGGGTCCTGGTCGTCGAGGACGAACCGATCGCCCAACAGGCCCACGCGTCCTACCTGCGCCGCGTCGAGGGCTTCGAACTCGCCGCCGTGGCGGGCGATGCGGCCACCGCGATGCAGGCGCTGCGGGCAGCTGCGGCCCACCGCTCCCCCGACGACCGGATCGACCTCGTCCTGCTCGACCTCAACCTGCCGGACGCGCACGGTCTCGAGCTCTGCCGACGCATCCGGACGGCGGGTATCGACGTCGACGTCATCGCCATCACCGCGGCCCGTGATCTCCGGATCGTCCGAGCGGCGGTCTCGGCGGGCATTGTCCAGTACCTCATCAAGCCGTTCGCGTTCCCCGCGTTCGCCGACAAGCTGGAGGCGTACCGCTCCTTCCGGCGCACGATGTCGGCGGAGGGCTCGGTGGCGAGCCAGCACGAGGTGGACCTCACCCTCGCCACGCTGCGAGCGCCGTCCTCCCGTCCGCAGTTGGCGAAGGGCCTCTCGGAGGACACCCTCCGCCTGGTCTCGGACCTCCTCCGGCAGGCGGCCGGACCGCTCTCCGCGAGCGAGGCGGCAGCCGCCGGGTCCCTGTCGCGGGTGACGGCCAGGCGCTACCTCGAGTACCTCGCCGAGACGGGCGCCGTCGAGCGGTCGCCGCGCTACGGCACCCCGGGGCGCCCGGAGCTCGAGTACCGCTGGCGCTGAGCGGACGTCGCTCTCCACCGCCCCGGCCCCTGAGCCGCCCCTGCCTCCAGTCCCCGAGCAACCCCACGCGGTCCCCGACCCCCCCTCCGGTCCCCGAGCCGCCCCGGGCATCCGGTCCCTGAGTAACCCCACCCGGTCCCCGAGCCATCCCGAAGCCCCTGGTCCCCGAGCCACCCCCTGCTTCCGATCCCCGACCAACCCCACGCGGTCCCTGAGCTTGTCGAAGGGTCAGCTCGGGTTCACGACGGCGTAGATCTGGTTCCAGTTCGCGAAGCCGGTGACCGGGTCGTCCGAGCCGTTCAGCATGATGTCCTCATCCACGGAGTTCGTCTCGCCGGTCGACGGATCGTAGATCTCGTAGTCGCCGTCGTGGAAGCCGATGATGAGCACGTAGTGCTGCGGGATGGTGTTGTCGCTCGGGCCGACGAGGAGCGGGACGGGCGTCCCGTCGTTCGCCGCCGCCGCGGCCTCGGTGAGTGCCGCCCCTCGGCCCGAGTCACCACCCAGGGCGTTGGTCCAGTCGATGTGGTAGTCGGTACCGGTGCGGTCCGACTCGTCGACCGCGCCACCGGGCGCCGTGCCCGCGACGTTCGGGTAGTCGATCGGGCCGGGGAACAGGTCGTTCGCACGGTCCTGGACGGCCTGCTGCAGGAACGTCATCCGATCCTCGGTGTCCAGACCGGCCGCGTCGGCGAGGTCGAGTCTCCGGAGGTAGTCGGGCACGTGGCCGTCGAGGAACTCGCCGGTCTGCAGCCAGTAGGCGAGGAACGGGTCCGACTGGGCGGCGAGGGTGATGAGCGTCGTCGATCCGCAGGTCTTGTTGTTGTACTGGTCGAAGGTCTCGCCGTTCACCGTGGCGTCACCGTTGTCGCCGACGCCGAGGTTCGTGAGCTCGTCGATCATGCGCTGGCGTTCGCCGGGCGGAGCGTTCTTGATCGCGTCGGCGAGGGCGAGCACGGAGGAACTGCCGGCGCCGGTGGCGATCGCACTCATGAGGAGGGCGCTGACGGCGGGATCGCCGGACTCCTCCATCGCCGCGAGGATGCGTTCGCGTTCGTCGTCGCTCATCGCGTTCCAGTTCTGGACGTAGTTCGCCCATTCCGTCTCGGAGAGGACCGAACCGTCGGGGTCGCCGTTCGGGAACTGCGTCCGCGAGACGAGGACGTCCAGCCGCGTCTGACCCACGGGCACCTCGACGCCCGCGAGCACGGCGTAGCCCTCGGAGTCCGACAGTGCCCGCTGCAGCGCCTCACCGGCCGCCCATGCGTCGTCGTAGGCGTCGTGGCAGACGGACACTCCGTCGAGGATCTGGCCGGCCCCGCGGACGAGGTCCGAGAGCACACCGGCGACCTCTCCGGCTCCGGTGATCGGGTTCGTCATCGCCCATGGGTTCACGGAGATGTTCCCGATGGTCCGCTGACCGTCGCGGATGGTGTCCGCACCCGGATGGTGGGCGGCGCGGGCCGCGGTGATGGCGTCCGCGTAGTCACGCAGACCGGTGGCCCCGGTCCGGAGCCCCTCGATCTCGCTGTCGACGAGGGTGTCGACGGACGCCAAGACTTGTGCCGCGCTCGCGCCGGTCACCCCGACGAGGGCGTCCGGCAGGCTCGACGCGGTGACGGTGGAGAGCGTGGTCTGGATCGTCTCGGCGGCGAGTGCAGCGTTCTCGTACTGCTCCGCGAGCCCGTCGATGGTGGCCGGATCACCCGGCGGTGGGGTGTCCGCAAACGTGGAGGATCTGGGGATGAGCCCGACCGCGCGTTCGACGAACGAACCGATCGAGGTGATGAAGCTCATCGGGTCACCGCTCAGCGAGCCGATGAAGGTGGCGAGCACGTCGATCTCGGCTGAGCTCTTGGTGCGGAGGTCGGAGAGGTTCATGGTCGGTCCCCGGTCCCGGCGGCGCGCGTGGTCGTGGCGAGTCCGGAGAGGAGCTGCAGCACGACGGTCTGCAGCCTGGCGACCCCGCGCAATTCGGCGGCGGTCTCCGCGCTGTCGGCTCCTCGACGACGCGCGTCGATGAGGGCGTCGAGCAGGACGACCCCCGCCTGCTCGTCTGTCAGCATGCCGGCACCGAGGCCGATCACGGCGTCGAGACCGGCCGTGCGGACCACACTCGCGACCTGCTCGGTGACGCCGGCGGGGACACCGGCCCCGCGGAGTTCCGCGGCGAGCGACGCGACCCGTGCGCCGGTCGCGGCCCGCTCGGCCGCGTCACGGCGATCGGACGGGACCGCCGTGGGTGGCGGAGCCTGCGGCGACGGCGCGGTCATGAGGCGTCCTCGGCGAGGGCCGCGTCCGTGCCGGCCATGGTGTCCGCGACGTGCTGCATCCATCGTGCGAAGTCGTCGAGCGTCTTGCCCGCCTCCGTCATCTCGGTCCGCCACGTCAGCTCGAAGGCGGCGGCGTTCGCAGCCACCTGCTCGTCGAGGAACGACGTGTCGAGGCAGGTCGAGAAGATCCCCGTCGCGCTCGTGGCCGCGCCACCCACCGCTTGTACGACCGCCGCCAGGCCCGCGTCGTCCACCTGCATCGTGCCACTCATGGGTCCCCGCTCTCCGGTGCTGTTCGCGCTGCCCGGTCGATCCCGGTGAGGCGCCTGATCCGATGGTTCCACCTTGTCCCCGCCGGCTCCGGAAGACGATGGGCAGCACTCCCCATCACCCGTCGGGCGTCGGACGTGGCGCACGCCGGGGTGTCGGTTACGGTGAGGGTGACGCGTCCGCTCGGGCGCCGCGGAGGGAACCGTCATGCAGCAGATCCATCGTCGCCTCGCGACCGTGTCGCTGACGATCCTCGTTGCCGCGCTCGCTTGTACGGGATGCGGCCTGTCGGCGACACCCGTCGTGGCCGACGAGACCGACCACGCCCGGCTCACCGCGTTGGCCGATGATCCGCTCTTCACGGACGGCAGCGTCACCGGGCCACGGGTTCCGGACACCTCTGCCAACGTCAGCGTGCAACGCGGGGCGATCACGGTCGAGGACCTCTGGCCGTCGGACGTGACCGCGGAACCAGGAGCGAGCGGACCCGCCTGGCCTGCCGCCACCGCCATGTTGGCCCAGCTGCGCGACGCAGGGTGGCGACCGGTGGCCGTCTCCTGCGAGCTGGATCCGTCGTCGGGGTTGGAGGGCGCGACGGTGTACGCCACGAAGGAGTTCGACGACTTCACCGCTGCGCTCGAGGCCGAGGTGAGGCCTCCATCCTCGAAGCTCGTCGGGTACGTGCCCTTCCATTTGGAGGCCGACGACCCGTGGTCGGCGCACTCGGAGGTCCCGGCGGGATCCAGTTGCCTCGACGGCAGTGGGCCACCGAGCGACGAGGGGTCCGTCCCCGACGACCTGGCCATCGCTCCCTGGTACTGAGCCTCCGCCGCTGCAGACCGACGTGCGCCGCGACGACCGTCCGGCCGCCGATCCCAGGGTCGACTCAGGGTGATCCCGGAGGTTCCGGGGGTTGCCACGCACCGAGACGCGATATATCGTGAATTCCAGTTCAACGCGATATATCGCGATCACTCGGAAGGAACCGCACCATGGCACAGGAGAAGTGGATCATCGCTCCCGGCGAGAGCCGCATCATCGACCTCGAACTCGTGAGACGACTCAAGGTCGGCCTCATCGGCGGCCAGGTCGACATCATCGGACACGACGAACCCGGCGCCCGCATCGAGGTGGGGGCCGTCACCGGCAAGGACCTCAAGATCACCATCGACGGCGACGTCGCCGAGATCGACCACCCGCAGCTGCGCTGGGACAACTTCCTCGAAGTGTTCTCGAACTTCGGCGCCAATCGCGCCACGGCCCAGGTCAGCGTCCTCGTCCCCCGCGACATCGCCCTGACGTTCGGCGTCGTCAGCGCCAGCGGACTGGTCGCAGGCCTCACCGCAGACGCCAAGCTCAACACGGTGTCCGGCGACCTCGTGGCCGACCGGATGACTGGACGGCTCGACCTCAACTCCGTGAGCGGCGAGCTCACGGTCCAGAACCACTCGGGTCGCATCCAGGCGCACACGGTCTCGGGCGACGTCACCGTCTCCGGCGACATCACGCGCGCCTCGATCGACGGCGTCTCCTCCGACCTGCTCCTCGACATCCACGGTGCGTGCGAGCAGCTCGACCTGAACACCGTGAGCGGCGCGATCACGGTCCGTCTCGACGAGGAACTCGCCGCACGCTACACGGCGAACTCGGTCGGCGGCCGCCTGGCGATCGACGGCGTCGTCCTCAAGGGACTGCGCGGTGGCGGGTACAACTCGCACACCGGCGCCCTGTCCGGACAGTTCGCCGAGGTGCGCATGAACACCGTCGGCGGCGCGGTGACCGTCCTCCGCCGCCCGGCTGCCGAGCCCGCGAGCGCGGCCACCACCGCGGGGAGCGAGGCAGGCGCATGAGCCCCGTCTTCGCCCACGGCAGCCTGCGGCTGTACCTCCTGAGCCTGCTCGACGAGTCGCCGAAGCACGGCTACGAACTCATCCAGGCACTGACCGACCGGAGCGGCGGCACCTACAGCCCGAGCGCCGGCACCATCTACCCGCGCCTTGCGAAGCTCGAGGAGGAGGGACTCGTCACGAAGACGAGTGACGGCCGGAAGACCGTCTACGAGATCACCGAGGCGGGCCGGGCCGAGCTCGCAGCACGGGCGGGCGAGCTCGACGGCATCGAGGACCAGCTCACCGATTCCGTCCGCCGTATCGCCGACGAGGTCCGCAGCGGGGTCACGGCGGCTATGAAGAGCCTCCGGGCCGATCTCGCCTCAGCCGCGCGCGAGGCGAAGCAGTCCGCGAAGCCCGGTCCGAGCTGGACGTCGACCGCCGAGGAGAGCGCCGATCAGAAGGTGCAGGGTCGCCTGGCGCTCCACGAGACCGACGTGTCGATCAACGAGTTCCGCCAGGCGGTCCGAGCCGAACTCCGCGAGCACGTCGCCCGTGGAGGCGCGCTCGACGACGACACCGTGTCGGCCCTGCGTGCCGACCTCGTCGCCGTCCGCGACCGCCTGCGGGAGCGGCTCAGCGGCTCCTGACGATCGACGACGACGTGCCCGCCTTCCCGTCTGGAGGCGGGCACGTCGTCGTCGCCGCGTCAGCGGGCGGCGCCGGAGAGCGACCCGGCCGTCGGCGCGGTGTCGAAGATCAGACAGCTGACGAGCCGATCATCCAGCTGGTCCCAGCTCTCCTCGGTCGGCCAGTAGAAGCTGTAGTCGAGTGCCGACTCCTCGAACGGGATACCGACGAAGCGCTCGAACTGCGCCAGGCACCCGGCGTCCGCCTCCGAGGTGACGGCCTCGTCGCCCGGCCATTCGTCGCCCTCCAGCTCGAAGTCGGCGTAGACCTCGAGGTCGTGATCCGCGGAGCACGGCACGGTCGGTACTTCGGTGAGTTCGTCGGCGGTCGACGAGTCGTCCAGGCAGTCGCCGACCGCGATGGTGAACACGTCGGTCGCGCCGCCCTCGAGGATCTCTCCGGACTGCGGGTCGCGCGTCTCCGCCGGCTTGGGGAGGATGCCCTCGATAGCACTGCAGCCGGAGAGGGTCAGTACTGCGGCGACCGCCATGGAGACGGTGATGGCAGGGAGGAAGCGATGGGAGGTCATGGGAGGTCCTTGTCCGGAGGGAACGTGAATGGCGCTCGGCAGCGCTCAGGCCGAAGCAATCCAGTATATGACATATGAGTTGTCATGAATTGTGCGTAGCCCCCGGATTCAGGGCCGAGAAACGGGACCACCCGACCCCACTCTGGAGTCGGGCGGTCCCGTCGGTGCTGCGCGCGGTCGACCTACCGTGCCGCGCCGGCCAGCGAGCCCGTGGTCGCCGCGGAGTCGTAGATCACGCAGGTGACGAGCCGGTCGTCCACCCCGTTCCAGCTGGCCTCGGTCGGCGTGTAGTAGTTGAACTCGAGGCTGGAGTCCTCGTAGACGATCCCGACGAACGCCTGGAACTGCGCGTAGCAACCGTCGTCGGCCTGCTGCGTGACGGCTTCCTCGCCGGGCCACTCGTCGCCGGTCAGCGTGACCTCGCCGTACACCTCGTACTGGTGCGGCTCGGAACAGGGCACGGTCGGCACCTCCGTGACCTCGTCGGACGACGACTCGTCGTTCAGGCAGTCGCCGACCGAGAGGGTGAAGACGTCCGTCGTGCCTCCACCGACGATCTCACCGGACTGCGCGTCCCGGGTCTCGGCTGGCTTCGGGAGGATGCCCTCCACGACACTGCAACCGGAGAGCGTCAGGGCCGCGGCGAGGGCGGCGAGGGCGAGCGGGAGGAGACGACGGCGAGCGGTCACGATGAGGGTCCTTGAGGTGGGTGGTCGATCACGAGCGACTGTCCGGGCTCACAGCCAAGCAACAGCCGTCGATCAGGATATTGGTCGACCATCCTGGTCCGCCACTCCCCCGCTCGATGAACACTGCGTCACGGTCGGGTGACGATGCCTGTCCATCCAGCTCATCCCCGCTTGACTCCGGTTCCCGAAGGAGTAATATCGCCGCTCGTGACAACTGAGGGTCGAGAGCCCGGGACAGAACCACGATCGGCAAAACGCTGGTTGATCGGGGACCCGCTGCCGACCGAGAACCTGGAGGGCCAGCTCCTCCCCAAACGGCTCGCGCTGCCGATCTTCGCGAGCGACGCACTGTCGAGTGTGGCGTACGCGCCGCAGGAACTCCTCATGATCCTCACGCTCGGCGGGCTCGCCTTCCTGAGCTTCGCGCCGTGGGTCGCGGCGTGCGTCGTGATCCTGCTCGTCGTGGTCGTCGCGAGCTACCGGCAGCTCATCAAGGCGTACCCGTCGGGTGGTGGCGACTACGAGGTCGCCCACCGGAACCTCGGCGAGAAGGCCGGCCTCGTGGTCGCCTCCGCTCTCCTGGTGGACTACGTCCTCACGGTCGCCGTGTCGGTGGCCTCGGGCGTCGACAACATCATCTCCGCGATCCCCGGGCTGAACCCGTGGCGCGTCGAGCTGGCCGTCGGATTCGTCCTCGTCCTCATGGCCGTGAACCTCCGTGGCGTGCGGGAGTCGAGCAAGGCCTTCGCGATCCCCACCTACTTCTTCATCGCGAGCGTGCTCGTCATGATCGTCGCCGGACTCGCCCGCACGTTCATGGGCGACGCCCCGGTCGCGTCGAGCGCCGAGTTCACCGTGCAGGGCGAGAGCCTCACCCAGGCGGCGTTCATCCTGCTCCTCCTCCGCGCCTTCTCCTCCGGTTGTTCAGCACTCACCGGTGTCGAAGCCGTCTCGAACGGCGTCCCGGCGTTCCGCCGCCCGCAGATCAAGAACGCCCAGAAGACGCTGGTCCTCATGGGCGGCACCGCGATCGTGCTGTTCGTCGGCCTCACCGCGCTCGCCCTCATCTCACGCGTGCACTACGCCGAGAACGCCTGTCACCTCGAAGGGTTCGCGGACTGCGCGACGACGCCGCAGCCGAGCCTCATGGCCCAGGTCGCGACCGCGGTCTTCGGCGCGAACAGCATCCCGTTCTTCCTCATCCAGGCGGCGACCGCGTGCGTCCTGCTCCTCGCGGCCAACACCGCGTTCAACGGCTTCCCGCTGCTCGGCGCCGTCCTCGCGCGCGACTCCTACGCCCCCAAGTCGCTCAACACCCGTGGCGACCGCCTCGTGTTCTCGAACGGCATGATCATCCTGGGCCTCGCCGCGTGCGCGATCCTCGTCGTCTACCAGGCGAACCTCACCCAGCTCATCCAGCTGTACATCATCGGGGTGTTCGTGTCGTTCACGCTGGGCCAGACAGGCATGGTGAAGCACTGGCTGCGGATGCTGCGGGAGGGCTGCGACAACCGCGGCTCCGTCTACCGCGGCCTCGCGATCAACGCGTTCGGCGCCCTGCTCACCGCGAGCGTCCTCATCGTCGTGACGATCACGAAGTTCACCCACGGCGCCTGGCTCGTCTTCGTGCTCATGCCGATCCTCTTCGTCCTCATGCTCGGCGTGAACCGCTACTACCGCGACGTCGAGAAGGAGGTCGAAGTCGACCCGACCACGACCTTCGGCGCGACCGGCGACCACGCGATCGTCCTCGTCGGCAAGATGCAGAAGCCGATCCTCAAGGCGCTGGACTACGCGATCGCCGCCAAGCACGACAGCCTCGAAGCGGTCCACATGTCGATCGATCCGGAGGCCACGAAACTGCTCGAGCAGCAGTGGATCGAACAGAACATCCACGTGCCGCTCGTCATCCTCGAGTCGCCGTACCGCGAGTTCGCGATGCCGCTCGCGAAGTACATCAAGGCGCACCGTGCTGAGCACGGCGCCGAGGTCGTGACGGTCTACATGCCGCAGTACATCGTCGGGCACTGGTGGGAGAGCCTCCTCCACAACCGGCGGGCATCGCGGATCCGCAACCAGATCATGCTCGTCCACGGCGTGACCGTCGCCCTCGTGCCCTGGCTGCTCGACTCCTCGGAGCTCATCTACGGACGTCGGTCACGGCCGCTGCCCGGCCAGGAACGACGTGGCGAGATCGTCCGCGTCAAGAAGCCGATCGAGCGGAAGCCGCACATCGACCGCAACACGGGGCAGCCCCGCTCCTGATCGGCCACGCGCTCCGGCGACGGCGTGAGGGAGTTGTCGCAGACTGACAGACTGGGGACATGTTCACCTGGGGTCTCTCGCTGCTGTTCCTCGCGGCCGTCTTCGGGACGCTGTCGATGGTCCGTCTCATCGCCGCGAACCCCGACTCGCCGCTGCCGATGTGGCAGGGCCGCCCGCAGCGACTCCCGCAGTTCACGATCATCCTGCGCGGGCTGTCGGGCGGACTCGGCGTCTTCGGCGTCTTCCTGCTGTGGTCGGAGATCGGCTTCTGGAGCATCCTGCTGCTCGTCGTCGCCCTCGGGATCCCGATCGTGCTGAACCTCCGGCACAACCGCCGCTTCGAGGCATAGCCGCCGTGTTCGTTCGCCCATCTTCGGGCGAACGAACGCTCATTCGCCCGTATTTGGGCGAACGGGCGGTCAGGCGAGGAGCGAACCGAGCCCGTAGCCGACCAGGGCTGCGACGACCGACGCGACGAGCATGCCCAACGCGTTCGTCAATCCGGCCCGGGAACGTCCGTCGTGGAGCAGCCGGACGGTCTCGATGCTCGCGGTGCTGAACGTCGTGTACCCACCGAGCAGGCCACCCCCGAGGACGAGCCGCCACGCCTCGTCGACGACCCCGCCGAGGGCCAGCGACGTGACGAGGCCGAGCAGGAGCGACCCGCTGACGTTGATGACGGTCGTCCCCCAGGGGTACGCACCACCCACGCGGGAGCGGACCAGGCCGTCGACGACGAAGCGGGCCGCGGCACCGACACCGCCGGCCGCCGCGATCACGAGGAAGAGCCACGGCGTCACGAGTGGCCACCGCCGATCCGTCGGGCGAGGACGATGCCGCTCCAGCTCGCCAGGACGCCCAGCACGACGCTCCCCACCGCGTACAGCACTCCCACGAGCGCGCTCCCCTCGATGAGGAGGACACTGCTGTCGGCCGCGAGCGCGCTGTACGTCGTGAAGCCGCCGAGGACGCCGGTGCCGAAGAACAGGCGGAGATCGCGTCGACGGCCTACGTCGGGCCCGCTTCGGAGCAGCGACTCGAGGAGGAGACCGAGCAGGAAGGCGCCGACGACGTTGATGCCGAGGATGGCCACCGGGACACCACCGATCGGCGGGACCGCTAGGGAGATCGCCTCGCGGGCGCCCGTCCCGATCGCGCCACCGAGCGCGACCATCGCGATCGTGGCGGGTTGGAGGTGCGGAGCCCGTGTCCCCGTCGGAGCGGCCGTCACCGCAGGTCGCCGGCGGAGGCGTCCCAGAGTGGTTCGTCGGTGGCGCTCGGCGCGAGTGGGACCACGATCACCGGACGCGCCTGCCGATGGGCCAGCGTCGCGGCGACGGAACCGTTGAAGAACTCGAGGATGCCCTTCCGGAGGCCCCGCTCCCGGGTCCCGACGATGATCGCCCGGGCGGACACCGAATCGGCGAGTCGACCGAGGGCACGAGCCGGGTCACCGGCGAGCTGGGTCAGCTCCCACACGACGCCGGTGTCGTCGAGGAGACGGTGCGCCGTCGCCTCCAGGCCGGGATCGGCGGGCTCCGGGTCGAAGTCGTGCAGATCGGCGTCGAACGGGAGCGAGGTGACCGTGCCGTCGACGTTCTCGACCACGACGAAGCGGCTCGCATCGACGTGGGCGAGGACGAGCCGGCAGGCGAAGGCCTGCGCGAACGACGCCGCCTCGACGAGCACGGTGTCGGGCTGCCCCGGCGTGACACCGACCACGATCGCGGTGGCCCGCTGCTCGTCGCTCATGTCGTCACTCCCCCTTCGCGCGCTTCGCGGCGGCCTTGGCCGCCTGCTTCGCCGCCCGCACCTGCGCGAGCGACTCCGGGTCGACGATGTCGGCGACGGACCGGAGGCTGCCGTCCTCGCCGTAGGGCGCCGACGCTTCCCGCCAGTCGGCCGCGTCGAGCCCGTACTGCTTGCCGAGGAGCGCGAGGAAGATCTTCGCCTTCTGCTCACCGAACCCCGGCAGGGCGAGCAGGCGCTTCAGGATCTCCGGGCCGTCGGGCGCGTCGCGCGTCCAGATCGCCTCCGCGTCGCCGTCCCAGTCGTCGACGATCGCGGCGCAGAGCCCCTGCACCCGGCCGGCCATGGAACCCGGGAACCGGTGCACGGCGGGACTCGTCTTGAAGAGGGAGGCGAACGCCTCGGGTTCTTCCCGCGCGATCGTGGCCGCGTCGAAGGAACCGAGGCGGTCGCTGATCTTCAGCGGGCCGGCGAACGCGGTCTCCATCGGCACCTGCTGATCGAGCAGCATGCCGACGAGCAGGGCGAGCGGGTCGGTCGACAACAGGCGGTCGGCGTCCGCATCTCCGGTGATGTGCAGGGTTCCGGTCATGGGTCCATCGTCCCACCACTCGACGTCCTGGCCCAGCCCCGTTCCGTCGCGGTGTCGGCATCGGTGCCCGGCAGACCGTCTCCGTACGAGCGCCCCGTCCACGGGCGGCATGGTAAGCTCAACGCTAGTCTTTATCGTTCCCTGGTAGGCGAAAGCCCCGGACGCCCCGCAAGCGCGGCCGGTCAGAAAATCATGAGGGGGTCTCGCATGGGTCGTGGCCGTCAAAAGGCAAAGCACACGAAGATCGCTCGTGAGCTCAAGTCGTTCAGCCCGGACGTGAACTACAACGCGCTCGAGCGCGAGCTCACGGGGCACTCCGTCGACCACCCGGGCACGGGCGTCGACGAGAGCTACGACGACGAGATCGCCAAGTGGGCTGAATACGCCGAGAAGTACGCCGACGGTGAGGCGAAGGGCGCGTAGGCGCGCCCTTCCCACCGTTCCGGCGCGCGCCTGCATCGGCGGTTCGCCGTCGCTCCAGCACCTCACGGCTGGGTGATCTCTCAGACGAGTGTCGGCAAATGGAGTTCTCGCTGGGCGGAGACTAGCCTGGACGGATGAACACCGACGAACTCCGCGTTGCCGCCAAGAAGCGCCTGAAGGCGCAGCACGATTTCAAGCAGTTTCTCGCCGTCTGGGGTGCGGTCTCCGTCCTCCTGATCGTCATCTGGCTCCTCACCGGTGCCTGGGGATACTTCTGGCCGATCTGGCCGATCTTCGTGATGGGCATCGCCCTGGTCTTCGTCGGACTCGACGCCTACGGTCCGTCCAAGCACATCACCGAGGACGCCATCGACGCCGAAGTCGCGCGCCTCGTGAACCAGCAGCAGCAGCGCGCTGCCGCTCGCGAGGCCGCCTCGCAGCCGAACCACGCGCAGGCACCGTACGCCGGTCAGAGCGGTTACGAGCAGCACCCGTACCAGGCGGGTCAGACCGGCCAGGCGCCGGTGTACGACCCCGCACAGTACGGACAGACGGCCGCCTACGACACCTCGCAGTACGCGGGTGGCCAGACCGGCGGCTACGGCACGCAGCCGACCCAGGGCGCCCAGGCCACGCAGCAGTACGGCGCCTACCAGGCCCCGTCGGCCGAGGCTCCGGCCTCCGAGGCTCCTGCGGCGGAGCCCACCTCGGACTGGGTGCGCGCCGCCGAGCCCACCCCGACCGAGCAGTTCGCCGCGGTCTTCTCCGGCACCGACCGCGCGCCCGAGGCCGCAGCCGCGCCGAACACGTCCGCCGAACCGGCCGAGTCGATCGTCCTGGAGTCGACGTCCACCGGCGACGCCGAGACCGTCGCAGCCGCCGCCGACGAGACCGAGGCGCGCCTCGCGAGCGACGAGACCGGACGCGACGAGACCGTGTCGGCCGCCGCACCGGCCGCGGCCGTGAGCGCGCCCCGCACCTCGACCAGCCGGTCGACGACGGCGCGTTCGACGACGGCCCGGAAGCCCGCCGCCAAGACGACCACGGCGGCGACGGCCGCGGGCACCACCGTCCGCAAGACGAGTTCGACGCGCGCCACCACCGGTTCGACGACGCCGAAGGCCGCAGGAGCCAAGACCACGACGCCGAAGGCCGCAGCCACGAAGGCACCGACGACGAAGACGACGGGCGCCGCAGCGAAGCCGGCCACCGCGAAGGCACCGGCGAAGCCGCGCACGACGAAGCCGAAGGCGGCCCCCGCGGCCGCGCCGGCGCCGCTCGAGCAGCCAGGTACGCCGGAGTAGCANAGAGCTGTGAGCGCTCCACCCACTCGAGGTACTCCTCGGAGACGGTACCGGTGACGTACTCGCCGGTGAAGCAGCTCATCTCGAGGTCGCTGATGCCCGAGCCCTCGAGGATGGCGGCCTTCATGTCGGCGACCTCCTGATAGATGAGGTTGTCGGCACCCAGCTCGCGGGCGATGTCGGGGATCTTCTTGCCGTGTGCGACGAGCTCCTGGCGGGACGGCATGTTGATGCCGTACACGTGGGGGTAGCGGACCGGCGGTGCGGCGGAGGTGAAGGTCACCTTGTTGGCACCGGCGAGACGCGCCATGTCGACGATCTCCTTCGACGTCGTCCCGCGGACGATCGAGTCGTCGACGATGAGGATGTTCTTGCCCTTGAACTCCGAGCCCATCGCGTTGAGCTTCTGACGGACGCTCTTCTTGCGCTGCGCCTGGCCCGGCATGATGAAGGTGCGCCCCACGTACCGGTTCTTGTAGAAGCCCTCGCGGTACTCGATGCCGAGCTTCTGGGCGACCTGCATGGCCGCTGGGCGGGAGGAGTCCGGGATCGGCATGACGACGTCGATGTCACCCATCGGCGTGTACTCGGCGATGGTGTCGGCGAGCCGGTTGCCGAGACGCAGTCGGGCCTCGTAGACCGAGATGCCGTTCATGACGGAGTCGGGGCGAGCGAGGTAGACGTACTCGAAGGAGCACGGCACGAGCCGCGGGTTCTTCGCGCACTGCCGCGAGTACAGCTCACCCGAAGCGGTGATGAAGACGGCCTCGCCCGGGGCGATCTCGCGGACGATCTCGTAGCCGCCGGCTTCGAGGACGAGCGACTCCGAGGCGACCACCCAGTCGTTGCCGACCAGGCCCGTCTGGCGCTTGCCGAGGATGAGCGGGCGGATGCCGAACGGGTCGCGGAAGGCGAGCAGGCCGTGACCCGCGATGAGGGCGATCGTCGCGTAGGAGCCCTCGACCCGCTCGTGCACGTTCTCGACGGCGTTGAACACCTGGTCGGGATCGAGGTCGAGGCCGCTGATTTGTCCCTGCAGCTCCGTCGCGAGGACGTTGAGCAGCAGCTCGGTGTCGCTCGTGGAGTTCACGTGGCGGCGGTCGACGTGGAACAGGTCCTTGCTGAGCTCGCGGGTGTTCGTGAGGTTGCCGTTGTGGATGAGCGTGATGCCGTAGGGCGCGTTCACGTAGAACGGCTGCGCCTCGCTCTCGTTGGCGGCGTCGCCCTTCGTCGCGTAGCGCACGTGGCCGAGGCCCATGTTGCCGAGGAGCGAGCGCATGTCGCGGGTGCGGAAGGCTTCACGCACCTGTCCCTTGGCCTTGACCATGTGGAAGGTGCTGCCGTCGGCGGTGGCGATGCCGGTGGAGTCCTGACCGCGGTGCTGGAGGAGCAGGAGGCTGTCGTAGACCTGCTGGTTGGCAGGCTCGGTTGAGACGATGCCGACGATGCCGCACATGCGTGGGGACTCCTTGGGGTTCGTGCTGGGCGAGTGGCGGAACGGAGGAACAGTGGGCCGGATCGGTGCGACTAGTCGCGGTAGGCGCCGACGAGGCGGACGGCACCGCCGTCGACCCCCTTGGCACCCTGTTCGAACGCGCTGAGGTCTGCGGCGGCGTCGCCGAGGTGCACGGTGCCGACCTGCCAGGTCGCGATCCCGTCGGCCTCGAGGGCGGCCGTGACGCCGTCGGCGACCGCCGGCGAGACGACGGCGAAGAATCCGACGCCCAGGTTCCAGGTGCCCTCGCTCGATTCGAGCGAGGATCCGGCCAGCTCGCTCAGCGTCCGGAACACCGGCGACGGGCTCCAGGTGGAGCGGTCGACCTCGGCCCAGGACCCCTTGGGCAGGACGCGCGCGAGGTTGGCGGCGATCCCGCCTCCGGTGACGTGGCTGAGCGAGTGGACGCCGCCCGCGAAGGCCGGGTCGTCGAGCAGCCGCAGGAGGGGCAGGGTGTAGAGCCGTGTCGGCTCGAGGAGGGCCTCGCCGAAGGTCGTGCCGAGCTCGTCGCTGTGGTCGGCGTAGCCGACGCCCGCCTGGGCGAGGATGTGCCGCACGAGGGAGAAGCCGTTCGAGTGCAGGCCCGAGGACGCGAGTGCGAGGACGACGTCGCCGTCCTCGACGCGGTGCTCACCGAGGATGGCGTCCGCCTCGACCGCACCGGTGCAGGCGCCGGCGACGTCGTAGTCGTCGACCCCGAGGAGTCCGGGGTGCTCCGCCGTCTCGCCGCCGATGAGCGCCGTCCCGGTGTCGGAGCAGGCCTGGGCGATGCCCGAGACGATCGAAGCGATGCGCTCCGGGTGGACCTTGCCGCAGGCGATGTAGTCGGTCATGAAGAGCGGCTTCGCCCCGACCACGACGATGTCGTCGACGACCATGCCGACGAGGTCCTGGCCGATGGTGTCGTGCTTGTCGATGGCCTGGGCGATCGCGACCTTCGTGCCGACACCGTCGGTCGACGTGGCGAGCAGGGGCCGACGGAAGGCGGTGAGCGCTGAGGCGTCGAACAGGCCGGCGAACCCGCCGAAGCCGCCGAAGACCTCCGGGCCGTGCGTCTTCGCGACGGCGGCCTTCATGAGCTCGACGGCGCGGTCACCGGCTGCCGTGTCGACACCGGCCTCCCGGTAGCTGGTGGATGAGGTCATGACCGTCCTGAACCTTCTGCGATGGGTGGATTCGGGGGGCCGGACTCACCTGGCTCGGCACTGACGGAACCGGCAGGTTCCGCGTCGGCCGCGGGGGTCCCGGCTGGATGCACGTCAACTCTATCCGCTGCGACGATCCGCGTCCGTCGCGCCATGGAGCGGTCGATGAGGAGACCGATGACGAGGGCGATCGCGCCGAAGACGACGACGCACACGAGCAGGAGGAAGCCGAACACCTGGGTGAGCGAGTAGTCGGCGCTCCCCGGGAACGCGAAGGTGAGGATGAGCGCGGCGATGATCCCCACGAAGGCACCGATGACGAGGAACCGCCAGTAGCGGGGCGACCGCCGCACGGAGACCGAACCGGAGGAGTACACGGTCGCGACCTCGGTGTCGGGCTCGGTCGGCGTCGCGGGGCCGGTCGGTTCGGATGGGTGCTGAGCTTCCGGCGCTGGCTGCCCGGTGGCGTCTGTCATGCCTCCATTCTCCCCCACGATCCTGGGCATCGTGAACCGATGGTGAACGGCCGCGGTCGACGTGCCGGCAGGTACGATCGAGCGGTGGACACGACGGGGACCGAGACGACCGATCCCGTTCCGATCCCTCCCGACGACACCCTGCTCTCGGCGGTCGAGTCCGCCGCCGCCGTCGCCGGGTTCACGCTCGAGCCGGAGCAGCTGGAGGTGGCGAGGCGCCTGGCATCACTCCGGATCGCCGAGGATCGACCCGCGCACCTGTACCTGTGGGGTGCGGCCGGGCGGGGCAAGACCTGGCTCCTCGACGCGTTCTTCGCAGCGCTCCCGACGCATCGGAGGCGTCGCGTCCACTTCCACTCCTTCTTCCGCGGGCTGCACGCCGCGATCCACCGGGTCCGCACGGAGGCCGCCGACGCCGCTCGAGCGACGGGCGAGCCGGGCGCCGGGTCCCGCGCGGCGGCCGGAGCGGTGACGAACGCGGTCGAGCAAGCCGTCGACGAACTGCTCGACGAGGTGGACGTCGTGCTGTTCGACGAGTTCCAGGTGCACGATCCCGGCGACGGCGCGCTCATGATCCGGCTGCTCGACGCGCTCTTCGCCCGACAGGTGACCCTGTTGACGAGCTCGAACTCCGCGCCGCAGGATCTGCTGCCGGACCCGGGGTACCACCACATCTTCGAGCCCGGAATCGCCCTGATCGAGGCGAACATGCAGGTGCTCGAACTCGCCGGCTCGACCGACCACCGTCGCAGCTCCCCGGTCAGGCACCGCGACGGCTTCGCCCGTGGCAGCTGGTCCATCGCCGGCGAGTCCGCGGACGCCCACCTCGCGGTCCTCGGCCTCCACCGTCCGGGGCCAGGCGAGGCGACGGCGCTGACGATCAGTGGCCACACGTTCCAGGCAGCCGCCGCGCGCGACGGCGTCCTCTGGTTCGCCAGCGCCGAACTCATCGAGCGTCCGACCTCGGTCGGCGACTACCTCGCCTGGGCGGCGGACTACGACCGGTGGGTCCTCGACGCCCTGCCCGAGTCCCACGCCCTCACCCGGGAGGCGCGCGCCCGGTTTGTCCACCTCGTCGACGCCCTGTGCGATCTCGGCGTCGAACTCCACGTCGTGGCCACCACCGACCGGGACACCTTCATGACCGATCCCGCCCTCGGACCGGATGGGTTCGCCCGCGACGCGGTGAGGACGCGCAGCCGGCTCGCCCTCCTCCGCGAGATCCGCTGACGGCCGTCAGCTCCCGGCGAGCACGGCCCGCTCGACGGCGCGGTCCAGCCCGACGACGGGCCGGTCCGGACGCTGCGGCGCCACACCACCGAGAGCCTGCAGCCAACCCCAGGTGTCGGCGACGGTCTCGGCGAGCGGACGACGACGGAGACCCGCCGCGACCGCACGCGAGACGTCACCGTGATGCATCGCGTCGGCGTCCGGTCCGGTGGGGAGCCAGACGGGCAGTTGGGTCCAGGGCTGGATCCCGGCCGCGAGCACCCGCTCCTGATCCACCCAACGGAGGGTCGCAGCTGACCCGGTCGCGGCGACGCAGGCGTCGAGCAGCTCCCCCAACGTCGTCGCCCGCGGCTCGCTCACGACGTTGAACGCACCACTCGCGCCCGTCGAACCGGCCGTGAGGAGGAAGGCCGCGAGATCCCGCGCATCGATGTACTGGATGGGGTCGGAAGCGGCGCCGGGAGCGAGCACCTCGCCGCCCTCGGCGATCCGCGCCAGCCACCAGGGCAGTCGCCCGATGTTCTCGTGCGGGCCGAGGATGAGGCCGGCTCGCGCCAGGACCGCACGGTCGCCGAACGCCTGCACGGCGGCCAGCTCACCGCCGCGCTTGGCACGGGCGTAGTCAGCGAAGCCGTCGTCATGCGCCGACCCGTCGACGACCGGTGCATCCTCCGACGCGCCGGCGGGGAGCGGGTCGGCGTAAACCGAACGGCTCGAGACGTACACGTAGCTCCCGGCCCGGTCGGCCAGCAGCGCGGCCGCGTCACGCACGGCGACCGGAGCCCACGACCAGGTGTCGACGACGACGTCCCACGACCCGACCCGGAGCGCGTCGAGTCCACCGGGCATCGTCCGGTCGCCGTGCAGCACGGTGACCGCGTCCGACGGCGCGGCGCGGTTCGTGCCGCGGTGGAAGACGGTGACCTCCCAGCCGGCGGCGACCGCTTCGTCGACGACTGCTCGCCCGACGAACTCCGTCCCACCCAGGACCAACAGCCGTTTCGTGCTCATGCCTCCATCACAGCGCAGGAGGCGACGGCGCACCACCCCGGTTCGCTGGGAGCAGCGAGCAGCGCGCCGGAGCGGAGCGCCGTCAGCGGACTACTTGCGGCTGTGCTCCAGCGATCCGGCTCGCATGGCGGCCTCGTCGTTCAGGTCGACGCGGGAGGCCACGTAGTAGCTGCTCCACTTCGCCGCGTGGTACGCGGGGTTCATGACGAACCAGTATGCCCGGCGCTTCCAGCCGTACTCCTTGTCGCGGACGATCCGCTTCGCGTCGCGGATCGCACCGACGACGGTGTAGCCGATCTGACGCGACCGTCGGAGCCGCGCGATCGGTTTGCCGATACGGCGCAGCGCGGTCGTCTCGTCGAAGATGCGTTTGCGGTACTCGTCGAGGGTGAGGTCGTTGGAGTGGATGACCCAACCCCGCGGTGCGTAGGCCTTCCGCAGTCCGGCCGCGATGATGTCGGCACCGAACGCCATGTCCTCGGAGTACGGGAGGTCGCGGTAGGGGATGTCGCCCAGCAGGAGCTCGCGTCGCGTGGCCGAGTTGACGTCGGAGTAGAAGCCGAGGGCGTCGAGCAGCCCACCGTTCCCGTCGGCGAACCCGTCGTTCGCGAACACCGTCGTGCCGAAGTCCGGCCCGAAGTTGCGGAAGACGTCGTGGATCTCGTACTTCATCAGCGGGAAGCAGGTCGGTCGGGCGATCTGCTTGCCCATGACCGCGACGACGTCCATGCCGTCCGGGTCCAAGGGCGTGGTCAGCTCGTGCAACCAGCGGGAGTCGCCCGGGATCGCATCGTGCGTGAGGTAGGCGACGTACTTGCCCCTGGCGAGGCGCGCGGCGAGCTGGCGGGTCCGGCCGTGGCCGAACTCGCTGTTCGGGATGACGTGCAGCCGGACGTCGGGGTGGGCGGCGACGATGTCGAGCGTCCGGTCGGTGGAGCCGGAATCGATGACGAGGGTCTCGAACGTGCCGTCGTAGTCCTGGCCCTCGATCGCCGAGAGGATCTGTTCGAGGTACATCTCGCCGTTGTAGGTGGGGATGACGATCGTCGCGTCGAGCGTCGTCTCAGCTGGGGCTTCGAGGTCAGAGGTCACCGCACCAATGTACCCGGAACGTCAGCGCGGCAGCAGCAGTGGCACGAGGCCCGTGAGGTCCGCCCGCTGGCCGGACGCGTGCACCGTGCCGCCGGCCATCGCCGTGGTCCAGTCGATGCGGCCGGAAGCGAGGGCGAGCCAGGTCGGCGCGTCCATCTCGATCACGTTCGGTGGCGTGCCGCGGGTGTGGCGGGGGCCCTCGATGCACTGAACCGCACCGAACGGCGGCACCCGCACTTCGACGGTGTTGCCGGGTGCCCGCTCGACGAGGAGCTCCAACAGGTAGCGGACCGCGGTCGCCGTGTCCGTGCGCGACGCCGGTGCGTCCCCGAGTGCCTGCTCCAGGGCAGCGCGACCGACGGCGTCCGTGATCCTGGGTCTGGCCATGCATTCGAGGCTAGGCCATTGCGCCTTAAGCTAGACGGGTGAAGATCCTCGTCCTCGGTTCCGGTGCTCGCGAGCACGCCATCATCAAGGCTCTCCTCTCCGAAGAGGCCGGGCACCACATCATCGCCGCCCCCGGCAACGCGGGCATCGCGGGCGACGTGACCGTGGTCGGCATCGACCAGGAGAACCCCTCGATCGTGCGCGACTTCGCCCGGGACGAAGCGGTCGACCTCGTCGTCATCGGGCCTGAGGCCCCGCTCGTCGCCGGCGTGGCCGACAAGCTGCGCGCCGCCGGCATCCCGGTCTTCGGCCCCAACCGCTCGGCGGCCGCGCTCGAGGGCTCGAAGTCCTTCGCGAAGCGGATCATGGACGAAGCCGGCGTGCCCACCGGTCGCGCGGTCCGCGCCGAGGACCTCGACGCAGCGGTCGCCGCGCTCGACGACTTCGGTGCCCCGTACGTCGTCAAGGCCGACGGCCTCGCGGCGGGCAAGGGCGTCCTCGTCACCCACGACCGCGATGCGGCCATCCAGCACGCCACCAACTGGCTCGGCTACGGCGGCGTCCTCGTCGAGGAGTTCCTCGACGGCCAGGAGGTCTCCCTCTTCTTCATCACCGACGGCGAGACGGTGCTCCCGCTCTCCCCCGCACAGGACTACAAGCGACTGCTCGACGGCGACGCCGGCCCGAACACGGGCGGCATGGGCGCCTACTCCCCGCTGCCCTGGCTCGACAACCGCTTCGGCAGCGAGACGGCCTTCGTCGACGAGGTCCTCGAGACGGTCGCCGTCCCCGTCGTGCGACAGCTGGCGTCGGAGGGCAACCCGTTCCAGGGCCTCCTCTACGCCGGACTCATCCTCACCGAACGCGGGATCCGCGTGATCGAGTTCAACGCGCGCTTCGGCGACCCGGAGACGCAGGTCGTCCTCCCCCGGCTCGTCACCCCGCTGTCGGCGCTCCTGCTCGGCTCGGCCACCGGAACGCTCGGCGAGCAGCCGCGACCCGCGTTCGCCGATGCGAGCGCGGTGACCGTGGTGCTCGCGAGCCAGAACTACCCCGAGACGCCCGTCACCGGCCGGAGCATCACCGGCCTCGACGCCGCCGTCGCCGTCGAGGGGGTCCACCTCGTCCACGCCGCGACGGCCGACGTCGACGGTGGCCTGGTCGCCACCGGCGGCCGCGTCCTCAACGTCGTGGCCCTCGGATCCACGTTCCCGGAGGCACGCGGACGTGCGTACGAGGCGCTGTCGCGCATCGAACTCGAGGGCGGTCAGTACCGCACCGACATCGCCGCACGCGTCTCCTGATCGCGGCCCGGATGAGCGCAGCAGCGGGAACCGGGTCGTCGGCAGTCGTCAAGAGTCACGACGGCACCAGACTGCACGTGGACGTGATCGGCGACGACGCCCTGCCGCCGCTCGTCGTCCTCGCCGGCGGTCCGGCGCGTCACCCGGTCTACCTCGGTGATCTCGGCGGCCTGAGCACCAGGCGTCGCCTCATCGTGCTGCACCAGCGCGGGGTCGGACGGTCCGAGAGCGGATCGTCGACCGCTGCGGCGAGCTGGCCGGAACTCGCCGAGGACGTCGAGGCCGTGCGTCGCTGGTTGGACGTCGACCGTCTCGAACTCCTCGGGCACTCCGCCGGTACCCGCGTCGCCGTGAGCTACGCCGCACGCTACCCGCACCGGCTCGACCGCCTGTGCCTCATCACGCCACCCGCCACCTGGCTCGTCGACACGGACGACGACAGCGCGGAGATCATCGCCCGGCACGCGGCGGAGGACTGGTACCCCGGCTTCCTCGAGGCGCTGCCCGCGCTGCTCGCGGCGCCGGACTCCGCGTCGGGGAACCGCTTGTTCCCGGCGGTGGCGCCCATCGCCTGGGGCGAGTGGGACGACACCGCCCGCGAACACGAGCGTCTGGGCGCCTGGCACCCGGCCGCGCAGGACGCGTTCGTGCACACGCCCACGATCGACGAGGTCGAGGACATCCGCGACGCCCTGCGCACCGTGACGGCTCCCGTCCTCGTGGTCGCAGGCTCTGAGGACGGCCTGACGGGACTCGCGCCCGTCGTCGACCTCGCGAAGCGGTTCCCGCTCGGCCAGGCCATCGTGCTCGACGGGTGCGGACACTACCCCTGGGTGGAGCAGCCGCGATCCTTCGCCGCCGCCGTCCACGGCTTCTTCCCGATCGGCTGACCGGTGCGCAGCGTCGATCTGACGTTCGACGAGGCCCTCGAGGCCGCCGTCCGCGACCGCTGGCAAGCGCTCCTCGACCTCGGTATCAGTAGTCTCGCCACGCATCGCGGTGCGAGCAACCGTCCGCACGTCACGCTGTCGGCCGGCGAGGACCTCGAGCTCACCGGGCGGCCGGCCTTCGCGCCGTTCGCCGTCCGGCTCGGGGCTCCGCTGTTGTTCCCGCGTCGCTCGGGCGCCGTCCTCGCGCTCACGGTGATCCCCACGCACGAGCTGCTGGAGCTGCACGGACGTGTGGCCGGCGGCGTCACCGGTTCGTTCGAGCACACCCGGCCTGACGCCTGGACACCCCACGTCACACTCTCCCGACGCGTCGCCGGCGAACAGACCGCGGCGGCACTCGACGGGCTCCGGTCGCTCGGCGACCTCCCGTCCGGGCTCGTCACCGGGCTCCGGTTCTGGAACGGCGACACCAGGACGGTCACGGACCTCCTCGGCCCGTGACCGTCCCGTGCCGCCGTGTCGGTTGAGCCGCTACTCGGCTTCGGCCCGGGCGGTGGCGGCAGCTGCGGCGACCGCGGCGGCCTGTCCGTGCTGGGTCTCCGGGGTCGACCAGGCGGCCGCCTTCGGCTTCTGGAAGAACAGGACCACGACCGCGCCCACGAGCGCGAGGCCGGCCGGAAGGAGCAACGACTGGGCCATGGCGGTGGTGAACCCGGCGTGCAGGAACTCCGGCAGCTCACCACCCGTCACCTCGCTCACGCCGCCGGCAGCACCACCAGGTGCCGCGGGCAGCTCGGCCGCGAGGCGTCCCTGGATGAGCGCGGCGATGGCCGCGCTGCCGAGGACGGCTCCGATCTGACGCGTCGTGTTGAACACGCCTGAGCCGGCGCCGGCCTGGTGCTGCGGGAGGCCCCGAGTGGTGAGGTTGGAGACCGGGCCCCACATGAAGCCGTTGGCGAGGCCGAGGACGGCACTCGGGAGGAGCAGCATGAGGATCGGCTGCTCGGGCGTGAGCAGGATCGAGTACCAGCCGAGCGCGAGGGCCAGCAGGAGGAGCCCCGCGAGGGCGAACCACTTCGGGTTCACGCGGTCGATCGCCCGCCCGACCACGGGCGCGAGCCCGGCGGAGAGCACGGCCATCGGCACGAGCATGAGCGCGGACTGCGTCGGGGTCAAGCCGCGGACGGTCTGGTAGAAGAAGACGAGCGGCAGCGACATGCTCGTTATCGTGAACCCGATCGTCGAGATCGCGAGGTTGCCGACCGAGAAGTTGCGGTCGCGGAACAGCGCCAGCGGGAGCAGCGGCTCACCCTTCATGACGGCCTGCCACAGGACGAACAGGCCGAGGACGACGACACCGGCGATGATGAGACTCCACACGGTGATCGGACCGGTGATCGTACCCCAGTCGTAGCTCTGGCCCTCCTGGATGCCGAACACGAGGAGGAACATCCCGAGCCCGCTCAGGACGACCCCGAGCACGTCGAACTTGTGCGGATGCGTGGCGAGCGCGGGGACGTTCCGCCAGACCATGATGAAGCCGATGACACCGACGGGCACGTTGATGAAGAAGATCCACTCCCACCCGAAGCCGTCGACGAGCACCCCACCGAGGATCGGGCCGACGAGTGTCGCGACACCAGCGGTCGCTCCCCAGAGGCCCATGGCCGCACCGCGGCGGTCCGGCGGGAAGATGCGGGTGATGACGGCCATCGTCTGCGGGGTCATGAGCGCGGCGCCGAGACCCTGCACGACGCGGGCGACGATGAGCATCTCGATGGAGCCCGACAGGCCGCACCAGAGTGAGGCGAGCGTGAAGACGACGAGGCCGATGAGGTAGAGGTTCTTCGGGCCGAAGCGGTCGCCGAGGCGGCCGGTGATGAGCAGCGGCACGGCGTAGGCGAGCAGGTAGGCGCTCGTCACCCAGATGACGTTGTTGATGCCGGTGTCGAGGCCGCGCATGATCGCGGGGTTGGCCACGGACACGATGGTCGTGTCGATGAGGATCATGAAGAATCCGATGACGAGCGACCAGAGCGCAGGCCAGGGGCGCACGGCCCCGGGCGTCGTGCCTGCGGCGCCCTGGGGCGGCGTGGACGGGGTGGTGGACATGAGGTCCCTTTCTGCATGGAGGACGATTCGCGTTCGGGACGCGAGGCTGAGCGGGAACGCGACCGGACGGGTCGTCGGTCCCGAAGGATCAGGTGGAGGGTGTCGTCCGAGTGGACACCGGCGGGGTCGCCGCCTGCTCGTGGAGTGGCGCACGGGTCCCCGGCACGTGCCAGGCGAGTGCACCGTCGGCGATCTCGGCGAGGAGCGATTCGAGGTGGGAGATCTCGGCGCGCAGCATGGCGGCCGAGTAGGGGACGTTGATCCAGTACACGCGCGGGATCCCTCGCTCGCGCGCCCACGTCATGCGGCGATCGAGGTCGGCGAGCTCGGCCTGTTGCCGGAGGATACGGGTCTCGAGCAGCATCCGCACCTCCTCGGCGCCCAGCTCGTGCGCCTCGGACAGCGCGAGCCCGAGCTCCGGGTACTCGTTCGTGGGGGTGCTGAGCAGCTCGCGCAACCGCTCCCCCAGCAGGTGCCGGCCGAGGTCGGTGATCTCGAAGGTGGTGCGCTCGGGCCGGGCTCCCTCGCGGTCGGTCCCGGAGGCGAGCACGAGGCCGTCGGCCTCGAGTCCGTAGACGGCGCGGTAGAGCGAGCCGGGGCTCACCTTGACGACCCGGTCCTCCTGACGATGGAGCGCGAGTTGGTACATCTCGTAGGGGTGCATGGGGCGCTCGGCCAGGTATCCGAGCGCGGCGACGGCGAGCAGGCCGAGCGGCTTGATCTTGCCCATGACCCTCCCATCACTCCACGCGAACTATTCCACGTGGAATATACGCGTACCGCCCCGAGGTCGCAAGCCCCGGCGACCGACCCGGCCACCGCCGATGCACGATAATGAACGAGTGAGCGCACCCTCGGAGACCAACGCCTGGAACCACGTCTACTCGGGCAAGGTCCGCGACCTGTACGAGCCGGCCGCCGGGCCCGACGACCTGTTGCTCGTCGTCGCGAGCGACCGGGTGAGCGCGTTCGACCACGTGCTCGAGCCGGGCATCCCCGGCAAGGGCGATCTCCTCACCAGCCTGAGCCTCTGGTGGTTCGACCAGCTCCGCGACGTGCCGAACCACCTCGTGCCCGATCACGAGCTCGACGCCGCGGGCGTCGCGGTGTCCAGCATCCCGGTGGAGTTCGCCGGTCGCGCGATGCTCGTCCGGAAGCTCGACATGTTCCCCGTCGAGTGCGTCGTCCGCGGCTACCTCACCGGCTCCGGCTGGAAGGAGTACGTCGCGAACCGCACCGTCTGCGGCATCCCGCTGCCCGACGGCCTGCGCGACGGCGATCGTCTGCCCGAGCCGCTGTTCACCCCCGCGTACAAGGCGCCGCTCGGCGAGCACGACGAGAACATCTCGTTCTCCCGCATGATCGAGCTCATCGGCGAGGACGACGCAGTCGCACTGAAGGACCTGTCACTCGGCATCTACGAGACGGCATCACTCACGGCGGAGCGCCACGGGGTCATCCTCGCCGACACGAAGTTCGAGTTCGGCCGCAACCCCTCGACCGGTGTCATCACGCTCGGCGACGAAGTGCTCACCTCCGACTCCAGCCGGTACTGGGACCGCGACGTCTACCTGACGAGCGACGACCCCACCGCACGGATGGCGAGCTTCGACAAGCAGATCGTCCGCAACTGGCTGGCCCACAACTGGGACCAGGACGACGCCTCGACACCCACACCACCGACGCTGCCTGCCGAGATCGTCACGCAGACGGCCGCTCGCTACCGCGAACTCCTCGAGCGCCTCACCGGCACCGGTCGCTGACCGAGGTGCCGGTCAGCTCGTCTTCCGACGGGCACGAAGCCGAGCACTGTCGGCCAGGATGGCCTGCGCATCGGGCAGCGGCCCCTCCGGCACGATGACACCCATGAGCGTGGCCGTCTTCTCGAGTGCGTCGCGTGCATCGTCTGCCGCGAGCCGCGCCTCGACCAGATCGCACTGAGCGTCACTGCCCACCTCGCCGAGGGCTGCGCTGCGTTCCACCAGCTCACGCTGCAGCCGCTCCGCGGTGGCGTACATGCGCGTGAGCGTCCAGAGCGAGGTCCACGGGAGGTCGTCGCTCAGCCCGATGAGGTGGTCGTTGAGCGGGTCGATCCACCGCGACGGCTGGTGCCCGCCGTCCAGGCGACGACGACGGTTGCGTCGTTCGGCCGACACGAGCAGGAAGACGGCGACGAGGATCGCACCGAGCAAGGCGCCGACGACGTCGAGTCCGGGCGCCCAATCCGGGTCGAAGCCGGGGAGCGACACGGACGAGCGTTCGTCGTGGACGATCGACCACTCGACGAGTACGCCCACCGTCGCGCCGATGACGAAGCCCGCGAGCAGGAGGAAGGCACCGAGCAGGAGCGTGATCCTCCGCCGCAGCTGGTGGCCGCGCTGCTGATCCTCGGTGAGCTCACCTCGTTCCGCGAACGGATCCACGACCATGAGGCGACCACCGACACGGACCACACCAGGGTGGCGAGTCGTGACCGTCATGGCCCGAGGATACCCCACAAGGTGGGTCATGCGGCAGGATTCACGAGTCGAGATCGGCGGAAATCCGCGGTGGATCGGCCGTCGTGACCCCCGGAATGGGGGCGCTCGAAGGGGTCACGCCGCCCCAGGGAGCCGTCGCCGAGCCGTCGACGGAACCCAGCCAGGCTCACCGGACGATCTGCGCCAGGTCGAAGCGCACCCCGTGGTCCGTTCAGGGCCGGACACCGACGCGCGGGAAGGCGCCCGATGCAGCTGCGACGAGCGCCTCGTCGACGTCCTGCAAGGGGAACTCCGGACCCACGAGTTCGGCGAACGGATACCGACGCCACGCACCGGTCAGGAAGTCGACCGCGCGTGCCAGATCCCGCGGTCGGTAGTTGTGTGCGCCACGCACCGTGAGGAGGCGTCGGACGATGCGTTCGGCGTCGATGCCGAGCGGCGCACCGGGCGACACGCTGCCGACGAGGACCGCCGTCCCGCCGATCGACAGCGACGCGATGGCGGCGTCGACGGCACGGGCGTCGCCGGACATCTCGATGGCCACCGGGAAGCCCTCCACGCCCGCCGCCAGGTGCGCGGCGTCGAGGTGCTCGGCGGCACCGATCGTGGGGTCGACCGTCGCGATGGCGCCGAAGCGACCGGCGAGCAGCCGGCGGGCTGGGTCCGGATCGCTCACGACGACGCGCGCGCCGGCGTCGGTCGCGATGGCCGCGACCGTCAGCCCGAGCATCCCGGCGCCGGTCACGAGCACCGCCGTGCCGGGCAGGTCGTGCCCGGCCGCATCCAGTGCGGCGATCGCGGTGGCCGTCGCGCAGGACGCCGGCGCGAAGACGGCGGCGGGCGGCGTCTCCCCCACGATGACGATGGCCGTGCCCTCGAGGAGTTCGACGTGGGTCGCGAACCCACCGCTCAACTCCCACCCGCGGTGCACCCGGTCGTGACCGTACTTCGCGAGCCGGCGGCACTTCTGCTCCAGGCCGGCGGAGCAGCGGTCGCAGACGCCGCAGCTCACGACGACCGACCACACGACCCGCATCCCCGCGACGAGGACGGTCCCGTCCACCGCCGTGACCGGTCCCCCGACCGCCACGACGCGTCCCACCTGTTCGTGCCCGAGGACGAGCGGTGTGGCGGCGTCACGGTGCCCGAGGACGGTGTGCACGTCGGAGCCGCACACGGTCGCCAGTTCCACCTCGACGAGGACGTCCCCCGGCCCGAGCGTCACCCCGGGCACCGCCATCGCCTGGTGCGGGTGCCCCGGCCCCTGCCAGACCATCGCGATCGGCGACGGTCTGATGAAGACGTCGTTGCCCTCGTGCGCGGTGAGCGTCGTGTGCATGGTTCCCCCGGTCGGTCGTTCAGTCGAGACCGAGCAGCGCGGGCAACTCGGCGATGCTCGTGATGATCTCGTCGGCGCCCGCCTCGAGCAGCGTCTCCTCGTCGTGCGCTCCGGTGAGCACCCCGACGACGAGCCCGGCGCCGGCATTCACCCCGGACAGCATGTCGCTGGCCGTGTCGCCGACGACGACCATGGTGTCGACGGCGCTCGCACCGAACCGGAGGAGCGCCGTCAGCGGCAGGTCCGGCGCTGGACGCCCTCGACCGGCGTCGGCGGGCGACAGGGCGTCGTCGGCGAGTTCGGACCACCCGAGGCTCGCGAGGAGCGCGTCGCGCGTGGCGGGGGCGAACCCGGTGGTGAACACGACACCCACGCCGAGCTCGCGAAGCCGCTGCACCGTGTCCTCGGCTCCGGGGATCGCCTCGACGCGACCCTCGCCGACGAGGCGCTCGTAGGCCTCTTCGAAGGTGGCGTTGCCGGAAGCGGCTCGAGCCTCGTCGCCGTCGGTCAGCATGAGGAACACGTCGAGCTTCGACTGGCCCATCGTGTCGCGGACGAGCTCGATGGCCGCGTCGAGCGCGTCCTCGCTGTCGATGCCGATCGTCTCGGCGGCGACGCGGAAGGCGTCTTCGACGACGCCGTCGTCCGAGACCGTCGTCCCGGCGAGGTCGAGGACCACCAGTTCGAGCAGGAGGTCGTCCTCGTGCGCGTCGTCGAACCCGTCCTCCAGCTCGTCGAGGTCGTCGAGGTCGGTCTCCACGTCGTCGTTGAGGTCGGGCGCCGCGGTGCTGTCCTGCTGGGGTCGATCGATGCTGGTCACGAGAGGCCTTTCTGAAGGTGGGCTGATGCGGCACGGATGCTGGTCGGCTGCGCCGGCGAGAAGGTCGGGCCGAGGTGCTCGGCGACGGCCAGCTCGCCGAGTGCGGGTCCGGTGGTCATCCCGATGCCCGTCGTCGCGGCGACCACACGGACGCCCGGGGTCGGTTCGTCGATGAGCAACTCCTCCGGGGCGGTGGCGTAGACGCCCTGCCAGCGTTCGAGGACGTCGAGCCTCGTCCCGAACAGCGCGTTTCCTGCCCGCAGGAGTTCGTCGAAGGCGTGCTCGGACTGGAACGGGGAGACCGCCTCGCCGCGGCTGTGGGTGTCGCCGAGGATGATCGAGCCGTCCGGCAACTGGGTCGCCATGAGGTTGACGTCGAGCGAGGCGAGCCCGGGGTGATCCTGCTGCAGTCGCTCCCGGAGGGCCGGGATGGCGGGCGAGTCGGCGAATCCCGCGTAGCGCAGGAGTGACCATCCGGTCAGGAGTGGCGCCGGCATCGGCTTCGGCAGCTCGGCGCGCACCCGGACCATGTCGAGCGCGCATCGACGGACGACCGCCCGCTCGGCCAGCTCGGGGAGGAGGGTGTCGATGTCGTGGTTCACCGCGACCACGGTGAGGCCTGCGGCGATGACGCCGCGGCTGGTGTCGACGAAGCCGGAGCGCAGTCCCGTCACGGTCGTCCGGCGTCGGAACTCGACACCGCGGCGTTCCAGGTACGCCGTGACGGCGCCCAGGGCCTGACGCGGGTTCACCTGGAGGTCGCGTGGCAGCCAGGCGCCGCCCACCACGTCGGCGGCGCTGACCGGCACCTGCTGCAGGAACTCGGCCGCGTCGTACAGGCGGACGTCGGCCGCGGCTCCCGCCTGGGCACGGGACGCCGCGAAGTCCTCGAGGACGCGCAACTCGTCGAGGTGCCGGGCGACCACGTGCGTGCCCGAGCGCCGGACCCACAATCCCGCGTCCTGCTCGAGTCGCTGCCAGATCTCGGCCGAACGCGCGGCGAGGCGAGCTGCGAGCCCGGCCTGCGGCGTCGCGGCCAGATGGCCGAAGTTGCGGACCGACGCACCCTGGGCTTCGGCCGAGCGTTCGACGACCACGACCTCGGCACCGGCGTCCACGGCGGCGAGCGCCGCCGACAGCCCGACGATGCCGGCTCCGACGATCACGACGTCCGCGCGATCAGCCGAGGCACCGAGCGAGCCGACACCGAGGCCGACCCGCGCCGCCGACACCCCGCCGCTCATCCGTCGTCCGTTCACGAGAACACCCTCCGCATCCACATGGCGATGCCCTCGACGACGAGGACGACCGCGAGGATCATCAGCACGATGGCCGTGACCTGGTCGTAGTTCCCGCCCTGGTCCGCCTGGATCAGGTAGTAGCCGATGCCGCCTCCGCCGACGATGCCGAGCATGGTCGCGGCGCGGATGTTCGTGTCGAGCGTGTAGAAGGTGTGCCCGACCAGTGCGCGGGCACCCTGCGGGAGCGTCGCGGCGGCGTAGACCTGCGGTCGCGTCGCACCGACGGCGGTCAGCGCGCGTTCCGGTCCGGGCGCGACCTCCTCGAAGGAGTCCGCGATGAGCTTGCCGAGGAGGCCGATCCCGCAGATGCCGAGCGCGAGCGTCCCCGCCTGGGCACCGAGCCCGGTGACGACGATGAGGAGGATCGCGAGGATGAGCTCCGGGATGCCGCGGATGCCGACGAGCGCGAACCGGGCGCCGGTGCGGACACCGCGGTTCGGGGCGACGTTCCGAGCGGCGAGGGACCCGATGACGATCGAGCAGACGAGGGCGATGAGGGTCGCCGCGAAGGCGATTGCGACGGTCTCGAACATCGCCTCGACCATCTGCTCCGTCGTGCGCATGCCGAACGACGGCGGCCAGAGTCGGACGAGGACGTCGGGGGCCTTCGCCCAGAACGTCACGAGGTCGCCCCATTGGATGTCGGACACGACGACGCCCCAGACCACGACCGCCACGGCGAGCCAGGCACCGACGGTGTCGCGGACGCGGGCCGGCGTCCAGGGGCGCTTCGCTGCAGCGGCGATCCGGGATTCGGCGCTCGGAGTGGCGGCCGTCCGGCTGCTCCCGCTCGCCACGCGACGTGCCTCCCGGCCCGCGGCCACCCGACGCACGACGCGGTCACCGAGTCCGCGTCCGGTCGGCTGCACCCCGAGCATCACGGTCCGCACGGTGCTCGACACGATCTCCATGACGACGCACAGCGCGAAGATGACGATCGCGAGTCCGATGCCGAGCGAGTAGTCGAGCGATTTGAACGCGAGCGACAGTTCACGGCCGAGGCCGAGGACGCCGACGTAGCCGAGCAGGACCGAACCGCGCAGGTTGATGTCGCCGCGGTGGAGGACCGTTGCCACCCAGGACGGCAGGACCTGCGGCAGGACACCCGAGGTGAACTCCTGCAGCTTCGAGCCGCCGGCCGCCCGGATCGCGAGTCGCGGCCCCTCGTCGACCTGCTCGATCGCGTCAGCGAAGAGCTTCGAGATCATGCCGACGGAGTGCAGCCCGATCGCGATGATGCCGGGCAGCGAGCCGAGCGAGAACATGAGCACGAGGATCATCGCGATGACGACGTCCGGCACGGCACGGCTGAGCACGCCGACGAACCGACCGACCGCGCGCCACGCCGGTCCTGGGGTCGTGTTGGCGGCTGCGAGGTACGCGACCGGGATCGACAGCACCGCAGCGAGGACGGTGCCGGAGATGACGATCCCGAGGGTCAGGGCGGTGAGCGACAGCAGTTCCCCGGGCGGCGGGAACGTGATCGTGCCCACCCGGTTGAAGAAGTTGACCGCGTTGCCCCAGCTCGCCACCATGTTCGGGATCGAGATCCCGACCTCGAGGAGCGAGTAGACCGAGAACGCGAGCAGCGCGACGAGCGTGAGCACGGCGGCGATCGTCTGCGGGCGGAGCCGACCGACCGGGACGGGTCCGGAGAGTTTTGGTGGGCGGCCGGCGGGCGGTGCCGTCTTCGCGGGCGCGGTGACGACCATCAGCGGGTCCTGCCAGGTCGACGGAGCTCGTCGGGCTCGCGGCCGTCGACATCGGCGTCGAACTCCCACTCCGGGTCGTCGGGCAGTTCGTCCTCGCCCACGCGCTCCTCGACGCCGAGCAGGCCGCGGAGGTCGTCGTCGGGGTCGCCGAGCAGCTCATCGGTCTCCAACTCAACCGCGATCGCCTGCAGCTCACGGGTGCTCGTCGCGACCCGGCCGTAGATCTCCATCACCTCGGTCTTCGACAGGCCGTCGGTCGTGGTGTCGAGGACCACCTCGCCGTGGCGGAGGCCGACGATGCGGTCGCCCCAGGAGAGCGCGAGGTCGACCTGGTGCAGGCTGCACACGACGGTGAGTCCGCGGTCGATCGCGATCTCGCGGATGAGGGCCATCACCTGCTCGCTCGACTCCGGGTCGAGGGAGGCGACGGGCTCGTCGGCGAGGAGGATCTCGGGGTCCTGCATGAGCGCTCTGGCGATGGCGACGCGCTGCTGCTGACCGCCGGAGAGGGTGTCGGCGCGCTGGTAGGCGCGCTCGAGGAGCCCGACGCGGTCGAGGTGGCCGAGGGCCTTGAGTTTCAGGGTGCGGCCGTAGCCGAAGATGCCGAGACGCGGTCCGCGGACGCCCGCCAGCGAACCGGTCAGGACGTTCTCGAGGACGGTGAGCGACGGGACCAGCTCGAACTGCTGGAAGACGAACCCGACGCGGGCGCGGAGCCGGCGCAGGGCGCGCTGCCCGAGGGCCGGCACCTCGTCGCCGAGGACAGAGACGGACCCGGCGGTGGGCCGCTCGAGACCGTCCAGGTGACGGAGGAGCGTCGACTTGCCGGAGCCCGACAGACCGAGCAGGACGACGATCTCACCACGACGGATGTCGAGGTCGACGCGCTGCAGGGCGACCGTCCGGTCGAAGCGCTTCGTGACCCCGCGGAGACGCACGAGCGGTTCCGCTCCGTCGGGTGCGGTGCGACGCGCCTGCTGCTCGGTGACGCTCATGACTGCTGCCTCTCGTGGATTGCGGATCATCAACGGCTGTTCCCTGAGCTTGTCGAAGGGCGGTCCTTCGACAAGCTCAGGGACTGGCGCTCAGGTCAGGCCTGGCACTGCTTGGCGTTGGTCTTCTTGCAGATGTCGCGGATGGTGTCGTAGTACGCGTCGTCGACCGGCGAGGTGCCGTAGAAGGTCGCGCGGAAGGCGTCGCTGTCGGCGCTCTTCACGCCGGAGTCGATGATCTGGTCGATCGTGACCTCGGACAGGGCCTTCTCGAGCTTCTCCTTCACGTCGGCGGGCAGCGAGTCGGACTCGACGATCGGCGCACCGGGGACCATCGTGCGGTCGATGACCTTCACGCCGTCGTTCTTCTCGACCTCGGAGTCCTCGGCGAAGCCCGCCTCGCACTCGACGCCCTCGGCGGTCTTCGTCACCGAGACGTCGTGCTTGCCGGCGAAGACCGGGGTGATGTCCTTCTCGGGGTCGATGCCGGCCTCGAGCAGGTTGTAGCTCGGGAAGAGGTACCCGGACGTCGAGGACGGGTCGACGAAGCAGACCTTCTTGCCCTTGAACTCCTCGATCTTCGTGATCGACGAGTCCTTCGGGACGATCGCCTCGGAGTAGTAGCCCGGCTCCTGCCCCTTGTCGGTGATGATCGACGAGATCGGCGTGATCTTGGCCCCGTTGTTGAGCGCGGTCACGTAGGTGAAGCCGGAGAAGGAGGCGACGTCGATCTTGCCGGCGACGGCCGCCTCGATGAGGGCCGCGTAGTCGGTCGACTCGTGGTACTCGACCTTCTTGCCGGTCTCCTGGGCGATGTAGTCCATGAGCGGCTGGTAGTTGGTCTGCGTGTCGACCGAGTCGGGGACGACGCCGAAGACCAGGGTCTGGTCGTCGACCGCGAAGGTCCCGGCCGCGGCGGAACCGGTGTCGCTGGCGCTGGCGCTCGAGCAGGCGGCCAGGCCGATCGAGAGGAGGGCGGCGGCGCCGAGCGCAGCGACGCGGGTGAGGGAGAGCTTCATGTGCTGGGACGTACCTTTCAGAAGGACCGATGCACCCGCCCGCTCCGCGCGTGGCTCCGGTGGAGCGGAACCGCGAGTGACCGACGCGGGCACTGCTGTGTGCCGTACGTGTGATCACGCTACGAGCGGCACCCGAACAGGGCCGGGCCTCCCGGTGAACAGGAGGTGAAGCCGCGCGGAAGGATCGATCAGGCAAGCCACGGTCGTCGTCTGCCGAGCCCGCCTAGACTGCTGGAATCCGCCCATCCGAGCAGCAAGGCAGGTGAGTCGTTTGCCCCTCGACCCGATCTTCGTCGAACGAGCGCGGACGCACCGCGCCTACCTCATCTCGACCGCACTCGAGCAGGCGAAGGCCTTCTTCCTGCGGCCGAAGACGACCACCGTCGCGCGCCCGAAGCCCGCTCCCGCGGCGGACCCGAAGGCGACATCCCCGAAGGCCGCCGGACCGAAGGCGAAGCCCTCGAGCCCGACGGCGAAGGCAACCACCGCCGCACCCCGCCGCAAGAAGACGCGCGCACAGCACCGCAAGGCGGCGCGGAACTGGGACAAGAAGGAGCTCGCGACCGTCGGCGTCCCGGGCCCGGAGCTACGCATCGAGGAGCACACGATCCCGGTCGCCGGCTTCCCCGACGTCCGCATCCGGCTCTACCACCCGCCGACGGCCGAGGGCGACCAGGCGGTGCCCGCGGTCCTGTCCTTCTTCGGTGGGGCGTTCCGCATCGGCGGGATCGACTACCCGACGACCGACGCGGGGTTCCGTCGTCGGGCGGCCGACGCCGGCGTGGTCGTCGCCGCCGTCGACTACGCGCTCGCTCCCGAGCACCGGTACCCGACGCAGCTGGAGCAGGCCCATGCGGCGCTCGAGTGGCTGTTCGCCGAGGCCGCGACGCTCGGGATCGACTCGGGGCGGATCGCCGTCGCCGGGGTGTCCGCCGGCGGCAGCATCGCGGCGGCGCTGACGCTCGTGAACCGCGAACGCGGCCGGCTGCCCATCCGACTCCAGCTACTCGAGGTGCCGGTCACGGACCTCACCGGCGGCCACATCGACCTCCGTCCCGTGCGGGAGATGGGCATCCCGAGGATCTTCGCGATCAAGGAGCTGCGTTCCGTCGCGAAGACCTACCTCCTCGATCGACGTCAGGCGAAGGAGCCGCACGCATCGCCCCTCCTCGCCCGTTCGCACGCGGACCTCCCCCGCGCCGTGATCCTCACGGCCGAGTACGACCCCCTCCGCGGCGACGGCGCGGCCTACCTCGCCGCGCTCCGGGCCGACGGCGTCGACGCGAGCGGGACGATGTACCTGGGCGCGACGCACGACACCCCGATCTTCGGCGGCGTACTCCCTGCGGCCCGCCGCTGGCACGACGACGTCGTGACCGCCCTGCGGTCACTCCACGACGCGGACTGAGTCGGGCCGCCGCGCCCACCGGCTTCCCCTCGGGCCGGAAAGCTGGAATCGTGTCGGCATGGACGCCCACGAGATCCGGAACGCCTACCTCGACTTCCTCGAGCGGAACGGCCACGCGCTGATCACGCGGGCGCCGCTCGTCCCGCGGGGCGACACGAGCACCCTGTTCAACGGCAGCGGGATGCAGGCACTCCTGCCGTACCTCCTCGGTGAGGATCACCCCGACGGACGGCGGCTGACCGACAGCCAGCCGTGCGTCCGGGCCCAGGACATCGAGGACGTCGGCGACAACCGGCACACCACCTTCTTCGAGATGCTCGGCAACTGGTCGCTCGGCGACTACTTCAAGGAGACGCAGATCCGGCAGTTCTTCACCTTCCTGGTCGACATCGTCGGGCTGGACCCGGAGCGGATCTCCGTCACCTGCTTCATCGGCGATCCCGCGAACGGCATCCCGCGCGACGACGAGGCCGCGTCGATCTGGGCATCCGTGTTCGCCGAACGCGGGGTCTCCAACGGGATCGCGGAGATCGGCTCCCAGGCCGACGGCGACGCCCGCGGGGTGCGGCCCGGAGAGCGGATCTTCTTCTACGACGGTGGCGAGAACTGGTGGTCCCGCGGCGGGTCACTCGAGGGCACACCGATCGGTGACCCGTGCGGCCCCGACAGTGAGGTGTTCTACGACTTCGGCCCCGAGTACCAGGATCCGTCCTTCGGCCTCGCGCATCCCGCGAGCGACGGCGGACGGTTCATGGAGATCGGCAACCAGGTGTTCATGCAGTACCGCCGACGCGAGGACGGCTCGTTCGAGGAACTCGCCAGACGCAACGTGGACTTCGGCGGCGGCCTCGAACGCATCGCCGCCGCGTCGATCGACTCCGACGACGTCTTCCGCATCTCGCTCCTGTGGCCCATCGTCGAGCGACTCCAGGAGCTCACCGGGAAACGCTACGAGGACGAGACCGCCGCGATGCGCATCATCGCCGACCACCTGCGCGGGGCGACGTTCCTGGCCGTGGACGGGGTGCGTCCGTCGAACAAGGAGCAGGGCTACGTCATGCGGCGACTGCTCCGACGGGCGATCCGGCTCGCGCTCTCGCTCGACCTCCACGAGAACTTCTTCGGCGAGATCGTGCCCGTCATCGCCGGGCTGTACGCCGACGACTACCCGGAGGTGGCCGCCGCCCGCGACGAGGTCGTCGCCGTCCTCGTCAAGGAGGAGCAGTCGTTCCGACGCACGCTGGGCGCTGGCCTCCAGATGGTCCAGGGGTACGCCGGGCGGGTCATGACGGGACACGACGTGTTCCGGCTGTCGGACACGAACGGCTTCCCGAAGGAGCTGACCATCGAGGAGGCCGGGCGCCTCGGCATCGAGGTCGCTTCCGACTGGGAGGCGGAGTTCGCGGCAGCCCTCGCCGAGCAGCGCGCGCGGTCCCGCGGGGCGACGCACCTCGGCGCCGCCGGCCTCCCGGGCGGCGACACCGCCTGAGGGTCGGCCTCCGCTCAGTCGCGCTTGAGCATGTCGATGCCGGCGCCGGCGAACTGCCGAAGCGTCGCGTCCGGCAGGAACGCGCGGGTGAGCGCGGCGGCGATCCGAGTGAGGTCGCCCTCGTCGCGGTACAAGAGGTAGATCGGCTCCGATCGCGGGTTGAACTTCTGCTTGAACCGGTGGAGGGACGAGAAGCCGTACACGGGCTCCAGGATGCCGCTGAGCTGACCCAGCAGGTGCGCGATGCGGCCCTCGTCGTCCTCCACCCGGTGCGCCAGCGGCGCACCCGAGAGCGAGAGGATCTGAGCGCCCTCCTCGGCGAAGCCTTTGGCCGAGGAGGCGATGAGGAACTCCATGACCGATCCGAAGCCCTCCTCGCGTCGCCGCATGAGGTCGAGCGTCCACCCGCGGTGCTCGCTGTCGGGGCCGAATACCGGGAGCCAGCTGAGGAATCCGTCGACGTCGCCGTCGGGTGAGATCGCGAGTGCCAGACGGACCTCCGGGTCGTCGGCCTCCTGCAGGGTCCCGAGGGTGAACCGCATCTCGGGCAGACCCTTGTCGCCGACCCAGCCTTCGGAGATGGCGCGGATCTGCTGTCGGACGCCCCAGGTCTCGGCGGCGTAGGTGCTCATCCGGAAGACCATCCCCTCGCGCTCGGCCTTGTTGAGCGCCGTGCGGATGTTCGACCAGGCCTTGCCGGTGAACGCGAGGCCCGGGAGGTCGACGATCGTGTCGTCGGCGATGATGAGGTCGCGCCATCCCTCGGGCATCGCGTCCTTCGTCGCCTGGCTGGAACTGAAGAAGCACGGGATGAGGGAGTCACGCTCGGCCGCCTGGACGAACTCCTCGACGCTGGCCTGGAGGTGCTCCGGCGGGCCGAGCGGGTCGGCGAGCACGATCGCGACGCCGGCGTGCTTCTGGTAGGGCACGAGGCCCACCGAGGTGCGGAAGTACTCCATGCCGTCCCATGTGGCCATCCAGGAGAGCGAGCCGCCGCCCTCGGTCCGGATGAGCGCGCGGGCGTCGTCCGCCGAGGGCAGATCCTGCTGCTGCTTCCGCCCGACGCCGAGCTGTCGGCGTCGGTGGGACGAGAACGCGCTGCGGGTCGCGACGAGGTAGACGAGGAAGGCGAGCCAGAGCACCGACGTCGCCAGGAACACGTCGGTGTCGCCCCAGTCGATCGGGAGGTCGGCGGGATCGAGCGGCGACAGCGCCAGGTACAGGACCGCGACCAGGACGTTGAGGATCGCCCAGACGACGCTCAGCACCCATGCCCAGCGGCGACCGAGCCGCAGGCCGTTGGCGACCAGGATGATCACGACCGTGTCGAGCGCGACGTCCAGCCACGGCCCCTCCGCCGGAGCGGTCGGACCGAACGGACCGTTGGTCGGCACGAGCAGGGCGACGATCTGGACGACACCGAGGGCCACGCTCGTCGTGAACGCGAGTAGTCGGCGCTCGCGGACGCTGGCCCGCTGGATGCGGAAGGAACGGTTCACCGCGAGGACGAAGAGCACCGCGAAGGCGTGCTCGAGGTCCGCGAGCGAGCCGATGAAGAGGACCCCGATCGCGGCGTAGGACGCGACGATGATCCAGCCCCGCTGCCGCCACGGTGAGGCGAAGAGCGACACACACGCGGCGAAGCACGCCATCGTCCCGCCGGAGGGACCGACGTCGAGCATCCCGGCGAGGCTCGTCGCCCACGGCCAGGGCAGCTGACTGGCGGCCCAGAGGAATCCGGCGGTGGCGAGGACGGCGACGAGCTGACCGGCGGCGAAGGTGATGAGCGCCACCTTCGATCCCCGCCACCACTCCAGCAGGCCGACCCAGGCGAACCCGATCACCGCGAACACGTAGGCCCACGGCTCCACGACGAGGAACGTCCCGGTGACAGGAGTCCACCAGCGTCCCGCCTCGAAGGCGGGCAAGCCGTAGGCGACCGCGTCCCACCATGGTTGCGCCGTCGTCGACTCCCAGAGGCCACGCCCGACGACGCCCACAACGAGGATGACCAGCACCAGGGCGATCGTGACCGGCACCCGGGCGACCACCGTTCGGATCCTCATGCGCGCTGCCCCCTTCGTGGTTCCACGGAGCACACGCGCGCCGTGCGGTCGAGGCTACAGAACGGCCGCGCGCGAACGCAACGCATCGCCGTCCGACAGGCTGACCAGTGCGAGCCAGAGTTCGGCCCGAGCGGCGAAGGTGTCGAGCGGTCGCCCGAGCACCTGCTCCACCCGGGTGATGCGGTTGCGGAGCGTGTGTCGATGGATCCCGAGTCGCCGTGCTGCGGGCTCCCACTGACCATTCGCCTCGAGCCAGCCGCGCAGGCTCGGCACGAGGTCGGAGCCCTCCTCGCGGTCGACGCGGAGCACGGGCTCGAGCAGTTCCTCGGCCACGGCGGCGGCACGCAAGGGGTCGAGCAACCCGGCCATCCCCGCCGCGGCGAGCGCCCCGAACCGCACGACGGCCTCGCCGGCGGAGACGGCGTGCTCGTGTGCGGAGACCGCCTGCTCGATCCCCGTCGTCAGTTCGGCGAGCGCGACGGCTCGGGAGAGGCCGAGCCGCCGAGCGGGGGCCGCCGCGATCACCGCCTCGACCGCCCGGTCAACGGCCGTCTCGGTGTCCCCCTCGGCCGCTGCGAGGAGGAGGACGGGCCGTCCGTCCTGTTCGGCGACGAAGAGCGAACCCGGACTGAGCGTCTCGGCCCGTTCCAGCTCGGTGAGGAGCGCCTCGCGCCCTTCGGTCGGCCCGGAGCAGACGCCGACACGAACCGCTCCGGTCGGCAACGGCGTACCGAGCTGTTCGGCGACCTCGCGCGCCGCGGGGGTCTGTCCGGCGCGGAGCAGCTGCCAGACACCGGTGCGCAGCGAGCGCCCCGCCCGTCCGAGCGCGCCGCCCTGCTCGAGGGTGAGCCCGGCGATGGCGACGACGGAGGTCACGACGCTCTGGGCCGCGGCGTCCAACGGGCCGTCGGTCCCGGCGATGGCGAGCACGCCCCGGAGGTCCCCGCGCCGGCCGAGGGTCTGCAGCGAGACCGTGCGGGTGCGGCTCGCGAGCGTCGCACCCGACCGCTGTCCGCGGCTCAGAAGCATGGTGGCCTCGCCGGCCACCCGCTCCAGGAGGCGCTCGGTCTCGGGACCGGCGGTGGGCCCGTCGCCCGCGATCGCCACCGGCGTCGCATGCGCGTCGAAGAGCACGACCCAGGCACCGAGGGACCGCGCGAGTTCGGTGACGACGGCGGCCGTCGCGTCGGGGCGGAGCGCGGCGAACGCGATGGCGCGCTGGGCGCCCAGGGCCCAGGCGTCCCTCGCCCGTGCCGCCTCGGTCAGCAGGTCGGCCGCGTACCGGATGACGGCGATGAACGGCGTGCGGTACGGAACCTCGATGAGCGGCATCCCGTGCGCCGCGCAGGCCTCCGCGAGTTCCGGCGGCGTCCCGGCCGTGATCACCTCAGTACCGAACCCCAGTCCGGCGACACCGGCGTCGGCGAGACGGGCGACGTACGCCTCGACCTGCGTCGTCGACACCGCGGTCCCGAACTGCGTGCCCGTCGTGAGCAGCACCTGATCGGCGAGGAGGAACGGCGTGGGGTCCGGGAGGTCGGATCCGGAGACCCAGGCGACCTGCCGGTCGAGCGCGCCCTCGGACCCCGCCACCACGAGCTTCAGGCCGAGCGCACGGTGGTCGAGAAGGTCCTGCAGCGTCGGTGCCATGGCGTGAGTCTACGCACGGATGCCGGATCGTCCAACTGATGCCAGGTGCATGGACAGACTGTCGACTGCCTCGACGCGAGCCGCTGCCTAGCCTGGGTGCACTGCTCGCGGACGACCTCGGCGCCCCCGCCGGACGCGGCAGCCGAAGGAGTACCGATGACGAGCAGCACCGCAGCCCCCGCGCCCTCCATCCTCGGCGGACCCTCGCTCCCCCAGGAACGTCGCCTCGTCACCGCCATCCCCGGACCGATCTCCGAGGAACTCATGGCCCGGAAGCACGCCGCGGTCGCGTCCGGCGTCGGCACCACGATGCCGGTGTTCGCGGCCGGCGCGGGCGGTGGGGTCCTCGTCGACGTCGACGGCAACTCCCTGATCGACCTCGGGTCCGGCATCGCCGTGACCGGCGTGGGCAACAGCAACCCGCGCGTCGTGGAGGCCGTCACCCGACAGCTGCAGGAGTTCACCCACACCTGCTTCACCATCACCCCCTACGACTCCTACGTCGAGGTCGCCGAGGCGCTCAACCGCCTCACCCCCGGCGACCACACCAAGCGCACGGCGCTGTTCAACTCAGGCGCCGAAGCGGTCGAGAACGCGGTGAAGATCGCCCGCAGCCACACGAAGAAGCAGGCGGTCGTCGCCTTCGACCACGCGTACCACGGCCGCACGAATCTGACCATGGCCCTCACCGCCAAGTCCATGCCGTACAAGAGCGGCTTCGGCCCCTTCGCCTCCGAGGTGTATCGCGCACCGCTGTCCTACCCCTTCCGCGACGGCGGACTGACCGGCCGCGAGGCGGCACAACGCGCGATCACCCAGATCGAGAAGCAGATCGGCGCAGACAACCTCGCGGCGATCATCATCGAACCCATCCAGGGCGAGGGCGGCTTCATCGTCCCGGCGGACGGCTTCCTGCCGACACTGCTCGACTGGGCCCGCGCGAACGACGTCGTCTTCATCGCCGACGAGGTGCAGACCGGCTTCGCCCGTACGGGTGCGATGTTCGCGTCCGAGCACTTCGACATCGTGCCCGACCTCATCATCACCGCCAAGGGCATCGCGGGCGGCCTGCCGCTCTCCGCCGTCACCGGACGCGCGGACATCATGGACGCCCCGCACGCCGGCGGCCTCGGCGGCACCTACGGCGGCAACCCACTCGCCTGTGTCGCTGCCCTTGCGGCGATCGAAGCGTACGAGGAGGAGGACCTCGCAGCCTCGGCCCGGGCGATCGAAACCCGCATCGTCGACCGCTTCACCGCGGCGCAGGCCTCCGACCCCCGCATCGGCGACATCCGCGGGCGCGGCGCCATGATGGCGGTCGAGTTCGTCGACCCAGCGACCGGCGAGCCCGACGCCGCCCTCACGGCACGCGTCGCCAAGGCCGCCCACCAGGCCGGCGTCATCGTCCTCACCTGCGGCACCTACGGCAACGTGGTCCGCTTCCTCCCGCCGCTGACCATCCCCCTCGAGCTGCTCGACGAGGGACTCGACGTCGTCCTCGAGGCGCTCGCCGCGAACTGACGCCACGCCCTTCGACAAGCTCAGGGACCGATGTAGTCGTCCCCGAGCTTGTCGAGGGGCATGCACGCTGAAACACTGTGACCGACGGCACCGACACCACCAAGGAGCTCCACCCATGACCGACGCACGTGAAACCGATCTGCTCGCCAAGGTCCCGAACGGCCTGTTCATCGGAGGCGTCTGGCGCGACGCAACGGACGGCGGGACGCTCGACGTGAGCGACCCGTCCACAGGCGACGTCATCAAGACGATCGCGGACGCCTCGGTCGCCGACGGCACGGCGGCCCTCGACGCCGCGGTCGCAGCACAGGACGAGTGGGCGGCGACCGCTCCCCGCACCCGCTCCAACATCCTCCGGAAGGCCTTCGACCTCCTCCAGGAGCGCCGCGAGGAGTTCGCCCTCCTCATGACGCTCGAGATGGGCAAGCCCCTCGCCGAGGCGAACGGCGAGGTCACCTACGGCGGTGAGTTCCTCCGCTGGTTCTCCGAGGAGGCCGTCCGCATCTCCGGACGCTACGGGTCGAACCCCGAGGGCACCGGCATGATGACCGTCTCGCAGCACCCCGTCGGTCCGTGCTTCCTCATCACCCCGTGGAACTTCCCCCTCGCGATGGCGACCCGCAAGATCGCCCCGGCGCTCGCCGCCGGCTGCACGGTCGTCGTCAAGCCCGCCGAGCTCACCCCGCTCACGACCCTGTACTTCGTGAAGCTGCTCGAGGACGCCGGGCTCCCCGCCGGCGTCGTGAACGTGATCACCACCTCCAGCTCCTCCGCAGTCTCCGGCCCGATCATCGCCGATCCGCGGCTCCGCAAACTGAGCTTCACGGGTTCGACGGCCGTCGGTCAGAAGCTCATCGAGCAGTCCGCGAAGAACGTCCTCCGCACCTCGATGGAGCTCGGCGGCAACGCCCCGTTCGTGGTGTTCGAGGACGCCGACCTCGACAAGGCCGTGGAGGGCGCGATGGCCGCCAAGTTCCGCAACATCGGACAGGCGTGCACGGCGGCGAACCGCTTCATCGTCCACCGCGACGTCGCGGACGAGTTCGCGAAGCGCGTCACCGAGAAGGTCAACGCGTTCCGCATCGGTCGTGGCACCGAGGACGGCGTGACGATCGGCCCGCTCATCGACGACCGCGCGGTCACGAAGGCGAAGACCCTCGTGGGCGACGCCGTCGAGCGCGGCGCCGAGGTCCTCACCGGCGGCGAGGCCGTCGACGGCCCGGGCACCTTCTTCCAGCCGACGGTCGTCACCGGGGTCGTGCCGGGGTCCGACATCCTCCGCGAGGAGATCTTCGGCCCGGTCCTCGCGATCGTGCCGTTCGACGACGAGGACGAGGCCGTGCGGCTCGCGAACGACACCGAGTACGGGCTCGTCTCCTACGTGTTCACCACCGACCTCGCCCGCGGACAGCGCATGATCGGCCGTCTACAGACCGGCATGATGGGCCTCAATGTCGGCGTCATCTCGAACGCCGCAGCACCGTTCGGTGGCATCAAGCAGTCGGGTATCGGACGCGAGGGCGGGCTCGAGGGCATCCACGAGTACCTGTACACGAAGTACACCATGACGCCCATCGGCTGACACGCGTCGGTCGAAGCGACGGAAACCGTCGCTGATCGTCGTTTCGACCGGCGACCTCGCCATCCTCGGTTCCATCCGACGGCCGGATCCGCCATACTCGACTATCGACGCCGGTGCCGAGCACCGCCCGACACCCGCACCACCCGGCCCCGAGCACCACCCGGTCACCCGAGCACCACCCCGGTCCCTGAGCTTGTCGAAGGGCCACGAACAGGAAGACACCTCATGAGCGCTATCGAACGCGACGTCGTCATCATCGGCGCCGGGGCCTCCGGGCTCACGGCCGCCACCAAGCTCCGCGCGGCGGGCCTGTCCGTCGCCGTCCTCGAGGCGCGTGACCGGGTCGGTGGTCGCCTCTGGACGAACCACATCGACGGAGCCATGCTCGAGCTGGGCGGCCAGTGGGTCTCCCCCGACCAGACCGCGCTGCTCGCCACGCTCGCGGAGCTCGGGCTCGACACCTACTCCCGCTACCGCGAGGGCGACAGCGTCTACGTCGACGCCGAGGGCGTGCGCACCCGCTTCACGGGCGACATCTTCCCCGTCGCCGAGTCGACCGCGGCCGAGATGGAGCGACTCATCACCCTCCTCGACGAGCTCGTCGAGGAGGTCGGCGTCACCGAGCCGTGGGCGCACGCCCGGGCGAAGGAGTACGACCGCATCTCGTGGAGCGCCTGGCTCGCCGACCAGACGGACGACGTCGAGGCGCGCGACAACATCGCCCTCTTCATCGCCGCCGCGATGCTCACGAAGCCCTCCCACTCCTTCTCGCTCCTGCAGGCGCTCCTCATGGCGGCGTCCGCCGGCAGCTTCACCCACCTCGTCGAGGCCGACTTCATCCTCGACAAGCGCGTCGTCGGCGGCCTGCAGCAGGTTCCGATCAAGCTCGCCGAGGCCCTCGGCGACGACGTCCACCTGTCCTCGCCCGTGCGTCGCCTCGAGTGGTCCGACGCCGGCGTCTCGGCCGAGGCGGACAGCGTGACGGTCAACGCGCGGTACGCGATCGTCGCCGTCCCGCCGAACCTCTACTCCCGCATCGACTTCCAGCCGCCGCTGCCGCGCCTCAGCCACCAGATGCACCAGCACATGTCGCTCGGGCTCGTCATCAAGGTCCACGCCGTGTACGAGACGCCGTTCTGGCGCGAGGACGGCCTGTCGGCCACCGCGTTCAGCCCGTACGAGCTCGTCCACGAGGCCTACGACAACACGAACCACGAGGACCCGCGCGGCACGCTCGTCGGGTTCGTCTCGGACGAGCGCGCCGACGAGGTCTTCAAGCTGAGCGCCGAGGAGCGCCGCGAGCGGATCCTCACCTCGCTGTCCCACTACTACGGCGAGCAGGCCCTCTCCCCCGTCGTCTACTACGAGAGCGACTGGGGTAGCGAGGAGTGGACGCGAGGCGCGTACGCGGCGAGCTTCGACCTCGGTGGACTCTCGCGCTACGGCGCCATGCAGTCGACGCCGGTCGGTCCGATCTTCTGGTCGACGAGCGACCTCGCCGCCGAGGGCTACCAGCACGTTGACGGCGCGATCCGCAAGGGCGCCGACACCGCTGAGGCGATCATCGCCCGCCACCAGGCGTAAGCGTCTCCCGGTTCCTGAGCCTGTCGAAGGGCCTCGGTCCCTGCCCTTCGACAAGCTCAGGAACCGCGTGTCGAAGGGCGCTCCGCTCCTCGCCCACCGCCTCCGGTCCCTGAGCTTGTCGAAGGGCCACCCCCGTCGATACCCTGCACCAACGAAACACCCGCACACCGCCGTGCAGTCCGGCACCTTCGCACCCGATCGAAAGCGAACACCAGATGAGATACATCGTTGGCTACACCGATACGCCGGCAGGACGCGACGCGCTCGCGCTCGGCATCCGGATCGCTCGGACCACCGGAGCCCGGCTCGACATCGTCCTCGTGCTCGCGAACGAGGAACGCCCGACGATCACCCCGGCCGATCCCGGGTACGAGCGGTTCCTCCGTGAGACGGCCGAACGCTGGCTCGCCGAGGCGCTCGACGCGGTCCCAGCCGACATCACGGCCAAGACGCACCTCGTGTACGACGAGTCGTTCGCGGAGGGCCTCTTGGAGGCCTCCCGCATCCTCGAGGGCGGGCTCATCATCATCGGTGCGGCGCGCGGCGGACTCCTCGGCCGGTTCACGCTCGGCAGCGTCGCGAACACGCTCCTGCACTCGGCGGTCGTCCCGGTCGCCCTCGCTCCGGTCGGCAGCCGCGACCTCCTCGAAGCGCAGCCCACCGGCGGCACGGTCAGCCGGATCACCTGCGCGATCGGCACCCGTGCCGGCGCGCACCAGCTACTGGACGCGGCGATCGTCGTCGCCAAGAACGCGGTCATCCCGCTCCGCCTGGTCTCGCTCGTCGCGCTCGACCAGCCCGAGGGCGCCGAGCACCCCGAGGCGACCGCCCGGGCCGAGTCGCACGCGGCGGAAGTCCTCGCCTACGCGACCGAGCATCTGCCGAAGGACATCGACGTGACCACCGAGATCGCCTCGGGCACCCGCATCGAGGACGCCGTCTCGCACCTCGAGTGGAAGCCCGCGGAGATCGTGCTCGTCGGTTCCAGCCGACTCGCCACCCCGAAGCACCTCTTCCTCGGCTCCACGGCAGCGAAGATGCTGCGTGAGCTCCCCGTACCCATGGTGGTCGTGCCCCGCGACTCCGTGCTGACCCTCGGAGACCCGACATGACTCCTCCCGAAACCACTCCCCCGCGCGACGTCGCCCACCCCGAGACCACCGCGACGGGCGCCCTCTCCAAGAAGGGCCTCGGCGCCGGCACCGTCGGCCTCGTCGGCGCGATCGTCATCGGCATCTCGTGCATCGCCCCGGCGTACACGCTGACCGGCGCCCTCGGTCCGACCGTCGCGGAGGTCGGCACCCACGTGCCGGCCATCTTCCTCGTCGGCTTCATCCCGATGCTGCTCGTCGCCTTCGGCTACCGGGAGCTCAACAGCCGCATGCCGGACTCCGGCACCTCGTTCACCTGGGCGACGCGCGCGTTCGGCCCGTGGGTCGGTTGGATGGCCGGTTGGGGCCTCATCGCCGCGACCATCGTCGTGCTCTCGAACCTCGCGGGCATCGCGGTCGACTTCTTCTACCTGATGCTGTCGCAGATCTTCCAGAACCCCGACATCGCCGGCCTCACGTCGAACCCGTTCATCAACGTCATCACCTGTCTGGCGTTCATGCTCGGGGCGACGCTCATCTCCTACCGCGACATGCAGACGACGCAGAAGCTGCAGTACGTGCTCGTGGGCTTCCAGTTGCTCGTGATGGTGCTGTTCGGCATCGTCGCCTTCGCGCACGTCGCGGGCGGTGACGCGTTCGACGCCCTCCCGATCTCGCTCGACTGGTTCAACCCGTTCGCCGTCGGGTCGTTCAGCGCCTTCGCCGCCGGCCTCTCGCTCTCCATCTTCATCTTCTGGGGTTGGGACGTCACGCTGACGATGAGCGAGGAGACGAAGGGGTCGAGCTCGACGCCAGGCAAGGCCGCCACGGCCACGGTCGTCATCATCGTCGTCCTCTACCTGTTCCTGTCGGTCGCGCTCATCAACTACGCGGGCGTCGGCGACGGCGAGTTCGGGCTCGGCAACGAGGACATCCAGGGCAACGTGTTCTTCTCGCTCGCGGGGCCCATCCTCGGTCCGCTCGCGATCCTCGTGTCGATCGCGGTGCTGTCGTCCTCGGCCGCCTCGCTGCAGTCGACGTTCGTCTCCCCCGCTCGGACCCTGCTCGCGATGGGGCACTACGGCGCGCTGTCGCCGAAGTTCTCGAAGGTGCACCCGAAGTTCTTCACGCCCGGCTACGCGACGATCGTCTCGAGTGTCGTCGCGTCGGTGTTCTACGCGGTCATGCGCTTCATCTCCGAGGACGTGCTCTGGGACACGATCACGACCCTCGGCATGATGATCTGCTTCTACTACGGCCTGACGGCGTTCGCGTGCGTCTGGTACTTCCGGAAGCAGTGGTTCTCGAGCGCACGGAACTTCTTCTTCCAGTTCTTCTCCCCGCTCGTCGGCGGTCTCATCCTGGGCGTGCTCTTCTTCACCACGATCATCGAGAGCGCGGACCCCGACTACGGCAGCGGCTCGAACATCGGCGGTGTCGGGCTCGTGTTCATCCTCGGCATGATCATCATCGTGGCGGGCATCGTCATCATGCTCATCCAGGCGAAGCTCCGACCGGACTTCTTCCGCAACAAGACGCTCGCCCGCGGCATCGCCGGCGACGCGAACGAAGCGGACGCCGCCCTCCCCGAATGACCCGATGACCTCGACGCCCGTCCGACGCACCGCCGTCGGACGGGCGTCGTGCGCTCGGCGCTAGACTGTTCGCATCCCCGCCGCGTCGCAACGAAAGAGACCTCCGTGCCGACCATCGTCGTAGAAGTCATGCCGAAAGCCGAACTGCTGGACCCCCAGGGCAAGGCCGTCGCCGGCGCCCTCGCGCGTCTCGGCAAGAGCGAGTTCACCGATGTCCGCATCGGCAAGCGCTTCGAGCTCACGGTCGACGGCCCCATCACCGACGCCACGCGCGCCACGGTGCAGCAGATCGCCGACGACATCCTCTCGAACGCCGTGATCGAGGACGTCGTGGCCATCCACTACCCCGAGGGCTCCGAGGCATGACGACCCGTATCGGTGTCATCACCTTCCCCGGTTCGCTCGACGACCGCGACGCCCAGCGCGCGGTCCGCATGGCGGGTGCCGAGGCCGTCGCGCTCTGGCACGGCGACCACGACCTCCAGGGTGTCGACGCCGTCATCCTGCCGGGTGGCTTCAGCTATGGCGACTACCTCCGCGCCGGCGCGATCGCCGCGGTCTCGCCGATCATGACCGAGCTGAAGGACGCCGCCGGCAAGGGCATGCCGATCCTCGGGATCTGCAACGGCTTCCAGATGCTCGTCGAGGCGCACCTGCTGCCCGGCGGCCTCATCCGGAACGCCCACCAGCAGTTCATCCGTCGCGACCAGCTGCTCACGGTCGAGAACGCCGACACCGCCTGGACCCACCAGTTCTCGAAGGGGCAGGAGATCACCATCCCGCTCAAGAACGCCGACGGCGGCTACATCGCCGACGCCGAGACTCTGGCACGCGTCGAGGGCGAGGGCCTGGTCGCCTTCCGCTACGCGGGCGTGAACCCGAACGGTTCGCTCGACGACATCGCCGGCCTCACGAACCCCGCTGGCAACGTCGTCGGGCTCATGCCGCACCCCGAGCACGCGATCGAGCCGGGCTTCGGTCCCGACACCCCGCTCGCCATGCGCTCCGGTGTCGACGGTCTCGCCTTCTTCACGAGCGCCGTGCAGGCGCTCCAGGCGGTCTAGCCAACACACCTCGTCTCCACGCCCGTCCCGATCCGTCGGGGCGGGCGTGTTGCGTCGGTGGAGGGATCCCGAAGCGCCGCCCAGGTCCCTGAGTGCCGCCCGGTCCCTGAGCCCCACCCCGGTCCCTGATCCCTACCACCCCGGTCCCCGAGCCCCAATCCGGTCCCCGAGCCCCAATCCGGTCCCTGAGCTTGTCGAAGGGCGGCCCGCACCACCGGCTACCATCGACACTGGTCGGACCAATCGAGGGGGCAGCATGGCGGAGCCGCTCGAGGCGCTCGTGGCGAGGCTCGTCGAACTGGCCACGCCGGAGCCCGGCACCACCGCGCGGCGCCTGCCTCCGGAACGCGAGCTCGGCGAGGCACTGCAGATGAGCCGCGGCGCCCTTCGCGAACAGCTCGCAGTCCTCGAACGGCTCGGCTTCCTCCACCGCACCCAGGGTCGGGGCACCTCCATCGACGCTCCGGGCGACGACTTCGTCCGCAGTTGGTTCACCATCTCCCGTCAGCTGGGCTACCTGTCCGACGACCAGTTCGCCCGCTCGCGCATGATGCTGGAGGAGACCGTCGCCGAGGCGGCGGCCGGGCTCGTCACCGACGAAGCGGTCGCGGTGCTGCGCGACGACGTCGACCGCATGATCGCCGCGACACTCGCCGGGGATCACGATGCGGCGCTCGAGGCCGACGTCGACTTCCACAGCCGACTGAACGCCATCGTCGACGACCCGATCTTCCGACTCATGCACGAGGGCTTCAGTCACGTGCTGCGCGAGACGATCCGGCAGCGTCGACTCCGCGCGATCGAGGTGGAGCAGCCGGACGAGCGAGGCGTCCGGCGGACCGACAGCGTGCACTACGCCGTCGTCGACGCCCTGGCAGCTCGAGACGCCGAGGCCGCCCGACGCGCGATGCGCCAGCACTTCGAGGACTGGTTGCAGCTCGAAGCCGACGACGGCGCGAACTGACTCGTCCCGGCCCCGACCCCGTCCGGGCAACCTCAACCGCTCCCTGAGCTTGTCGAGGGGCCCACGGAACGCCCGCCGAACCCGGCAATGCCCCTCCGGTCCCGGAGCCCGTCGACGGGCCCACGATGGAACCCCGCGAGCCCCGCAACGCACCTTCCGTTCCCTGAGCAACCCTCTCCGGTCCCTGAGCAACCCTCTCCGGTCCCTGAGCAACCCTCTTCGGTCCCTGAGCCTGTCGAAGGGCACTCATAGCACTTCGACAAGCTCAGTGACCGGAAGAGGTGCACCCGCACTCACTCCGGTCTCCGAGGGCCCCCCTCCGGTCCCTGAGCTTGTCGAAGGGCCCACGGGAGAACCCCGCGAATCCGGCATGTCTCCTCCGCTCCCTGAGCCTGTCGAAGGGCCCACGGGGACACTTCCACAACCGGGCCGACTCAGCATCTGGAATGTCAGTGGTCCATGGTGGACTGGTTCCATGACCGAGACCACCTCCGCCGCGATCCGCGCGAGCGACGAGTACGCCGCGCACCTTGCGGAGTTCTCGGACCATTACGCGGACATCCAGCGGCGGCGTGCTGCTTTGGACGCCGAGGAGGCCAGGCTGCTTGCTCGCTCTGCCGCTTACGCGGACGCCTTCGCAGACGTCACGGTTCCGGCGATCTTCCCGCCGGCTGAACGGCAGGCGCTCTCCCGCCGATCGACCTGCGCAGCCCTCGCGATGGCGACGCGCACCCCCGAGCTGACCGTTCAGCGGGCGACGAACGACGCGGAACGGCTCGTCAACGACGCACCGGCCGTGCTGGCCTCGCTCGAAGCCGGCCGCATCTCGGCGCGGCACGCGCAGACGATCATCGATCAACTCAGTGATGTGCCGACCGCAGGGCGGGCGGTGTTCCTCGCTGAGGTCCTGCCGGTTGCGGAAGAGTCCACCAACGCGAACCTCCGCAGGCGCGCCCGCGTCCTGCGCGAGCGCCTCCACCCGGAATCCATCACCGCCCGCGCGGTCCGCTCAGAGGCCGACCGCCGGGTGGAGTTCGAGCCCGCAGCCGACGGCATGGCGTGGGTGCACTTGTTCACGACGGCACCCATCGCGCAGGGCATCATCGAGCGCGTCGAGGCCGCGGCAGCGGAGTCGCGCAATGCGGGTGACACTCGCACGTGCGCCCAGCTGCAGGCGGACGCCCTGGCGGCGCTCGCGCTCACCGGCGTCACGCCGGAAGACGTGATTTCGAGCTCGGTCCTTCCGCACCCGATCGAGGTGCAGGAGCACATCAAGCCAACCGTGCAGATCACGGTCCCGGCGCTCACGATGGCCGGAGTCTCCGACGCACCCGGCATGCTCGATGGCTACGGTCCTATCGACCCCGAGACCGCTGCACGTATCGCAGTGAACGCACCCAGCTTCACCCGGATACTCGTCCAACCCGAGACCGGCACGATCTTGTCGGTCGGGCGGGGCCAGTACCGCGTTCCGGCCGACCTGCAACGGGCCGTGCGCCTCCGGGACGGCACATGTCGGGCACCGGGCTGCGGCAGGCGCGCCAGAGCATGTGACCTCGATCATTCGGTCGCCTGGGACGACGGCGGGACGACAGATGTCGGGAATCTCGCCTGCCTCTGTCGACATCACCACCGGATGAAGCACCTCCCCGGCTGGAACCTCGACCACCAGCCGGGCGGGGTACTCGAGTGGACGACACCTGACGGGAAACACCACCGGACCGAACCGGACCCCGCACCGTTCTAACCCCCGCCGGTCCCTGAGCCTGTCGAAGGGTTCTTCGTGGGCACTTCGACAAGCTCAGTGACCGGGAGAGGTGTACCCGGAACCGATTCGGTACCCGAGCCAGTCGATAGGTTCTTCGTGGGCACTTCGACAAGCTCAGTGACCGGGAGAGGTGTGCCTGGAACGATGAAGAGTCCCCGTGGGCACTTCGACAAGCTCAGTGACCGGCAGAAGTGTGCCCGAACCGTTTCGGCCCCTGAGCCTGTCGAAGGGCAGCCGAGCCGCCGCCACCTCGGTCAACGGGCCAGAGTCGCCCGAATCACCCTCGATCTCTGAGCTGCGCCGCACTGAGCTTGTCGACGTGTCGAAGGGTGCCTCCTGGGCACTTCGACAAGCTCAGTGACCGGAAGAGGCCTGCCCCGAATACCGCGGTCCCTGGGCCTCTCGACGAGCGACCGGGCGCCCACCACCGGGCGCTTGCCCGCGTCGACATCCGCGGTTACGATTGGTCCAACCAATCCACCGGAGGACGCCATGGCATCGACGCCACAGCCCGCACACACCATCACCTTCGTCGGCATCGGCGCGATCGGCCTGCCGATGGCCACCCAGCTCGCCGCGGCCGGCCACCGGGTCACGGGCGTCGACCCCTTCCCCGCCGCACGGGAACGCGCGGACGCCGCCGGCATCAGCGCGGTCGAGTCGATCACCGAGGCGCCGCAGGCCGACACCGTCGTGGTCATGGTCGCGACGCCCGACCAGCTCGCCGAACTCGTCACCCTCGCCCTCGCCGACACCGATCCCGCCGGCCAGACCTGGATCATCATGAGCACCGTCGGCCCCGCCTCCGTCGTCGAGCAGGCTGCCCGTCTCGAAGCCGCGGGAGCAGCGGTCGTCGACGCCCCGGTCACCGGCGGCGTGGCACGCGCCAGCACCGGCGAGCTCACCATGTTCGTTTCCGGATCCCCCGCCGCCACCGCGGCCGCAACGGAGCCGCTCGCCGCCCTCGGCACAGCCAGGATCGTCGGCGAAGCCATCGGCGACGGCCAGGCGATCAAGGTCGTCAACCAGCACCTCTGCGCGGTGCACATCGCCGCTGCCGCCGAAGCCCTCGCCCTCGCGTCCTCGCTCGGCCTCGACCCGGCGGCCGTCCTCCCCCTCGTCGAGTCCGGTGCAGCCGCGTCCTGGATGCTGTCCGACCGCGGACCCCGCATGCTGCAGGACACCGATGCCCCGGTGATGAGCCGCGTCGACATCTTCGTCAAGGACACCGGCCTCGTCGCCGATGCGGCGAGCGCCGCCGGAGCCGCGACCCCCGTCCTCGATGCGGCGCGCGAACGCTTCCTCACCGCTGCAGCGTCCGGCCTCGGCGCACGCGACGACTCGCGAGTGATCGAGACCTACCAGGATGCCGGCCACCCCCGCCAGGAGACCAACGCATGAAGACCCTCATCCTCGACGACGGCACGTCGCACCGCCCAGGAGCCCCACGCATGACGCCCCAGCCCCTCGGAGCCGCACGTTCCACCACCCAGGGGACCAACGCATGAAGACCCTCATCCTCGACGACGACCCCACCGGCACGCAGTCGGCCACGGGCGTCGACGTCCTACTGGAGTGGGACGCCGACCTCATCGAGCAGGCCCTCGGAGGAGCCGACGCGGTCTACCTGCTCACCAACACCCGCGCCGTCCCGGAGGACCAGGCCGTCGCGCTCCTGGAACGCACCCGCGAGCAGGCGGCGGAGGCCGGCCGTCGTCTCGGAGAACGCATCCACGTCGTCCTCCGAGGCGACTCGACCCTGCGCGGGCACGTGTTCCCCGAGACCGCCGTCTTCACCGGGGAGCGCAGCGTCATCGTGTTCGTCCCGGCTTTCCCGGAGGGCGGTCGGACGACGATCGACGGCACCCACTACGTCCGGATCGGTGACGAGACGCTGCCGGCCCACGAGACGGAGTACGCCCAGGACCCCGTGTTCCCGTTCCGCTCGGGACACCTGCCGGACTACGTGCGCGAACAGTCCGGGCGGGAGACCGCCCACTTCGGTCTGGCGGGTCTCCGCGACGGCGCCGCCGAGTTCCGTGCAGCTCTCCGCGATGCCGTTCCCGGAACCGTTCTCCTTCCGGACGCGGAGACGGGAGACGACGTCCGGATCATCGCGCAGGCCATCACGGCGGCCTGGGCCGACGGAGCCGACGTGGTCGTCCGGTCAGCGTCACCCCTCGCCGCGGCCATCGCGGGCGTCGAGAGCGACGGCCTCCTCCCCTCGCCGCTCGTCGCGAAGCCGGTCGCCGCGCTCCTCGTCTGCGGCTCCCACACCATCGGTGCGACGCGACAGCTCGCGCCCGTCGAGGCGGCGTTCGGCCCCGCCGAGATCGTCCCGACGAGCGACGCCCTCCAGGATGCCGCCGCCACCGGGCGGGCCGTGGCGGAGGCCGCTCGAGCGAGACTCACCGCGACGGGGTTCGCCGCGATCTCGTCCGAGCGGGAACGGGACGCCTCGCACAACACGCTCGACCACGGCGAGCGGGTGATGATCGCACTGACGTCGGCGACCGCTGCGCTCCGACGATCGGTGGAGGTCGTCGTGTCGAAGGGCGGCATCACCTCCGCCGAGGTCGCCCGGGTCGGACTCGGCGCCAGGCGCGCACGCGTCCTCGGGCAGGTGCTGCCAGGGGTCTCGGTGTGGAGCGTGGTGACACCCGAGGACGAGGAGAAGCTCTACGTGGTCGTCCCGGGGAACGTCGGCGACCCGTCGACGCTCGTGGACGTCCTTGCAGCGCTCGGCCGGACCGCCTAGCGCCCGAGGATCTCAGACGCGTTGTGGTCGATCCACGCCATCAAGGGCATCAGGTGCTCGTTGAGGTCGCGACCCCGGTCGCTCAGGCTGTACTCGACACGGGGCGGGATCTCGGGGTGCGCGACGCGGACGACGAGTCCGTCCTCCTCGAGCGTGCGGAGCGTCTGGGCCAGCATCTTCTCGCTGATGCCCTGGACCACGCGTCGCAGCTCACCCCAGCGATGAGTGCCGTCGGACAGCGCCAGGAGGACGAGGACGCCCCACTTGCTGGTCACGTGGTCGAGCACCGTGCGCGAGGGGCAGGCGGCAGGCAGGATGCCGTCGGTGAATCCGGGGCGTCTTCCCAGCTGCGTGTCTACGCTTGTCATGACTCATTCCTTACTTATCGGACAGTAGCTTACCTCAAAGTGGGTACTGCAGATCGGGAAGTAATGTGATCGGAAGCGGGTTCCTCCTCAGCGAACCCCATCGAAAGGACCCTCACATGTCTCTCGTCGTCACCGGAGCCACCGGCCAGCTCGGCCACCTCGTCGTCGAGCACCTGCTCGCCCGCGGCACCGACCCCGCCACCATCGTCGCCACCGGCCGCCGGACCGAGGCGCTCGCCGATCTCGCCGCACAGGGCGTCCGCACCGCGAAGGTCGACTTCGCCGACCCGGCCACCCTCGACGCCGCCCTCGAGTCCGGCGACACGGTCCTGCTCGTCTCCAGCAGCGAGGTCGGCCAGCGCGTCGCCCAGCACGCCGCGGTCATCGACGCCGCCAAGCGCGCCGGCGTCGCCCGCCTCGTCTACACGAGCGCGCTCCGGGCCGACACCTCCCCGCTGATCCTCGCCCCCGAGCACAAGGCAACCGAGGAGCTCATCCACGCGTCCGGCCTCCCGTTCACCATCCTCCGCAACGGCTGGTACACCGAGAACTACGGCCAGTCCGTCGACCAGGCCAAGGCGACCGGATCGTTCGTCGGGAGCGTCGGCGACGGTCTCGTGTCGAGCGCGTCGCGCACCGACTACGCGGAGGCGGCCGCCGTCGTCCTCACCACCGAGGGCCACGAGGGCAAGGCCTACGAGCTCGCCGGCGACGTCGCGTGGTCGCACCCCGAGCTGGCGCAGGCGATCGGCGAGGTCGTCGGCCGCGAGGTCGTGTACCAGGACCTCTCCCCTGAGGACCACCTGAAGGCGCTGCTGGCCGCCGGTCTCGACGAGGGCACCGCGGGATTCGTCGTCGCCCTCGACGGCAACACCCGTGACGGGCTCCTCGCCGACACGAGCGGCGACCTCGGTCGCCTCATCGGGCGTCCGACGACGCCCCTGGTCGACGGGCTGCGCACGCTCGTCGCCTGAGCCGCCGTCCACACCTCCTGCAATCAGCCGGGCCCGGAGCGCTTGCTTCGGGCCCGTTCGCGTGCGCTGAGGCTCCGACTGAAGGATTCCGTTGCAGAAACGCGATCAGACGCACGAATCCGTCACCTCGATCCGGGTTATGCTCTCGATACCGCTAGCGCGCCGAGGATGACGCGCCGGCCAGACGGCACCACCGACGCTTCGAGCAGGTGATATGACGAGCAACGCGGACACGGTCTTCACCGGAGGCACCGTCTTCCGGAACGCCCTGCTCACGCCGCAGACCGGAGCCGTCGCCGTCTCCGACGGCCGGATCGTCGCCCTCGACGCCGATGCACACGCGGCGATCGGTCCCGACACCGAGATCGTGGACCTCCGAGGCGGTCTCCTGCTCCCCGGCTTCGTCGACGCGCACGTCCACCCCGTCGAGGCCGGACTCGAACAGCTCGCGTGCGACCTGTCGGCCGAGCGCACACCCGAGGGGTACCTCGCCACGATCGCCGCCTACGCCGAGGCCCACCCCGAGCGCCCGTGGATCGTCGGCGGCGGCTGGCAACAGGCCGCCTTCCCCGGCGGCACCCCGCTCGCCGCGGACCTCGACCGAGTGGTGCCGGACCGGCCCGTCTTCCTCCAGAACCGCGACCACCACGGAGCCTGGGTGAACACCGAGGCACTCCGTCTCGCCGGCATCGACCACACCACACCGGACCCCGCCGACGGCCGGATCGAGCGGGACGCGAACGGCACCCCGAACGGCATGCTCCACGAGGGTGCCCGCTCGCTCGTGTCCCGGTTCGTCCCCGTCGACACCGACGAGGACGTCGCGGCCGCCCTCGTCGCAGCCCAGCAGACCCTCCACAGCTTCGGCGTCACCGGCTGGCAGGACGCGATCGTCGGCGACTATGGCAGCCACACCGACACGAGCGACGCCTACCTGCAGGCGATGGCGGACGGGTCGCTCACCAGCGACGTCGTGGGGGCGCTCTGGTGGGACCGGGATAGTGGGCTCGAGCAGATCGACGACCTCGTTGCACGCCGCGCCGCGATCGCACGCCGCGCCGCAGCCCTCGGGACGACGACCGGGCGCTTCACCGCGGGCACCGTCAAGATCATGCAGGACGGCATCCCCGAGAACCGCACCGCGGCGATGATCGACCCCTACCTCCGCACCTGCCACTGCGGTGACACCGCGCCCGAGCACGGCATCTCCTTCCTGGAGCCCGCCATCCTCATCGAGGCGGTCACGAGACTCGACGCCGCGGGGTTCCAGGTCCACTTCCACGCGATCGGCGACCGGGCGGTCCGCGAGTGCCTCGACGCCCTGGAGGCAGCGCGGGAGCGCAACGGCGAGAGCGACAACCGGCATCACATCGCGCACGTGCAGATCGTCCATCCCGACGACCTGCCGCGGTTCGCCCGACTCGGCGTCACGATGAACATGCAGGCGCTCTGGGCCACGTGGGAGCCTCAGATGCTCGAGCTGAACCTGCCCCTGCTCGGCGACGAACGCGCCTCCTGGCAGTATCCGTTCGGCGATGCGGCACGACTCGGCACCCTGCTCTGCGCCGGATCGGACTGGCCCGTCACGACCCCCGACCCGTGGCAGGCCCTGCATGTGGCCGTCAACCGGACGCTCCCGGCCGACGATCCCGACCACCACCCCGAACCACTGAACCCCGGCCAGTCGCTGACGCTCGGAGCGGCGATCGGCGCGTACACGCACGGGTCCAACCGGATCGACCACCGCGACGACACCGGAGTGATCGAGGTCGGCGCCGTCGCAGACCTCGTCCTCGTCGATCGTGACCCGTTCGCCGGCCCCACCACCGAGATCGCGCACACCAGGACCGTCGGGACCTGGATCGCCGGACGCCGCGTCTTCACCTCCACCACCACATCAACCGAGCAAGGAACCTGACATGAAGAACCGATACCTGCTCCCGGCCGCACTCACGGCCGCCGCCGCGCTGCTGCTCACCGGCTGCGTCAACAACGAGGTCGCCACACCGGACGCCACCGGCTCAGCGGCCGCGGTGACCGTAGACAAGGCCGCCGAGGCCCTGCTCCCCGACGACATCCGTCAGGCCGGCAAGCTCATCCTCGGCACCGACGCGACCTACGCGCCCAACGAGTTCAAGGACGCGAACGGCGACCCGATCGGGTGGGAGATCGAGCTCGCCGACGCGATGGCCGGCAAGCTCGGCCTCACCACCGACTACCAGGTGGCGAAGTTCGACAACATCATCCCGAGCATCACCGGTGGCAAGTACGACGTCGGGCTGTCGTCCTTCTTCGACACCAAGGAGCGCCAGCAGCAGGTCGACATGGTCGACTACTTCACGGCCGGGATCCAGTGGGCGACCCTCGCGGGCAAGTCCGTCGACCCCGACAACGCCTGTGGGCTGAAGGTCGCCGTCCAGAACGGCACGACGGAGGCCCTCGACGACGTCCCCGCCAAGTCGCAGGCCTGCACGGACGCCGGCAAGCCCGCGATCGAGGCCCTCGGCTACGACACGCAGGACGAGGCGACGGCAGCGGTCACGCTCGGCCGCGCCGACGCGATGACCGCCGACTCCCCGGTCGTGCAGTACGCCGTGCAGCAGAGCGACGGGAAGCTCGAACTCTCCGGCGACGTCTACTCCACGTTCCTCTACGGCATGCCGATCGCGAAGGACCGCGGCGACCTCGGCAAGGCCCTCCAGGCCGCCCTGCAGTCCCTCATGGACGACGGCACCTACGGCTCGATCCTGAGCAAGTGGGGCGTCGAGTCCGGCGCCATCGACAAGATCGACATCAACGGCGCGACGAGCTGACCGTGAGCGACTCCAGAACCACCGGAACGGCGTCCGCGCCCCCGGTGCCGTTGAAGGTCGTCAAGCTCCGCCATCCCTGGCGGAACGTGTTCGCCGTCATCATCGTGCTCTTGCTCGTCGCCTTCGTGGTCGACGCGGCGACGCGACCGGCGTACGACTGGCCGGCCGTCGGCAAGTACGTCTTCGACCGGCGGATCACCATGGCAGCGCTCATCACGCTGCAGCTGACGGTGTACTCGATGATCGGCGCCATCGTCCTCGGCGTCGTGCTCGCGATCATGCGACTGTCACCGAATCCGGTGCTCAAGGCCATCGCATGGGGCTTCGTCTGGCTGTTCCGCGGGACGCCGGTCTACGTGCAGCTGGTCTTCTGGGGCCTGCTCGCGACGATCTACCCGACGCTCAACATCGGCCTGCCGTTCCTCCCGCCGATCGCGCAGCTGCCGACGGACGCTGCGCTGAACACCTTCTGGATCGCCGTCATCGGGCTGGCACTCAACGAGGCCGCCTACATGTCGGAGATCGTGCGCGCCGGTCTGCTGTCAGTGGACCGCGGACAGGAGGAGGCGTCGACGGCGCTCGGGATGAGCTGGGCGCAGACGATGCGGCGGGTCATCCTGCCGCAGTCGATGCGGATCATCATCCCGCCGACCGGCAACGAGGTGATCTCGATGCTCAAGACCACCTCGCTCGTGACGGCCGTCCCGTTCACGCAGGAGCTCTACACGAGGTCGCGGGACATCTCGTCCGAGACGTTCAACCCGATCCCGTTGCTCATCGTCGCGTCGCTCTGGTACCTGCTGTTCACCTCGATCCTGATGGTGGGTCAGTACTTCCTGGAGAAGCGGTTCGCGCGCGGGCTCACCCGGATCGACGCGGGGGCACCGGTCACGACCGAGGCCATCCAGGTCCAGGAGGCGGAGGCGCGCGCGAAACAGAGCCCCGCCGACGGCGAGAGCGGAGAACGACGATGACGATCACGGACACGACCGACATGGTCCGCGCCGAGGGCGTGGTGAAGTCCTTCGGCTCGAACACGGTGCTCAAGGACATCTCCCTGACGGTGCGACGTGGCGAGGTGATGTGCCTGGTCGGGCCGTCGGGCTCCGGTAAGTCGACCTTCCTGCGCTGCATCAACCACCTGGAGCGGGTCGACGGCGGACGGTTGCTCGTCGAGGGTGACCTCATCGGATACCGCGAGCGGGGCGACAAGCTCTACGAGTTGAAGCCCAAGGAGGCGGCGAAGCAGCGGCGCGACATCGGCATGGTGTTCCAGCGGTTCAACCTGTTCCCCCACATGACGGCGCTCGAGAACATCATCGAGGCGCCCATGCAGGTGAAGGGCCAACGGCGAGCGGTCGCCGAGCAGCGCGGCCGGGAACTCCTGGACCGGGTCGGTCTGAGCGACAAAGCGGCTGCGTACCCCGGCCACCTGTCGGGTGGTCAGCAGCAGCGGGTCGCGATCGCGCGGGCCCTCGCGATGGATCCGAAGCTCATGCTGTTCGACGAGCCGACCTCGGCGCTCGATCCGGAGCTGGTCGGCGAGGTCCTCGACGTCATGAAGGGGCTCGCGAAGGACGGCATGACCATGATCGTCGTGACGCACGAGATGGGGTTCGCCCGAGAGGTGGCCGACTCGCTCGTGTTCATGGACGGCGGCGTCGTCGTGGAGACGGGAGCGCCCCGCGAGGTGCTCGCCAATCCGCAGCACGCCAGGACACGCGCATTCCTGTCGAAGGTGTTGTGAGCACGAACGCCGCCCGCTCTCCCAGACTGGGGCGAGCGGGCGGCGTTCCACCCGAGGACGGGCGGGCGAAGGGGCTCAGTGGAGCTTCTTCTGGACTTCCTTCTGGGCCTTCGCCGTGGCCTTCTTCGCGTTCTTCACGGCCTTCTTGCGCGCCTTCTCGACGCGAGGGTCGTTCCAGAACTCTTCTGCGGCGTGCTTGATCTCGCGGTACCGGGTGCGTCCGGCCTTCGCGCCGAGCGTGTAGGCACCGAAGGCGATGAGGCCGACGATGATGAGGAGGATCTTCTTACCCATGGTGTTGCTCCCTCTCCCACGGATCGCCGTGGGGCGTTGATGTGTCCCGATGGTTCATCCCGCGACACTGGCATTCTGCGACGCGCGGCTGCGGATCAGCCGATTCGGACGGGGGCTTGCAATTGCACCGGCACGTCCGGATCAGTGACGGTCACTGGAGGACGCGCTTCGGCTTGGCGGCGCGGAAGCCGCCACCGACCTCCACGAGGACGGGGAGCTCGACGCCGAGCAGGCGGTCGAGCGACTCCACCGCCGTGCTGACGGTCTCCACCGCCGTGCGGGGCGAGACGCCGCGCCGGCAGGTGACGGCGACCTTGAGCGCCTGCGCCCGGTTCACGTCCCAGGCGGAGACCCGGACCGACGAGAACGCTTCGGTGTCGTCGAGCGCATCGCCGAGCGCGTTGGCCGCCACGTCCGTCTCGAGCACGATGTCGCCGTGCTCGACGGTCGCGCGATGCACGACGCCGGAACGGCCACGCCCCTGGCGCAGGACGAACGAGAGGAGCAGGGCCGCGACGAGCACGAGCAACACGATCCCGGCGATCGGGACGAGGATCGGGGCCGCCTGTCCGGCGTCCGCGCCTGGCGCAGCGGCGAACGGGTTCCAGGCGAACCAGCCGTCGATCGTGTCGAGCACGGCGGCACGGTTGTCGCGCCACCAGTCGGCGACGACGGGCACGGTGACGACGGCGAGCGCCGCCGCCCCGAGCACGACGAACACGAGTCCGATGAGGAGGATGAGCAGACGGTTCAGTCCGCGGTTGGTGGAGTTCACTGTCCGACCTTCCCGTTCGACGAGATGGAGGTGGTCGCCCGGAGCGACGGCTGCAGGCCGAACGCGTCGAGGTCTGCGGCGACGGCGCGGTCAACCTCGGACCGGTCGACGGGCATGCCGCTGGCGGGGGTGATCCGGATCGCGGCGCTCCGCCGGCCGACGGCCACGGAGGTGCCGTCAGGATGCGTGGCAGCCGTCGTCGAAGCGCGCTGCGCGAGGGCCGACGCGATGACCTCGTCGTCGACGACCGCGAGCACGCGCCCGGTCGACAACAGGTGGCGGTGCCGACGTCCCGGTCCGAGCGCGATCCCGATGAGGACCACCCCGAGCAGGAGCACGAGTGCCCCCGCGACACCGAGGATGACGGGTTGCGTCGTCGGCAGGCTGGCCGCGGCTCCCGGGATCTCACCCGGGGCGACGAGGAGCGCCCGGACGCCGATGAGGGCGAGCACCGTCTCCACGGCGATCCAGAGCGCGACGAGCACGAGCAGGACCGCGAGGAGGATCGCAGCGGTCGAGCGCGGCGAGTGCAGTTCGCGGCGAGCCAGGCGCCGGAGCACCCGCGTCGGACCGGCGACCGGGGTCGTGGCTGCGGTGGCGGTCATGAGACCCGTCCTTCCTGGTCGATCTCGAGTCCGCTCACGCGGATGGAGACGCGCGAGACGCTCGAACCGGACAACTGCTCGACGCGAGCAGCGATGGCACCGGTGGCGGCCGACACGCGCTCGACGATGGAGCCCCCGGAGCGCTGGAGCGCGTCGGGGGTGGCCGAGACGCGTGACAGTGGGATCGCACGCATCGGCGAGGTGACGATGAGCGCGAGTGCGCCCCGGTCGTCGGCGAGCTCGACCTTCACGCGTCCCGCCGGGACCCCGAGCGACTCGGCCGCGATGTTCACGGCGACGTGCTCGAGGGCCTTCGCGGTGATCCGCGTCCGGCCCGGCCCGCCGTGCGGGTGCACGACGGGAGCTTCGGCGACCGAGGGGACACCCCGGTCGAGGACGGCGGTGGTCATGACGAGACGCGCTTCCCGCGGACGGCGTCGACGATCGCGTTCAGGTCGGTCTGGCCGGTGACGATGCGGGCCACGAGGGCGCCGATCCCCATCGCGACCGCGACGAACACGAACGCCCAGAACCCGAAGGCCACCCAGCTGAGTGCGAGGACGGCACCGATCAGGATGCCGGTGTTGGTGGCGGTCACTGGACTCGCGCCTCGGCGTTCTGGTCCTCGTCGTCGGACGGGATGAAGACGTCGCTGACGGTCACGTTGACCTCGGTGACCTCCATGCCGACGAACTGCTCGATCGCGCGGATGATGGAGGCGCGGACCTCGCTCGCGACGGCCTGCAGGTCCACCGGGTAGTCGGCGACGATCACGACGTCGACGGCGACCTGGGTCTCGCCGACCTCGACGCGGATGCCCTGCGACAGGTCGGAGGAGCCGATGGCGTCGCGGATGGCACCGAAGGCACGGGCTGCGCCACCACCGAGGGCGTGCACGCCGCGGACCTCGCGGGCCGCGATGCCGGCGATCTTCGCGACCACGCCGTTGTCGATGACCGTCTTGCCGTGGGTGTTCGTCTGCGTGGCGGCGTTGTTCTCGCCGACGACACCCTTCGTGACGGTGGGCTTCGGGGAGTTGGTGGTGTTCGACATGGTGTTGCCCTTCCTGGTTCGTCTCGAGCGAGCGGTTGATCGCTTCGTTGGTGATAGGACGCAACCATCGCGCCGATCGTCACGGTCGATCTCGAAGCTCGTGAAGAGACCTCGAATCCGGCACCGCACCGTGACGAATCGGCGTCGGCCTCCGACGCCCATCCGAGGATCTGTTCGTCGCCGCGCGCCGCTAAGATTGGTGGGTCCGGCATCCCACCACTTCCTTTGGAGTCCTGCCCTCGTGACGACCACCACCCCCACCAGCTCCGCCGTCGCCGACACCGTCGAGAACGCCGTCGCGACACCGGACCGCGAGCAGCCCTACGGCGCCCTCGGCCTGAAGGCCGACGAGTACGCGAAGATCCGCGAGATCCTCGGCCGTCGTCCCACGAGCGGCGAGCTCGCCATGTACTCGGTCATGTGGAGCGAGCACTGCTCCTACAAGTCCAGCAAGATCTACCTGCGCCAGTTCGGCCAGAAGGTCACCGACGACATGAAGAAGAACCTCATGGTCGGCATGGGCGAGAACGCCGGCGTCATCGACGTCGGCGAGGGCTGGGCCGTGACCTTCAAGGTCGAGAGCCACAACCACCCCTCCTACATCGAGCCCTTCCAGGGTGCGGCCACGGGCGTCGGCGGCATCGTCCGCGACATCATCTCGATGGGCGCCCGACCGGTCGCCATCATGGACCAGCTCCGCTTCGGCGACATCGACCACCCCGACACCGCGCGCGTCGTGCACGGCGTCACCGCCGGCATCTCCTCCTACGGCAACTGCCTGGGCCTGCCGAACATCGGCGGCGAGACCTACTTCGACAAGGTGTACCAGGGCAACCCGCTCGTCAACGCCCTGTCGGTCGGCGTCCTGCGTCACGAGGACCTCCGCCTCGCCAACGCCTCGGGCGTCGGCAACAAGATCGTCCTCTTCGGTGCCCGCACCGGTGGCGACGGCATCGGTGGCGCCTCCATCCTCGCGTCCGACTCCTTCGACGCGAACGGCCCGACGAAGCGTCCGGCCGTCCAGGTCGGCGACCCGTTCGCCGAGAAGGTGCTCATCGAGTGCTGCCTCGAGCTCTACCGCGACAGCCTCGTCGAGGGCATCCAGGACCTCGGTGCCGCCGGCATCTCCTGCGCCACGAGTGAGCTCGCGGCCAACGGCGACGGCGGCATGTTCGTCGAGCTGTCGCACGTGCTGCTGCGCGACCCTTCGCTGACACCCGAGGAGATCCTCATGTCGGAGTCGCAGGAGCGCATGATGGCCGTCGTCGAGCCGGGCAAGCTCGACGCTTTCCTCGCCGTCACCGACAAGTGGGACGTCGAGACCTCGGTGCTCGGTGAGGTCACCGACACCGGTCGCCTCGTCATCAACTGGCACGGCGAGGAGATCGTGAACGTCGACCCCTCGACCGTCGCGGTCGACGGCCCGGTCTACGAGCGCCCGGTCGCCTACCCCACCTGGATCGACGCCCTGCAGGCCGACTCCGCGTCGGCCCTCCCCCGCACGGACGCCCCTGCCGAGCTGGAGCAGCAGTTCCGCTCCCTCCTCGGCTCGGCGAACCTCGCCGACAAGAGCTGGATCACCAACCAGTACGACTACTACGTCATGGGCAACACGGCGCTGTCCTTCCCCGACGACGGCGGCATGATCCGCGTCGATGAGGAGTCCGGCCTCGGCTTCGCCATCGCGACCGACGCGAACGGCCGCTACTGCCAGCTCGACCCCCGCCAGGGTGCGCAGCTCGCGCTCGCGGAGGCCTACCGCAACGTCGCCGTCACGGGTGCCGTTCCGGCCGCCGTCACCGACTGCCTGAACTTCGGCTCACCGGAGAACCCCGAGGTCATGTGGCAGTTCTCCGAGGCCGTCGCCGGCCTGTCGGACGCCTGCCTCGAGCTCGGCGTGCCGGTCACCGGCGGCAACGTGTCGTTCTACAACCAGACGGGCGACGTCCCGATCTTCCCGACCCCCGTCGTCGGCGTGCTCGGCGTGATCGACGACGTCGCGCGCCGCATCCCGAGCGGATGGCAGGACGAGGGCGACAACCTCTACCTCCTCGGCACCACCGCACTCGAGCTCGACGGCTCCGCCTGGGCCGGGACGATCCACGACCACCTCGGTGGCCTGCCACCCAAGGTCGACCTCGCCGGCGAGAAGACGCTGGCCGAGCTGCTGCACGCCGCGGCCAAGGAGGGTCTCGTGTCCTCCGCCCACGACCTCTCCGACGGTGGTCTCGCCCAGGCACTGGCGGAGAGCGTCATGCGCTTCGGCGTCGGCGCCCGGGTGTTCCTCGGCGAGCTGCTCACCCGCGACGGCGTCGACCTCACGACGGCGCTCTTCTCCGAGTCCACCGGACGCGTCATCGTCTCGGTGCCGCGCGAAGACGACGTCAAGTTCCAGGGTCTGTGCGAGGGCCGCGGCTACCCGGTGCTCCGCATCGGCGTGACCGACGCCTCGGCTGTCGGCGACGCGACCGAGCCCGCCCTCGAGATCCAGGACGTCTTGACCATCCCGGTCTCCGAACTGCGTCGGGTGTCGAAGAGCGTGCTCCCCGAGCGGTTCGGCCCGGTCATCGGCTGAGCGACCCGCCTCCACACAGCCCCTGCGCCCGACGGCGTGGGGGCTGTGCTGTGTCAGGAGAGGCGTGCGCGGCACCGACGCGTGAGCTGCATCGAGGTGACCGCTCCGTCGCTAGAGGATCAGACGCCGGGTGGGCGGATACCCGAAACCCACCCACCCGACTCACCACCGGGCGCTCAGGCCAGGAACCCGAATGTCCTGACCGGCGTCTCCGGCAGTGGTGTCGCAAGCGACGACTTCAGCATATCAGCATTTGGAATGCTTCACGGAAGCGTCGCGGCCATGCCCCAGAGTCGTTCTACGGCCAGTTCCGCGGCGATCGCGTCCCCCTCCGCGACCGCGTCCCGGAGGATCGGGAAGTCCACCGCGAGTGACGGCCAATCGAGCCAGTCGGTGTCGGCGGTGACCTCGAGTTGCGGCGACAGCAGCGCGAGGGCATCGCGAGCGGTCGTGACCAGGATGCGATTCGGGCAGAGAGCGACGAGATGGTCCATGAGCGGCCACGAGAGCTCGGCGTAGGCGACCGGGTCCTGCAAGCCGATCACGCGCGACACCTCGTCCAGCTCGGCGACGAGCGCCGCTCGGTCGGCGTCCTCGAGGACGGGCACGGTCACCCGCGTCACACCGCCCAGCAGCGCCCCGAGCGTCTGGAACAGATGGATCCGCCGATGGCGGGGCCTGCTGGCCGTCGAGTCCGTCGACATGCGTCCCACCTTCCTGCCGCTCCGGCGTATGCCGGTGCGCGCCAGGATAGCAAGGCTCGGCGCACCCGCCTGCACCTGTGCATCCGGCATGTTCACCAACACATGAGGCACAAAACTATCCAACACACCTTGGATATCGGTATTCTGAACTGGTCATATCCCAGCTCGACGATCGGAGTCCCATGCCTGTTCCCAAAACCGTCGAGACGAGCCCTCGGAAGCTCCTGCGCGACATCGTCTTCGAGCAGCTCCTGACCGCCATCGAGGACGGAACCCTCGAGCCCGGCGAGCGCCTCAACGATGAAGAGCTCGAGAAGTGGCTCGGCGTCTCGAGGACCCCGATCCGCGAAGCGATCAGCAAGCTCGCCGACATCGGACTGGTCGAGACCGCGCCCCAGCGGTACACCCGCGTCGCGAAGCCCACCGCCGAGCAGTACGCCGAAGCACTGCGCCTGCTGAACGGCTTCCACGAGCTCAGCGCGCGGTGGAGCATCCCGCAGTTCACCGACGAGGACGTCGCGGCGTTCCGCGAACTCGGCGACGCCGTGCTCGCGGACATCGAAGCGCGTGACAAGCACGTCCTCCGGTCGTCCTCCGCCTTCGCCGACTTCATGGTCGAGCGTTCGGGCAACTCGCTGCTGCAGCAGGTCGCCCGTCAGATGAACACCCGGGTGACCTACACCTCGCTGCCGACGATCGACTTCTTCCAGTGGGACATCTTCGCCGCCTACGTCACCGGGCTGGTCGCGGCCGCCGAGGCACGCAGCGCCGAGGACGCCGAGCGCGTCATGCGCAAGCAGGCCGAGGCCACCGACGCCTTCCTCGAGCAGGTCATCGCCGCCGGTGGAGGACTGCCCGCCGCGAGCTAGTCGGTGAACAGGACCTTCGAGCCGCAGATCGTCACAGAGCCGCCTCCCGATCGGGAGGCGGCTCTGCACGTTGTACGGTGGACCGTCGGTCGCGTGACCGCGCATCATCTGGCCACGGACCCGATCGGAGCACTGCAGTGGGGATCCTCCTCTGGCTCTTCGACGCGACGTTCAGGGTCGGCGACCAGGTGGTCCTCTGGCGGGAGGTCGTCGGCAACCTGTTCGGCCTGGCGAGCGCCCTCGGCGGCATGCGTCGCCGCGCCTGGGCCTGGCCCGTCGGCATCATCGGCAACGCGCTCCTCCTGACCGTCTTCCTCGGCGCGGTCTTCCACACGCCGAACCCGACCAACCTCCTGGGGCAGGCGGGCCGCCAGCTCATGTTCATCGTCGTGTCGATCTACGGCTGGGTGCAGTGGCGTCGGGTCGAGCGGGTCGAAGCGACGACCGGTCCGGTCGCCGTGATCCGGCCCCGCTGGGCCGGCTGGCGGGTGCGGCTCGTCCTCGTCGGCCTCCTGCTCGGCGGCACGCTGCTCCTGATCCCCGTGTTCCGGGCACTCGGCTCCTACGAGCCGGTCTGGGCCGACGCGTGGATCTTCATGGGCTCCCTGCTCGCGACCTGGGGGATGGCGAAACGCTGGGTGGAGTTCTGGCTCGTCTGGGTCGCGGTCGACCTCGTCGGCGTGCCGCTCCTGTTCGGCGCCGGGTACTGGGTCTCGGCCTCGATGTACCTGTTCTACGGGGCGTTCACCCTTGCCGGCTTCTTCGTGTGGGCTCGCGGCGAGCGCGTCGCCACGGCGCGCTGAGCTGACGCCTCGGTGCCGGCGTCCGGTCCGCTCGGCGGGAACGTGACCGTCACCACCAGCCCACCCTCCGACCGCACGGCGAGCTCGAGCGCAGCCCCATGCACCTCGGCGATGCTCTCCACGATGGCGAGTCCGAGCCCGCGTGACCGCTCCGGACCCCGCGCGACCCGGCCGCCGGCGCGGTAGAACGGTTCGGTGAGCCTCGCGACCACGTCCACCGGGATCGACTCCCCGGAGTTCTCGACCCGGAGGACCACCGCGCCGCCCGCCGGACCGCCCGACCGGCGCAGCGAGACCCGCACGAAACCACCGTCGACGTTGTGCCGGACGGCGTTCTGCAGGAGGTTCCCGCACAGCTGGTGCAGCATGGCCTCGTCGCCCCAGACCGCGAGGTCCTGCACCTCGGCCGTGCAGTCGATCCCGCGCGCTCGAGCCGCGGAGGCTGCGGCGACGCATGCCTCGGAAGCCAGCTCTCCGAGTGCCACGTTCTCACCCCGCAGCTCCGAGTGCTCGAGGTCGGCGAGGTCGAGCACGGCCTCGACGGTCTGGATGCTGCGCGTGTTCGTCTCACGGAGCCGGGCGATGAGTCCCCTGACGGTGTCGTCGTCGAGGTCGTCGCTGGTCGCGGCGACGTCGAGCATCGCCTGGGTCGTCGCGAGCGGGGTGCGCAGCTCGTGCGAGGCGTTCGCCGCGAACCGTTGGTGGGCGCGGAACGACCGGTCGAGCCGCTCGAGCATGTGGTCGAAGGTGTCGGAGAGGTCGGTGATCTCGTCCCGCGGGCCGGCGAGGGCGACCCGATGGTCGAAGGATCCCGTCGCCGCCCGCTGCGCGGCCACGTTGATCGCGTGCAGCGGGCGCAGCAGCCGGCCCGACAGGATCCAGCCAGCCCACGCGCTCGCCGCCGCGAGGACGACGAGCACGATGAGCGACCAGACGAGGAGCGTGTTCAGGATGTCGCTCTGGTCCGAGACGACGAGGGCCGCAGTACCGTTCGCCGAGGTCAGCCCCTCGGCCGGCTGATAGGTGGCCGCCCCGGCGACCTCGGTCGGCGCGGTCGACCGCCAACGGGTCGCGCCGTCCATGGCCTCGTCGGCCCGCACCGCGGTGATCGCGTACGTCGGGACGTACCGCATGAAGGCGTAGATGAGCGCGAGCATGATCGAGCCGGCGACGGTGAACAGCAGCGCGTACGTCAGCGTCAAGCGCAGACGCACCGTCAAGCGGTTCGGGCGGCTGAGCAACCCCGCTGCGCCGGAACGCGGCATCAGTCGCCCTCGATCCGGTAGCCCGCCCCCGGGACGGTCGTGATCACCCACGGTGAGCCGAGGCGTCGGCGGAGGTTCGAGATGGTCACGCGGATGGTGTTCGTGAACGGGTCGACGTTCTCGTCCCAGGCCTTCTCGAGGAGGGTCTCGGCGCTCACGACCCCTCCGTCGGCGAGCAGCAGCTGCTCGAGGACCGCGAACTCCTTGCGTGCCAGCTTCACGTACACGCCGTCGCGGAAGACCTCCCGCCGGAACGGGTCGACTCGCACTCCGGCACGCTCGAGGACCGGAGGGCGCGACTCCGCCGTGCGCCGGGCGAGCGCGCGGAGCCTGGCCACGAGCTCCGGGAACTCGAACGGCTTCACCAGGTAGTCGTCGGCCCCGAGGCCGAGGCCGGACACGGTGTCGTCGAGTCGGCGTGCCGCCGTCAGCATCATGACGCGGACACCGGGATGCTCGGCGACCACCGTTCGGCACACCTCGTCGCCGTGGGTGCCAGGCAGGTCCCGGTCGAGGAGCAGGACGTCGTAGTCGTTGATCGTGAGCGCCTCGAGCGCTGCGTCGCCGTCGTGCACGACGTCCGCGGCGATCGCCGCCTGCCGCAGACCGGCTCGGGCCCCCCCGGCGAGGTAGGCCTCGTCCTCGGCAACCAGGACGCGCATGATGTTCCTCTCGAAAGGGTGTGGGGACTCCGGGATCGTACGGACGCTGATCGAGCAACCCCCGAGTGTCGGTTATCTACCGTGCCGTTCGAGACGTTCAGAGAACGTCAACGTTTTCCTTGACGCCCCGACAACGCGCCGCCGAGTGGACTGGTCGTCACCAGTCAGCCCCACCCACTGAGGAGAGCAGATGTCCGACATCACCATCACCCGTTCCGTCCGCCGTCCGGCCGGCAGACTCGCCGCATTCATCGCGATCCCGTTCCTCATCGGATCGTTGGCGGCCTGCAGCTCGGGCTCGCCCGACTCGAGCAGCCAGACCCCGAAGGCGGTGCAATCGTTCGACGACTGGCAGGTCGCCTTCGCCTCCTGCATGCGCGATGAGGGGGTCGACATGCCCGACCCCGAGCAGAACGGCTCTGGCGGTGCGTCCGTGACCCTCGGCGACGGAGACCAGGATGCCTTCCAGGACGCCTCCGCGACCTGCATCGACCGTCTCGGGACGCCTCCGGTACCCGCCGGAGGAAACCCCGCGGTCGCCGACGCCTTCGAGCAGCAGCTCGAGATGGCCGAGTGCTTCCGCGAACAGGGATACGAGATGGCCGACCCGGTGGAAGGGCAGGCCATGCAGATCCCCTCCGACGTCACGGAAGAGGTGATGGAAGCCTGCGGTCTCTCGTCCGACTCGAGCGCGCCGCTCGGCTCCACCGACCGATGAGCAACCGACGACGAGGGGTCGTCGTGGCCGTCTGCGTCGGCGCCGTCCTGCTTGCAGGCGGCGCCGCCGCGGCGGTCACGCTGGCACCGACGCAGGGGCCGAACCAGGAAGAGCCGGTCAGCAGCATCCGCACCGGCACCGCACCGATCACCGCCGGCGACCTCGCGGGCACGACGCAGGCGAGCGGCACCCTCGACTACGCGGACCAGCGCACCATCGGCGGTGGAGCCGGGATCGTCACGGCGGTGCCCGTTCCCGGCAGCACGGTCTCGCTCGGCGGCACCCTCTACGCCCTCGACAACGTCCCGGTCATGCTCCTCCACGGACCGCTCCCGACCTGGCGGGCGTTCGAGTCCGGTATGACCGACGGACCGGACGTCCGGCAACTCGAGATGAGCCTCGCGGCCCTCGGCTACTTCGACCGTGAACCGGACGACGAGTTCGCCGCGTCGACCGTGCGTGCCATCGAGCGGTGGCAGAAAGCCCTCGGCGTCGAGGAGACCGGACGCCTGGAGCTCGGATCGGTCGTCTTCATGACGGGCGACGTGCGGATCGCATCGGTCGACGCCGCGGTCGGCACCACCGCCTCGGACAAGATCGTCACCGTCTCGTCCCTCGTGAAGCGCATCGACGTCCCGCTGAAGCTCGCCGATCAGCGGCTCGGCGTCGTCGGGACGAAGGTCGACGTCAACCTCCCCGGCGGACAGCGGACGACCGGCACGGTCACCGATGTCGGCGTCCCCACCGAGTCGGATGCGGACGGACAGAAGAAGGTCACGATCCCGGTCGGCATCACGCTCGACGATCCGGCGGCCGCAGCCGATCTGCAGCGCGCGACCGTGACGGTCGGCTTCCCGACGGAACGACGTGAGAACGTCCTCTCCGTCCCGGTGGAAGGGCTCATCGCGATCGATGACACGACGTTCGGCGTCGAGGTCGTCGAGGGGAACGGGAAGCGCCGTCAGGTCCCGGTCACGACCGGTCTGTTCGCCGATGGTCGGGTCGAGGTCTCAGGCGACGGCATCCGCGAAGGTCTCGACGTCGTGGTGCCGGTCTCATGACGGACACCACGACGGCATCGGCAGCCGCACTCACGCAGCCGGCCGGACCACCGATCATCCACCTCGACGGGGTCACCCGGGAGTACGGCGAGCCACCCACGCTCGCCCTCGCGGGTGTCGACCTCACGGTCGAGGAGGGCGAGTTCGTCGCCATCGTCGGACCGAGCGGCTCCGGGAAGTCGACGATGCTCAACCTCATCGGGACCCTCGACCGACCGACCGGTGGGACCGCCCGCATCGCGGGTTCGGACGTCGGACGCCTCTCCGACGCGAAGCTCTCGGCCCTCCGCGCGTACCGCATCGGCTTCGTCTTCCAGCAGTTCCACCTCGCCGACGGCTCGACCACGGTCGACAACGTCGCCGACGGCCTCATCTACGCCGGGGTCCCCCGGGCCGAGCGCCGTCGTCGCGCGGTCGTCGCCCTCGAACGCGTCGGCCTCGGCCACCGTCTCGGCCACCGCCCGACCCAGCTCTCCGGCGGTGAGCGCCAGCGGGTCGCGATCGCACGCGCCGTGGTCGGTGACCCGCCGTTGCTCCTCGCCGACGAACCCACCGGCAACCTGGACTCCGTGTCCGGAGCGAGCATCGTCGAGCTGCTGCACGAACTCCACGAGGCCGGCACGACCATCGTCGTGATCACGCACGACGCCGAACTCGCTGCGCGACTCCCCCGCCAGGTGGCGATCCGCGACGGCCGGATCGTGAACGATTCGGGGCTGGCCGCATGAACGAGGAGCACATGAACCCCGACCACGATCGACGGTCGCGGCTCCTCGGTCGCGACGTCCTCCGGCTCGGGACGACGGGTCTGCGGGCACGGCCGACGCGCGCTGTCCTGTCCGCCCTCGGGATCGCGATCGGCATCGCGGCGATGATCGCGGTCGTCGGCATCTCCTCATCCAGTCAGGCCAAACTGCAGGCGCAGCTCTCCGCTCTCGGGACGAACCTGCTGACCGTCCAACCGGGCCAGAACCTCTTCGGTGAGGCAGCGACCCTGCCCACGAACACCGTCGGCAAGGTGGGACTGGTCGACGGTGTGGAACGGGCCGGCTCCGCCGCAGTGCTGAACGGCGTCCTCGTCTACCGCAGCAGCCTCATCGACCGGGCGTCGAGTGGGGGCCTCGGCGCAGCGGCGGTGACGGAGAGCCTGTTGGACGTCGTGGGCGGTACCCTCGCCACCGGTGAGTGGCTGAACCGGGCGACGGCGAGCTACCCCACGGTCGTCCTGGGGTCGAAAGCCGCGGAACGGCTGGGTATCGCTACGGTCGGCTCGATGATCCAGCTCGGCGACCAGTACTTCACGGTGGTGGGCATCCTGGATCCGCTCGACCTCGCCCCGGAACTCGACACCACGGTGATGATCGGTGAGACCGTCGCCGCCGAACGCTTCGGGTACGACGGCAAACCGACCACGGTCTACGAACGGTCCTCCGACGAACGCGTCGAGGCCGTCCGCGAGCTCCTCCCCCGCACCGTGAACCCTGCTGCACCCGAGGAGGTCGAGGTCTCCAGGCCGTCGGACGCCCTCGCCGCCAAGCAGGCTGCCGATCAAGCCTTCACCGGTCTCCTCCTCGGCCTCGGCTCGGTCGCGCTGCTCGTCGGCGGCATCGGGGTGGCGAACACGATGGTCATCTCGGTCCTGGAACGCCGACGCGAGATCGGCCTCCGTCGCGCCCTCGGGGCCACGCGGGGCCACATCCGGTCCCAGTTCCTCACCGAGGCACTCCTCCTCTCCGCGCTCGGCGGGGTCGCGGGCGCCGCGATCGGTACCGGCGTCACGAGCGTCGTCGCCGCGGTGAACGACTGGCCGACCGCCGTACCGGCGGAGGTGCTGCTCGCGGGCGTCGGCGCGACCCTGGTGATCGGGGCGATCGCCGGCCTCTACCCGGCGATCCGAGCCGCCAGGACACCACCGACCTCGGCCCTCAGCGGCTGAGTCGGAGCCGCCGCCGGACTGCTCCGACGCGGGCCCGCTCCAGGAGACCCTGGATCGGGCCCGCGCCGCCGGGTAGCGTGCAGCCCATGGACATCAGACTCGAGAACGTCGGGATCGCGGTCCGCGACCTCGAGGCGACGATCGCCTTCTTCACCGACCTCGGCCTCACCGTACTCGGCCGCGACACGGTGAGCGGCGAGTGGGCCGACACGGCCGTGGGCCTCGACGGTAACCACGCCAGGATCGCGATGTTGCAGACGCCGGACGGTCACGGACGCCTCGAACTCTTCGAGTACCTCCACCCGGACGCGATCGAGACCGAACCCACGCTGCCGAACGAGATCGGCATGCACCGCGTCGCGTTCGCCGTCGACGACATCGACGAGGCGCTCGCGATCGCCGCCAGACACGGCTGCCACCCGCTCCGCGGGGTCGCGGATTATCAGGGCGTCTACAAGCTCAGCTACGTGCGCGGGCCGAGCGGCATCATCGTCATGCTGGCCCAGGCGCTGCAGCCGGATCGATCCGGCGAGTCCGCCTGACGTCAGTCGGTGACCGACTCGGTCAGGGCGCGGACGATGGCCGGGAGCGTGCGCATCGCGAGCTCGCGCGGTGAGCCCTCATCGCCGTCCGGGTCCATGAGCACGGCCGTCTGGATGGCCGACTCGTAGAGGGCGACGACGATGTTCGCGATGTCGGGCGTCGGGATCGTGAACCGGACGTGTGCGAGTCCGGCCGCTTGGTCGAGCCACGCGGCGAGCTGGCGGCCAGCGCTCTCCTGGTGCTGCAGGTAGCGGGCTGCGACGTCGGCGTCGCGCATCGCCAGCATCCGGAACTCCGACTGCACGAGGCACCAGCGGCGGTCATCGGGCTGGAGTTCGAGGAAGGCACGGATCAGGGCCTCGAGCGAACCCTCGGTGTAGCGGCCCGCTGCGTCGAGGAGCGACGGACTGACCGCCTGCAGTCCGGCCTCCAGGCGATCGAGTCGGAGCTGGTTCTCTCGTGACTCGAGAGCGAAGAACAACTCCTCCTTCGAATCGAAGTTGGAGTAGAAGGCGCCACGGGTGAAGCCCGCGCGCTCACTGATCTGCTCGACGGACGCCGCGTGGACGCCGAACTCGGCGAAGACCTCGTAGGCGGCGTCGACGAGCCGCTCGCGCGTCCGCTGCCGACGCGCGGACTCGACGGGTGCCTCGTCGCTCGGGGACTCGACCGCTTCGTGCACGCGCATCCTGACACCTTACTGACAGCTCGACCGACTTCTTGCCGATACACCACTGTATCCAATACAGTCGTGTATCGGATACACCGATGTATCGATCCTGTTCGAATTTCTCCGTCGGCTCGCCTGCAAGCAGCGCCGACCTCCCTAGGAGCGACGCGTGTCCTCACTGCTCTACACCCTCGGCCGCTGGGCGTTCGGCGCCCGCAAGCTCGTGCTGATCCTCTGGATCGCCGTGCTCGCCCTCGCGGGTGGAGGCGCGCTGCTCTTCAACCAGGGAACCGACAACGCCTTCTCCATCCCCGGCACGGAGTCGCAGGAGGCGCTCGACTCGCTCGACCACACCTTCCCGCAGGTGGCCGGCGCCTCGGCGCAGATCATCGTCGTCGCGCCGAAGGGCGACACCGTCGAGGACGCCGGGGTCCGGTCGGCGATCGACGACGCCGTCACCGCCCTGGGCGACATCGGGCAGGTCGAGCAGGCGGTCTCACCCTTCGACGAGAACGTGACGGGGGCGGTCTCGGAGGATCAGCGGGCGGCGCTCATCTCGATCCAGTTCGACAGCGCGCAGACCGACATCACCGCCGCGACGATCAGCGACGTCGAGGACGCGGAGGCGAGCCTCGCGAAGGCCCTCCCGGCCGGTGCCGAGTCGTCCCTCGGCGGGCAGCTCTTCAGCAACAGCCTGCCGACGCTGAGCATCATCGAGCTCGTCGGCGTGGTCGTCGCGCTCGTCGTCCTCATCCTCACATTCGGCTCCTTCCTCGCCGCGGGCATGCCGCTCGTCACCGCACTGCTCGGGGTCGGCATCTCGATGGCGCTCATCTTCGTGGCGACGGTCTTCGGGCCGATCTCCTCCACGACGCCGATGCTCGCGCTCATGCTCGGCCTGGCCGTCGGCATCGACTACGCGCTGTTCATCATCTCGAGACACCAGGACGGCCTGCGCAGCGGGCTCGACCCGGCCGAATCAGCCGCCCGTGCGACCGCGACGGCCGGTTCCGCCGTCATCTTCGCGGGCCTCACGGTCATCATCGCCCTCCTCGGGCTCGCGGTCGCGAACATCCCGTTCCTCACGACGATGGGTGTCGCCGCGGCGGTCGGCGTCGCGATCGCGGTCGTCATCTCGCTCACCCTCATCCCGGCCATGCTCGGCTTCGCCGGCGAACGCCTCCGGCCCAAGGCGAAGCGGGCCAGGAAGCGCGCGGCGACCCGGGGCGCTGCTGCTGAGCCGGTCGACGGCCCACAGGACGCGGTCCCTGAGCACCACAGCCCGGTCCCTGAGCCCCGTACCGCGGCCCCTAAGCACCACAACGCGGTCCCTGAGCCCCACAACGCGGTCCCTGAGCCCCACAACGCGGTCCCTGAGCCTGTCGAAGGGCACCCCAACCGCTTCTTCCTCGGCTGGGTGCGCGGCGTGACGCGACTCCCCATCGTCACGATCGTCGCCGTCGTCGCCGTCCTGGGCGCCCTCGCCATCCCCGCCCTGTCACTCCGACTCGCGCTCCCCGACGCCGGTTCCCTGCCGGAGGGCGACGGAGCCCGCACGACGTACGACCTCGTCTCCGAGCACTTCGGTGAGGGCTTCAACGGGCCACTCATCGTCACCGGCGGCATCGTCGGCAGTACCGACCCGCTCGGACTCATGGCCGACCTCAAGCAGGAGATCGAGGGACTCGACGGCGTCGCCGCCGTCCCGCTCGCCACCCCCAACGCGACGGCCGACACCGGGATCATCCAGGTCATCCCGAGCGGCAGTCCCGACTCCCAGGCGACGAAGGACCTCGTCGCCGAGATCCGAGGACTGCACCAGTACTTCCAGGACGAGTACGACGTCGACCTCCAGGTCACCGGGTTCACGGCCATCGGCATCGACATCTCCGACCGCCTCGGCGGCGCCCTCCTCCCCTTCGGTCTGATCGTCGTCGGCCTGTCGCTCGTGCTCCTGACGATGGTCTTCCGCTCCATCTGGGTACCGATCAAGGCGACCCTCGGCTACCTGCTGTCGGTCGCCGCGTCGTTCGGCGTCGTGGCCCTCGTCTTCGAGCACGGCGTGTTCGCCGAGGCCCTCCACGTCGCGAGGACCGGTCCGGTGATCAGCTTCATGCCGATCATCCTCATGGGTGTCCTGTTCGGACTCGCGATGGACTACGAGGTCTTCCTCGTCTCCCGGATGCGCGAGGACTTCGTCCATTCGGGACTCGCGAGGCGATCCGTCGAGACCGGCTTCCTCGGCTCGGCGAAGGTCGTCACCGCCGCCGCCGTCATCATGTTCGCGGTCTTCGCCGCCTTCGTGCCGGAGGGCGACACGAACATCAAACCCATCGCCCTCGGGCTCGCGGTCGGCGTCTTCGTCGACGCGTTCATCGTGCGCATGACCCTCGTGCCGGCGGTGCTCGCGCTCCTCGGCGACCACGCCTGGTACCTGCCGAAGTGGCTCGACCGCATCCTGCCGTCCTTCGACGTCGAGGGCGAGGGCCTGCAGCGCGAACTCGAGCTGCGCGAGTGGCGCAACGGTGACGAGGTCGCCATCGCCGCCGCCGGGGTCACCCTGGCCGGCGCGGACGGCCCGCTGTACGAGGACGTCGACACGACGGTCGCGGTCGGTGGCGTGCTCGCGGTGCAGGGCGCGCGCCCGGTTTCGGTCACCGCCCTCCTGCTGACGCTGGCCGGTCGCCTCGAACCCGACCACGGTCGACTCAAGGTCGCCGGTCTGGTCCTGCCGGTCCGCGCCGGGGCCGTCCGGTCCCGCGTCGCGTACGTCCGTCTCGACCACGGCGAACCCGTCGGGACGCTCGCTTCGGCGCTGGCCGAACGCCCGGCCGTCATCGTCCTCGACGGGGTCGACACCGTGCCGGACGACGACACGAGACGCGGACTGTACGAGCACCTCCTGACGGCGACCAGAGCCGCGGAACGCTCGCGTCGGCCGCTCACGATCGTCGTCGGCACCGCGGACGCGACCTCGCTCGCCGACGTCCTGCCGACCACGGCGCCGGAGGTACTCGACCTCGACCGCGCCGCCACCTCCTCAACTCCCACCGCCATCGCTGAATCGAAGGTCGACGCATGAGCACCATCCTGAACCGCCTCGAACGGGCCCGCTCCGGCAAGGGCATCACGGTCGTCTCGATCATCGGCCTCATCCTCGTGCCGCTCGTCATCGCCGGCGGACTCGTCTGGGCGCTGTGGAACCCGGCGGAACGACTCGGTCAGGTGACCGCCGCCATCGTGAACGACGACAAGCCGGTGACCGTCAACGGCCAGACCGTGCCGCTCGGACGCCAGCTCTCCGCGGGCCTCGTCGACGGCGACCAGAAGACCAACTACACCTGGGTCATCACCGACGCGTCCGATGCGAAGGCGGGCCTCGCCGACGGTTCGTACACGGCCGTCGTGACGATCCCGGAGAACTTCTCGAAGGCGGCGACCTCGTTCTCCGGCGACGCCGCCAACGCCGAGCGCGCCCGCCTCGACGTGACGACGAGCGACCGCAGCAAGCTCGTCGACGACGCCATCTCCCAGACGATCACGCAGACCGCGGCCTCGCTCCTCGGTCGGCAGCTCACCACTACCTACCTCGAGAACGTCTACGTCGGGTTCAACACCCTCCACGACCAGCTCGGCGAGGCCGCCGACGGCGCGAAGCAGCTGTCGACGGGCGGACTCTCGCTCGCGCAGGGTGCGCAGCAACTCGCGAACGGCACCACGCAGCTCGCCACAGGCGCGACGCAGTTGTCGTCGGGTGCGACGCAGCTGAGTGACGGCGTGGATGCGCTGGCCGACGGCGCCACGCAACTGTCCTCCGGTGCGACGCAGCTGAGCGGCGGAGCGAGCCAGCTCGCCGGTGGTGCCGCGACACTGAACGCCGGGGCGCAGGGTGACGGGACGACCGAGAACCCGGGGCTGGTCGGTGGAGCGGCGGGGATCGCCGGCGGCGCGAACGACGTGTCCGCGGGGCTCGCCGACCTGTCGGCCGGCGCCCAGGGTACCAAGCAGCTCACGGCCGCGGTGGCCGCGCAACTCGCGTCGCTTACCGCCGAGTGCGCTGCGTCCGGAGCTTCCGCGACGTACTGCGCTGACGTCGCGGCGGCGAGTGGACTCGCCACCACGGTCGCGAGCGGCGGACCCGTCGGCGCGGCCACGGACTACCCGGGCACCGCATCACTGGCGGACAGCACCGCCGAGGCCGCCGGTGGTGCGGCCGGTTTGGCGGCAGGAGCGACGCAGTTCTCCTCCAAGATGCCCGCCCTCGTCGAGGGCATTGCGCAGCTCAACGCGGCGGCGGCCCAGATCGCCGCTGGTGCGTCCGGGCTCGCCGACGGCGCCTCCCAGGCCGCCAGCGGCACGGCGCAGTTGCAGACGGGTGCGTCCGCCCTCGCCGACGGTGCCGGTCAAGCGGCCACGGGTACGACCCAGCTCGCCGACGCGTCGAACCAGCTCGCTTCGGGCGCCGGAACGTTGTCCGGCGGGATCACCTCGCTCGCGTCCGGTCTGCAGAGCGCGGTCGACAGTCTCCCGACCTACACGAGCTCCGACCGGCAGACGCTCGCGGACGTCGTCGCCGACCCGGTCTCGGCCGGCGATTCGGCGACCGTGTCCTTCGGCACGAACAGCGCTCCCTTCTACGCGGTCCTCGCGCTGTGGCTCGGCGCGCTCGCGAGCTTCCTCGTGCTGCGACCGGTGCCCACGCGGGCGTTCGGATCCACCCGCTCCTCGCTGCGGCTCGCGCTCGGGGCCTTCGTCCCGGCCGGCGCGATCGGGATGCTGCAGGGCCTGCTCGTCGCCGTCATCACCGCACCGCTGCTCGACCTCGACGCGGGCGGCTGGCTCGCCTTCGCCGGGATCGCCGTCCTCGCGGGACTCGTGTTCGCCGCCGCCAACCAGGCGCTCAACGCCCTGTTCGGCGGTGCGGGCCGGTTCGTCTCGATGATCGTCGCGCTCGTCGGTCTGGCGACCGGGATCATCGCGACCGCTCCGGAGGTGCTGGACCAGATCCTCGCGTTCCTGCCGATCGCACCCGCGCTCGGTGGTCTGCAGGCGATCGCGATCGGTGACACGGGAGCAGCGGCCGGCGTCGTCGGCCTCGTCCTCTGGCTCCTCGGGTCGCTCGCCGCGACGACGTTCGCGATCGCGCGGGCGAGGATCACCTCGGTGAAGGCCCTCGTCCCGGCCGTCGCCTGATGCCCGGCGAGAACCCCGCCGGTAGGCTGGGACGATGAGTGACAGCGAAGACCGGGAACTGGCCGAATGGGGCGAGCAGCGCAAGCGTCGTCAGCGGCTCATCGCCTGGGTCCTCGTCGTCGCACTCGTCCTCGGTGGAGGCGGCGCGACCGTCCTCGGCTTCATCTTCAACTAGCCCCCGCCCTCCCTACCCGGTCGCCAGCGCGGTGCGCTGACGCGGGCGCGCCCCACACGCGCGAGCGCGGGTCTCCGGAGGGTCGCGCTCACGCCCCGGACCCGCGCCCACGCCGGAACCGAGCATCTCGGGTCAGCGCACCGCGCTGGCGCCGGAACCCGACGTCTCGGGTCAGCGCGCCGCGCTGACCGTCGTCAGGGTCTTGCGTCGTGCAGGTCCCGCTGCTTGACGATGCGCTCCGGGTTCGCCGGACGCATACCGACGATGATCTTGCCCCGCGCGTGCAACCGCTCGAGATCCTCGAACGCGTCGATGATCAGGTCGAACGGGTAGAACGCCGAGACGACGACCTTCAACGCGTGGTCGGCGGCGTACTCCGCGAGACGTTGCAGCTGCTTCGTGGCGTGCGCGGAGAACTCCTCGTCCGGCTCGAGTGCGGCGAGCTCGATGGTCTTCCGATCCTCGCTCGACCGGTACTTCTCCGGCGGGACGCCGAGTTCGAACGCGAGCTCCTGGCCGTCCTGACCGAAGTTGTCGATGAACGCCGTCACGCCCTCTGGCGCGAGCTTGCGGATCCGATCCGCCATGCCCTCGCCGTAGACGACCGGCTTGACGCCCTGTTCACGGAGGAAGTCGTGATTGCGCTCACCACACGTGCCGATGACCCGGACCCCCGCGAACTTCGCCAACTGCGCCTCGATGTTCCCGACGCCACCGGCCGCCGCCGAGATGACGAGGGTGTCGCCCTGCTTGAGGTGCAGCCCGTCGAGCGTGTCGAGCGCCGTCAGTCCAGCGAGGTAGAGCCCGCCGGCCTCCTCCCAGCTCACGCGCTTCGGCTTGCGGACGAGGGATGACGCCGGGACGACGACCTGGGTGGCGTGCGCGCCGCGGACGGCGTGACCGATCACCTCGTCGCCCCGTTTCCAGCCCTCGACCCCGGTTCCGACCTCGCGGACCAATCCGGCGAAGTCGCTCCCCTGCCCCGTCGGCAGCTCGATCGGCACCGTCTCGGCGAGGTGCCCCTCGCGGACGAACGCCTCGATGTGGTTGATGCCGCTCGCGAGGACGTCGACCACGACCTCGCCCCATCTGGGATGCGGCATCTCGGACTCGATGAACTCGAGTACGTCGGGCCCGCCGTAGCGGGCGTAGCGGAGTGACCTCGTCGTCTGCTTCGAACCGAACATGGTTCATCTTCCACCTGTCGGTCGCTAGCCGATCGAACTATCAGCTGGCTTACAGGTTCACCGGACGGCTGCTCATGACGACGCCCGCTCGCCCAGGAATGGGCGAACGGGCGTCGGCTCGCCCATTTTTGGGCGAATGAGAGGGCTCAGCCCTTCACCGCTCCCGCGGTCAGGCCCTGCACGATGTACCGGCTCGCGAACGCGAACAGCACCATCGTCGGGATGATCGTCAGCACGGCGGCCGCCGACATGGAGCCCCAGTCGATGTTGTAGCTCGTGATGAAGCCGTTGAGCGCCGTCGGGATCGTCTTGTTCGCGTCACTGTTGATGAGCGTCACCGAGAGGAACAGCTCGTTCCAACAGTTCACGAAGTTGAAGATGAACGCCGCCACGATCCCGGGCTTCAGCACCGGGACGAGCACCCGGAAGAGCGCGCCGAACCGCGAGCAGCCGTCGATCATGGCCGCCTCCTCGAGGGCGTCGGGGATGTTCTCGAAGAATCCACGCAGCATGACGGTGCAGAACGGGATGCACACCGCGATGTAGATGAGGATGAGACCGAACCGGTTGTCGACGAGCTTGAGCTGCGTCATCAGCAGGTAGAGCGGGCCGAGCGCGATGAACGACGGGATCATCTGCGTGGCGAGGAACGCCAGCAGGATCGCCCCCTTGCTCCGGAACTCGAACCGCGCCAGCACGTACGCCGACAGCATCGAGATGAACGTCGCGACGACGGCTGCGATCGTCGCCACGATGAGGCTGTTGACGACGTAGGTGCCGAACTGCGCCTTGCTGAACAGGCCGAGGTAGTTCTCGACCGAGAACACCTCCGGCCAGTACGTCAGCGGGTAGGAGAAGATCGCGCCCGGCTTCTTGAACGAGGTGACGACGATCCAGTACAGCGGGAACACCGTGATGACGAGCCAGAGCCCGAGGAAGAGGAACTTGACGACCTTCGCGGTCCGGGTCTCCTGGTCGATCATGCCTTCACCTTCTTCTCACGCATGGACAGCAGGTAGAACGCGGTGAACACCAGCAGGATCGCGACGACGATGAGGCCGATCGCGGAGGCCCGGCCGTAGTCTCCGCGCTGGGTGGTCGCGATCATCCAGGTCGTCAGGATGTGGGTCTGGTTCGCCGGACCACCGCCCGTCATGCCGTAGATGATGTCGGGGAAGTTGAAGATCCAGATGACCCGGAGCAGCACCGTGAGGGCGAGCGTCGTGCGGATGTACGGGATCGTGATCTGGAAGAGCATGCGCGCCTTGCCCGCGCCGTCGAGCGCTGCGGCCTCGAAGAGGTCCTCCGGCACCGACTGCAGGGCGGCGAGGATCATGATCGCGAAGAACGTGACGCCGTACCAGACGTTCGCGACGATGACGGCGAACATCGCGGTGTTCGGGTCCGCCAGCCACGGGATCGGGGTGTCGATCAGCCCCACCTTCTGGAGCAGGTCGTTGATCACGCCGAACTCGCTGTTGAACATCCAGCGGAACAGGATGCCGATGAGGAAGCCCGAGATGGCCCACGGGAAGAAGATCATCGCCTGGTAGAGGCCGCGGAACCGGAACTTCCGGCGCAGCCACAGGGCGATGCCGAAGCCGATGACGAACTGCGGGACGATCGAGGCCACCACCCAGAGCACGGTGTTCGCGACGACCTTGCCGAAGGCGGGGTCGGCGAAGACGGCCAGGAAGTTGGCGAAGCCCACCCACGAGGTGTCGGTGAGGTTGGCGAGGTTCCAGTTGCGGAACGCCATCTGCGAGCCGGCGATCATCGGGTAGTAGATGAAGATCGCCACGAAGATGAACGCGGGGGCGAGGAAGGCGAGGAGGCCGAAGCCGGGGCGCGCCGTGAAGGTGCGCCGCCGACGCCCGCCGGCGGTCCGCGAGGGACCGGCCGGGGGTGTCGGGGTCGCCCGCTGCTGCGTGCGACCCGCTTCGTCAGTGGTGGTCGTCATGGACGGTTACTCGCTCTTCCACTTCTCGGTCCAGTACTCGTCCCAGCCCGCGAGGAGCTTCTCCGGCGTGAGCTGGCCGATGAGGACCTGCTGGATCTCCGAGTCGGACTTCTGGATCCACTCGGTCCACCAGGAGGAGCCGCGCGGCTGCGTGACGCTCAGGTAGGTGTCCGGGTTCTCGTTCATCGTGACGTAGCTGGCCCACGGGCCGGTCTTGTAGAAGTCGCTGTCCGCCGCGCTCTTGACGATCGGGACGAGGCTGTTCTCCTGGGCGAAGGTGGTGGCCTGCTTGTCCTCGGAGAGGAACTCGATGAGCTTCGCGGCCTCGGCCTTGTGCTCGCTCGACGCCGCCGTGCCCCAGCCCGCAGTCGCCATGGGCTGTGCGGCCTTGCCGGTCGGGCCCGTCAACAGCGGAGCGGTGCTCCACTGCTCGGCCGTGATCGCCTCGGACTGCTCGACGGTCGCGATGACCTCCGGGTCCTGCAGGAGGAACGCGGTCGAACCGTTCGAGAAGCCTTCGACCATCTCGGGGTAGCCCCACGCGACGGACGACGGCGGCGAAGCCTCCTTGAAGAGGTCGAAGTAGGTGTTGACGGCGTCGAGCGCCTCCGGTGCGGAGAAGATCGTGTCGCCGTTGGTCAGCTTGAACGCGTTCTCGGTGTCGAGGTCGTCGGCGACGTAGGCCTCGATGGCCGCGACGACGTTGCTGTTCGCGTTGGTGCCGCCACGGAAGGCGTAGCCGAACTGGTTCTTCGAGGGGTCCTGGATCGCGGAGGCCTGCTCGAGGAGGTCGTCCCAGCTCGTCGGGGGCCCGTCGAAACCGGCCTCCTTGATGAGGTCGGTGCGGTAGAACAGGCTCAGGCCGTAGAAGCCGTAGGGCACGTAGTAGACCTTGCCGTCCTCGCCCTTCGCGTACTTCGTCGCGTTGTCGGTGAGGTCGTCCCAGCCCTTCCAGTCCTCGAGCTCGCCACTCATGTCGTCGAGCCAGCCGTTGGTGGAGAACGGGCCGACGGTGATGTCCCGGACCTCGAGCACGTCGACGCCCGAGCCGGACTGCAGCATCTGGGTGATCTTCTGGTCGGCCTGATCGGTCGGCGGCGAGATGAGCTCGACCTTGATCTTCGGGTTGTCGGCCTCGAAATCCGCGATGAGCGACTTCAGGACCTCGGTCCGGGCGGGGTTGGTCAGGCTCTCGACCATCTGCAGGGTGACGGTGCCGTCGCTCGCGCCGCCGGCACAGGCCGACAGGGCGAGGCCGGTGACGACGGACAGGCCGATGGCTGCCGTTGCGCGTGACTTCCTCATGCTCGCTTCTCCTTTGAGTGGTGCTGGTGGGGGTGCTGCGGGGGTGGGTGCTGTGGTGCCGGTGCGGTGCGGTGATACGGGTGTGGTGATGTCGGGTCGGGCGGTTCCGCGCTCAGCTCGTGGCCGCGCGCTCCTCCTCGGCCCATCGCGCGAGGACCGGGACGGCGTGCTCGGCGAAGTGTTCGAAGTCCTCGGGGGTGTTGTAGACGTGGGTGGAGAGTCGGACGTAGCCGATCCCGTCGAGGCTCGTGAACGCGCCCTCGACACCGAGCTCGGCGGAGACGCGGTCGCGGAGACCGTCGGCGGTCGCGTGGGTCGTCGCGAGGCCGGTCGGGAGCTTGACGAGCCGGAGGGCGTTGACCGGCATGCCCACGTCGACGTGGCTGTCCTCGCCGGTGATGGCGGTCACGGCGTCGGCGACCACCTCGACGGCGTAGTCGGCGAGCTCGGTCATGTAGTCCCGGGCGGCCGACCAGCCCCACATGTCCTCGATGAACCCGAGCGAGGTCGCCGCGGCGAGGTAGCTCGTGACGTCGACCGTGCCCTGGGTGTCGAATCGCTGCGGGAACGGGTACGGCGAACCCCAGGAGTCGATGAGCGGGTAGAGCTCCTGCGCGAGCGGGCTGCGGGCGACGAGGACGGCGGCACCGCGAGGGGCGCACCCGAACTTGTGCAGGTTGCCGACCCAGAAGTCGCAGTCGAGGTCGCGCATGGGGTCGGCGTAGAGGCCGGGGACGTGGGCGGCGTCGACAAGCGTGGGGATGCCGGCGGCACGGGCCGTGGCGGCGATCTGCTGGACCGGCAGGAGTCTGGCGGTCGGCGAGGTGATCTGGTCCATCACGATGAGGGCCGTGCGGTCGCTGAACTCGGCGACGACGGCGTCGTGGGCGGTCTGCGCGTCGGCGTCGAGCGGGATGCGGGCGGTCCGGACGGTGCCGCCCCAGCGACGCGCGAGCCGCTCGGCCCCCATCGTGACGGCGCCGTAGCCGTGGTCGGTGACGATGATCTCGAGGCCAGGCTGCACGGGGAGGCTGGAGAAGACGACGCTCGCGCCGGCGCTCGCGTTCGGAACCATGGCGAGCTGGTCGACCGAGGCCCCGAGGAAGTCGGCGATCCCGACACGGGCCGCGCCGACCTTGGCCGGGAGGGCCGGGAACCAGGTGAGGGGCGCCGCCTCCATTTCACGGCGGAGGGCCTGCTGATGCTCCTGCGCGACGATCGGGACAGCCCCGAAGGATCCGTGGTTGATGTGACGCTTGGTCGGATCCAGCGTCCACCCGGCCGTTGCCGGTCGGCCGTCGCCGAGCGTGAGCGGCGCTGGCCGTGCGATGGTGCGAGTGTCCACAGTGACGTTCCTCCGAGTCGATTATGCAGTGGATTGTCCGATAACCATAGAGGCAACGTTTGATGACTTGGGTTTCTGTCGTGTTACAAGTGATCGCTCAGGTCATTTCGGGATCGATTCATCGGATGACTTGACGTTCCAGCGTGGAGTCATCGGACGTCTGACGCTCCGCGGCGGCTCGCGGGCCACCGGTGAGGGGCCGCTACGATGGCGGGACGACCCCTGAGGAGGAGCCGCATGTCCGCAGTCGACACCGCGTTCCACGGCCTGCGACACATGATCGCGTCGGGACGGCTCGTGGCGGGGCAGCGGTTCCCGGCCGAGAACGAGCTCTGCGACGAACTCGGCGTGTCCCGCGGGTCCCTGCGGGAGGCCGTCCGCATGCTGGCCGCCCTCGGGATCATCGAGTCCCGGCACGGCTCGGGCACCTACGTGTCGATGCTCCGGCCCGAGGAGATCATCGGCAGCCTGTCGCTCACGGTCGACCTCCTCCCCCTCGACGGCCTCCTGCAGATGTACGAGCTGCGGCGGGTGCTCGAGACCCACGCCACCTCGCAGGCGGCGGCTCGCGCGAGCGACGAGGTGCGCGCCGAACTCGCCGAACTCGTGGAGGCGATGGAACGCACGACGGACCCCGCCGAGTCGAGCGAGCTGGACCACCGGTTCCACGAACTCATCGCGCGGACGGCCGGGAACGCCACGCTGACGGCCCTGTTGCAGGTCTTCCGGTCGCGCTCGCGTGCCTACGACGTCTTCAGCCTGCCCGCCGGCGACGAGCTGCGTCGGGTCAGTAACCGCGGCCACCGGGCGATGACCGAGGCGATCCTCTCGCGCGACCCCGTCGGGGCGGCCGGGGCGGCGTCAGCGCACGTCGCGCAGACCGAGGAGTGGTTGCGCGTCCTCCAGCCGCCGGCGACCCCCGCCGACTGAGGTCTGGTTGCGCCAGCGCGGTGCGCTGACGTCAGCGCGGGTCTGTGGCGCGAGCGCGGGTCTCCGGAGGGGTGCGCTCAGCGCCATGCCCTGCGGTCACGCCGGTTGAGGCGCAGTCACCCGAGCGCACCGCGCTGGGGCCGATTCCCCGCGCTCGTGTCAGCGCGGTGCGCTGACGTCTGTGCTCAGGAGGTCGGGAGGATGGGCGTGCCGATGAGCCGCTCGAGGTCCGTCCAGAGCGCCGCCGCGACGTCCCGGTCGGTCGTGATCGCGGCAGGGGTCTGCCGGACAGCGTCGCCCTTCGTGAGCCACCGGGGACCGTAGAACCAACCACCGTCGGCCGCCTCGTCGGTGATCGCCCGGAGCGTCGGCTCGGCACCCCGCTGCTTGCTCTGCGCGTAGACGGACTGCAGGGTGTCGGAGAAGCGGCGCCCGCGGGTCGGCTCGTTGACCCCGGGGACGCGACGGTCGAGTCCGTTGACCGAGTAGCCGGGGTGCGCGACGAGTGCCCGGACGGTGCTGTGCGACGCCGCGAGCCGACGGTCGAGCTCGAAGCCGAGCGACGAGAGGGCGATCTTGGACTGGGCGTACGCCTGCCAGCCGCTGTACCCGTCGCGGAGTTGCAGGTCGTCGCCGTGGAACCGGACGAGCAGGGTGGAGAGGCTTCCGAGGAGCACGACGCGCGGCGCGGAATCGTACGCATCCGCCGTGCGCTGCAACACCGGCAGGGCCTCGGCGAGCAGGGCGGCGTGGCCGACGACGTTCGTCGCGAAGACCAGCTCGATGCCGTCGGCCGTCTCCTGCCGCTCCTTCGGCATGTGCACCATGCCGGCGTTCGCGACGAGGGCGTCGAGGCGGTCGAGGTCCGCGAGTCGCTCGCCCGCCGCGCGCACCGAGTCGAGCGAGGAGGTGTCGAAGGGGAGGTGACTGAGTCGGGCATCGGGCACCTTCACCCGGATCGCCCGCATCGCCGCCTGCGTCTTCGTCGCACTCCGTGACGCGAGAATGACCTCCGCGCCCGCTCGCGCGAGCCCGAGGCTCGTCCAGAAGCCGAGGCCGGCGTTCGCTCCGGTGACGAGGACGACGCGTCCGGTCTGATCGGGCAGGGAGTCGGCGTTCCAGGTCATGGACTCATGATGGCGCAGGACGCTGGACACCGCCCGAAGAAGCGTCACTCCTTGCCCTGGCTCACCCGAGGTGCCAGCGCGGTGCGCCGACGTGACCGCGCGCGAATCGGGCCGACCGTGGACGAACGGGCCTGACCGCACACGAACGGGCGTGACCGCGGGCCACACGCGTGGGCGCGGCCCTCCGGAGACCCGCGCTCACGCCACAGACCCGCGCTCGCGTCAGCGCACCGCGCTGGCGGAACGCAACACGAAGGATCAGTGCTGGTTGGCGAGACGCTCGTGGTGGTGGATGACCTCGGCGACGACGAAGTTGAACCACTTCTCGGCGAAGGCCGGATCGAGGTGCGACTCCTCGGCGAGCGCCCGGAGACGGGTGATCTGCCGCTGTTCGCGCGCCGGGTCGCTCGCGGGCATGTCGTGCTCGGCCTTCAGGCGACCGACCTCCTGCGTGCACTTGAACCGCTCGGCCAGCAGGTGGACGAGCGCCGCGTCGATGTTGTCGATGCTGCTCCGCAGGCGGCCCAATCGCTCGGTGGCCGCCTGGGCGTCCGCCGCAGCGGCGCCGGTCGTGGGTTCGGGTTGCTGCTCGGCCTGGCTCATGCGAAAACTCTAGCAACGCGCCAGGGGCCGGAGACGGGTCGCCGGGCGATCCCCCAGCCGGTTCACCGCGGATCCTCGACGAGACATCCCGCCTCGAGGTGCACCCGCGCGTCGGCCTCCGCGACCGCGACCGGATCATGCGTCACCTCCACCACCGTCGCGCCACGGTCGGCCTCCGCCCGGAGCACCTCGCGGATCGCCAGCCCAGCAGCACGGTCGAGGCCGACGGTCGGCTCGTCGAGCAGCAGCAGGTCGGCCTCACGCGCGAGCGCCTGCGCGACGAGGACCCGCTGGCGCTGCCCGCCCGACAGCTCACCGAAGGAGCGTCCGGCGAGGTGCAGGACGTCGAGGCGGGCGAGGCTCTCGTCGACGATGCGTCGGTCCCCAGCCCCGAGTCGACCCCACCAGCGACGCAGCGTCGGCCAGCGTCCCATCGACGCGACGTCGCGCACCGTGACCGGGAAGCGCTCAGGCACGGCACTGCGTTGCGGGACGTACGCGGCCGACCGACCGTCGAGGCCGTCGACGCCGCCCGAGGTCGGTCGGTGGAGGCCCGCGATCACCGCGAGCAGCGTCGACTTCCCCGCGCCGTTCGCCCCGGTGACGACGGTGATGGCGGCCGCCCCGACCTCGGCTGAGATCCCGTGCAGGACGCGCGCGCCGTCGTACTCGGCCGACACGTCGTGGAGTCGGATGCCGGACACGACGGGCCGTCCCGCCATTGGAGGGCGAGGGGTGCTCGTCGCAGATCGCATGTCATCACCCTATCAATACTGAGAATCATTTTCATGTAGGGTGCTCAACCATGACCTGGATCGCCGAGCCGTTCACCGCGGCCTTCCTCCTGCGCGCCCTCGTCGGCGGCCTGCTGGTGGCGGCCGTCTGCGGTGTCGTGGGCACCTGGGTCGTCCTCCGCGGCCTCGCGTTCCTCGGGGAGGCGATGGCCCACGGCATGCTGCCCGGCGTCGCCACCGCGGCACTCCTCGGCCTGCCACCGGTCGCCGGCGCGGCCGTCAGCGCGGTCGTCATGACCGCCGGCGTCAGCCTCGTCTCGCGGCGCGGCAGGCTGTCCCACGACACCTCGATCGGTCTCCTCTTCGTCGGCATGCTGGCCCTCGGGGTCATCATCGTGTCGTCGAGCAGATCGTTCGCCACCGACCTCACGGCGATCCTCTTCGGCGACATCCTCGCCATCCGGCCCGCGGACCTGGTGGGCCTCGCCATCGCCCTCCTCGTCACCGTGGGCGTCGCGGTCGCCTTCCACCGCCCGTTCGTCGCGCTCGCCTTCGACCGCCGGGTCGCCCAGACCATGGGCCTCCGGCCGCGACTCGCCCACGCGATGCTCGTCGGCCTCGTGACCCTCGCAGTCGTCGCCTCGTACAGCGCCGTCGGCACCCTGCTCGTCGTGGCGCTCCTCCTCGGGCCGGCCGTCGCCGCGGCCCACTGGGCGCGTCGCATCCCGCTCATCATGCTGCTCGCCACGGGTTTCGGCGGCCTCGCCGTGCTGCTCGGCCTGCTCCTCTCCTGGTACGGCGACACCGCGGCCGGAGCGTCCATCGCCGCCTGTTCGATCCTGCTCGCCACGGTGTCGTGGGGCGCGCGGGCGCTCGTCGGACGGCTCCGGCGGCCCATCGACCGACACCTCGACCACCCCGACGACCACCTCACCGAACCGACCCACCTGGAAAGCGCACCGTGCACCGACTCCTCCGACCGACCATCCGACCAGGCGGCATCCGCCCGACCGACGACCGGCTCCCCCGCGCCACACGCACCGCGCTCGCTCTCGGCGCCCTCGCACTGACGCTCAGCGCCTGCGCGCCGCAGGGGTCGGCATCACCCACCGCGACGGCCTCGGACGAACCGCGCGGACACGGCTACGTCGAGGGCGCGAGCGAGCTCCCCGAACCGCAGCTGCACCTCGCGACCGCCGACGTCGACGGCACCGTCGAGCTGACCGACCTGCTCAGCGAGGAGCGGACGACGCTCGCCGAGCTCGGCCCGATCTCGGCGCTCACGGGCGACGGCCGGTTCGTCGCCGCGCAGTCCGAGCCCGCCGGCACCGTGACGATCATCGACACCGGCGTGTGGACGGTCGACCACGAAGACCACCAGCACTACTACCGGGCCGAGGCGCGGGTCGTCGGCGAGATCGAGGGCGACGGACCAGCGACGATCACCGCCGGTTCGACGACCACCGCCGTGCGGTTCGCCGATTCGGGCGAGACACTCCTCCTCGACACCGCCGCACTCGGCACGGGCGAGATCACGCAGTCCGGTCGGATCCGGACCTCGCCGGGTGCTCCCGGACTCACCGTGCCGATCGGCGAGACGGTCCTCGCGACCGACGGGAGCGGGAGGCTGCATCTCCATGGCGTCGACGGCGACCTCCTCGACCCTTCGTCGGCATCCGTGACCGCTGCCGACGCCGTGCTCGCCGGGTGCACCGATCCGGCCGGCAGCATCACGACCAACGTCGGCGTCGTCATCGGCTGCGCGGAGGGCGCGCTCCTCGCCGTCGTCGACCGCAGCTCGAGCGAGGCCGACCCGGTCCCCACGTTCGAGGCGATCCCCTATCCGCAGGCTGTCGCCGCCGCCGACCGCGCGACGTCCTTCCACGCGCGTCCCGGCCGTCCGACGGTCGCCGCCGTCGCCGGCACCTCCGGCGCATGGCTGCTCGACACCCGCGAGCGCAGCTGGGCGCTGCTGCCGACCCCCGCACCCCTGCAGCTGGTCACCGCCGTCGACGACCGCGACCAGCACGTCGTCGGCCTCACGACGACCGGCGACCTCCTCGTCCTCGACGGTGCCACCGGCGCCGTGACGGGGACCGCGGCGGCACTCGTCGGTGCAGCCGACCTCGCCACGGGCGTCCAGCTGGAGGTCGACCAGAACCGCGCCTACCTGAACACCCCGGGCACGCGCACCGTCTCCGAGATCGACTACGGCGACGCCGCGCGGATCGCCCGCACCTTCACCTTCGACACGGCACCGGCGTTCCTCGCCGAGACGGGACGCTGACCATGCGAGCGACCATCCCCCGCACGACCGCCCTCCTGCGCACGACCGCCGTCCTCGCGGCCGGCCTCGTGCTCGGAACCGGCCTGACGAGCTGTGCGGCGAGCGCCGACGACCGCCCGCTCGTCGTCGTGACCACGAACATCCTCGGCGACGTCGTCGGTGAACTCGTCGGTGACCAGGCCGAGGTCATGACCCTCATGCCGCCCGACGCCGATCCGCACTCCTTCGAGATCTCCGCACGGCAGGCGGCGCGCATCACCGGTGCGCAGCTGCTCGTGTCGAACGGCCTGGGACTCGAGGAGGGACTCACCCAGCACCTGGAGACCGCGGCCGACGAGGGGGTGCCGATCGTCGAGGCCGGCTCGCTCGTCGACGTCCTCGAGACCGCGTCGGGCGCGACCGATCCGCACTTCTGGACCGACCCGACGCAGATGACGTCGGTCGTGGACGGGGTCACCGAGGCGTTGCTCGAGGAGATACCCACGCTCGACGCGGCCGAGCTGCAGGCGAACGCCGCCACGTACGCGGCCGAGCTCGAGGCGCTCGACGCCGAGATGGCCGAGGCGTTCGCCGCCATCCCGGCCGAGCAGCGGAAGCTCGTCACCAACCATCACGTGTTCGGGTACCTCGCCGCCCGCTACGACTTCCAGGTCATCGGCGCCGTCATCCCGAGCGGCACCACGCTCGCGGCCCCCAGCGCCTCGGACCTCGACGAACTGTCGACCGCGATCGAGGAGGCCGGCGTCCGGACGATCTTCGCCGACTCCTCGCAACCCGACCGGCTCGTGCAGGTGCTCGCCGACGAGGCGGACGTCGACGTCACCGTCGTCCCGTTGTTCACCGAGTCGTTGACCGCCGAGTCGGGCGACGCCCCCACCTACCTCACCATGATGCGCGCGAACACCGAGCGCATCGCCACCGGACTCTCGCCCTGAGCGGGCGTCCACGAACCGATAGGAAACCATGCAGCAGCACCACCGCAGTCCCCTGGCATCGCGCCTGAAGCGCGGCCGGGTCCCGTTCCTCGTCGTCGGCACCGCCGCGGCCCTCCTCCTCACCGGGTGCTCGACCGCGAGCGGCTCCGCGCCCGACGCGACTGCGTCGACCTCCGCCGACCCGCAGAGTCGGATCACCCTGACCTACGACGGCGGCCTCCTCGTCCTCGACGCCGCATCCCTCGAGGTGGTCGGCGACCTCCCCCTCGACGGCTTCAACCGGGTGAACGCCGCCGGCGACGGGCGGCACGTGCTCGTCACCACGACGAAGGGCTTCCAGGTCCTCGACACCGGGACGTGGACGGACGAGGACGGCACCTCGAAGCAGGCCGACCCGGTCCTGACCGACCTCGTCTTCCCCGCCGACACCGCAGGCCACGTCGTCCGTCACGCCGACAAGACCATCCTCTTCGCCGACGGCTCCGGCGACACGACGATCTTCGACAGCGCTGACCTCCTCGAGGCCACCGACGAGCTGCCCGAGACCGAGACCATCCCGTCGGAGGCCGCGCACCACGGTGTCGCCATCGAGCTCGAGGACGGCACCGTGCTGTCCACGATCGGCACCTCGGACGCCCGGACCGGTGTCCGGGTGCTCGACGACTCGCGCACCGAGATCGCCCGCAACGAGCAGTGCCCGTCGGTGCACGGTGAAGGCACCGTCAAGGACGAGGTCGTCGTGTTCGGCTGCAGCGACGGCGTGCTCGTCTACGACAGCGGCGTCTTCACGAAGATCCAGGCGCCGGACGCCTACGGGCGCACGGGCAACCAGTACGTCAGCGAGACGTCCTCCATCGCGGTCGGCGACTACAACAGCGACCCCGACGCCGAGGGCTACGACCTCCGCCAGCTCGCGTTCACCGACACGGTCGCGAAGACGACGAAGATCGTCGACCTGCCGGAGGGCGTCGGCTACACCTGGCGCGACGTCGCGCGAGGGCCGAGCGACGAGGTCATCGTGCTCGGCAACGACGGTTCGCTGCACATCCTCGACGAGCAGACGGGTGCCGTCACCGACACGATCAAGGTCATCGACGCCTGGGAGCCGCCGGCCGAGTGGCAGGACGCCCACCCGGCGCTCGTCGTCCAGGACGGTGTCGCCTACGTGACCGACCCGGCGACGAAGTCGATCCACGCCGTGGATCTCGCGTCGGGCGACATCACGACGGGTGAACTGCCCGGCGTCCCGAACGAGATCGCGGTCGTCACGGGCTGACCCGACCTCCCCGAGAGCGCCCGTTCCGTCCTCCCCGCGTCATGCAGGGGACGGAACGGGCGCTCTCGTCGTGCGGGCCCGGCGGTCAGACGCGCTCGGGCGCTCGGACCACCCCGGAGACGACCGGACTGGTCGCGCGAAGGGCCGCCCACACGAGCCCGATGCCACCGGCGAAGCACCCGACGATGACGAGGACCGACAGCGGGGCGAGGATGACACTGATGCTGGCCATCGGCAGGACGAGCAGGACGCCGAGTCCGGCCGAGCCCAGCGCGACCACCCGCAGGGGCAGCATGACCGCGCGACCGCGAGCCCGTTCCATGACGTCCCGCGGCACCCCCAGGCGGTCGAGGCTGACGTACAGGTCTCGCCGGTCGAGGACCGCCGACGCCTGGTTCACCCCGACGGAGCATGCGACCATGAGGAACGACGCGACGAGCGTGATGATCACGCCGGTGCGGATGTCGTCGATGAGGATGGCGCTCTCACGGTCGAGGTCGGAACCTCCGGCGGCGTCCATGAGCGCCACCCCGGTCCCGGCGACGACGGCGACGAAGCTCGTCATCGCGACGCCACTGACCTGACGCCACGCCGCCTTCGGCGACTCCAGGATCGTGCGGGCAGCGAGGAGCCGCTCCGGCGTCTTGGCGCGCTTGGCCGATCCCCGGCCGATCACCCCGACGACCCAGGGGCCGATCAACCCGAGTACCCCGACACCGGCGGCGAACCCCACGCCCAGGACGGCGATCATGACGGCGACCTCCTGCAACCCCGCCACGACGGAGAGCATGCCGTAGGCGAGGATCACGACGACGACCCCGACGACGATGCGCAGCCAGTGCACGGTCGGCGCCTGCTGCTTCGTGCGGACGCCGAGCGGGCTCACGTTCACCGCGCGGAGACCGATGGCTGCACTCGCGGCTGCGAGCAGCACGACACCGAGGACCACCGCGGCGATGATCGGGACACCGACCCAGACGCCCTCGACCCCGATCGGGGAACCGCCGAACGGGATGAACCCGACGAGCGGCAGCATGCCGAGGTACAGCAGGATCCCCGCGAACGCTCCGAGGAGGGCGACCCCGGCCGATTCGAGAACGGTCATCGCCGTGACCGTGCCGGGTGTCGCGCCGAGGAGTCGGAGGGTGGCGAGTCGGTCGTCGCGGCGCCGGGCGGAGAGCCGCGCGGCCGCCCCACCGAGCGAGCCGAGCGGGACGAGCAGCAGGGCCAGTGCCAGCACACTGAGCACCTGGTAGATGAAGGCCGTCTCACCGGTCCACCGCCAGAACATCAGGGCGCCACCCAGCACGGTGAGCACGAGTGCGGTGGTCACGGCGAACGCGACCGCCGGGAGCACGATCGTCGCAGGGCTCTGCGCGCCCGGGCGGGCGAGCATCCAGGTGAGACGGACGACGGGACTGCGACCGCTGCCGGCGGGGACCGGGATCCGGGTCGGTGCGACCCCGACTGCGGCGGTCACGGTCGGGCTCCGTTCGGGACGACGCCGGTCGCCTGACCCGGGTGGGCCTGCGGCGGGTACGGCTGCGCAGCGGGCTGGGCGTACGGCTGCGGCGGGAACGGCTGCCCGGCGGGCTGCTGCTGGTACGGGGGCTGCTGCTGGTACGGGAGCTGCTGCGGCGGGTACGGCTGCTGCACCTGCTGCGGCACGGGTGCCTGCCCGGTCGCGAACTGCTGCGGCGGGGTCGGCGCGCCGACCCCGCCCGGCTGCCCGACGATCCGACCGTCGGCCAGGCGGATGGTCCGCGAGCACCGCGCGGCGACCGTCTCGTCGTGCGTCACGAGGACGAGCGTGCGTCCCTGCCCGGTCGTCGCGTGGAGCAGGGCTCCCATGACGTCGGCTGAGGTCCGGGAGTCGAGCGCGCCGGTCGGCTCGTCGGCGAAGACGATGGGGGCACCGGTCACCTGGGCGCGGGCGATCGCGACGCGCTGCGCCTGACCACCGCTCAGTTCGCCGATCCGTCGGGTCTCCATGCCGGCCAGTCCGAGGGCGGCGAGCCACGCCGCCGCGCTCGTTTCAGCGGCGATGCGCGGTGTCCCGCCGAGCATCAGCGCGATGGCGACGTTCTCGACGGCGGTCAGCTCGGGGATGAGCAGGCCCTGCTGGAAGACGAAGCCGAAGGACTCGCGCCGCAGCTGCGACCGGTGCCGTTCGTCGAGCTGGTCGACGCGGACGACGCCCGTCGGGGTGCTGAAGGCGATCGAGCCGGTGTCGGGGGTGACGATCCCGGCGAGCGCATGCATGAGCGTGGTCTTGCCGGAGCCGGAGGCACCCATGATGGCGACCGACTCACCGGGGAGGATGTCGAGGTCGACGCCGGCGAGGGCGACGGTCGGCCCGTACTGTTTCGTGAGTCCGCGTGCGGAGAGGATCGAAGTGTTCATGCTCCCATCGTCGGCGGCAGGTGTCCCTCGGCGCGTCGGCCGGGCGATGCAAGCTCCGCCGCCCGGGTCATCCGCGAGGTGGACCCGGCGTGGACCTCGCGGTCAGTTGCCGCGGCGGCGGTACTGGGCGAAGACCGCCGCGTCGGCTGCCCAGCCCGCACCGAGGAACCGGAGGCCTGTTCCGGCGTCGGTCCCGTCGGTTCCGGCCGCGGGCGCTTGCGTCGGCTCGACCGAGGCGGTGAGGTCGACCCCGGCAGCGCCGGCGGCGACGTGTGCCGTAGCGCTGACGCGCTCGGCGACCACTCCCTGCTCCGCGGCCTCGTCGCGCCGGCTCGGCATCGGCTCCGTCAGCGGGACCGCCCGCAGCGGTGCGGTGACCCGGGTGTGGACGGCGTGCGAACGGGTGATCGATGACATGTTCCCATCGTCCTGAACCCGAGCACCCGGCACATCCCGCAGTCGGGTGATCCTGCAGGGCCCGGTCTCATCCTCCGGTACCACGACAGCTGTCGGGCAAACGGGCGGTGGGCAATACGCTTGCGGCATGACGAGTGCACCCCATCGCCACCAGCCGCTGCGTCCGGCGGCACGTCAGCAGCGGGTCCGGTTCCGCGCCCATCGCCCGGCCGAGGTGACGACCACCGTCAGGACGACCCTCCAGCGCCCATTCGCGATCGGCTTCGTCGGAGCACTCGGTGCCCTCGCGGCCATCCTGCTCGTCCTCACCCTCGGCTCACTGTCGACCATCCTCGTGTCCATCGCCGTCGGCCTCTTCATCGCGCTCGGCCTCGATCCGGTCGTCGTCCGGCTCGAGGCACGCGGCATCAAGCGCCCGTTCGCGATCGCGATCGTCTTCGCCGTCTTCGCCGTCCTGCTCGCGCTCCTCCTGGCCCTCGTCATCCCCGTCGTCACCCGGCAGGCCGTCGAACTCGTGAGCAACGCCCCGACCTTCCTGACCGGCATCCAGGACCAGGAGTGGTTCCGGTCCCTGAGCGACTACCTCGGTCCGGGCGTCGACCTCCAGGGCGCGCTCGACTGGCTCTACGGGGTGGCCGCCGACCCGAAGACGTGGGTCGTCCTGGCCGGCGGCGCCCTCAACCTCGGCGTCGGCATCGCGAACGGCTTCTTCGGCGGCTTCATCGCCCTCGTCCTCGCGCTCTACTTCCTCGCGTCCATGCAGGCGATGAAGAACGCGTTCTACTCCTTGGTGCCCCGTCGCTCCCGGCCGCGCGTCGTGTCGATCACCGACCAGATCACCGCCTCGATCGGCGGATACGTGAGCGGCATGGTGGTGCTGGCCGGGATCAACGCCGTCCTCGGGCTCATCATGATGCTCATCGTCGGGGTGCCGTACGCCGGGATCCTCGCCGTCGTCATCTTCTTCGTGACGCTCATCCCGCTCGTCGGCTCGATCATCGCGACCGTCGTCGTCGCGACCGTCGGGCTGTTCGACTCACCGACGACGGCACTCATCGTCATCGTCTACTACCTGGTCTACATGCAGATCGAGTCGTACGTGCTGACGCCGCGGGTCATGAACAAGGCGGTCGCGGTGCCCGGCGCCCTCGTCGTCATCGGCGCGATGGTGGGTGGTTCGCTCATCGGGCTGCTCGGCGCCCTCGTCTCCATCCCGGTGACGGCGTCGATCCTGCTGATCATCAAGCAGGTCGTCGTGCCACGGCAGAACGCGAAGGCGTAGCGCCCCTCAGGCCGCCTGCACCGGGACGGGACGACCGGCGAAGCGGATGCGGACGGATTCCCCCGCTTCCAGTCGTTCCGTCGCGCCGTGCTGCACCGCGACCAGCGTGCCGTCCGGCAGCTCGACGGTCGTCCGACGCACCGGGCCGAGGAAGCTGGACGTGAGCACGACCACAGCGGACCCGACCGCGGGCTCCGTCGCGTCGGTGAACACGACGTCCTCAGGCCGGACGAGCGCGACGACGGCCCCGTCCCCCGGCTGCTCGCCGATCACCGGCAGCACCTGCCCGAGCACCTCGACGCCACCGGGCACGAGCTCCCCCGGGATCCGGTTGCTCAGGCCGATGAACTCCGCGACGAACGGCGACGACGGCCGCGAGTAGAGCTCCTCCGGCGTCCCGATCTGCTCGATGACGCCGGCACGCATGACGGCGACCCGGTCGGCGACGGCGAGCGCCTCCTCCTGGTCGTGCGTGACGAAGAGGGTCGTGATCTGCAGCTCCGACTGGATCCGACGGATCTCGTCGCGCAGCTGGACGCGCACCTTGGCGTCGAGGGCGCTGAGCGGCTCGTCGAGGAGGAGGACCCGAGGACGCGTGACCAACGCCCGGGCGAGGGCGACGCGCTGCTGCTGCCCGCCCGACAGCTGGTGGGCGTAGCGGGCGGCGAGGTGGCCGAGGCCGACGAGGTCGAGGCTCTCGGCGGCACGCGTCCGTCGCTCGGCCGCGGGCACCTTCCGCATGCGCAGGCCGAACTCGACGTTCTCGAGCACCGTGAGGTGTGGGAACAGCGAGTACGACTGGAACACCATGCCGAGGTCGCGCCGGTTGGTGGGCACGGACACGACGTCGACGCCGTCGATGAGCACGCTCCCCGAGGTGATGTCCTCGAGTCCCGCCAGGCTGCGGAGCGCGGTCGTCTTCCCGCACCCCGACGGCCCCAGCAGCGCGACGAACTCACCGGGCGCGAGGTCGAGGCTCACGCCGTCGAGGGCGCGGGCACCCGAGCCGTAGTCCTTCACGACGCGATCGAACCGCACCGCTGCGCCGGCCGGGTGTCCGTCTCCAGGCGTCGCTGCGGGTGCCGACTGGTCGATGGTGGTCATGGTGTCTCCCTGATGCGTCGGATCGATCCGACGCGGCCGATGATGAACAGCAGGACGAAGGCGAAGGCGAGCGCCAGCAGGGCGAAGGCCACCGCGACGAAGGGGTCGCTCTTCGACACCTGCACGAGCGAGGTCTGCAGCGTGTTGCGTCCGAGGAGCGAGGCGATCGTGTACTCACCGAGGACGACGGCGACCGAGATGACCGACGCCGTCAGCACGCCGCGACGCAGGTTGGGCAGCAGGACGCGGACGAGGACGGTCCCCCAGCCGGCGCCGAGCGTGCGCGCGGCCTCGGCGAGGGTACCGACGTCGACCGACTGCAGGTTCGCGGCGATCGCCCGGTAGGCGTACGGCAGCACCGTGATCCCGTAGGCGAACGCGAGCGTCCACGGCGCACTGCCGAGCAGCCTGGCGACGACCGAGTAGACCGGTGCGAGTCCGACGACGAGCACGATGGCCGGGACGGTGATCGGGATGATGCAGACGAACTCGAGGACGCGCTGCAGCTTCGGGAAGCGGAGCTTCACGAGGATCATCGTCGGCAGCAGGAGCACCACGACGATCAGCACGGTCACCGCGGCGAGCACGACGGAGTTGCCGATGCCCTGGAAGAGCACCCGGTACTTCCGCGAGTTCTCCGGGTCGAGGATCGCGGCCCAGTGGCCGAGGTCGTGGCCGCCGTCGATCCCGGCGCGCAGGGTGAACTCGACCATCGACAGGATCGGGACGGCGAACACCACCGCGACGACGACGAGGATGATGCGGCTCGTGAGCTTCGACGGCGTGGCCGAGTCGCGGACGGCGCTCATCGCTGCCACCGTTCCGTCCGCGCCTGCAGGGCGGAGTAGGCCGTCATCATGACGACCATCACGACGATCATCCCGATCGCGAGCGAACCGGCGAGGTTCTCCCGGCCGAGGACGGTCTCGCTGATGAGGGCACCGCGGATCTGGAGCGGCACGATCTGCGCCCCCTGGCTGATGAGCGCGGCGGCGGTCGCATAGCTCGAGAACGCGTTCGCGAACAACAGCAGGAGCGACCCGAGGAAGGAGGGGGCGAGGATCGGCATCGCGATCCGGGTCCAGTAGGTGAAGCGGGTGCCGCCGAGGGTCGCGTTCGCCTCGGACCAGGTCCGCTTCAACCCCTCCATCGCCGGCATGAAGGTGATGACCATGAGCGGCACCTGGAAGTACAGGTACGGCAGGAGGAGCCCGGGGACCTGGTAGAGCCAGACGCCGTCGGCGAAGAGGTCGACCCCGAGGCGGTCTTTGAGGAACACCGTCACGAGGCCCTGGATGCCGATGGTCGCGATGAAGGCGAAGGCGAGCATGACGCCGCCGAACTGGGCGAGGACACTCGAGGCCGCGTCGACGAAGGTGCGGATGATTCCGTCGGGCCGGACCGCGAGGAGCGCGTAACAGACGAGGGCTCCGATGACGGCTCCGGCGACCGCGGTGACGGCGGAGACCCAGAAGGAGCTGGCGAAGGCCCCGAGGACCGCCGGCTCGGCGAGCGCCGTGAGGTTGTCGAACGTGAACGCGCCGTCGCCGTCGAAGAAGCCGGTGGCGAGGGCGAGGAACGTCGGGACCGCGAGGAAGAGCAGGGTGTACAGCGCGAACGGCGTCAGGCCGAGGAGCGCCCAGCGCGGACGGCGGCGGGGCCGCGCCGCGGCGGGTTCGGCCGAGGATGCGTCGGTCGGCGGGAGCGAGACGGCGGGGCCGGCGTGTGCCGACCCCGCCTCACTCCGCCGGGTGGCGGAGGCATTCATCAGGAGATCGCTGCCGCCCACTTCTCGGCGAGCAGCGAGGTGGCCTGCTCGGTCTGCTCGGGCGTGAACTGCACGAGGTCGGCGGGCATCTCGCCCACGGCGTCGAGGGCCTTCTGGTCGACGGTGTCGGCCTCGACCATCGCGGCGAGGGTCGACGGGTACGCGCCGGCGGCGAGGTACAGGTTCTGCGCCTCGGGGCTGAAGATGAACTCCTGCCAGAGTCGCGCGGCCGCGGGGTGCGGGGCGTCCACGTTGATGGCCTGGTTGTAGTAGCTGCCGACGGCCGAGCCCGGGAGGACGGTGGTCTTCCAGTTGCGCTGGCCCTCGTTCTCGGTCGCCGCAGCGAGGTTGTTGTAGCTCCAGTCGATCACGACGGGGGTCTCACCCGAGGCGATGGTCGCGGGGGTCGGGTCGAGGGGCAGGAAGTTGCCCGCCTGGTTGAGCTTCTGGAAGAAGTCGACACCAGGCTGGATGTCGTCGGCCGAACCACCGGACTGCAGGGCGGCGAGGTAGACGCCGGCTGCGGCGGCACCGGCCTGGGTCGGGTCGCCGTTCAGCGCGACCTTGCCCGCGAACTCGGAGCCGAGGAGGTCGTCGAGCGACTTCGGTGCCGGGACGGCGTCCGCGTCGTAGCCGATGGAGACGAGGCCGGTGTAGTCGTAGACCCACAGGCCGGTCTTCTCCTTCGAGCCCTCCGGGATGTCGTCCCAGTTGGCGACCTGGTAGGGCGCGAACTGGTCGAGGTTGTCGAGGGCGACGGCGGAGCCGAGGTCGAAGACGTCGGGAGCGGTGTCCTGGCCCTTCTGGTTCTTCGCGGCCGTGATCTCCTCGGCGCTCGAGACGTCGGGGTCGGCCGAGTTGACGGTGATGTCGTACTTGTCCTCGAACGCGGAGATGATCTTCCCGTAGTTCGCCCAGGTGTCGGGGAGGGCGATGACGTTGAGCTGGCCTTCGGCCTTCGCCGCCTCGACGAGCGCGTCCATCCCGCCGAAGTCCTCGGCGGAGGTCGCCTTCTTGGCGTCGACGTCGGAGCCGGCTCCGGTGTCCGCTCCGGCGGAGCATGCGGTGAGCGCGGTCGCTGCGAGCGCGACGATGGCGAGGGCGGTCATACGCCTGGTGTTCACGGTTCCTCCAGTGACGTCGGCGGCCGCCCGTGCTGTCGGGCCGTCGGATACCGCGTCCGTCGTCTGGAGGACAAGCTAGGGTCGCGACGTAGCGCGATCGGGGCCTGCCGGTGTCGCGCAGGTGAACAGTGCCCTTCGACAAGCTCAGGGACCGGGCGGGGGGGGCTCAGGGACCTGGCGGGGGGCTCAGGGACCGGGCGGGGGGCTCAGGGACCGGGCGGGGGGGCTGAGGAACCGGGCGGGGGCTCGCGGCCGCGTCAGCCGCGGAGGGCCACGGGGCCGGGGCTCCTGGCGAGGCGCTCCTCGAGACCGGACCGGACCTCCGGCCACTCCTCGGCGAGCACGGAGAACAGTGCGGTGGTCCGCCACGTGCCGTCGGCCCGCTGCTTGTCGCGGCGGATGAGCCCCTCGAACGTGGCCCCGAGGCGCAGGATCGCGGTGCGTGAGCGCTCATTGCGCTCGTCGGCCTGGATCTTCACCCGGCCGAAGCCTGCGTCGAAGGCGAGTCCGAGGAGCAGCAGCTTCGTCTCGGCGTTGACGGCGGTGCCCCAGACGCGCGGGTCGTACGCGGTCCAACCGAGGTGGGCGGCCTCCCCCGGCTCGTCGAAGTCGCCGAGCGTGGACGTGCCGACGAGGAGCCCGTCGTGTTCGCCGCCGACGAGCCGGATGACGTAGGTGTTGCGCACGCCGGTCGTGAAGTAGCCGTCCGCGAAGGCGTCGAACTCGGCCTGCGTCGTCGGCAACCCCGCAGGTCCGCCGCCGTAGCCGCCGGCGAAGACCTCCGGGTGCGCGATCGCCGTGAACAGCTCCGGATAGTGCGCGCTTTCCAGCGGTTCGAGGCGGATGGTCCGGCCGTCGATGGGACGGGGCTCAGGGCGTCGTGCGGTCACCGTTCCACCGTATCCGGTGGCGGGCGTCGCGCGAGGACCGGTCTCGCGGTCAGGCGAGGATGAGGCAGGTGGGCGAACCGGCGTCGAGCGTCCCGAGGAGCGTCGTCGGGACCCCCGTGCGCTCGTCGAGCCGGAAGCTCGCGATGGAGTTCGACAGCTGGTTCGCGACGTGCAGGAAGCGACCCGACTCCCGGTGGTGGCGCGGCATCGTCCCGCCGCACTCGACGTCGGCCACGGCCTCGACCCGCGAACCGTCGCCGGTGACGCGCAAGGTGGCGATGCGGTCGCTCCCGCGGACGCCGACGTGCAGCTGCTCCCGCGAGGCGGCGAGGCTGATCTCAGCGCCCGTGTCGCCCTCGGACACGCCCTCCGAGGCCGCGACGGTCGCCGCGAGGATGTGCCAGTGCCCGTCGGTGCCGTCGACACCGAGCGTGAAGACCTCGACCGAGTATTCGGTGATGACGTGGAGGTGGCCGCTCGGGTGGACGACGAGGTGTCGCGGACCCGTGCCGCGCGGGAACACGACGGTGTGGTCGAGCACCAACCGCGACCCACGGAGCTGCCAGATGCGGACCGTGTCGTGGCCGAGGTCGGTGGTCGCGATGCGGCCGTCCGGGAGGAGCGCCGAGGCGTGCGCGCGCGACGGTCGGGACGGCAGGGCCTCGCCGACAGCGGCCTCCAGCGCGAGCAGCGTGAGCGCGTCCTCGCCCGCGTCCGCGGACTCCGCAGCGAGCGCGGTGGGCGACGCCCAGGGGTCGACGGACGCCTCGCCGAGACACGGGTCGCCGGCGAACGCCGCGTTCTCCGCGAGCGGGACGGTCACGACCCGACCGTCGCCGTAGCAACTCGCGATGAGCATGTCAGCACCGGGGACCGTCGCGACGTGGCACACCGAGTCGCCGGCTTCGATGGGCTTGCCGAACGGGGCGAGCCCGAACTCTCCGGAACGTTTGAACGCTTCGACGGCGCCGGTCGACTCGCTCGCCGCATAGACGATCGGCAGCGTCGGGTGCAGGGTCAGGAACGAGGGCGACTGCGCCTCCGACGACTGCACGAGGCGGAGGGTGCCCGCCTCGTCCTGGCGCAGCAGGCTGATGCCGGCACCGGTGCCGTCGGCCTCCGAGGTGTAGGAACCGAGCAGGAGGTAGGGGTTGTCGTCGCTCACCCCCACAGTCTCCCACCTGCGCCGTCTCGCACCGGCGCCCGCTCAGGAGATGCGGCGGGCGCGGACGCCGGCCGCGTACTCCTTCGGGGTCATGCCGATCGCCTCACGCACGATCCGGATGAGCGTCGCGCGGGTGATCCCGAGCGCGTTCGCGAGGGTGACCAACGAGAGGTCGGGATCGTCGTCGAGGGTCGCCAGAGCGCGCCGGACCCGCGGGTCGAGCGCACCGGCGTCGCGCTGGGCACGCACCGCCGGCCGAGGCCTGACCTCACCGCTCGTGAGCTCCTCGACCGGTGGCAGCCCGGGCAGGGACGGCTGACTGGATTCGTCCACCATGGCGCGTTCGACGCTCGTCGTTCGCTACTCGGATCAGTCGACGAGGTCGTGACGCACGACGATCGCGTCGCGCCCGGGACCCACGCCGATCGCGGAGATGCGCGAACCGCTCATCGCCTCGAGCGCCAGCACGTAGTCCTGGGCGTTCTTCGGGAGGTCCTCGAAGCGGCGGACACCGGTGATGTCTTCCTGCCAGCCGGGGAACTCCTCGTAGATCGGGACGGCGTGGTGGAAGTCGGTCTGCGAGACCGGCACCTCGTCGACCCGGACGCCGTCGACCTCGTAGGCGACGCACACCGGGATGGTGGCGAGGTCGTCGAGGATGTCGAGCTTCGTCAGGACGAAGTCGGTGACGCCGTTGATGCGCGCCGCGTACCGGGCGATCGGGGCGTCGTACCAGCCGACGCGACGCGGACGACCGGTCGTCGTGCCGAACTCGAAGCCCTTCGAGCGGAGGTAGTCGCCGGACTCGTCGAACAGCTCGGTCGGGAACGGGCCGGCGCCGACGCGGGTCGTGTAGGCCTTGACGATGCCGATGACGCGGTCGAGGCGGTTCGGTGCGACACCGGAGCCGGTCGCGGCACCACCCGAGGTCGCGTTGGAGGAGGTGACGAAGGGATAGGTGCCGTGGTCGACGTCGAGCATCGTGGCCTGGCCACCCTCGAAGAGGACGATCTTGCCGTCGTCGAGCGCCTCGTTCAGCACGAGCGCGGTGTCCGCCACCATCGGGCGGAGTCGCTCGGCGTAGGCGAGGAGGTCGGCCACGATCTCGTCGACCGTGATGGCGCGGCGGTTGAAGACCTTGACCAGCAGGTGGTTCTTCTGGTCGAGGGCGCCCTCGACCTTCTGGCGCAGGATGTTCTCGTCGAAGAGGTCCTGGATGCGGATGCCGACGCGGTTGATCTTGTCGGCGTAGGCCGGGCCGATGCCACGGCCGGTGGTGCCGATCTGACGCTTGCCGAGGAAGCGCTCCGTCACCTTGTCGATGGTGCGGTGGTACTGGGTGATGACGTGCGCGTTGGCGCTCACGAGGAGGCGCGAGACGTCGATGCCGCGGGCCTGGAGTGCCTCGAGCTCGTGGAACAGCACCTCGATGTCGATGACGACACCGTTGGAGATGACGGGGACGACGCCGCTCGTCAGGATGCCGGACGGCAGGAGGTGGAGCGCGTACTTCTCGTCACCGATGACGACCGTGTGCCCCGCGTTGTTGCCGCCGTTGAACTTCACGACGTAGTCGATGCGGTCACCGAGCAGGTCGGTGGCCTTCCCCTTGCCTTCGTCGCCCCACTGGGCGCCGACGATCACGATTGCTGGCATCTGGATGCCGCCCCTTCCGGATTCTCGTGTGCCCGGCGGATCCGCTGGGGAACCACGCCCTGACAGGCCGGACGCCCACCCTCTGCGGGCGGGCGTCTCGTGCACGCACCCCTCCATCGTACCGGAGGAGGGTCACGGGCACCGAGTCCCAGGCTGCGCTCGATACCATGAGGGGATGTTCAGGCCTCGGGCGGCCGTCCTGCCTGCCGATCGCCCTCGACGACCGTCCTCTCGACCGACCGAACGGAACCCATGACCTCCTTGCCGCGCCTCGTCGCCTTCGACCTCGACGACACCCTCGCCCCGTCGAAGTCCGCGCTCGACCCTCGCATGGCCGAACTGTTCGTTGCGCTCCTCGAACGCACCTCGGTGTGCATCATCTCGGGCGGCCAGATCGTGCAGTTCCAGAACCAGGTGCTCGACCGGCTCGGAGCCGCGTCGCCCGAGGCCCTCGGCCGACTGCACCTCATGCCCACCTGCGGCACCCGGTACGACCGCTTCGACGGCACCGCGTGGGTCACCGTCTACAAGCACGACCTCACCGACGACCAGAAGGCCCGCGCCATGGGCGCTCTCGAGACCGAGGCCAAGCGACTCGGCCTCTGGGCCGACGAGACCTGGGGACCGATCCTCGAGGACCGCGGCTCGCAGATCACCTTCTCCGCCCTCGGGCAGGCCGCGCCGGTCGCCGAGAAGACCGCCTGGGACCCCGACGGCGCGAAGAAGGAGTCGCTGCGCGCCGCCGTGCAGGCGCTGCTCCCCGACCTCGAGGTCCGATCCGGCGGCTCGACCTCCGTCGACATCACCATGGCGGGCGTCGACAAGGCGTTCGGCATGACGCGGCTCGCCGAGCACACGGGCATCCCGCTGGAGGAGATGGTCTTCGTCGGCGACCGCCTCGACGAGGGCGGCAACGACTACCCGGTCCTCGCGCTCGGGGTGCCGTCGGTGGCCGTGCACGGCTGGCAGGACACGGCGGCGTACCTGGAATCGCTCGGCCTGTAGGGCGTCGGTCCGGCCCTTCGACAGGCTCAGGAACCGGGGACGCGGCCTGCCCTTCGACAGGCTCAGGGACCGGGGAGGGAGCTCAGGAACCGGGACCGACAGGCTCAGGGACCGGGGAAGGGCTAGTCGGAGCCGAGGATGACGATCGCGGAGGTCGGCGGGGCCGCCGCCGCGACGAGGTACTCGATCTCTTCGGACGCAGTGGGGTCGGCCTCGCGCAGGAAGGTGTCGAGACGCTCGACCTCCTCGGTCTCGCCGATCGCCTTCGCGGAGCGGCGGAGCGCGTAGAGCGAGCGCAGCACCCCGCGGTTCGGCGCGTGCGACCACGGGATCGGGCCCTGACCGCGCCAACCGGCAGCACGGAGCGAGTCCAAGCCGCGGTGATACCCGACCCGTGCGGCCGCGTAGCCGGGGATCGGCGACTGCGGGTCGTGGACCGCGTCGGCGAGGAGTGCCCAGCCGAGCGAGGAGCGGGGGTGGGCCGCGAGGAGGTCCGCCAGCGCCTCGATCGAACCGACGGCCGCGTGGAACTCGGCATCGGTGGCGCTGTCGTCCGGCAGCAGTGTCGGAGGGGTTGCCATCAGATTCTCACCGGTCATCGTTCAACCATAGCTCCGTTCCCCGGGCCCGGCGTGGGAGGAACCTGGCAGCCCTCGCTGAGAGCTCGCCGCATCCACGAACGTCGATATTGCACACCGCTGTGCAAGATAGTACGATCGCTGTCATGACCACCACCCAAGCGCCCGCGAGCGGGTCGCGCGCCCCTCGTCGCGACGCCGCCGAGAACCGCGTCGCGCTGCTCGAAGCCGCCCGCCTGGCGCTCCGCAGCGACCCCGACGCCAGCCTCGAGACCATCGCGGCGGCCGCCGGCCTCACCCGCCGCTCGGTGTACGGACACTTCGCCACGCGCGACGAGCTCGTGAACGCCGTCGTCGTGGCGGGGGCCGAGCGCGTCGCCTCGTCGATCACGGCCGTCCAGGGCGACGACCCGCTCACCACCATCGCGCTCATCGGCGACGTCCTGTGGGCCCAGGTGGACCACGTCCGGATCATGGCGCCGCTCGCCGTCCGCGGGCCGCTCCGCGCCGTCACGGCGGCCGCCCTCGAACCCGTCAGGACCCTCCTCCTCCGCACCGTCGAGGCGGGCGTCGCGGACGGCTCCATCCGCCCCGACATCGACGCAGGCGTGCTCGCCCGACTCGTCGAGAGCACGGCCGTCGGGGTACTCGAGGAGGCGATCCGATCCGGCCTCTCGACGAGCGCCGGCCGCCGACTCGTCATGCTCGCCACCCTCGGGGCGGTCGGTCTGTCGTGGCAGGACGCCACGGCGGTCGCCGACCGCGCCGACACCGAACACGCAGACACCCACCGCCACACCACCGGCACCGGCACCGGCACGAACGAGGAGTCCTCCCATGCGCGTTGAACTCGACGGCGTCTCCAAGGGCAAGGGCGGCATCGTCCTCGAGCCGACCTCCCTCTCCTTCCGGACGGGCGAGGCGACCTTCGCCCGCGCCGAGACCGAGCAGCGGCCGACCGTCCTCGGCCTCATCGCCTCCGGCCGGATGATGCCCGACACCGGCACCGTCCTCGTCGACGGGGCGACCGACCGCAAGACGATGCGCCGCGTGATCGCCCTCATCGACGCCCCCGACGTCTCCGAACCGGCCAGCGGCGTCGCGGTCTCCGGCGTCGTCGCCGAGGAGCTCATGTTCGCCGGCCGGGCGAGCCACCCCTTCGCCGTCGCGCGGTTCCTCGAGTCGCTCGACCTCGCGCACCTCGCGAAGCAGCCGATCTCGACCGTCGCACCGACCGACCGCGTGCGGCTCCTCACCGAGCTCGCGGTCCTCCGGGAGGACGTCACCGCGCTCGTCCTCGTCTCCCCCGACCGCCACGGCGGCGACCCGCTCGAGTGGTGGAACCTCGCCCGCAAGCTCGCCGCCCGTGGCTACGGCGTCCTCGTGATCGCCGGCGACGCCTCGGCGACCGCCATCAACGCCACCGCCGACGCCCCGGTGTCCGAGAACGCCACGGACGAACTCGTCCCCCTCTTCCAGCAGGACTGGTCGTGACGCACACCGTGCACCACGACCGTCCAGCCCTCCCCTCATCCCGCACCACCCGTCCCCAGAAGGACCTCCTGTGAAGATCTTCGCGATGATCCGCGCCGAACTGTCCCGCCTGTGGGCCACGCCCATGTCGCGGCTCGCCCTCGTCGCCCTCATGTGCGTCCCGTTGCTCTACGGCGGCCTGTACCTCTGGGCGAACCAGGACCCGTACGCCAAGCTCGACCAGGTTCCCGTGGCGCTCGTCGTCGAGGACACCGGTGCGCCGGCGACCGACGACACGACCGGCGATGCGACAGGCGAGACGGAGAACTACGGCGACGACATCGCCGACCAGCTCATCGAGGACGGATCGTTCGCCTGGCACGAGGTCAGCGCGGCCGACGCCGCCCGGGGCGTGAACGACGGCACCTTCGACTTCAGCGTCACGATCCCCGCCGACTTCTCGACCTCCCTCACCTCCGCGTCGGGCGACGCCCCGCAGCAGGCGACGGTCCAGCTCACGACGAACGACGCCAACAGCTACCTGGCGACGACGATCGGTGAGCAGGCGGTCAAGCAGATCAAGGCGACCATCGTGCAGACGGTGAACCGCCAGGCCGCCGGCCGGTTCCTCATCGCGCTCGACACGATCAAGACGAAGCTCGTCGACGCAACCTCGGGCGCGACGCAGCTGGCCGACGGCGCACAGCAGGCCTTCGACGGCGCCGGGACCGCCCAGGCCGGTGCGGCGACCCTCGCCTCCGGCACCGCGCAGATCGCCTCGGGGACGGCCAGCCTGCCCGCCCAGACCGACCAGCTGGCCTCGGGCGCCGAGCAGGTGGCGTCCGGGACGTCGACCCTCGCCGGCAAGGGCGACGAGGTCGGCGCGGCCGCCCAGCGACTCGTGGACTCGATCCCCACGGCCCGTGCGCAGATCTCCCAGACCCTCGCGGAGAACGGCTTCACCCCCGAGCAGATCGCCCAGGTGCTGGCACTGCTCGACCCGGTGGCCGCCGACGCCACGACGGCGAACGAGCGCGTCCAGACCGTCGTCTCGCAGGTCGACCAGCTCAACAGCGGTGCCCAGCAGGTCGCCGGGGGCGCCCGGACGCTGAGCGACGCCATGCCCGCGCTCGCCTCGGGGACGCAGCAGGCCGCCGACGGTGCCGCATCGCTGCAGACCGGCCTCACGACCCTGCAGACGGGCCTCGGCACCCTCCGCGACGGCATCGTCACCCTCCGCGACGGTCTGCAGTCCGGCGCGGACGCCATCCCCGCGACCACCGCGGACTCCCGCGAACTCCAGGCCAAGACGATCGCCGATCCGGTCAAACTGACCAACTCCTCGGTGACGAGCGCGGGCACCTACGGGGCAGGACTCGCTCCGTTCTTCGTCAGCCTCGCCGCCTGGATCGGCATCTACGCGCTCTTCCTCATCGTCAAGCCGGTCTCGCGGCGCGCCATCACCGCGCTCCACAGCCCCATCAAGGTGACCGTCGCCGGCTGGCTCACGCCGGGCCTCCTCGGGACGATCCAGATGGTCGCGCTGTTCGGCATCCTCGCCGGCGCCCTGCACTTCGAGGTCCACAACCCGCTCGCGACCTACGGGATGATGGCGCTCGCGTCCCTCACCTTCGCGGCGATCATCCTGACGCTCAACGTGTGGTTCGGCAGCGTCGGGCAGTTCCTCGGCCTCGTGCTCATGGTCGCCCAGCTCGTCACCGCCGGCGGGACGTTCCCGTGGCAGACCCTCCCGGCGCCGCTCGCGGCACTGCACCACGTGCTCCCGATGTCCTACGCGGTCGACGGCATGCGCCAGTTGATGTATGGAGGGCGGATGGACGCCGCCCTGCAGGACGCCGGGGTCCTGCTCGCCTGGCTGGCGATCGCGCTGAGCCTCTCGGCGATCGGCGTGACGCGGATGACGCACGCCAGGACGCTCCGCGACCTCCGGCCGAGCCTCATCGGCTAGGCACCGGTCGAGCGCGCAGGCGCCCGCGCAGGAGCGTCGTCCTCGGGTGGGACGACGCTCCGGCGCGTGTGGTCCGCCTGCTGCGTGCGACGCCCTTTCGGGTCGGGCATCGTTCGACGTCGGCGTCTGAGCGCCGCGTCGATCCGGGTTCGGGTCCGCCCGACAGCGTTGCACTCCCTTGAGTGATCGACCGGAGGCGCGATCATGACGCGGAACGCGGCAGATTCTCTGGAACGTCGTCGAGCCAGCGGACGGACCGGCCGTCGTCCGTGGCGGAGACCCCGCCGTCGTACCCCGGAAACACCGGAGGCCGCCGGGAGTGGGGGGACTCCCGGCGGCCACCGGTGCGACGGAACGGGCGCGTTCCGTCTAGAGCAGCTGAGCGACGTGGTTCGGGCCACGGCGATCAGCTGCGGGTGCAGCGCGCTGATCAGCTGGAGAGCAGCGACGCCTCCTCGCGCTGTTCGGCGAGCATCCGACGACGAGTCGCGAACGCGGCTCCGGCTCCCCAGATGAGGAGCGACGCGAACAACGCACCGGCCGGAGCGATGAGCTCGCTCGAACCGGTCTGTGTTGCACTGATCGAGCTCGACGCCTCGTCGACCCGGGCGTCGGCCTGAGCCGGCGCGGCGACGCCGACGATGAGGGCGACCGCGAGGGCTGCCGGGACGGCGAGCGCGGCGATGCCACGGACCTTGGACGGGTGGGTTCCTCGTTCGGGCGAGGCTCCCAGGGCAGAACGGTGCGTCATCTTCGATTCATCCTTCGGGTGACCGCCGATTCGCACCGCACGGATTCGGGTCCGTGCGGTGGCCCTCGGTGGCTTCGGGTGCCGGAGGGATTCGGGTTCAGCGGTGGAGTGTTGCTCCGCTAGACAGTATGCCGGGCGGTGTCGGCACTTTGGGGGACCGCGGGGTCAATTGAGGGAATCTTGAGGTGTTCCTGAGGTAGGCGCAGCGCTGCCGTTGGAAACCACCCGCGGACGGGGGCCAACCCGATCAGGATGCGTCGAAGGAGACGTGCTGCATGACCCAGGCGTGCATCGCGACGGCCGCTGCCGCGGACGCGTTGATCGATCTCGTCGACCCGAACTGGGTGATCTCGAGCACCGCATCGGCCGCGGCGAGCGCCTCCGGTGAGAGCCCCGGCCCCTCCTGTCCGAAGAGGAGGAGGCACCGCTCGGGAAGCCTGAACGTCTCGATCGGAACCGATCCCGGCACGTTGTCGATCGCGATGATCGGCAGCTCGGCCGCCGACGCCCAGGCGACGAGCGCCGCGACGTCGACGTGGTGCTCGACGTGCTGGTAGCGGTCGGTCACCATGGCTCCACGTTTGTTCCAGCGACGGCGTCCGACGATGTGGACGGTGTCGGCGGCGAACGCGTTGGCGGTGCGCACGATCGACCCGATGTTCATGTCGTGCTGCCAGTTCTCGATGGCGACGTGGAACGGGTGGCGGTGGTCGTCGATGTCGGCGACGATGGCCTCCATCGACCAGTACCGGTAGCGGTCGACGACGTTCCGGGTGTCGCCGTCGCGCAGCAGCGCGGGGTCGTACCACGGGTCGTCCGGCCACTCCCCCTGCCACGGACCGACGCCAGCCATCGGGCTCTCGGCCTGATCGGGACCGGCGACCGGGTCGTCCGGGTGGAGCGGGGTCTCTGGCACCAGCCAACCCTACCCGCGCCGTGCCACACTGGAGGTCCGGGCCCGACGCCGCGCCACCCCCGCGGCGCAGCGCTCGCGCAGCCCGCACGGAGCACCTGGAGGAACGCATGTCACGACGCGACGAGGTCGAATGCTGGCTCACCGACATGGACGGCGTGCTCGTCCATGAGAACCACGCCCTCCCTGGTGCCGCTGCGCTCCTGCAGCAGTGGCAGGACCAGCGGACGCCCTTCCTGGTACTCACCAACAACTCGATCTTCACCCCGCGCGACCTGAGCGCCCGACTGCGTGCCTCCGGGCTCGACGTGCCCGAGGAGTTCATCTGGACTTCCGCACTCGCGACGGCCGCCTTCCTGGCCGAGCAGGAGCCGGGCGGCTCGGCGTTCGTCATCGGGGAGGCCGGGATCACCACGGCCATCCACGAGGCCGGCTTCACCATGACGGAGACGAACCCCGACTACGTGGTCGTCGGCGAGACCCGCAACTACTCGTTCGAGGCCATCACGAAGGCGATCCGTCTCATCGCCGGCGGCGCGCGCTTCATCGTGACCAACCCGGACGCGACCGGACCGAGCAAGGACGGCCCGCTTCCGGCGACCGGCGCCATCGCGGCCCTCATCACGAAGGCCACCGGCATGGAGCCGTACGTCGTCGGCAAGCCGAACCCGATGATGTTCCGATCGGCGCTCAACAAGATCGGCGCCCACTCGGAGAACACCGGCATGATCGGCGACCGCATGGACACCGACATCGTCGCGGGCATCGAGGCCGGTCTCCACACGATCCTCGTGCTCACGGGCATCAGCGACGAGGCCGAGATCAACCGCTACCCGTTCCGTCCGAACGAGATCCTGAGTGGCGTCATCGACCTCGTGAAGGCCGAGCCCGTCGAGGTCGAGATCTAGGCCCCCCCCGCCACCACCAGCCACACCGATCCACTCCGCCCCGCCACGCACCGAGGACTTCCATGCGCGCCGTCGTCTACGACCAGTTCACCGCCGAGCCCGAGGTCCGCGACGTCGCGGATCCGGTGCCGTCCGACGCCGGCGTCGTGGTGCGTGTGGAGACCACGGGGCTCTGCCGGAGCGATGCGCACGGCTGGCTCGGGCACGATGACGGCATCGCCCTCCCCCACGTGCCCGGTCACGAACTCGTCGGGCGCATCCACGCCGTCGGCCCCGCCGTCGAGCGGTTCCGCGTGGGCGACCGCGTCACGGTGCCCTTCGTGTGCGCGTGCGGACGCTGCGCCCAGTGCCTCGCCGGGAACGGGCAGGTCTGCCCGAACCAGACGCAGCCGGGCTTCACCCACTGGGGGTCCTACGCGGAGCTCGTCGCCCTGCACGACGCCGACGTCAACCTCATCCCGGTGCCCGAGTCCCTCGACGCCGGCGCCGCCGCCCTCCTCGGGTGCCGCTTCGCGACGGCCTTCCGCGGGCTCGTCCACCGCGCCGGGCTCCGCAGCGGGGAGCGCCTGCTCGTCGTCGGCTGCGGCGGCGTGGGGCTGAGCGCGGCCATGATCGGCGTCGCGCTCGGTGCCGAGGTCATCGGCGTCGACATCGACGCCTCTGCCCTGGCGCGCGCGACGTCGATCGGCGTCACGCACACGATCGACTCGAGCGGGCTCGACGAGGACGCCGTCCTCACGCGCATCGCCGAAGCCGCGCCGGCGGGCGTGCAGGTGTCGGTCGAAGCCCTCGGGCGTGAGTCCACGATGCGCCTCAGCCTCCTGGCACTGGCGCCGATGGGCCGTCAGGTGCAGATCGGGCTGTTCTCGAGCGAACCGACACTCCCGCTGCCGCGCATCATCTCGCAGGAGCTGTCACTCCACGGCAGCCACGGCATGCCGGCGTCCGACTACTCGGAGCTGCTCGACCTCGTCGCGAGCGGTGCGCTGCGCCCGCAGGACCTCATCGAACACCGCATCGGCCTCGACGAGGCACCGGCAGCACTCGTCGCCCTGGCGTCCGGCGACCGCTCGACGGGCGTGACCGTCATCGACGTCGCCTGACCCGCGACCGCGTCAGGTGCGTCGTCAGACGGTGTCCGGGGCTCCGGCCGTCGACCACCCTGCGGACACGCTCGGCATCGTGGCGTCTGCAGCCGCACCGGCCGCGTTCGCGGCACCGACGAGCGTTCCGAAGTAGAACGCGAGCAGGAGCAGGACCGCGGCACCCAGGCCGACGACCGCCCAGAGCAGCGCCTTCGGGATGCCCTGATCCGCATGCTCTCCGCGGTATTCGGGGAGATCGCGGTCGGGAGCGGACTGCGTGGCCTGAGGCGGCAAGGTGGCGCCGACGATGCCCGCAGCCGCGGCCGGGGTCGTGAGCGCGCTCGCGCCGTCGAGTTCCGGGAACGCGACCGTCTCGCCGGGCAGTGCGGCCGGGGCCGACTGCGGCACGTTCGCGACCGGCCCCTGCGAGGGGACGGCTGCGGCGTGTGCGCCGAAGACGGACACCGAAGCGGGGACCACGGGTGTGGGCGCGGTGTTCGAGGCGACATCAGGCTCGGCCACCGTGGAGGTGTGCGGAGCACTGTCGTCGGCTCCGGCAGCGTGGGCGCCGTTTCGTCGTGACCCGCCGATGTCGTCGTCGGGGTCAGTATCGTCGACATCGGTACCGTCGGCGGCGACGAGGCCTGGGATGGGGGCGAGCGGGAGATCGGGGTCGGCGATCGCGTCGGCCTGGAGCGACCAGCCGCCCTCGGCGGCGAAGGCGTCGGCGAGTGACCGTGCCGAGGCCGCCTCCGCCGTGGCGGTGGCGTCCGGCTGATCGGACGGCTCGGACGGGGCGACCGTGGCCGTGCCGTCGGCCTGCTCGGTGTCGGCGAGCGGCGTGGCAGCCGGCTCACCGTCGGTCGCGGCGTCATCGGCCGGGGCGACCTGGACCGCATCCGTCTCGGGTCCGAGGTCGAACAGCGACTCGAGCCGCAGCTCCTCGCTGACCGGCTCGGGCTCGCCGACCGGCTCAGGGTCGATCGAGCCCTCGTCAGCGAGTGGGGCATCCGACGCGGCCGCATCCGTGGCGGGATCGGTCGCGTCGTCGGCGACGGCCCCGTTCGGCACGAACGACGGAAGCGGTGTGACGCCCGCCGCAGCGAGTGGGACGGCGTCGAACTCGACGATCTCCTCGTCGAACTCGTCGTCGAGCTCCTCCGGGTCGACGGCGAACGCCGGGGTCTCTGGAGCAGGAGTATCGATGACGGGGGTCGGTGCCGTCTCGGGAGCGGAGTCGGCGTCGCGGTCGGCCGAGGTCTCCGTGTCGTCGGAGTCGGCGCCCGAGCCGAGGCCGGAAGCGGCACCGGCAGCGGTTGCGGCCCCTGCGGCGGCGAGGCCACCGGCCGCGACGGCTGCGTCGAACCCACCGAGCGACAGCGTCGGGAAGAGGTCGACCGTGTCGTTCGCGGCGGGGACGATCGGTGCGGCGTCCGGCGCGGAGCTGTCGGTGTCGGTCGCGTCGTCGGTCCAGCTGGCGAACTCGTCGCCGGGTCCGTCGACGAGCGGGCGACCGAGCGTGACGGCGGCGAGGCCCGGAGCGAAGGGCTGGACGTCGCCGGCGATGAACGCGGCATCGGGCACCTCGCCCTCGAGCGCGAGCTCCGAGGGGGACTCCGCACTCACGGCTGACGACTCGGCGCCCTCCCACTCCACCGGCGGAACCGGGATGGGCTGGGTCGTGGGAGCCGCGTGTACGAGCGGGTCGAGGGCGTCGTTCGGCGCGAGGTCCCACACGAATGGCGCGGTGCCGAAGGGGCTGACGGTGGGCTCGGGTTGCACGCCGTCGAGGGAGATGAGCTCCGTGATGGAACGCTCGGCCTTCGGGGTCGGCGGGCCGAAGGCCGGGGGGACGTCGGCGGTGTCGGTCGCGTCGTCGTCGGCCGGCGCATCGTCACGGCCGGGCTCGGCGTCGGTGTCGGGTGTCGGCGCCGGAGGAACGGCTGCTGCTGCGGCTGCGGCACCCGCCAGGGCCGAGAAGCCCGGACCGCCGAGGCTGTCGAACGGCCGCGTCTCATCGAGCGGCTCGGCATCGTCGTCGGGGACCGTCTCGGGCCACGGGACGTCGGCTGGTGAGGTCGGCTCCGCTGCGCTCGCGGGCGACGCCGCTGCGACCGTGTCCCAGCGGAACGGTGCCGCGGGGGTGATCGGCTCGGAGGCGACGACGCCGTCGGACGCGGACTCGGGGTCCGACTCGGCGGTCGGCTGGACCGGCTCGCTCGCGGTCGGAGACGTCGCCTCATCGGTGGTGGCGACGGCGACGGACTCCTCGGCGGTGTCGAACTGCTGGGGCGCCTCGTCGACCGGCTCCGCGTGCGGTTCCTCGGACGGCTGCTCCTCCGGTGCCGCCGGCGCGGCGCCGAACGTCGCACCGAACGGTTCCGTCAACCAGGCCAGCGGATCCGTGCGCGGTGCGGAGGCCTCGGCAGTCGCCGGCTCGGCGGTCCAGACGTCGTCGGTAGCTGCTTCGTCGTCCGGGGCTTCGTCGAGTGCGGTGTCGGCGGGCGCCGAAGCATCGATCGTCGTGTCACGGACCTCGACGGTCTCGCCACCGAGGACGTCGTCGCCGAACGTCTCGGAGAGACTCCAGGAGCCCTCCGGGAGATCGTCGTCCTGCGCCTCGGTGTCGGGCGTCGTCGCGGGACCGGACGGCACATCGTGGTCCGCCGCAGTGGGCGTCGGCGTCACCGGCGGGGCGGTGGGCGGCAGCGGTGCGGCGGGCGTGCCTCCGGCGGGCGTCGAGGTGGAGGTCGTCGCGGCGGTCTCTTCCGCTTCGACCGCGGCCCAGGCCGCCGGGTCGTCGGCTGCGAGTGCTCGGGCCGTGGGCAGGACGGCCGTCGAGACGTCCTCCGGGGCCACTGGAGCGGCGTCGGTGTCGTCGCTGCCGCCGAGGCTCCAGGGCTCGTCGTCGACTGGTGGCAGGACGACCGGGTTCGTGGGCGCGGGCCGGAAGGTGCCGGCGGGCGCGTGCTGGAGGACGGAGTCGGTGTCGACCGTCAGCTCGTTGCGGGCGGGCGGGACCGGCGATGCCGGGGCAGGGGTCGGCGGGACGACCGGGAGCTCGAGGGCGTTCGGGTGCCGCAGACCCTCCGACCGGACGGGAGCTTCCTCGGGCATCGGGTCGGCCGGGGCTGCAGGCGTGGTGGGTGCGGCGGGCTCCGCGCTGGGTGCATCCGGCGTCTGCGGTGCGGGGACCGGTGTCGGGTCGTCGGCCGGGTTCGGCACCTGGCTCTGCCACCAGGCGAGGAGTTCGGCCTCGCTCGCGAACTCACCGGGAGCGGTGGCCGGGGCGGCGGGGGTCGGCTCGGCGGCAGCGGGCGTCTGCTCGACGGGAGCGGGCACCGGCTCGACCGGAGCAGGCGTCGGCTCAGCGGCCGTCGGGGTCGCGGGCGCATCCGGCACGGAGGGCACGGACCACTGGGGTTCGGCCGGGACCGGCGTGGGCACGGGTGAAGCAGCGGCCTGGGCATCGGTGTCGCCGACGACCGGGAGGACGCGCGTCCGGTCGTCGTCGTCAGCGGGCACTGGAGCGACGGCTGCCGATGGCTGCTCGTCGACCGCGTCGGTGGTGGGCTGCGTCTCGATCGCCTCCGTGTCGTCGGCGTCGAGCTGCGAGAGCAGCCAGTCGGTTCCGTCCGCGGGTTCGTCCGGCAGCCCGGCCCCGCCGCGTCCGGTTCCGTCGCTGGACATCAGACGAGTCCCAGGTCTTCCAGGCCGATCGCGGCCAGGTACTGGTAGCCCGCGGCCTCGATGATCTCGCGGGCGCCGGTCGCGCGGTCGACGACGACGGCGACGGCGACCACCTCGGCTCCCACCTTCTCGAGCGCTTCGGCCGCCTTGAGCGGCGACCCACCGGTGGTCGAGGTGTCCTCGAGCACGATCACACGCTTGCCCTGGAGGTCGGGGCCCTCGACCTGCTTGCCGCGGCCGTGGTCCTTCGGCTCCTTGCGGACGACGAACGCGTCGTAGGTGAGTCCGCGCGCGGCACCCTGGTGCAGGATCGCGGCGGCCACCGGGTCGGCACCCATGGTGAGGCCACCGACCGCGAAGACGTCGGGGACGTCGGCGATGAGGTCGATCATGACCTGCCCGATGAGGGGCGCGACGCGGTGGTCGAGACTCACCTTGCGGAGGTCGACGTAGTACGTCGCCTTCTTGCCGCTCGTCAGGGTGAAGTCACCGTGGAACACGGCTTCCGCCGAGATGTGGTCAATGAGCTGAGCTCGTGCGTCCGTCACGCCGACGAGTCTACAAGCTGTGACCCCCATCGCCGCAGTCGCCCGGATGGGGGCGGTCCGCGTCACCGAGGCAGGAGAGCCCCGGCGTGTCGGGCACGACTCGCCGGGGCTCGGGACGCGACGCCGCCACCGGTCTGCGTCGGGGCGGCTGCGTCCGGGGGTCAACGCGCGGTGCCGGAGCCCGGGTCCTCGGGACGGTCGGCTGCGAGCAACTCCGCCTCGGTGGCGCCGCCGTAGCCCTCCGTCTCCGGGTCGCCGTGCAGGCCGCCCGAGACCGCGTACTCCTCCTCCGGTGACATGACGAGCCGGTGGCGACCCCAGACCGCGAAGGCGACCAGCATGACGACGTAGACGACGACGATCGCGATGATCGCCGGGAGGAACGTCGGGTTGAGCAGGAAGCCGACGAAGATGAGCGCGGCGATGACGGCTGCGATGACCGCCCCCGGCACACCCCACGGGCTGACGTAGGGCCGCTTGGCGTTCGGGAACTTCTTCCGCAGCAGCAGGAACGCGATCATCTGCATGAGATACGCGAGCACCGCGCCCCAGACAGCGATGTTCAGCACGATCGCCCCGGCGACGCCGCCTGATCCGCCGGCCGCGTCGACGATGAGCAACGCGATGAACCCGATGATCGCCCCGGCCACGAGGGCCACCCACGGCGTCTGCCGCTTGCCGGTGAGCGAGAGGAACCGCGGGTAGTACCCGGCGCGGGACAGCGAGTACATGTTGCGACCGTAGGCGAACATGATGCCCTGCAACGAGGCGAGGAGCCCGATGAGGGCGAAGAGGGCGAGCACCGCCGCCGCGCCGTCACCGACGATGGCCCGGAAGCCGTCGAGCAGGGGCTCCCCTGCCGTCCCGGTCGCCTCGGCACCGATGACGCCGGTGTTGAGGAAGAGGACGAGGAGGCCGGTCACGATGAGCGTGCCACGAGCCCAGAACCCGGCCTTCGGGATGTCGCGCACCGGGTTGTGGGACTCCTCCGCCGCGAGCGGCAGCTCCTCGATGCCGAGGAAGAACCACATCGCGAAGGGCAGGGCGAACAGGATGGGGAGGACGCCGTGCGGCAGGAACTCGGTCTGGCCCGCGTCGGGGGCGATGTCGAACAGGTTGGCCCAGGCGAACTGTCCGGAGAAGATCGCCATCGCGGAGAAGACGAGCAGGATGCCGATGGAGATGATCGAGACCACGATGGCGAAGCGGAAGGAGATGCTCGCTCCCGCGGAGTTCAGCGCGATGAACGCGACGTACAGGATCGCCCACCACACGGGCGACGGCATGGAGAAGCCGAGCAGCTCGCTCGTGATGGCGTCGGCGTAGGAGGCCGAGAAGTACACGATCACGGCCGTGGTCGCGAGGTACTCGATGGTCTCCGCGAGGCCGGTCACGAACCCGCCGAGTGGTCCCATCGCCGCTCTCGCGAAGGAGTAGGCCCCGCCGGTGTGCGGCATCGCCGCGGCCATCTCCCCGATCGAGAAGATCATGCCGTAGTACATCGCGACGAGGATGACGAAGGCGATGAGCATGCCGCCGAACCCGGCGAAGTCGATGCCGAAGTTCCAGCCGGAGAAGTCGCCGGAGATGACCGCCGCGACGGCGAGACCCCAGAGGCCCCACACCCCGGCGGACCGCTTCAGGCTGCGTTTCTCGAAGTACCCCTCGCCGGCCGCGGTGTAGGTCACCCCGGAGATCTTGCGCGTGTCGTCAGCCATCGATGCGTCCTGTCGCTCGGGTTGCGCGCTCGTCGGGCTCGCACAACGTCCTCAGATTCGGTTGGCCCGACTCTAGGACCTGCAATGGTCGCGTGTACATACCTTTGTGGGGAAATCCATCTCGGAAATGCTTCGATCCGCTGGAGGTGCTGTGATGTAATGGTCGGGTTCGCGACCTTTCAGTTCTCCATCGAGGCAGAACGCCGACGACGGGTCCCCCGGATCAACGAGGAGCTGCCATGCACCCACGCTCAGGAAACCTGACGCTCGAGGAGCTCACGACGGCCGTCGCCGCGCGCGAGATCGACACCGTGATCCTCGCGTTCACCGACATGCAGGGCCGACTCGTCGGCAAGCGCGTCTCGGCCCGCCTCTTCGTCGAGGACGTCGCCGAGCACGGGGCGGAGTGCTGCAACTACCTGCTCGCGGTCGACGTCGAGATGAACACGGTCGACGGCTACGCGATGTCGAGTTGGGAGCGCGGCTACGGCGACATGGCGATGATCCCCGACTTCTCCACGCTCCGCCGCGTGCCCTGGCTGCCGGGCACGGCCCTCGTCACCGCCGACCTCCAGTGGCTCGACGACGCCCCGGTGGTCGCTTCGCCCCGCCAGATCCTCATCGCCCAGCTCGAGCGGCTCGCCGAACGCGGCCTCGTCCCGTTCGTCGGCACGGAGCTCGAGTTCCTCGTCTTCGACGACACCTTCCGGGAGGCCTGGGCGAAGGACTACACGAAGCTGACCCCCGCCACCGACTACAACATCGACTACGCGATCCTCGCCTCGACCCGCATGGAGCCTCTGCTGCGCGACATCCGCAACGCCATGGACGGCGCCGGTATGTACTGCGAGGGCGTCAAGGGCGAATGCAACCTCGGGCAGCAGGAGATCGCGTTCCGCTACGACCACGCCCTCGTCACCTGCGACAACCACTCGATCTACAAGAACGGGGCGAAGGAGATCGCCGACGCCCACGGCAAGAGCCTCACCTTCATGGCGAAGTTCGACGAGCGCGAGGGCAACAGCTGCCACATCCACATCAGCCTTCGCGGCGAGGACGGTTCGGCCGTGTTCGCGGACCCCGACGCGCCCGACGGCATGTCGAAGCTCTTCCGGCACTTCCTGGCCGGGCAGCTCGCCGCGATGCGCGAGCTGACGATGTTCTTCGCCCCGAACATCAACTCCTACAAGCGCTACGTCGACGGCAGCTTCGCCCCGACGGCCGTCGCCTGGGGACACGACAACCGCACCTGTTCACTCCGGGTCGTCGGCCGGGGGCTCGGCATGCGCGTCGAGAACCGGGTGCCGGGCGGCGACGTCAACCAGTACCTCGCCGTCGCCGCGCTCATCGCCGCCGGACTGCACGGCATCGAGAACGAACTGGAGCTCGAGGACCCGACCAGCGGCAACGCCTACACGGGCGGTGCGCCCCGCGTCCCGACGTCGCTCCGGGAGGCGGCCGAGCTCTTCTCGCAGTCGACGATCGCCCGCGAGGCCTTCGGTGACGAGGTCGTCGACCACTACCTGAACTTCGCGAAGGTGGAACTCGCCGCCTTCGACGCCGCGGTGACGGACTGGGAGCGGGTGCGCGGCTTTGAACGCCTCTGACCCGAACGTCCCAGCGACCGACCCGCCCGTCTCGAGCGCTCCACTCATCGGCATCACGACCTACCTCGAACAGGCCCAGACCGGGGTGTGGGACGTCCCGGCGTCCTTCCTCCCCAAGGTGTACCTCGACGCCGTGACGGATGCGGGTGGGATCGCGGTCCTCCTCCCACCCCAGCCCGTCACCCGTGCCGTGGCCGCATCCGTGCTGGCCCGCCTCGACGGCCTCATCGTCTCGGGTGGCGCCGACGTCGACCCCGGCCTGTACGGTCAGGTCGCCCACCCGCGCACGGGTCGGCCACGGACCGACCGGGACGCCTGGGAGGAGGCGCTGCTCACGGCGGCGATCGACGCCGAGCTGCCGTTCCTCGGCATCTGCCGTGGCGCGCAACTGCTGAACGTCGCGCTCGGCGGGACGCTCGTCCAGCACCTCCCCGACCTCGTCGGCGACGACTCCTTCCAGCCCGGCGAGGGCGTCTTCGGGCCGAAGACCGTCGCGATCGACGCCGACTCGCGACTGGCCGCGCTGCTCCGGCAGGACGACGACGAGCTCGACGTGCACGTCTACCACCACCAGTCGATCGACCGCGTCGCCGACGGGCTCGTCGTCACCGCTCGCACCGAGGAGGGCGTCATCGAGGCGGTCGAGCTGCCGACGGTCCCCTTCGGTCTCGCCGTGCAGTGGCACCCCGAGGAGGAGACGGCCGACCGGCGTCTCTTCGCCGGGCTCGTGGACGCCGCGCGTCGACACCGCGACGCCGGGACCACCGCAGGACGCAGCACCAGCACCACACCCGGCACCGAGAGCAGGAGCACCACACCGTGAGCTACACGATCCTCAATCCGGCGAACGAACACGTCGTCACGACCGTCGAGCACCTCGACCTCGCCGAGACGGACGCCGCCATCGCCCGCGCCGCCGTCGCCCAGCGGTCCTGGGCGGCCGTCAGCCCCGCCGACCGCGCCCAGGCGCTCCGCCGCTTCGCCGCATCGGTCGACGCCGACCGCGAGCACCTCGCGAGCCTCGAGGTCGTCAATTCGGGCCACCCCATCACCCAGGCGCGGTGGGAGGCCGGTCACGTCCGCGACGTGCTCGAGTACTACTCGGCGTCACCCGAACGGCTCTTCGGTCAGCAGATCCCCGTCGCGGGCGGCATCGACCTCACCTTCCACGAACCGCTCGGCGTCGTCGGCATCATCACCCCGTGGAACTTCCCGATGACGATCGCCGCCTGGGGGTTCGCGCCGGCGCTCGCGGCGGGGAACGCCGTGGTCCTGAAGCCCGCGGAGTGGACGCCGCTGACGAGCATCCGCCTCGGGGAACTCGCCCTCGAATCCGGCCTGCCCGAGGGCCTGTTCCAGGTGTTGCCGGGCCGCGGATCGGTCGTCGGCGAGCGCTTCGTCACGAACGAGACCGTCCGGAAGGTCGTCTTCACCGGGTCGACCGCCGTCGGCAAGCGCATCATGGCCGGCGCAGCCGAGCAGGTGAAGCGGGTCACCCTCGAACTCGGCGGCAAGAGCGCCAACATCGTGTTCGCAGACGCCGACCTCGAACGCGCGGCCGCCGCCGCCCCCTACGGCGTCTTCGAGAACGCTGGCCAGGACTGCTGCGCCCGGAGCCGGATCCTCGTGCAGCGGAGCGTGTACGAGCGGTTCATGGAGCTGTTGGAGCCGGCCGTGCAGGGTGTGGTCGTCGGCGATCCGAACGACGAGGCCACCGAGATGGGGCCGCTCGTCTCCGCTCCGCATCTGGCCGCCGTGCGCTCGTACGTGCCCGAGGGCGCGCCGGTCGCCTTCACCGGGAGCGCCCCGGACGGCCCGGGGTACTGGTTCGCGCCGACCGTGCTGACGCCCGGTCGCGACGATCGCACCGTCCGAGAGGAGATCTTCGGTCCCGTCGTCGCCGTGCTGCCCTTCGAGGACGAGGCCGACGCCCTCACCCTCGCGAACGACACGGAGTACGGCCTCTCCGGCTCGATCTGGACCCGCGACATCGGCCGTGCGATGCGGGCAGCTCGAGCAGTGGAGTCGGGCAACCTGTCGGTCAACTCCCATTCCTCCGTCCGCTACTCCACCCCCTTCGGCGGGTTCAAGCAGTCGGGTCTCGGGCGCGAGCTCGGTCCCGACGCCCCGCTCGCCTTCACCGAGACGAAGAACGTCTTCCTCGCCGTCGACCCCGGTCCCTGAGCTTGTCGAAGGGCCGCACCACCCCGGTACCCGAGCACCACCCCGGTCCGTGAGCACCACCCCGGTCCCTGAGCAACACCCCGGTCCCTGAGCACCACCCCGGTCCCTGAGCTTGTCGAAGGGCGGGGCAGAGAGAAAGAGCACCACATGACCATCACCCCCATCGACCTCACCCAGCGACTCGCCGGGAAGGTCGCCGTGATCACCGGCGGCGCGAGCGGCATCGGCCTCGCCACCGCGAAGCGCTTCGCCGCGGAGGGCGCGACCGTCGTCATCGGCGACCTCGACCCCACGACCGGCCAGGCGGCGGCCGAGCTCGTCGGTGGGCTCTTCGTCCAGGTCGACGTGACCGACCAGGCGCAGGTCGACCACCTGTTCGACACGGCGGCCGAGACCTACGGCTCGGTCGACATCGCCTTCAACAACGCCGGCATCTCCCCACCCGACGACGACTCGATCGAGACGACCGAGCTCCCGGCCTGGGAGCGCGTGCAGGACGTGAACCTCAAGTCGGTCTACCTGTGCTCGCGCGCCGCCATCCGCCACATGGTGCGGCAGGGGAAGGGCTCGATCATCAACACGGCGTCGTTCGTCGCCGTCCTCGGTTCGGCCACCTCGCAGATCTCGTACACGGCGTCCAAGGGCGGGGTGCTCGCGATGAGCCGCGAGCTCGGCGTGCAGTTCGCGCGGCAGGGCATCCGTGTCAACGCCCTGTGCCCGGGTCCCGTCAACACCGCGCTGCTGCAGGAGCTCTTCGCGAAGGACCCGGTGCGCGCGCAGCGGCGACTCGTGCACATCCCCCTCGGTCGGTTCGCGGAGCCCGAGGAGTTGGCCGCCTCCGTCGCCTTCCTCGCGAGCGACGACTCGTCCTTCATCACCGGGTCGACGTTCCTCGTCGACGGCGGCATCTCCTCCGCCTACGTGACACCGGAATGAGCTGACGACATGCCCGGGCGGGGGACGCGACCCCGGGGAAATAGACTGATCCGATGAGCGAGACGCGGAAGGGCGACGAGGCGACCGAGGTGCTCAGCGCCGAGCTCCTCCTGCGTCCGGGCCGCGCCGGGAACGCCTTCGAGGAGACCGTCCAGCGGCTCCTGCAGTCAATCCGCCTCGGGCTCATCGAGCCGGGCGGCCGTCTACCGGCCGAGCGCGAACTCGCGACGATGCAGGGGGTCAGCCGCGACACCGTGCGGGATGCGATCGCCGCGCTCACCGAGGCCGGTTACCTGACCTCGCGGCGCGGGCGCTACGGCGGGACGTTCGTCATGGACGAGCTGCCCGACGACGAAGCGATCAACGCGGCCGACTCCCCCGAGGTCGGCAGGGTCACGATCTCGGCGGCGGAGATCGAGGACACGCTCACGCTCCGCAGCATCCTCGAGGTCGGTGCGGCGCGCGAAGCGGCGCAGTGCAAGCTGTCCGGCGCCGACCGCGAACGACTCTGGCAGGCACTCGGAGACTGCCGGGACGCGGCGCCCGCCGACTACCGCCGCCACGACTCCCGCCTCCACCTGCTCATCGCCGAGCTCGTGGGTGCCCCCAGCCTGCTGCCGCTCGTCGCCGAGTCGCGCATGCGGGTCAACGAACTCCTCAACGGCATCCCGCTGCTGGCGGTCAACATCGCGCACTCCGACGAGCAGCACGAGCGCATCGTCAAGGCGATCCTGCGCGGTCACCCCGAGGAGGCGGCGCAGGCGATGGCCGAGCACGTCGCCGGCTCCGAGGCGCTCCTCCGCGGCTTCCTCGCCTGAGCGCCTGTCGCGGCGCGGACATGGAACGACCTCCCGGCGACGAGTCGCGAGGAGGTCGGATGCGCCGGTCGGGCCGGCGGGTGCGAGGTCCTAGAAGGACTTCGGGTAGGTGCGGGCCGGGATGGCACGGTAGCCGTCGCGCTTGACGACGACGACCGATCCGACGGCTGCACTCGCAGCGAGGAGGGCGATGATGCCGAGATAGATGGTCATGGTTCTATGAAACGCCTGTTGGCCGTGAAGGACAAGCGAACAATACTGACATCACTCGGTAGCATCGCTACATGGACGTCCGCCGACTCGACCTGCTCCGCGAACTCGCCGAGCGCGGCACCGTGCACGCCGTCGCGGAGGCCACGCACCGCACCCCGTCCGCGGTCTCCCAACAACTCAAGGTCCTCGAGCGCGAGGCCGGCCTGCCGCTCACCGAACGACGTGGCCGCGGGCTCGTCCTCACCGACGCCGGCCGGGCACTCGCGGCCAGCGCCACGGACGTCGCCGTCGCGATCGAACGGGCGACGAGTGTGTGGGACGAGTACCGCAACCGTCCGATCGGCACCGTCACGGTCGCGACCTTCCCCACCTTCGGGCAGATGGTCGTCCCCGCCGTGCTCCGCACGCTCGAAGCGGTACCCGGCCTGCGGGTCGTCGTGAGCGACCGAGACCCCGACCTCGAGGACTTCCCCGATCTGGCGGCCGACTTCGACATCGTCATCGCGCAGGCGATCAGCGGCGAGCGCAACTGGGTCCGTCGCGGTCTCCGCATCACGCAGCTGCTCTCCGAGCCGCTCGACGTCGTGCTGCCGGTCGGGCATCGCCTCAGCGGACAGACCGTCCTGACCCCGGCGGACCTCGCGGACGAGTCCTGGATCGGCGTGCCGGTCGGCTATCCGCTCGACCGCCTGCTCCGCAGCATCGAGGCCGAATCGGGCGGCGAGCTCCGAGTGGTGCAGCGGGTGAGCGACAACCGCATCGCGGAGGCGATGGTCGCGGCGGGCCTCGGTATCGGCCTCCTCCCGCGATACACGGCGAGCGGGCCGGAGCGCGGCATCGTCCTCCGTCCGCTCGCGGGGCTCGACGCGACGCGACGGATCGTCGCGCTGTCGCGTCCCGACCGCGCCGAACGCCTGGCGGTGCGGACCGTCCTCGACGCGATCCGCGTGGAGGCGCAGTCGGTCGCCGCTTCGCACACCGCGCCGGAGCCCGAGGAACTCACCACGCCCCGCTGGGTGTGAGCCGCAGGACCGCGCTCAGGAGTCCGTCGGTGCGCCGGTAGCGGCGACCGCGGACACACCGCAAGAGTCCTGAGAACGGTCCCGGCGCGACGGTCAGCCCTCGGCCCGACCGGCGCCGCTGCGCTCCCGGCGATACCGTTTCACGCCCTTCCAGACCGCGACGCCGACGGCGATCACGACGCCCGCGATGACCACCTTCTGCAGGATGCCCGCGTACTCCTCGACGATGTGCCACTGCTCGCCGAGGAAGAACCCGGCGAGCACGAAGATGGTGTTCCAGATGGCACTGCCCGCGAAGGTGAGCAGCGTGAACCGCAGGACCGGCATCCGTTCGACACCGGCGGGGACGGAGATGAGGCTCCGGAAGATCGGCAGCATCCGACCGAAGAACACCGCCTTCGAGCCGTGCTTCTGGAACCAGGCCTCCACGCGGTCGACGTCCTCGACGTGGACGAGCGGGACCCGCTCGGCGAGGCGGCGCATGCGGTCACGTCCGAGGACGGCGCCGATCGCGTAGAGGGCCAGCGCGCCGATCACGGAACCGGCCGTCGTCCAGATGAGGACCTCGACGAGACCGAGCTTGCCCTGACTGGCGGCGAATCCGGCGAGCGGCAGGATGATCTCACTCGGCAGCGGCGGGAAGAGGTTCTCGAGGGCGATGGCGAGCCCGGCTCCCGGACCACCCAACGTCTCCATGAGGTCGACCGCCCAGTCGGCGACCCCTCCGAGGGCACTGTCCCCTCCGGTCGAGGCGGCGGACAGGCTGAACGTGGCGGCGGTGGACGTCGTCATGCCCTCGACGCTACGCGACACCCGCTCGCCATCCCTGGGAACCTCCGCTCAATCCCCCACCCGTCGGTTCCACCGAACCGGCCGTTTCTCAGGACCTCTCCGGCGTGGCGAGCCTTCCCCGGGGCGACACGCCGGAGGTCTCCTGAGAAAGGAAACCGATAGCGTTGGGGCATGCGCATCGCCACCTGGAACGTCAACTCGATCCGTACCCGCGTCGGCCGCGTGGTCGACTGGCTCGTCCGCGAGGACGTCGACGTCCTCGCCATGCAGGAGCTCAAGTGCAAGCCCGAGCAGTTCCCGATGGAGGCCTTCACGAAGGCCGGCTACCAGGTGGAGCTCCACGGGCTCAGCCAGTGGAACGGCGTCGGCATCGCCAGCCGCCTTCCGATGGAGGACGTGCAGATCGGCTTCCCCGACATGCCCGGCTTCGGCAAGCCACCGGCGAGCCTCGCGCTGGGCGGTCCCGGCTTCGACGCCGACGGCCTGCCGCTCGAAGCGCGAGCCATCGGCGCGACGGTCGACGGCGTCCGCCTCTGGAGCCTGTACGTCCCGAACGGCCGCGCGGTCGGCGACCCGCACTACGACTACAAGCTCCGCTGGCTCGCCGCGCTCGAAGCCGACACCCGCTCCTGGCTCGCCGAGAACCCCGAGCTGCCGCTCGCACTCATGGGCGACTGGAACGTCGCGCCGCTCGACTCCGACGTCGGCGACCCGAGCTTCGGCCCTGGCTCGACCCACATCTCCGCGCCGGAGCGCGCCGCCCTCGCGGCCTTCGTCGACGCGGGACTCCAGGACACCGTCCGACCGTTCGTCCCCGAGGGCTACACCTTCTGGGACTACAAGCAGCTCCGGTTCCCCCGGAACGAGGGCCTCCGGATCGACTTCATCTACGGCTCACAGGCGTTCGCGGACCACGTCGTCGAGGCATCGATCCACCGCAACGAGCGCAAGGGCGACAGTCCGAGCGACCACGTTCCCGTCGTCGTCGACCTCGACTTCACCCTCTCCGAGGAAGAGGACGACGACTCGCCGATGATCTTCGGCTGAGCCGGCGCCCCCTCACTCGAGTCCGGTCAGGCGTTCCGACGCCGGCGGGCGAGCAGGAGCGCGAGGGCTCCGAGTGCCACCACGCCACCGCCGAGGACCGCGGGAGCGAGCGACGAGACGCCCGTGTCGGGCAGTCTGGCCGCAGCACCGGCCACCGGTTCGGCCATGACGACCCCGTCGGCGCCGACGGTCACCTGACGCTGCAGGCTGTTCACGCCGGTCACCGCGTCCCAGGTGCCGACGTTCGCCGTCTGGACGGCGTAGAGCGGGTTCGCCGCGACCGACTCGTGCGCGGCCGGCAGCGACAGCGCCGTGTCGTAGCGACCGGCCGGGACGTCGGCGAGTGACGCCTGGAGTGTGACAGTCTCCCCCGCACCCCAGGTGCGGGCGTCCGAACCGAACGGGACGCGCACCGTGCGCTCGGCGTTCGACAGCACGAGGTAGGCAGGCCGGCTGTTGTACGGAGCCGCCCAGCCGTCGTTCCGGACCGTGAGCGAGAGCGTGCCGTCCACGACCGAGCTCTCCGTCATCACGAAGCGGTAGCCGAGTCGCTTCGCGGTGGTGTCGAGGTTCTCCTGGCCCCAGGACTGCAGGACGTCCTGCAGGTAGTCCCAGTTGAGGTAGCTGAAGTTGTACCGCTCCATCTCGGCCGAGGCGGTCGCCCACTCCGACCGCGGCGGGTTCACGTTGCAGGTCTCACCACCGACCGGCACCCACTCGCTCTCCTGCGCGAGGTAGTCCTGATCGAGCGAGATCGGGTCCGACAGGTACGTGTCCCAGTCGTCGGGTGCCGCGAGGAAGCAGTCGTTGTGGTGACCGATGCGCGAGATGGCGCTGCCGTCGAACGCCTGCGCCTCGGTGATGGCCCCAGCGGTCCCGGACGGCACCCCGAGGATGTTCTGCTTCATGTTCATGGTCCGCACCTGGATGGAGCGGTCGGCGGGCACCGCCTCGAGGAGCGCCTCGACGACCGCGCGACGCTTCGCCCAGTCCTCGTCCGTGAGGACACCGGGATTCGCCGGGTCCGCGGCGAAGTGGTCCGTGTAGTAGCCCTCACCCCAGAGGCCGACGAAGCCGGCCTGGACGACGGAGATGACGTCGGCGTTGTCCTGGAAGATCGGCGCGAGCTGCTCGATGTGGGTGAGCACGATGTCGAGCGGTGCGTCGCCATACGGCGGCGTGTACGGGAAGTCGCCACCGGCGAGGTACGCGAAGCGGGGGATGATCGAGATGCCGGCGGTGCGAGCCGCGTCGAAGTCAGCCTGGACGAGCGCGAGCCAGGCTGGGTCGAGGGTCGGCTCGGCCACGAATCGTTCCATGTAGAAGACGCGGACGAGTTCGGTGATGCCCTCCTCGCGGTAGGCCGCCAGGGTGGCGACGTCGAGCGGCGTGTACCCCGGCCCGCCCTCGGTCCCCTCGGGGTAGTAGTGGGTGTTGTTCGTGTGGTCGAAGCCGCGCTCGGGATTCGCGATGATCGCATCGCTCGGCTCGTAGGCGACCGTGTCGGCTGGGATCGCGGCAGGTGCTTGCGCCGCAGCGCTCAGCGGAGTGGCGACGACGATGCCGCACGCGGCGAGCACGGCGACGAGACGGAGACGACGGTTCACGGGAACTCCAGCGGGGTCCGGTGGTGCACGGAAGAGGTTGCCCACATCCTGCTGAACCGGCACCCGAGGTGCAAGGGAATGCTCGAAACCGACCCGAAGTGATCACTATCGCTTAGCGATTCACCCCGAACGACGGACCCGCCGGCGTCCGCGCTCCCGCTATGACCGCGGTGCGCCCCCGCGCTTCCGCTTGTTCGCATCGATGGCGGGACGCTCGGCCACCACCGGCCAGGTACCCGTGTGCCCCTCTCGTGCGGCCGCAGCGGCGAGGATCCGCGGCTTGGCGGCGAACCATCCGACGATGAGCAGCGGGATGAGGACGACGAGGGAGGCGAGGACCCAGCGGCCGGTCTCCGAGAAGCCCATGGTCACGAGGACGAAGGCGAGGAAGGCCAAGGTCAGATACGACGTGAACGGCGCCCCGAACAGGCGGAACGACGGCCGCTCGACCTTGCCCTGCTTCGCCCAGCGTTGCAGCTGGATCTGGCAGAGGATGATCGTCGCCCACCCGCCGATGATGCCGATCGCCGAGATCTCGAGCACGATCTCGAACGCCTTCGACGGCACCAGCGCATTGAGGCCGACACCCAGCAGGGTGAGGGCCGCCGTGAGCAGGATCCCACCGAACGGGACGCCGTTCTTGCTCATCTTGCCCGTGAACGCGGGGGCCGAACCGTTGACGGCCATCGAGCGGAGGATGCGACCGGTCGAGTAGAGGCCCGCGTTGAGGCTCGACAGCGCCGCGGTCAGGACCACGAAGTTCATGACCGACGCCGAGACCGCCCCAGCCTGCTCGGACCCGATGTGCGAGAAGAAGGTGACGAACGGGCTCTCGCCGGCCTCGTAGGCCGTGTAGGGCAGCAGGAGCGAGAGGAGCAGCACCGAGCCGACGTAGAAGATCGCGATGCGGAAGATGACCGTGTTGACGGCCTTCGGCATGATCTTCTTCGGCTCGGCCGTCTCACCTGCGGCGGTCCCGACGAGTTCGATCGCCGCGTAGGCGAACACCACACCGGAGATCGCGATCATCGGCGCGAACGCCCCGACGGGGAACAGCCCGCCGTTGTCGCCGATGACCGAGAATCCGACCGGGCCGATGTCGGTGCGGCCACCGAAAACGATGAAGCAGACGCCGACGATGAGGAAGATCACGAGCGCCGACACCTTGATGAGCGCGAACCAGAACTCCATCTCGCCGAACAGCTTCACCGACACGAGGTTGAGCGACAGGACGATCACGAGGGCGACCAGCGCGAACACCCACTGCGGGAAGTCCTCGAGCTCCTTCCAGCCGAACAGCTTGCCGAAGGTCTTGACGTAGAGCGCGGCCGCCGTGACGTCGACGATCGACGTCATCGCCCAGTTGAGGAAGTACAGCCACCCCGCGCCGAACGCCATCTTCTCGCCGTAGAACTCACGCGCGTAGGAGATGAACGAGCCCGAGGACGGGCGGTGGAGGACGAGTTCACCCAGAGCGCGCAGGATGAGAAACGCGAAGAACCCGCAGAGCGCGTACACGAGGATGAGCGCCGGGCCGGAGCTGTTCAGGCGCCCGCCCGCACCGAGGAAGAGCCCGGTACCGATCGCGCCGCCGATCGCGATCATCTGGATCTGCCGCGGCTTGAGGGTCTTGTGGTACCCCTCCTCCTCACCGGAGAAGTCCTGCACGGCGAGCATCTCGTCGCCGACGGTCTCGCGGGATTCGGCCCAGTCTCCGGAACGTTCGTGTCGTGGGGTCGTGCCTTCGGTCATGTCGTCCCATCGGGTCGGGTCCGACGGCGCTCCGCCGGACTGGACGGTGGTATATCTCAGTCGTGCCCGCCCAAGAGTAGTCGCGAACGTTCGGCATTTCCGGCCATCGCTGTCCATTCTTCGGAGGACAGAGGCGCTCCGGACGGACCAGTTCCGGGGGTCAGGCGAGCAGGGCGGCGACGACGACGAGGACCGGCACGGAGAGGATGGTCGTCAGCAGGACGGTGTCGCGGGCGAGCGTGACACCCTGCTCGTATCGGCTGGCGAAGTTGTAGACGTTCTGGGCCGCGGGGAGGGCGGCGAGGACGACGGAGGCGAACAACGGTGTGCCGCTCAGCCCGAACCCGAAGTGGGCGACGAGGTAGGCGAACCCGGGCATCACGACCGATTTGATCGTCGTCGCCACGAAGATCTCCAGACGTCCGCTGCCGGCCTGCAACGGCCGCATGCCGTGTAGCGACATCCCGAACGCCATGAGGATGAGCGGCACGGCTGCGCCGCCGAGGAGCTCGAACGGAGCCATGACGGGCTCGGGGAGCCGGACGCCGAACAGGTTGAGCACGACGCCGATGATCGACGCGACGATCATCGGGTTGCGGAAGGGTTGCGTCACGATGCCGAGGAAGGAGACGGAGCCGCGCTGTCTGACATCGAGGATGGTGAGCGCGATCGGGGCGAAGACGAGCAGCTGCAGCAGGATGACCGGGGCGACGTACCCGGCCTCGCCCAGGACGTAGACCGCCACCGGGATGCCGATGTTGTTGGCGTTGACGTAGCCCGAGCCGAGCGCACCGATCGTCGCGACGGAGAGGTCCTTGCGCAGCCACACGGCGTTCAGCAGCACGAAGAGTGCGGCGGCCGACAGGGCACTCGCGAGGGCGACCCAGATGAAACTGCTGAACACCTCGTGCAGGTCGGCCGTGGCGAGCACGGTGAACAGCAGCGCCGGGTTGGTGACGAAGAACGCCACCCGGTTGAGCACATGCCCGGTCGTCGGGCCCCCGACCTCGAGACGCCCGGCGAGGTAGCCGACGAGGATGACGGTGCCGATGATCGCGAACCCCGTCAGCACTCCACCCATGCCGTCCAGCCTAGGTGCAGCCCGTCCGGCGGCCCGGTCGAGCCGACGGTTGTGGAGCGGGCGGTCGGCGTGGAGAATCTGGGGAGGAGAGCCGGGCACCACCAACGCCCCGTGATCCGCTCCCACCAGGAGCCCGCACCAATCACCCACGAGGAGATCCGACGATGACGTCATTCGACCCGGTCGCGTCCAGCGACGCGATGCACAGCACCACCCTCCCCCACGAACGCCTCTCCATCACCCGCGGACCGCGCTCCGGGCTGACCATCAGCGTCGCCCTGCACTCCACCGCCCTGGGACCGGCCCTCGGCGGCGCGCGACTCTGGCGGTACGGGTCCTGGCTCGAGGCCGTCGACGACTCCCTCCGCCTCGCCGCGGGGATGACGATGAAGAACGCGGCCGCCGGTCTCGCGCACGGCGGCGGCAAGTCCGTCATCCACCTGCCCGTCGGCACGACCCTCGACCCCGCGGAGCGTCGCGCCGCGATGCTCGACCTCGGCGACGCGGTCGAAGCGCTCGGCGGCGCCTATCGCACCGCGGAGGACGTCGGCACGACCGCCGAGGACATGGCCGTCGTCGCCGAGCGGACCGACCACGTCAGCGGGCTGCCGGCGGACCGCGGAGGTGTCGGCGAACCGAGCGAGGCGACGGCGGCCGGCGTGCACGCGGCCATCACCGCGACACTCGAGACGGTCTTCGGCACCCCGCTCGTCGCGGGCCACCGGGCGACGATCTCCGGGCTCGGCCAGGTCGGCGGCCGTCTGGCCCGGCGGCTCGCGGCCGAGGGTGCTCGCCTCATCGTCACCGACGTCGACCCACGGAAGCGCGCCCTCGCCGAGGAGATCGGCGCCAGCTGGATCGAACCGGGCGACGAGCACCTCGTCGAGACGGACCTCTTCGTGCCGTGCGGTGTCGGCGGTGCCCTGAACGGCCGGGTGATCGGGCAGCTGCGGTGTCGCGCCGTGGTCGGGGCGGCGAACAACCAGCTCGCCTCCCGCGCCGACGCGGTGGCCCTCGAGGAGCGCGGCATCCTGTGGGCGCCGGACTTCGTCGCGAACGCGGGCGGCGTGATCTACCTCGCCATGGCATCAGAACCGGGCGCCGACGCCGCGGCCATCGAACAGCGGGTGTCGGCGATCGGGCGGACCGTGCAGTCGATCTACCGGGACGCCGCAGCGGAGGGCGTCACGACGCTCGTCGCCGCCGAGCGCCTCGCGATGGCCCGCATCGATGCGGCCGGCGGGATCCTCGCAGTGGTCTGACGACGACGAACGGCCCGTCCACCCGGAGCGGGTGGACGGGCCGTCGATCGCCACTGTCAGGCGAGGTCGAGGGATCGCGTCAGAGCTTGACGACCATCTTCCCGGTGTTGGCGCCGCGCATGAGCGCGAGGAACGCGTCGAGCGTGTGGTCGAGGCCCTCGTAGACGGTCTCGTCGAAGACGACGTCACCGTTCTGCAACCAGGCACCCATCTCACCGGAGAACGCCGGGAAGTGCTGCGTGTAGTTGCCGACGGTGAAGCCCGTGAGGGTGAGCCCGCGGGTCACGATGTTCGACAGGTTGCGCGGGCCCTCGGCACGCTCGGTGTCGTTGATCTGCGAGATGACGCCGCAGAGCGCTGCGCGTCCGCCGTCGTTGAAGGCGTCGATCGCCGCTTCGAGGTGCTCGCCGCCGACGTTGTCGAAGTACACGTCGATGCCGTCGGGTGCCGCGGCCGCGAGCTGCTCGGTGACGGGGCCGTCCTTGTAGTTGAACGCGGCGTCGTAGCCGTACTTCTCCGTCAGCAGGGCGACCTTCTCAGCCGATCCGGCCGAACCGATGACGCGCTTCGCGCCCTTGAGACGGGCGATCTGGCCGACCATCGTGCCGACGGCACCTGCAGCACCGGAGACGAACACCGTGTCGCCCTCCCGGAACTTGGCGACCTCGAGCAGACCGACGTACGCGGTGAGGGCCGTCATGCCGAGGACGCCGAGGTAGGCGGACAGCGGGACGCCGGGGAGCTCAGGGACGACGCGGAACCCGCTGGCGTCCTCCTGGACGAGGTCGCGCCAGCCGAACTGGTGCAGGACGACGTCGCCGACGGAGAAGCCCTCGGCGGCAGACTCGACGACCCGGCCGACGGCTCCGCCGGTCATCGTCTCACCGAGCTGGTACGGCGCGACGTAGGAGCGGGCGTCGTTCATGCGACCGCGCATGTAGGGGTCGACGGAGAGGAAGAGGTTCTGGACCCGGAGCTGGCCGGGCGCGAGCTCCGGGAGTTCGACGGACACGGTCCGGAAGTCGGACTCGGTCGGCCAGCCCACCGGTCGCGAGACGAGCTGGATCTGGGTGCTGAGCGCGGGGGTGTTCATGTGGTGCCTTTCCTTGGTGCGATGATTCGGTGGGCGGGCGCAGCGCGTCGTCGGGTTGCGGACGGGTGACGCCTGGGGCGTCGCGGAGGTGTCAGACGGCCAGTGCGATGACGAGCGCGATGAGTCCGAGCAACGGGGTGGTCCCCTGGACGATCGCGGCGCGGGCCTTCGTGCGGTCCGAGGTGATGAGGACGAGCGAGGCGAGGAGCATGGAGCCGGCCGAGGCGAAGACGAGGGCCGCGCCGATACCGGTCGAGCCGGTGATGAGGAAGACGATGCCGACGATCGTGCCGATCGCGAGGAACAGGTTGTAGAACCCCTGGTTGTACGCCATCCCGCGGGTGGTCTCGGCCTCGAGCTCGGAGGTGCCGAAGGTCTTGCGGGTGGCCGGCTCGGTCCAGCGCAGCGACTCGAGCACGAAGATGTAGACGTGCAGGAGGGCGGCGATGCCGACGAGGACGAGACTGACGACGAGCATGGGACGGGCCTTCCGGGAGATCGGCGTCGAGTCGTCCGGACGGAGCGACATTCTGTACCGATGGGTCTACTATAATAGTAGAACGCTCGGTCCACAACCCCGTCACGGATGCCGAGCGAGGAGGAGGCGCCCATGGGACGCACGCAGGAGTTCGACACCGTCGCCGTCGTCCAGGCGGCGCGCGACGTCTTCTGGGACCGCGGGTACGAGGCGACCTCGCTCGCCGACCTCGAAGCGGCCACCGGCCTGCGGCGGTCGAGCCTCTACCACGCCTTCGACAGCAAGCGCGGGCTGTTCGACGCCGCCGTGCAGGACTACCTCGACACCGTCATCCGACCGCGCCTCGCGGTCCTCGCGCTGGCGACGGACGGCAGAGCCGGGCTCACCACCTACTTCTCCGGCGTGCAGACGGTCATCGCGACCCTGCCCGACGACTCCCCCCGCCGCGGTTGCCTCCTCCTCAACAGCGCGGCCGGCCTCGCGGCCCACGACGACGCACTGCGCGAGGTCGTCGACGGCTACCGGGCCGAGCTCACCACCGCCGTCTCGGACGCCCTGGCCCTCGCACGTCCCGAGGTGGACGCGGGCGAATTGGCCGCGGCCGCACGGCAGCTCACGTCGTTGTCGGTCAGCGCGCTGCTGCTCGCCCGGGTCAACCGGGAGGAGGCCGTCGCCATCCTCGACGTCGCCCTCGCGCAGGTCGGCAGCTGGTAGCGGACGCATAACACCGGAACCCTCCGGATGTCACCGGCGGACGCCAATGTGACGCTCTGTTTCGGCGACCGAGAGGGGTCCGTCGCCCTCGCGTAGCATGGCGGGCACCCCACCCCTGGAGCCCGAGACCCATGACGAACGCTGCCCCAAGCCCGCTCGCCGCGGGCTCGCCGGTCACCCGCGACGCCGTTCCCGTCGGCTCGGCGGATCGTGCCTCCACGGTCGCGTTCGCCGGGGTCGGCCGCACCTTCGCGAGCGGTGCCGGCAAACGCACCGACGTCCCGCGGCCCGTGCTGCGCGACGTCACGATCACCGCCGAGGCCGGCGAGGTCGTGGCGATCCTCGGCACGAGCGGCTGCGGCAAGTCCACCCTGCTGCGCATCGCGGCCGGTCTCGACCACCCGACCGCCGGCTCCGTGCTCATCGACGGCACACCCGTCGCCGGCATCGACCCGCGCACGGCCTTCGGCTTCCAGGAGCCTCGACTGCTCCCCTGGCGCACCATCGCGGCGAACGTCGCACTCGGTCTGCCCAAGCGGACACCCGCAACCGAAGGACGTGCCCGCGTCGCCGAGCTGCTCGAACTCGTCGGGCTCGCGGACTTCGCCGAGCACCGCCCACGGGAGGTCTCCGGCGGCATGGCGCAACGCGCCTCACTCGCCAGGGCCCTCGCCCGCCGGCCGGGCGTCCTGCTCCTCGACGAACCGTTCGGCGCCCTCGACGCCCTCACCCGGCTGAAGATGCAGGACCTGCTGCTCGCCATCCACCTCGCCGCCCCCACCACCATCCTGCTCGTGACGCACGACGTCGACGAGGCCCTCCAGCTCGCCGACCGGGTCATCCTCCTGGGTCGCGAGGAGGGACAGCCCGGTTCGACCATCGCGCAGACCGTGACCGTCCCCGGCAACCGCCCGCGCGACCGCGGGTCGGCAGAACTCGCCGAGCTGCGCGGCCGCCTCCTCGACGGACTCGGCATCGACCGCCACGGTCTCGCCCGCGGCGACCAACGACTGCCGTCCATCCCGCACTTCCCGTACTGAGCCACCCACCACCTCCGCCGTCATCCCGCACCGATCCACAGCAAGGACCAACGCATGACCTCACGACGCCGCTTCACCACCTCCCGCGCCGGGCGCGCGGCCATCGTCGCCGCGACCGCCGCCGCAGCGCTCCTCCTCAGCGGCTGCGTCGCGGGCGAGAACGCTCCTGCGGCCGGCGGCGACAGCACCGCCGGCACCACCGAGGGCGGCACGCTCGACATCGACTTCGCGACCTACAACCCGCTCTCCCTCATCATCAAGGACCAGGGCTGGCTCGAGGACGCACTCGACGACCAGGACATCACCGTCAACTGGGTCCAGTCGGCCGGCTCCAATAAGGCGAACGAGGCACTGCGGGCCGACGCGATCGACGTCGGGTCCACCGCCGGGTCCGCCGCACTCCTGAACCGGGCGAACGGATCGGCCATCCAGGCGATCGACGTCTTCTCGCAGCCCGAGTGGTCGGCGATCGTCGTCGGCCAGGGCTCGACGATCACGGACGTCGCCGAGCTCAAGGGCAAGAAGGTCGCCGCGACGAAGGGCACCGACCCCTACTTCTTCCTCCTGCAGGCGCTGGAGGAGGCCGGCCTGTCCGCCTCGGACGTCACGATCGAGAACCTCCAGCACGCCGACGGCTGGGCTGCCCTGCAGAACGGTTCCGTCGACGCGTGGGCCGGTCTCGACCCGATCATGGCCGGCGCCGAGGAGGCGGGCGCGAAGCTCATCTACCGCAACGTCGACTTCAACAGCTACGGCATCCTGGCCGCGACCGAGTCCTTCATCGACGAGCGCCCGGACGTCGCGCAGACCGTCGTGAACGCCTATGAGCACGCTCGTGAATGGGCTGCGTCGAACCCCGACGAGACGGCGCAGATCCTCGCGGACGCCGCTGGCCTCGACCTCGCCGTGGCGACGAAGGTGATCACGGAGCGCTCGAACCTCGACGTCGACCCGGCCCCGGGCAAGGCGCAGGAGCAGGTCCTGTCGATCATCGGCCCGATCTTCGTGGAGTCCGGCGACGTGTCGTCGCAGGACAAGGTCGACGACGCCCTGGCCGACCTCTTCAACCCGAGCTTCGTGGACGACGCGGACCCATCCGTCATCGGCGCGAAGTAGTCCGGCACCTTCCCAACCTCGGTCCCTGAGCCTGTCGAAGGGCCCATGACCCCGTCCCGAGAGGCTCCCGTGAGCGACCAACCCGGTCTCGGCACCACCGCAGCCGCGGGTGCCCAGGCGACCCAGTCCGGCCGCGACGCGCGCGCCGTTCTCGGGTCCCGCAGGATCGTCGTCGTCCTCGGCGGCTTCCTCGTCCCCGTCGTCATCCTCGGGGCCTGGCAGCTCGTCACCGCGTTCGGCCTCGTCCCCGCCTCGCAACTCCCGGCACCCGCCGAGGTCTGGGCGGCCGGCGTGGATCTCGCGCAGCGCGGCTGGCTGCAGCAGGACGTCGCCATCTCGGTGCAGCGCGTGCTCATCGGGTTCCTCATCGGCGCTGTCCTCGGCCTCGTCCTCGGCGCGGTCGTGGGGCTCTCGCGCCTCGGCGACATCCTGCTGTCGACGACCTTCGCGGCGATCCGTGCCGTCCCGTCGCTCGCGTGGGTCCCGCTGCTCATCCTCTGGCTGAAGATCGGTGAGGAGTCGAAGATCACGCTCATCGCGATCGGCGCGTTCTTCCCGGTGTACACGACGGTCTCCGCCGCGCTCCGCCACGTGGACAAGCACCTGGTCGAGGCCGGCCGCGCGTTCGGGCTGAACGGTGTCGCGTTGTTCCGGACGGTGCAGCTGCCCGCCGTGACGCCCTCGGTCGTCTCCGGCCTCCGGCTCGCGCTGGCGCAGTCGTGGCTGTTCCTCGTGGCGGCGGAGCTCATCGCCTCGTCCATGGGACTCGGATTCCGCCTGGTGGACTCGCAGAACAACGGCCGGGTCGACCGCATCTTCTTCGTCATCATCGTGCTCGCCCTGCTCGGCGCGATCACCGATGCGCTCGTCGGTGTACTCGACCGCTGGATCAAGCGCCGCTGGGGGTAGGGGCCTGCCGCCGCCGGCCGTGCAGTTCCCCAGCGCGAACGGCCGAATGTTGCAGCGAAGTCGCTCCTGACGCAAGAAATCCGCACCCCCTCCGCCCCTACGCTCGAAGGAATCGTCGCCCACCCCGGGCGACGCCTGCGCACGCGGAAGGAGGTTCACCATGTCGAACGTCGCCACCACCCACACGAAGAGCATCGTCGGAGAGCCGGAGGTCGTCGAAGACGCCGCCGCACTCGTCGGGCACCCGGCCTGGACGGACCTCAAGGCCGCCGCGACCGCGCTGCAGGCCGTCCAGGTGAAGGACGGCTCGATCCCCGAGGCGAGCGACCACGGGCCGGCGGCAGGGCACGTCGCCACGATCGTCGCGAGCGTCCGCACCCTCGCTCCGAACTTCCCGCACGACGCCGAGTACCTCGACGCCCTCGTCGCCGACTTCGACCGCTGGGAGCGCGACGGCTTCGGCGCCCCGGACTTCCTCGACTCGCTCGTCGCCTTCCACCCCGAGCGGCACCGCGTGGACGGCCTGGGACACCTCGTCGTGTTCCCGATGGTCACGCAGAACGGTTCGACCGACCGCCACATCGAGGCCGTGCTCGTCGAGGTCATCTGGCCCGAGTTCATCGCCGCGCTCGAGGCCGGCGACTACACGAACGCGCTCTTCGTGCCGATCCGCTTCCTCGACTTCACGCCGGGGTACGACACGAACTCGGCGGTCCTCTTCCCCGAGACGGTCGCGATGCGCGCGATCCCGGCGTTCACCTGGGGCGCGATCTTCCAGGACCGCGAGGCGGCCCGGTACCGTCGGGTCGTCCGAGCCGCTTCCGAGATCACCAAGCTCGAGCTCCCGGCCGACGCCGCGTCCCTCCTGGACGACCAGCAGCTGGCCGAGGAGACCTTCGTCATGTGGGACCTCATCCACGACCGCACGCACATGCGTGGTGACCTCCCGTTCGACCCGTTCATGATCAAGCAGCGGATGCCGTTCTTCCTGTACTCGCTCGAGGAGCTGCGCTGCGATCTCACGGCGTTCCGCGAATCGGTCCGGCTGGAGCGCACGCTGACGACCCGCGCGGAGACCGAGACGCTCGACGCGGCGGACGTGGCGATCCTCGAGCACGCGAAGCTCGTCCAGTACGCGATCATCTTCGACCGCATCTTCCGGTTCGCCATCACCGGCTCACGCGTCCGGAACTACGACGGCGTCGGCGGCCAGCTGCTGTTCGCGTGGATGCACCAGCACGGCGTGCTGCACTGGACCGACACCAGGCTCACGATCGACTGGGACGAGGTGCCCGACGTGGTCGTGCGGCTCGGCGAGAGCATCGACGAGCTGTACTGGCGATCGATCGACCGTCCGAAGACCGCGCACTGGCTCGCCGCGTACGAGCTCGTCCGGACGACGCTGACGCCGCACCCCGCGTCGCAGTGGGCGCGTGGGCTGTCCGACGAGATCCTGAGCGGACCGCCGCGCGGGCTCACCGACGCGGTCCTCGACGACGAGTTCCCCCTGTCGATGTTCTATGAGGCGCTCGGCAAGAAGATGGCGGACGTCATCACGTCGACCGCCGGGATCACGGGGCGATCCGCGGCCTGACCCGACCGTGCCGCGGAGGAGCCCGGAGCAGCACTCTCCTGAGTGCCGCTCCGGGCTCTTGTTCGAACGCCGGACCGCCGCGCTCCGTCGCTCGACGGATGTCCCAGGCGGGGCGTCGCGCTAGCGTGGACGGCATGAGCGAGCCCGCCGTCGACCAGCAGGAGGAACGCCCGGTCGACCCCTACGACGCCGAGTGGCGGCGTCCGGCCGCGACGCCGTCGGAACAGCGATCCGACATCATCCTCGCCGTCGCCCTCGGCGTCGGTACCCTCCTCAGCCTGACGCTGTACACGATCGCCGGGTTCTACCCCGAGCCCGCACCGATGTGGGCGTCCGTCCTCTGGGCGGTCGGCATCACCGCGCCGCTCGCGTTCCGCCGCCGCTTCCCGTGCTCCGTCTCGATCGTCGTCGCCGTCATGTTCATCGTGGGCGGCACGGTGCTCGTACCCGAGGTCCTCTTCACGAACATCGCCCTGTTCCTCGCGATCTACACGGTCGGGGCATGGGTTCCGAACCGACGTCGCGCTGCGCTCGTCCGCGTGCTCATCATCGTCGCCATGTTCGTCTGGCTGCTCGTCTCCATGTTCATCCAGGCGACCGACCCCGACGCCTTGCCCAGTCTCTCCCGGGTGGGGCTCTTCTCACCCCTCGTGGCGTTCATCCTCATCCAGATCCTGACGAACATCCTCTACTTCGGAGCCGCGTACTTCTTCGGCGAGCGCGTGTACCAGTCCTCCCGGGAGCGGGCGGCGCTCGAGCAGCGCACGGCCGAGCTCGAGGCGGAGCGCGCCCGTTCCGCCCGGCAGGCGGTCGCCCTCGAGCGGGTGCGGATCGCGCGCGAGCTGCACGACGTCGTCGCCCACCACGTCTCGGTCATGGGGGTCCAGGCAGGCGCCGCGCGCACCGTGCTCGATGCGGACCCGGCCGCCGCGCGGGATGCGCTCACGAACGTCGAGCTCGGCGCACGGAGCGCGATCGACGAGCTGCGCAAGATGCTCGGCACCCTCCGCGCGCACGGAGAACCGACCGACGAGGAGAGCAGTCCGTCGACCGTCGGCGTCGGCCAGCTGGGCCGGCTCGCCGACGAGTCGACGGCGAACGGGCTGCCGACGAGGTTCGAACTCGTGGGCACACCGGTCGCGATCCCGGCCGTCGTGTCGTTCAACCTGTATCGGATCGCGCAGGAGGCGCTCACGAACGCCCGTAAGTACGGCGGCACCACGGCGACGGCCGAACTCAGGCTCCGCTATCTGGACGACGCGGTCGAGCTCGAGGTCACGAACACGGGGACCGTCCCGACGGTGGCCCGGCGCGGCGGGCTCGGGCTCATCGGGATGCGGGAGCGCGTGGCGTCGTCCGGAGGCGTCCTCGAGGTCGGGGCCCGCGCCCGCGGCGGCTTCCTCGTGCGGGCCGCCATCCCGCTCGGCCGGCCGTGCGACCAGGCGATGGAGCCCGTCGCCGCGTCCATCGCCGACGCCCGCCTCGCCTCCTCCGCCGCAGGACGACCCCACACCACCACGACGAAGGACCAGGCATGACCGAGCAGCCCACCCGCATCCTTCTCGTCGACGACCAGGAGCTGCTGCGCGCCGGCTTCCGCATCATCCTGGGCTCCCAGCCCGGGATCGAGATCGTCGGTGAGGCGTCGGACGGCGCCGAGGCCGTCGCGCTGGCGACGACGCTCGCGCCGGACGTGATCTGCATGGACGTCCAGATGCCGGGCATGGACGGCCTCGAGGCCACCCGTCGGATCGTCGCGGATCCGGACACCAACGCCGCCGTCCTCATCCTCACCACCTTCGACCGCGACGACTACCTGGCCGAGGCGCTCCGGGCCGGTGCGAGCGGGTTCCTCCTGAAGAACTCCTCGCCGGAAGAACTCGTCGCAGCGGTCTCGGTGATCGCGGGCGGGGAGGCGCTCCTCTCTCCGGCGGTCACCCGCCGGGTCATCGAGGGGTTCACCCGGCAGGCCCCCGCCGTCGAGGACGCCGTGGAGGATCACACCGTCCCGGCCGGGCCGACGACCGGCGCCGACTACGACCAGCTGACGGAGCGCGAGCGGGAGGTCCTGCAGCTGGTCGCCCAGGGCCTGTCCAACCAGGAGATCGCGACCACGCTCTTCGTCGGCGAGGCGACCGTGAAGTCGCACGTCTCGAAGGTGCTGCAGAAGCTCGCCCTCCGTGATCGCATCCAGGCGGTCATCTATACCTACGAGCACGGGCTGGCGTCGCCGCGCAGCTGAGGGTTCGCTCCGTCTCCGCGCAACCCCGTCGGCCGGTCGGATGCGAGGAGTAGCGTGACGACCATGGAATTTCGATACCTCGGCAACAGCGGACTCAAGATCTCAGAGATCATCTTCGGCAACTGGCTGACCCACGCCTCGCAGGTGGAGAACGACGTCGCCACGGCGAGCGTTCGCGCCGCCCTCGACGCCGGCATCACCACCTTCGACACGGCCGACGCCTACGCGAACACGGCGGCTGAGCAGGTGCTCGGCGACGCCCTCAAGGACGAACGACGCGCGAGCCTGGAGATCTTCACGAAGGTCTACTGGCCCACCGGCCCGAAGGGGCACAACGACGTCGGGCTGTCGCGCAAGCACATCATGGAGTCGATCGACGGGTCGCTCACGCGTCTCGGCACCGACTACGTCGACCTGTACCAGGCCCACCGCTACGACAGCGAGACGCCCCTCGAGGAGACGATGCAGGCCTTCGCCGACGTCGTCCGGGCGGGCAAGGCGCTCTACATCGGCGTGAGCGAGTGGAACGCCGAGCAGCTGCGCGCCGGCCACGCCCTGTCCAAGGAGCTGGGCTTCCAGCTCATCTCGAACCAGCCGCAGTACTCGATGCTGTGGCGGGTCATCGAGGAGGAGGTCGTCCCCACCTCACGCGAACTCGGCATCTCCCAGATCGTCTGGTCGCCGGTGGCGCAGGGCGTCCTCAGCGGCAAGTACCTCCCGGGCGCAGAGCTCCCGCAGGGCAGCCGGGCCACCGACGAGAAGGGCGGCGCCGACACCATCAAGCGCTTCCTCGACGACGAGGTGCTCACGGCCGTCCAGCAGCTGAAGCCCATCGCCGACGAGCTCGACCTCACCATGGCGCAGCTGGCGCTCGCGTGGGTGCTGCACAACGACAACATCGCCGGTGCGATCGTCGGGGCTTCGCGTCCCGAGCAGGTCACCGCGAACGCCGCCGCGGCCGGTGTGAAGCTCGACGACGCGGTCATCGCCCGCATCGACGAGGCCATCGGCTCCGTCGCCGAGACCGACCCCTCGAAGACGGTCTCCCCGGAGTCCCGCCCCGCCTGATCCAGCGCTCGGCTGGTCCACGACGCCCGGTATCCCCCACTCGACGGAGAAGGGGACCGGGCGTCGTCGCGTCAACCCGTCCTACGGCGGATGCCGGTGGCACACCACGCCGCGTAGCGTGATCGCCATACCGGGAGAACCCGACGCAGGACACTCGGTCCAGCACGCAGATCACAGGAGGCGGCCGATGCTCGAACTCAGCCACATCGACAAGTCGTACGGCGAGCGGAAGGTGCTCGACGACGTCAGCTTCCAGGTCGCCCCCGGCCGCATGACGGGGTTCGTCGGCGGGAACGGCGCCGGCAAGACGACGACGATGCGCATCCTGCTCGGTGTCCTCGCCGCGAACGCCGGAACCGTCACCCTCGACGGCACCCCGCTCACCCCGGAAGACCGCCGCCGGTTCGGCTACATGCCGGAGGAGCGCGGCCTCTACCCGAAGATGCGGGTCGAGGAACAGCTCGTCTACCTGGCCCGCCTCCACGGGTTCACGACCCACGCCGCCAAGCGCAACGCCGGCGAACTGCTCGAGCGCCTCGGCCTCGGCGAGCGCCGGAACGACGCCCTCGAGAGCCTGTCGCTCGGCAACCAGCAGCGGGCACAGATCGCCGCGGCGCTCGTCCACGACCCCGACGTCCTCGTCCTCGACGAGCCGTTCTCCGGTCTCGACCCGATGGCGGTCGACGTGGTCGTCGGGGTGCTCAGCGAGTTCGCCGCAGACGGCTCCCCCGTCCTGTTCTCCAGTCACCAGCTCGACATCGTGGAGCGCCTCTGCGACGACCTCGTGATCATCGCCGGTGGCAGGATCCGCGCCTCCGGCTCGCGCGAGTCGCTCCGCGAAGCCCACGCCGGCAACCGCTACGAGCTGCTCAGCGCGGCCGACACCGGCTGGCTGCGCGAGCGTCCGGGGATCTCCGTCGTCGACTTCGACGGTGGCTACGCCCTCTTCGACGCCGACGACGCCCAGGCGGCGCAGGCCGTGCTCCGTGAGGCGCTGACCCAGGGCGACGTCACGAGCTTCGCCCCCCTCCGACCCACCCTCGCCCAGATCTTCAAGGAGGTCATCCAGTGACCACGGCAACCGAGTCCCCGATCCAGCCCGCCGGTCGTCGTCGCTCCGGCCCGGCCTCCCCCAGCCTCGTGCAGAGCATCGGTCTCGTCGCCGAGCGCGAGGTCAAGATGCGTCTGCGCAGCAAGACCTTCCTCATCTCGACGGGCATCCTGCTCCTCGTGATCCTCGCCGGTATCGTCGTCGGTGGGTTCCTCGCGAAGAACACCGCCTCGGAGACCACGAAGGTCGCGGTCGTCGGGAACGCGGGTGCGGGACTCGTCGACGGCAAGACCTTCGACGTGACCGAGGCGACCGACGTCGCCGCAGCTGAGGCCCTGGTGAAGTCGGGCGACGTCGAGGCGGCGATCGCACCGGCCTCCGACGACAACCCCACCGGCGTCCAGGTGATCTTCGACTCCGAGGCCTCCAACACGCTCATCATGCAACTGAGCGCGCAGCCGCAGGTCACCATCCTCGATCCCGACGCGGACGGCTCCGCGGGCTTCCTGCTCTACATCGTGTCGCTCGGGTTCGGTCTCGTGTTCTTCGTCTCCGCCACCACCTTCGGGGCGTCGATCGCGCAGAGCGTCGTCGAGGAGAAGCAGACCCGCGTCGTCGAGATCCTCATGTCCGCCATCCCCGTGAAGGCGCTCCTCGCCGGCAAGGTGCTCGGCAACAGCATCCTGGCGTTCGGGCAGATCCTGGCGATCGCGGCGCTGTCGGTGATCGGGCTGACGGTGACGGGCCAGACCGAGCTGCTCGCCGGCCTCGGGACCCCGGTCGTCTGGTTCGTGGTGTTCTTCGTGCTCGGCTTCATCCTGCTGGCCGCACTGTTCGCCGCTGCCGGATCGCTGGTCTCACGTCAAGAGGACATCGGTTCGACGACGACCCCGATTACGATGCTGATCATGATCCCGTACTTCGCCGTCATCTTCTTCAACGACAACCCGGTGGTGATGACGATCATGTCCTACGTGCCGTTCTCGGCAGCCGTGGGCATGCCCGTCCGTCTCTTCGTCGGCTCGGCGCAGTGGTGGGAGCCGATCCTGTCCCTGCTGATCCTCGGGGTCACCGCGGCGCTCGTCATCCTCGTCGGCTCGCGGATCTACGAGAACTCGCTGCTGAAAATGGGTGGCCGGGTCAAGCTCTCGGAAGCGCTCAAGGCATGAGCGGGCTCGGCGGGATCGACGAGGTCTTCAACCCCGGTGCCTTCGAGGCCAAGCAGTTCCTCGACGCCGAGCAGCGCCTCCCCGCGCCGGCCCCGCTCGCGGGCGATCCGGCCGGCGACATCTACGGCGACGAGCCCATCGTGCTCGACCTCGTGGACGAGGATGAGGAGGACCAGGACGCCCGGCTGACGCCCGAGCAGGCCGCCGCGCTGGCGGCCGAACAGCCGGCTCAGCCCTCCGCCGAAGACGAGCAGCAGGCCGCCGTCGCCTCCTCGATCGCCGTGCACGCGCTCGCCTACGAGCACGCGCTCGCACAGGAGACCCCGGACGCGGAGCCGGAGCCCGGTGCGCACGCCGACGTCGACGCCGCGATCGACGCCGTGCCCGAGGAGGTCGTCCCCTCCTCCGACGGCCCCCGTCACGCCGCCGACTGACCCCGTCTCTCGGTTCACAATTCAGGAGCGCCTCGGCGCGTCCCCACCGACACGCACGGTGCGGGCGCACCACGCCCGGGCGCTCCTGAATTGTGAACATGCCCGACGGCGACCCGAGCACGCAGGAAGTCGGCCCGCGATGCACGGAAGCTGCGTGTGGCATGCGCGAGGATGGATCAGTGACCGACTCTCTGCATGACACCAGCATCCGTGGCTTCGCCTCCGACAACTACTCCGGCGTCCACCCCGAGATCCTCGATGCACTCGCGGCGGCCAACGGCGGCCACCAGATCGCGTACGGCGAGGACGACTACACCCGCCGGCTGCACGAGGTCTTCGCCGATCACTTCGGCCGCGACGTCGCCGTGTTCCCCGTCTTCAACGGCACCGGCGCGAACGTCGTCGGTCTGCAGTCCATGCTCCCGCGCTGGGGTGCCGTCATCTCGGCGTCGACCGCGCACATCAACTCCGACGAGGGCGGCGCGCCGGAGCGGGTCGGTGGCATCAAGCTCCTGACGGTCGACGCCCCCGACGGCAAGCTCACGCCCGACCTCATCGACCGCGAAGCGTGGGGCTGGGGCGACGAGCACCGTGCACAGCCGCTCGTCGTCTCGATCACGCAGACCACCGAGCTCGGCACCCTGTACACGCCCGAGGAGATCCGCGCGATCGCCGACCACGCGCACGGTCACGGCATGAAGCTGCACCTCGACGGCGCCCGCATCGCCAACGCCGCAGCAGCCCTCGGCGTCCCACTGCGCGCGTTCACCGCCGATGCCGGCGTCGACGTGCTGTCCTTCGGTGGGACGAAGAACGGACTCATGTTCGGCGAGGCCATCGTCGTGCTCGAACCGTCGGCATCGGAGGGCCTCGTCTACCTGCGGAAGCTCAACATGCAGCTGGCGTCGAAGATGCGCTTCGGTGCGGCGCAGCTCATCGCCCTGCTCGAGCCGGCGGCCGACGGTGGCGACGGGCTCTGGCTCCGCTCCGCGACCCACGCCAATGCGATGGCCGCGCGCCTCCGCACCTCCCTCGAGGCCCTCATCGCCGCCGGCGAGGCACCGGGACTCGGCTTCAGCCAGCCGACCCAGGCCAACGCGGTGTTCGCGACCCTGCCAGCGGGCGTCCCCGACCGCTTGCGCGAACGCTTCCGCTTCTACGACTGGGACGCGGCGAAGGGCGAGGTGCGCTGGATGTGCTCGTTCGACACCACGGAGGGCGACATCGACGCGTTCGTCGCCGCGATCCGCGAGGAACTCGCCCGCGCGTAGCGGCCGGTCACGATGACGGCGGGCCTCTGCGCGTCGACCCCCGATATGGCAAGGTTGGAGATCGGGCTTCCAACCGGATGAGAGAGACGGTCATGCACTATCAGTCGACGCGGGGCCACGATCTGCCCCAGCACTTCTCGGACATCCTCCTCGGCGGGCTCGCCCCGGACGGCGGCCTGTACCTCCCGGCGGAGTACCCGCAGCTGACCGCTGAGGAGCTCGAGTCGTGGCGCGAGCTGTCCTATGCCGACCTCGCGTTCGCCGTGCTGTCGAAGTTCGCCGACGACATCCCCGCCGCCGAGCTTCAGGACATCACCCGTCGCACCTACACCGCCGAGGTCTACTCGAACGGCCGCGCCGGCGACGACGCCTCGCTCATCACCCCGCTGCGCACCCTCGGCGAGGAGGGCCGCACCGAGCTGCAGCTCCTCGGCCTCTCGAACGGCCCGACGCTCGCCTTCAAGGACATGGCGATGCAGTTGCTCGGCAACCTCTTCGAGTACACGCTCGCGAAGAGCGGCGACGAGCTCAACATCCTCGGCGCGACGTCCGGCGACACCGGGAGCGCGGCCGAGCACGCCATGCGCGGCAAGACCGGCATCCGGGTCATCATGCTGAGCCCGCACGGCCGCATGAGCAGCTTCCAGCGCGCGCAGATGTTCAGCCTCCAGGACGACAACATCGTGAACCTCGCCGTCGAGGGGAACTTCGACGACTGCCAGGACATCGTGAAGGCCGTCTCGAAGGACGCTCCGTTCAAAGCACTCCACGCCGTCGGTACGGTCAACTCGATCAACTGGGCCCGCGTCGTCGCGCAGGTCGTGTACTACGTGCACGGCTGGCTGCTCGCGACCGACGGTCCGGGCCAGAAGGTGTCGTTCTCGGTGCCGTCCGGCAACTTCGGCAACGTCTGCGCCGGGCACATCGCCCGCTCCATGGGGCTCCCGATCGACCAGCTCGTCGTCGCGACGAACGAGAACGACGTCCTCGACGAGTTCTTCCGCACGGGCGTGTACCGCCCGCGCTCGGCGGCCGAGACGCACCACACCTCCAGCCCGAGCATGGACATCTCGAAGGCGTCGAACTTCGAGCGCTTCCTCTACGACCTCGTCGGTCAGGACGCGACCCGCCTCGGTGAGCTGTTCCGGTCCCTCGACGAGGAGGGCGGGTTCGACCTCTCCGGGACACCCGAGTTCGAGCGGATCAGCGAGTTCGGCTTCGTCTCCGGTCGCAGCACGCACGCCGACCGCGTCGCCACCATCCGCGACGTGCACGAGCGCTACGGCGTCACGATCGACCCGCACACCGCCGACGGCGTCACGGTCGCCCGTCGCCACCTGCGCGAGGGCGTCCCGATGCTCGTGCTCGAGACCGCACTGCCGGCGAAGTTCGCCGAGATCGTCCGCGAGGCGCTCGGCGAGGAGCCGGAGCGTCCCGAGGCGTTCGAGGGCATCGAGGGGCTCGAGCAGCGCTTCGAGATCGTGCCGGCCGACGTCGACCGCATCAAGGCGATCATCGTGGAGCACACCGGCCGCTGACCCTCCCCGGTCCCTGAGCCTGCCCCGGTCCCTGAGCCTGTCGAAGGGCACCACGCTGTCGACACCGCGTCGGGTCCGGCGGGGAGCACGGAGGATAGGCGTCCGGCGTCCCTGAGCCAAGCCCCCGCGACGTCTCGGCGTCCGGCCTACGCTGCCGTCATGAGCAATCCCATGGATCCAGCAGCAGCAGACGCCCAACGCGACGCCCTCGCCCACGGCGGCCCGGGTGCCCAGGCACACGTGCCCGGTGAGGACCATACCGACAGCTCGGTCGGCGGTGTCGTGCCCGACGGCGGTGCGGTCGACCGCTCGGCCGACGACGCGGCCCCCGGTGACGGCGGCCTGAGCAACGCCGGTGACGGCGTCGGTGGTGACGACGTCGTCGGCGATGCGGGTCTGGACGACGACTCGGACACCGAGGACGCCGTCGAGGACCTCGACGACCAGGACGACCTGGCGGACCGCGCTCCCGTCGGCGACAGCTTCGGCGAGGGCCCGGAGTAGCGCCCCGGTCCCTGAGCCTGTCGAAGGGCGCTCGCGCTCAAGTCACCCCGGTCCCCGAGCCTGTACGAAGGGCACTCCCGCCCCAGCCACCCCCGGTCCCTGAGCCTGTCGAAGGGCACTCCCGCCCGACCCCCCCCCCCCCCCCCGGGGC
>NZ_JACYTU010000004.1:0-272995 GCF_014841225.1 Plantibacter sp. CFBP 8804
ACCCCGACCGACAGAGCTTCGTGCTCTGCCAGCGTTGCGGTCGGACGATCTGTGGAGAGTGCCAGACGCCCGGGGCAGTCGGGTTCATCTGTCCGGAGGACATGAAGGCGCAACGACAGAGCGCCCCCCGCAACCGTCTCGGCGCGAGGATCAGCAACTCCTCCCCCATCGTCACGTACGCGATCATCGCCGTGACGGCGTTCGTGTTCCTGTTGCAGTGGATCCCCGGGCTCGGCGTCACGAACGCGCTCCTCTACGCCGGCGTGTACTCCGATCCGTCGTACGGCGCCTTCCAGCCCTGGCGGATGCTGACCGCCGTGTTCGTGCACTCGCAGGGGTTCATCTTCCACATCCTGCTGAACATGTACACGCTCTGGATCTTCGGCCGGATCCTCGAGACGATGCTCGGGCACTGGCGGTTCCTCGCCCTCTACCTGGTCGCCGGGTTCGCCGGTTCGGTCGGTGTCCTGTTCCTCGCCGACCCGAGGACGGCCGTCGTCGGCGCCTCGGGCGCGATCTTCGGTCTCCTCGGGGCGTTCCTCGTCATCCAGCGACGCATGGGTGCCGACACCCGCGGGCTGCTGGTGCTCCTGGGTATCAACCTCGTCATCGGTTTCATCCCCGGCGTGAACATCGCCTGGCAGGCCCACCTGGGCGGGCTCGTCGGAGGCGCCCTCGTCGGCCTCATCCTCGTCAACACCCGCAAGCGCACGCAGCAGCCGCTCCAGGCGGTCCTGATCGGCGCCTTGAGCGTCGTCCTCGTGGGTGCCAGCCTGCTGCCCGCCCTCCTCTGAGCGGGACCGCACTTCGACAGGCTCAGTGACCGGGTTCGGCTCAGTGACCGGGTTTGGCTCAGTGACCGGGTTTGGCTCAGTGACCGGGTTTGGCTCGGTGACCCGGTGTGGCTCGGTGACAGGGTTCGGATCCGTGACCGGGTGCTGCCCGGTGACCCGCGTCGACCAGTGGTGCGCCCGGCGGCGCGCCACAACCGTGCAGCAGACGTTGAAGGTTTCTCGAGTTATCCACAGAGTTATGAACACTGGGGATAATTACACCGGTGTGGTTCCCCGTGTTTCCGGGACTCCCTGCGGTTCTCCACACCGGCATGTGGATAACTCGGAAGTTCTCCACATTCCTGTGGAGAACTCGATACGCCGGATCCCGAGTGCAACGAAACAGCGGGCCGTCCGAGAGGACGACCCGCTGTGCACGACGTGAAGTGAGAGAGGCTAGCGCCACCTGGTGGTCATGAGGAAGCCGATGAAGGCGATCCCGAAGCCGACGAGGATGTTCCACGGGCCGAGCGACTGGATCGGGAGCAGCGTGCCGCTCAGGTAGTAGACGACGATCCAGGCGAGGCCGAGGAGCATGAAGCCGAACATGACCGGCTTGAACCAGACCGCGTTCGGTGCGGGTTCGCCGCTCGTCTGCTCGGGTTCGCGGGACGGTTTGCTTCGTGACTTCGTGCGTGCCATGCCGACATTCTACCTGTTCACCCCAATCGGTGCCTTGGGGATCAGCCGATCCCCGGTTCTTCTCGGTAGAATCCATCCGTGACCGACGACCTACCTTCGCGAGCGAGCGCACGCGCCGCTGAGCGCAGAGCGCCGTCGAAGCACCGGATCAGCGTCTTCGGGGTGGCCGGGGAGCTGCTCATCACCGCGGGCATGGTGGTCCTGCTGTTCCTCGCCTGGCAGCTCTGGTGGAACGACATGATCATGGCCGGCAGCCAGGCGAACGCCGCGTCGAACCAGTCGCAGGAGTGGATCAAGAACGCCGAGAGCGCTCCGGCGCCCGAACCGACCGTCGATGCGACCGGCGCGCCGAACTACGGTGAGCCGCCCGTGACCGCCCGGCCCGCGCCGGGCGACCCGTTCGCTGTGCTCTACGTGCCGCGGTACGGTGCCGACTACCGCCGCGTGGTCGCCGAGGGTGTCGACACCGCGACCGTCCTCAACAGCTTCGACCTCGGCGTCGGTCACTACCCGAGCACCCAGATGCCCGGAGAGGTCGGCAACTTCGTCGTCGCCGGTCACCGCAAGGCTTACGGCGGCGCGATGACCCTGATCAGTGACCTGCAGATCGGCGACAAGGTCTACGTCCAGACGGCCGACGGCTATTACACCTACGTGTTCCGGAACATCACCTACGTGTTGCCCACCCAGGTGGACGTCCTCAATCCCGTCCCACAGGTGGACGGCGTCGCACCCACGCAGCGCATCCTCACCCTGACCACCTGCAACCCGCTCTATTCGACAGCGGAACGCAGTATCGCTTACGCGGTGTACGAGTCCTGGCAGCCGCTGTCCGCCGGGCCGCCCGCCGAGATCGCCGCGTCCGTCGCGGCCGCTGGAGGCTGACGATGTACGGCGCACTCTGGAGGGTCCTGCCCGGACCCGTCTGGCTGAGGATCATCATCCTCGTCGTCCTGTTCGTGGCGGTCGTGGCCGCACTCTTCACCTGGGTGTTCCCCTACGTGGACTCGTTCATCGTCGATCAGAATGTGACCGTCGGCGACGAATGACCCGAGTCCTGGTCATCGACAACTACGACAGCTTCGTCTACACGCTGAACGGGTACGTCGAACAACTGGGCGCAGAGACCCTTGTGGTGCAGAACGACGGCATCGCGCTCGACGACCTCGAGCGGCGGATCCTCGAGTTCGACGGCGTGCTCGTCTCGCCCGGACCCGGCCGGCCCGCTGACGCCGGGATCTCGCTGGCCACCGTGCGCGCCGCGTGCCGCACCGGGACACCGCTCCTCGGGGTGTGCCTCGGCCACCAGGCGATCGCCGAGGCGTTCGGAGCGACCGTGCACACCGCAGACGAGCTGATGCACGGGCAGAGCTCGCTCGTGGAACACGACGGTAGTGCCCTCTACCGCGGGATCCCGCAGCAGTTCAACGCCACCCGGTACCACTCGCTGGCCGTCGTCGACGGCAGCGTTCCCGAGGAGCTCGTCGTGACGAGCCGGACGACCGGCGGCGTCATCATGGGCCTCCGCCATCGTGACGCCCCGATCCACGGCGTGCAGTTCCATCCGGAGTCGGTGCTCTCCGAGGGCGGCTACCAGCTCCTGGCGAACTGGCTCGAGACGGCCGGGCTCACCGGTGCGCATGAGCGGGCACGAGGGCTCAGTCCGCTCATGACCCGGTAGGCCCTTCGACAGGCTCAGGGACCGGAGAGCTGGCTCAGGGACCGGAGAGCTGGCTCAGGGACCGGAGAGCCTGCTCAGGGACCGGTGAGCGTGCGCAGGGACCGCTCTTCGACAGGCTCAGGAACCAGCGGGGCCTATGGACCGGTGCAGTAGGTGAGTGTGATGACCGACTTCTGCGGGATGTCGCCCGGTGCGGGTGACATGGCCGTCACCGGGTCGCCGGCGACGGCCTTGCACGTCGCGTCGGCCTGCGGCTGCACGGTGAACTGCCTCGTCGCATCCTGCAGGTAGTTCGTCGCGTCGAGGAGTGGCTGCCCGACGACGTCCGTCAGCGTGACGTTCCCGCTGGAGACGACGAGGTTCACCGTGGACCCCTGGTCGACGGAGGTACCCGCTCCGGGATCCATCCGCAGCACGACACCTGCCGGCACGGTCGGCGAGTTCTCGCGGGTCACGGAGCCTTGGGTGAGGCCGGCAGCGGTGACCGCGGCCCACGCGGCCTCGGAGGATTGGTTGGTGACGTCGGGTACCTCGACCTGAGCGCGACCGGTCGACACGTAGACCTTGATCTGCGTGTTCTTCGTGACCGTGGTGCCGCCTGGCGGGTCGGTGCGGATGACGTGCCCGGCATCGTAGTCGCTGCTCGCTTCGTCGAACTTGGTGGGGACGAGCTCGAGCTGCTCGATCGTGCTGTTCGCGCTCTCCCACGTGGCGTCGACGAGATCCGGCACCTCTCGGGAGTCCGTGGAGATGCTTGTCGCGGGCGGGAGCTGCACCACCCAGAACACGAGTGAGAACAGGATGACGGCGATACCGGCGATGGCGGCCCAGATCCACACGACCGGTGGCCGGCGCTGAGTACGCGTCACGGTGTCGTCAGAGGTGAGCTGACGGATCGCCTGCTCGGTGCTGGACGCCGCCGTCGGAGATGGGCCGAACAGCGAGTCGTGGTCGTCGCGTCGGACCGGGACATGGCCGGCTCCGGCTTCGTCGAGGTCCTCGCGGAACTCGACGGCGCTCTGGTACCGCTCGAAGCGATCCTTCGCGAGGGCTCGGAGGACGACCTGGTCGAGTGCCGGCGACACCTTCGGGTTGATCGAGCTCGGTTTCACCGGGCGCTCGCTCACGTGCTGGTACGCGACCGCGACGGCGGTGTCGCCGCGGAAGGGCGCCTTGCCCGTCAGCATCTCGAAGAGGACCACGCCGGTGGAGTAGAGGTCGGTCCGGGCGTCGACCGTCTCGCCCTTGGCCTGCTCGGGCGAGAAGTACGCGGCCGTGCCGAGGATGGCGGTCGTCTGGGCGACCGTCGTGGACGAATCGGAGACGGCGCGCGCGATGCCGAAGTCGGTGACCTTGACGTCGCCGGCCGTGGTGATCATGACGTTGCCCGGCTTGATGTCGCGGTGCACGACGCCGGCTCGGTGGGAGTATTCCAGCGCGGTGAGGATGCTGTGCGCGATGCGCACCGCCTCCTCGGACTCGACGGGGCCCTCGGCGATGAGGTCCTTCAGCATGCGCCCTTCGACGTACTCCATGACGATGAAGGGCTCGATGAGGTCGTGACCGGAGCCGTCCTTCACCCGCTCCTCGCCGGCGTCGTAGACGCGGACGATCGTGGGGTGCGCCATCCGTGAGGCGGCCTGCGCCTCCTGACGGAAACGGGAGCGGAATGCGGGGTCGGTGGCGAGCGTGGACTTCAGGACCTTGATGGCGACGGTGCGACCGAGCTTGGTGTCGACGCCGCGGAAGACGTTGGACATGCCCCCGCGACCGATGAGGTCGCCGACGACGTATCGGCCTGCGAGCAGGCGTTGATCGTCAGCCACGTACCACCCCTGAATTCGCTTGGAGGACAAACACTAACAGCTTACCCGGGCACGCTTCGAGTGCTCTCAGGGATGCCCCTGAGAGCACTCGAAGCGGTACTAGGAAGTCGCCTTGACGACGGTGATGGGCGACGGTGCGGGGGAACCCGACGATGTGCCTGTACTGCACCGTACCGCGTACGTCGCCGACAGGGATCCGGGGGTGTCCACGGTGACCGTACCGAACGTGGTGTTGGCGTCGAACTCACCCGAGGTGTTGTTCTGGAACGTTCCGCCCGTAACGGTCACGGTGTAGCCCAGGAAATCGGTTCCGCTCGGGCAGGCGTTCTGCACCGCGAGCCAGTCGACACGGATCGTCGTCGACGCGGCATCCTTCGGGATCTCGAGCTGACCAGCGTCGTTGAGGACGGACTGGTCGAACTTCGGCGCCTCCGTAGGCGGGTCGATGACCGCGATCTCCCCGTACACGGTGAGGGTGATCGCCGACCCGGTCTTCACGTTACCCGTCGGGTTGACGTCGTACACCGTGTTGACCTGCTCCGGCGAGGTCGCGGCATTGCCGACGTTCTTCGACACGCTGAAGTTGTACGGCGGCGCGCTGAAGATCGTGTTGAGTTCGTCGAAGGACCGGCCCTGGAGGTCGCTCAGGTTGATCGGAAACACCGTGGGCGTGGGCGTCGGTGTGGGCGTCGGGGTCTTCGTCGGCTTCGGCGCCGCGGACGTCGTCGGCGGGGGCGTGGTGCCCCCGGCATCGTTGCCCTGGTTGGCGAACACGGCGATCAGCGAACCGACCAGCACGATGACGAGCAACGCGACCAGACCGATGAGCGGCCAGGTCCACTTGCTGCGCTTCTTCTTCTCGCCCTCGCCCTCGACGTCGTCCTCGAGCTGGTCCGCCTCGGCGGCGGACAGCAACTGCGTGGTCGCGTCGTCGGCTGCGGGCATCCGGCGGGTCTGGTCCATGACGGTGGTCGCGGCGTCGCCGGCCCCACCGAGGATCATCGGCACGGCTGCGGCCGCGGCGTTGAGGTCGCCTCGACGGAGCGCCTGAGCGGCGCGCGCGACGTGGGCGGACGATGCCGGACGGTCGACCGGGTTCTTCGCGATCATCGACATGACGAACCGGCGGACCGGCTCGGCGATCGTGACGGGGAGCTCCGGCGGCTGTTCGTTGATCTGCGCCATCGCGATGGCGACCTGCGACTCGCCCGTGAACGGACGGCGTCCGGCGAGGCATTCGTACGCGACGATGCCGAGCGAGTAGATGTCCGTCGACGGCGAGGCGGGGTGTCCGCTCGCCTGCTCGGGCGAGAGGTACTGCACGGTGCCCATGACCTGACCGGTGGCCGTGAGCGGCACCTGGTCGGCGATTCGGGCGATGCCGAAGTCGGTGATCTTGACGCGGCCGTCCGGCGTGATGAGCAGGTTGCCCGGCTTGATGTCGCGGTGGACGAGGCCTGCAGCGTGCGCGGCCTGGAGCGCGGACGAAGTCTGCGCGACGATGTCGAGCACCTTGTCGGTGGGCAGGACACGCTCGCGCTCGAGCACGGTGGACAGGGCCTCACCGGGCACGAGTTCCATGACGAGGAACGCGCTGCCGTCCTCCTCGCCGTAGTCGAAGACGTTGGCGATGCCCTCGTGGTTCACGAGTGCGGCGTGCCGTGCCTCGGCACGGAACCGCTCGAGGAACCCGGGGTCCCCCATGTACTCGTCCTTGAGGATCTTGATGGCGATGGTCCGGCCGATGACCAGGTCAGTGGCCTGCCACACCTCGCCCATGCCACCGATCGCAATGCGAGATTGCAGTTCGTAGCGACCTCCGAAGGTCAGCCCGGCTGTCGGTCTCATTTGTTCAGCACCGCCTCTAGTACTTTCTTCGCGATCGGAGCGGCCACGAGGTTGCCGTAACCGTCCTGTCCGAGTCCACCGCCATCTTCAACAACGACCGCCACGGCGACCTTCGGGTCGTCCGCAGGCGCGAAACCGGTGAACCACAGCGTGTACGGATCGTCGGATCCGTTCTGTGCCGTGCCTGTCTTTCCAGCCACATCGACCCCATCTATTCTTGCATTAGTCGCAGCACCGCTCTGGACGCCCTGGACCATGATGTCCGTGATCTCCTTGGCCACCGAGCTCGAGATCGGCTGCGACAGCTGCGCCGGTTCGAACTCCTTGAGGACGCTCAGATCGGGGTTCACGACGCGGTTCACCAGCTGCGGGTTGCAGACGATGCCACCGTTCGCGATACCGGCCGAGACCATGGCCATCTGGAGTGCCGAGGCCCGCACGGTGTACTGCCCGAAGGCGGCCATGGCGGTCTGGTCGTCGCTCAGCGCGTTCGGGAAGGTGCTCGGCTGCATCGGCATGGGGTTGAGTCCCGTTCCGGTGATGTTGACGTCCATGTTGAAGCCGAAGCTCTGCGCCATGTCGCGGATCTTCTCGTAGCCGAGTTCAACGCCGAGCTCCGCGAGCGGGATGTTGCAGCTGAGCTCGACGGCCGTCGCGATGGACACCGTCGCCCCGCCGCCGCAGCTTCCACCCTCGGAGTTGCGGATGACGGTGCTCGTCCCGGGCAGCGTGTAGGTGGAGGGGTTCGGGAACTCCGACTCCGGCGTGTAGTCGCCCGACGCGAACGCGGCGGCCGCGGTGACGAGCTTGAACGTGGATCCGGGCGGATCGAGGTCGCCGTCGACGCCCTTGTTGAGGAGTGGCTGGCGGTCGTCGTCGTCGAGGGTCCGGTAGGCGTCGAGCACGGCCGCGTTGTCGTGGCTGGCCAGGACGTTCGGGTCGTAGCCGGGGCTCGACACCGAGGCGAGGATCTTGCCCGTCTTCGGCTCGATGGCGACGATCGCGCCCTCCTGGTCGCCGAGTGCGTCGAAGGCGGCCTGCTGCACGACGGGGTCCAGGGTGACCTCGACCGCGGCACCCTTCGGTGCCTGACCGGAGATGAGCCGGTTGATGGAGTCGAGGAACTGGGAGTTCGACGTGCCGCTGAGGAGGTCGTTCGTCGCGAGTTCGAGACCGGACGAGCCCTGGGTGGGCGAGAAGTAGCCGGTGACCGGCGCGTACAGCGGTCCGTTCGCGTAGACGCGCTGGTACTTGTACTCGTCGTCGCTCGCGACCGACGAGGCGATGGCGGTCCCGTCCGTGAGCAGGATGGGACCGCGTTCCGTCCGGTAGCTGTCGTAGAGCGTCCGGGTGTTGCGACCGTCGGCGTTGAGGGTGTCGGCCTGGAACATCTGGATGATGGTGGTCGACCCGAAGAGCGCCAGGAACATCGCCAGGACGACGATGCTCACCCGCTTGAGTTCGCGATTCATGAGACCACCGCCTTGGGTTGGGTTCGGACCGTGTCGGAGATGCGGAGCAGGACGGCGATGATGATCCAGTTCGCGACGAGCGACGACCCGCCGGCCGCCAGGAAGGGTGTGGTGAGCCCCGTGAGCGGGATGATGCGGGTCACGCCGCCGACGACGACGAAGACCTGCAACGCGACGGTGAACGCCAGGCCGATCGAGAGGAGCTTGCCGAAGTCGTCGGTACCGGCGTAGCCGACTCGGAAGCCCCGAGAGACGAGCAGCAGGTAGAGCGCGAAGATCGCGAAGAGACCGGCGAGACCGAGCTCCTCACCGAGGCTGGCGATGATGTAGTCGCTCTGGGGGACGGGGGTGATCTCGGGCATGCCCTGGCCCAGCCCGGTGCCGAGCAGTCCGCCGTGCGCGAGGCCGAAGATGCCCTGCACGAGCTGGTAGCTGCCGCCGTCGCGGTCGAAGACCTCGGGGTTGAAGGCGTCCCACCAGTTGTGGAACCGACCGGCGACGTAGGAGAGGGTCTGGCCGGCGATGAACGCACCGGCGAAGAACATCGTCAGGCCGATGATGATCCAGCTGGCACGGCTCGTCGCGACGTACAGCATGACGAGGAACATGCCGAAGTAGAGCAGACCGGTTCCGAGGTCGCGCTGGAAGACGATCACGCCCATCGCCATCGCCCACACCACGAGGATCGGGCCGAGGTCGCGCAGACGGGGGAACTGGATCCCGAGGAACTTCTTGCCGACCATCGAGAGGCTGTCCCGCGTGCGCACGAGATAGCCGGCGAAGAACACCGCGAGAGCGATCTTCGCGATCTCGCCGGGCTGGAAGGTGACCGCGTCGCCGATGCCGATCCAGACGCGGGCTCCGTTGACCTCGCGACCGATGCCCGGCAGCAGGGGCAGCAGGAGGAGGACGAAGGCGAAGAGGCCGGCGATGTACGTGTACTTGAAGAGCACGCGGTGGTTGCGGATGATCAGGACCACGGCGATGGCCCCGGCGATCGCGATCGCACTCCACACCATCTGTCGGACCGCGGCGCTCGCCCAACCGGAGTCGCCGAGGGCGATGTCGATCCGGTAGATCTCGGCGATGCCGACGCCGCCGAGCACGGTGGCGATCGGCAACAGGAAGGGGTCGGCCTCCGCCGCGGTGTAGCGCAGCACGATGTGGAAGGCGAGGACCAGGAGTGACAGGCCCGAGCCGAAGGTGATCAGGGCGAAATCGAGGTGTCCGAGGGCGCCGAGCTGCACGAGCATGACCGCGACGGCGTTGATGGCGAACGCGAAGATGAGCAGAGCGAGCTCGAGGTTGCGGAGCTTCTTCGGCAGCCGGAGTCGGCGCATCGTCTTGATGACGCCGGTGTCGGCTTGGATGGGGGCTGCGACGTCACTGGTCATCGGTCACCCGCAATCGCTTCACGATGTCGAGGGCCTCGGTGAACGAGGACGCGCTGATGGTCTGGTCGACGGCCTGGCGGTCGAAGTCGGAGAGCGAGCCGAGCGGGATGCCGGTGTCCTCCTTGACGTTCGAGAGCTTGATGGGGCCGACGTCCTGCTGGATGCCCTGGTAGATGACCACGGTGTCCGTGTCGCCTCCCACGAAGTAGCGGGTCTGGGTCCACGCGTACCCGAGCACGACACCGCCGACGATCGCGACGATGACCACGATGAGGCCGACGAGCCAGGTGATGCGCCGACGTCTCGCGCGACGCTCGTCCTCCTCGATGAGCTCGTCGAGGTAGTCCTCGGAGGCGGGCTCGAAGTGCGAGTTGCCGAGCGAGGTGACCCGCCCCGGGTGCAGCCAGCTGTTGGGGATGAGTGACGGCTTCTTCACCGACGGGGTGAGCGCGAAGGCCACCGGCTTCGAGGCCGAACCGACGACGACGGGCTCACCGTCACTCACCGGCTCGTCGACGATGTCGACGACCACGACGGTGACGTTGTCCGGTGCACCGCGGTCGAGGCTCTGCCGGACGAGCTTCTCGGCAGTGCGCTGCGCCGACAGCTGCTCGGTGAGGGTCGCGGTGATGTGCGTCTCGTCGACCACGCCCGACAGACCGTCCGAGCAGAGGATCCAGCGGTCACCCGGCTGCGTCCCGAGCGTCATCGTGTCGATCTCGGGGGAGGCGTCGACGTCGCCGAGGACGCGCATCAGCACCGATCGGCGGGGATGGACCATCGCTTCCTCGGCCGTGATCCGGCCGGAGTCCACGAGGCGCTGGACGAAGGTGTGGTCGACCGTGATCTGACTGAGCTCGCCCTCACGGAAGAGGTAGATGCGGGAGTCGCCGATGTGGGCGATGGCGACCTCGTTGCCGATGACCGCGAGCGCGGAGACCGTGGTGCCCATGCCCGTCAGCTCGCGGTGCTTCGAGACCGTGTCGCCCAGGATGGAGTTCGCCGCGAGGATCGCGGACTGGAGCGTCGCCTCGGCGGCTTCGGAGGACGGATACGGTTCGTCGGCCTCGATGATGCGGTTGAGTGCCATCGCCGAGGCGACGTCACCGCCGGCGTGGCCACCCATGCCGTCGGCGACGACGAACAGGTGATGCCCGGAGTATCCGGAATCCTGGTTGTTTGAGCGCACTTTACCCACGTGGGAGAGCGCTGCGCCGGCGCCGCTGGTCGTCACCGGGTTACCGCCGCAACTCGAAACTGGTCTGGCCGACCTTGACGGGGGTGTCGAGTGGGATCTGCGTCGGGACGCTCACGCGCTTGCCCGCTAGGAAGGTGCCGTTGGTGGAATCCAGGTCCTGGACCATCCACTCGTCGTTCCAGAGCATGAGGCGTGCGTGATGCGTGGACGTGTAGTCGTCGCGGATGATGAGGCCGGAGTCCGCTGAACGACCGATGGTGATCGGCTCGCGGCCGAGCGGGAGCTCGGTGCCCTGCTTGGGGCCGGACACGATGACGAGGCGCGAGGTGTTGTCGACCGTGGCGCGCGGAGGCGTGCCGCTCGATCCACCGGCGGCGGGCCGACTGGGGGCCGGGGCGGTCGCGGCGCGCATCGGCTGCGGTGGGGTGGCCGGAGCTCCGTTCGACGACTGCTGCTGCGGCTTCCGGACGCGCGGTCCGAAGAGGTCGGTGCGGAGGGCGTAGACGATGCCGAAGACGAACGTCCAGAGCAGGAGCAGGAAGCCGATGCGGAGGACCAGCAGGGTCAGTTCGCTCACGCGCCGTTCCCCCACGAGTCGCCGAACGACGACACATCGTGACGTCGGGTCGCGTCGCTCATCTGGCGATCGGATCCGCCGGCCTTGGCGACCACCCGGAACACGATCCTGGTGCGGCCGATCTCGATGACGGAGTCGGGGGAGAGGGCCGCCTGGCGGAAGGGCTGGCCGTTGAGCTTCGAGCCGTTCGTCGAGCCGAGGTCGCGCGCCTGACCTGCGTTGCCGTCCCAGAGGATCTCGACGTGCTTCCGCGAGGTGCCGGTGTCGGGGATCGTGATGTCGGCCTCGGTACCGCGGCCGATGACCGTGCGGGCCTGCGTGATCGGGTAGCGCTTGCCGCCGATGTCGAGCACGGGTGCCCAGGTGACAGAGCCCTTGAGGTTGACGCTGTCGATCTGGACGAGGCCGTCGGGGAGGGAGCGGTCGCCGGAGAGTTTGATGGTCACGGCACCCGGAAAGGAGTACCCCTGGCTCTTGGCGTGCTTCTGGACGAGCGAACCGAGTTCGTCGATGAGGGAGGGGCCGATGGCGTCCATGCGCTCGAAGTCGGTGGGCGACATGCGGACGGTGAACTTGTTCGGCACGAGGATGCGGTCGCGGGAGACGACGGCGGCCTTGGTGTCGAGCTCGCGTCGGAGCGCGCTCGTGATCTCGACCGGCTGGAGTCCGGACTTGAAGGTCTTCGCGAAGGCGCCGTTGACGGCGCGCTCGAGTCCCTTCTCGAAGTTGTCCAGAATGCCCACGGTCTCTCGATTCGTGTCGGTGTCCAGGCAATGTTAGACGGTTTGCCTGCACACGAGGCCAATCGACGCGGGCGCCGACGCCAGGTGTTCACCCGCTCGGCAGCAGGAGATCAGCATCGACACCGGACCGTCGGGGCCGTTTCGTCCTGCTCTGGCGCGGATCTCCGGTGTTCTGCCACCCGGGCTCCGCGTGCTATCCTCGATAAGTTGCCGCGAGAGCGGTGACGTCTGGTGTCTCGCGCGAGTGGCGGAATTGGCAGACGCGCTGGCTTCAGGTGCCAGTGCTCGAAAGGGCGTGCGGGTTCAAGTCCCGCCTCGCGCACCAGTGGATGTGACACGAAGGCCCCCGAGGAATCGGGGGCCTTCGTCGTTCCCTGTGGCGGGCCGCGACCGCTACCGTGTCGACATGGAGACCCTCCGCAAGCCGGTGAGCATCGCGATCACGATGTTGCACGACGGTCGAGTGCTGCTGGAGTTGCTGGCGGACTACTCGTCGGCGTTCAGCAGCGCCGAGACGCACATCGACGATCGCGACCGCACGTCGGCGATCGTCCGCGAGTGGGTGAACGCTCCGCTCGCGGTGCCGGATCGCCGCAGTTCGCACCGTCCGTCGAGCTACCACGACGGCTACACCCTCGTCATCTCGGCCGAGTCGACCCGAGATCTTGCGGCGTTCAGCACCTTTGGCAACTCGCTGCGGGTCGACTTCGTCAGGGCGTTCGGCGCGGCGCCCGGCACGGCGGGGGATCCTGAACCACTCGCGCGCGCTCCCGCGTGATCTGGCGATCTGCTTCCGGCGCGCGCAGGAGAAGGCCGCCTGGCGGATCGCGCAGGGCGCCTATCTTCCGGTCCTCGTCGGGTACCTCGACGAACTGCGGGCGATGACGTCGATCGAGGAGCAGTACGCCTATGAGACGACGACCGCCGGTGTCGGAGGAATCCTCGACGATGAGCGCTACCTCCTCGTGGCGGACGATGAACGCGCGCGGCAGGTGTACCTCGAGCTCGTGGCGGAGCGGTCCTCGCTCTACAACTGGTACATGGATCTGGCCAAAGGTGGTCACGCCCGCCCACGGCGGTGACCGGTCAGTCCGTCACGTGCCCGGTTCGGCGACGTGAAGTGCTCCGTGCAGCCGCTTCGAACGTGCAGTGAAGACGTCCCGAAGGTCAGGATCCGACTGCTGCTGATGCATGGCGGCGTCACCGACGCCCGCGGATGCGCTGCACCTCCAGGACGAGGACGGCGAGCCCGACGGCGGCTGCTGTCCCGAGGACGGTCACGATCGGCGCTGCCGCAGATGCGAGCACGGCTGCGGCGGCCAGGAGGAAGAGGACCGAGGCCGTCGTCGAGATCCTGTCGCGCAGGAGGACGACCCACACCGCGACCATGAACACCGACACGGGGACGGTCAGCGCGAACGACGCGTCGGAGGCGGTGAGGTGCTCGCCCGCGTGGGTCAGGAGGTCGAGCTCCACCTCGATCCCCGCCGAGACGGCACCGGCGGCGGCGAAGACGACGTAGTGGGCGTACCCGAAGGCGAACCCCTCGCGTGACGAGGTCAGCCGATCGCCCTGCTCCCGGCTGAAGTAGATCCACCACATGCCGGCTGCGAGGACGATGCCGGCGACGGCCAGGCCGACGAGCCCATCGATCCGCTCGTCGCTGTTGGCCGCGTCGATGATGGCGTTCGCCGACCCCAGCAGGCTCTCGCCCAGCAGGATGAGGGTGAACAGCCCGTATCGCTCCGCGACGTGATGCGGATGCCAGGGGGTGCGGTGGATGCGTTCGGCCCACACCGGTACGAGGACCTCCAGCAGCATGGCTGGCCAGAAGATCCAGAACTGCCCCTCGACGGGCAGGGCGAGACGGGCGACCCAGAGCACCTGGACGAGGCTGATGCCGATGGCGAATCGGAGCGCGACCGCCCGTTGCTCGGGATCCGAGATCGCGAGGCGCACCCACTGCGCCACCATCGCCAATCGCATGATCACGTATCCCACGGTGATGATCGCCCACTGGCCGTCGACCATCGCATCGTGCACCCCGGCGGCGAGGACGAGGACACCTGCCATCTGGACGATCGTCGTGAGGCGGTACAGCCAGTCGTCGGTGTCGAAGGCGGAGGCGAACCAGGTGAAGTTCATCCACGCCCACCAGATGGCGAAGAAGATCATCGCGTAGGAGACGGTCGTCTCCGCCGCGTGGCCCTCGACGATCCCGTGGTGGAGGTTCTGTGAGGCCTGGGACACGGCGACGACGAAGACGAGATCGAAGAGCAGCTCCAACGGGCTCGCCACCCGGTGCCCCTCGCCGGGGTCGCGGCCGGTCATACGGAGGAGACCCAGTCGGTTCAGCACGATCCCATCCTGCCGTGCCTGTCGTTGCCAAGGAAGCTTGACACATCACCGGATGACAAGCATGCTTGACGTATGTCAGGTTTCCTTGTCATTTCGACCCCGATCGTCCAGGTGCGCCGACGATGACGGCGGACGACACGTCGGCCCGACGCGGTGGCGCCGCGTTCCGGCGGCTGGCGTCGATGAGCGCTCGCGACGTGCTCCGGAGCCCGCTCACCGGGATCTCGATGTGGTTCATGACCGGCATCATCCTCGTGATCTACGTCTCCATGTGGCTCGCGTTCGTCGTCCTGGGCCCTGCTCCGGTCGTCGCGCTGGACACGGACGACCCGGGAGTCTCGTCGGCGCTGGAACGGGCCGGTGTGCGGGTGGTCGCCGACGGCGCTCCCGATCGGAACACGCGGGTGACCGTGCACGAGGGGCGCGCCCTGGTCGTGCTCGACGCCGCGGACCAGGCTGCGTGGGACCCGATCTGGCGAGGGCTGCGCGACGCAGGCGTCCCGGCCCACGGGGTGACGGTGACGGACGACGAGGGCGATGTGAAGATCGACCCGCTCCAGGAGAACCTCGGCATCGTGGTCCTGGTCGGGGTCGCGAGCCTGGCGTTCGTCGGGACGACCGTCCCACTCGTGGCGATGCGGGAGCGCGGGCTGCTCCGGCTGCTCGGCGTGACGCCGCTCCGCCGGTCGACCTTCCTCCTCGCCCAGCTCCCCTTGCGCGCGCTGGTGGCGGTGGGGATCCTGGTGCTGACGACCGGGATCGCAGTCTGGCGCAGGTACGTCGACGGCGTGGACCTCCTGGCCCTGGGGGTCTCGTTCCTCCTCGGAGCGGCGATGCTGTTCGCTCTGGCGCTGGTGTTCGCCGCCCGATCGCGGAACGCCGAGGCGACACAACAGACGATGGTGATGGTGACGATCGGGCTCGTGTTCGCGTCGGGCGGGCTCCTGCCGCAGTCCATCCTCCCCGCCGCCGTGCAGGTCGCCATGAACTGCCTGCCGACCACCTGGTTCGTCGCCGCCGCGAGTGCCTCACTGACCGGGGCCGAACCGTTCCTCCCCGTCCCCGCGCTCTGGGGGCTCATGTCGCTCGTCACCGTCGCAGCAGGCGTGCTCGCCGTGCGGTGGTTCGAGTGGGATCAGTCCGAGCGCGATGGGTGGACGACCACGATGTCCGACACGCAACGAGAGGTGGCAGCATGAACGAACACACGACACGGGGATCGACGCCGCAGGAGCGTCGTGCGTCCCGCAGATACATGTGGGAGATCGCGGCCGGTGCCGTCGGGTTCCTCGTGACGTTCCTCTTCCTGCCGGAGCTGTTCCCCACCGAGCCGGGATCGCCCGCAGCCGTCGCGGTCGCACTCGTCCCGCTCGTGCCGGTGGTGTGGATCGTGATCGCCCTCATCCGGCACGTGCGCCGTGTCGACGAACTGCAGCGCGGAGTGATCGTGCTGAGTCTCGCCATCGGGTTCGGCGCGGCGATGCTGATCAGCCTCGCGGTCGTGTTCCTGTCGACCGCCGGTGTCGTCGTCCCCCAGCCGGAATGGTGGGTGTTCATCGGCGGGATGGCGGTCTGGGGCGTGACCATCGGTGTCGTCTCCTTCCGGGCCACCCGATGAAGAACGACGTCCGCGCCCTGCGCACCGAACGCGGGTGGACCCAGGTCCAGTTCGCTGAGGCACTCGGCGTCTCCAGGCAGACGGTGAACGCACTCGAGACCGGGCGCTACGACCCCTCCCTGCCGTTGGCGTTCCGGGTCTCCGCACTGCTCTCCCGCCCGATCGAGGAGATCTTCTTCCCGGGTGAACACGATGCCCCGCCGTCTGGAGGACGACGATGAACGGATCGGACCGAGTGGTCGTCACCGTCGACCGGCTCAGCAAGCGCTACGGCGACCGGAGCGTCCTGCGCGACGTCTCCCTCCGGGTCCACGCGGGCGAGGTGTTCGGCCTGCTGGGACCGAACGGCGCCGGGAAGACCACCACGCTCGAGACCATCGTCGGACTCCGCCGTCCCACCGACGGAACCGTCCGGGTGCTCGGACGAGACCCGTCGATCGACCGCCGATACGTGACCGAGCGGATGGCGGTGCAGCCGCAGGCCGCCACCCTGTTCCCGACGCTGACGGCCGCGGAGACGCTCGACCTCTTCGCGTCGTTCTACCGCGACGTGCGGCGCCCCGAGGAGGTCTTGGACGAGCTCGACCTGGGGGAGGCACGGCGCGTGCGCGTCAAGCACCTCTCAGGCGGCCAGGAGCGTCGCCTGCTGATCGCCATCGCGTTGATCGGCAATCCCGAGATCGTCGTCCTCGACGAGCCGTCGGCCGGACTCGACCCGCAGGCTCGACGGAACCTCTGGGGCATCATCCGGCGCCAGCAGGAGCGCGGGACCACGATCCTGCTCTCGACGCACCACATGGACGAGGCCACCCAGGTCTGCGACCGGATCGCCGTCCTCGTGGACGGCTCGATCGCCGCCTCGGGGGAGCCGGAGACCCTGGTCCGGGAACACGCCGCGACGGCCACGGTGACCTTCGAGGTCCCCGGCCGGACCACCGCGGACGAGTTGCGTTCCCACGACATCCCCGGCGAGATCACCGTGACGGCGAAGGGCGCCGTCAGCCTGGTCGGGATCGTGACCGACGACCCCGACGCCGTGTTGCGCCGACTCACCTTCTCCACCGGTCTCAGACCGCGCGGGTTCCGAGTGGCGCACGGGTCACTCGAGGATCTCTTCATCGATCTCGCGAATCGGCCGACGTCTGCAGCCGAGGGCGACCGGGCCCACAGCCCATGAGCACGACGCATGCGTTCCCAGCGCAGGTCCGGAGCTTCGCCGCGGCCCACGCGCGTGACCTCGTCCGGGACCCGCGCTCGATCATCGCGCTCGTGGCGAGTTTCCTGGCCTTGATCGGACTGCTCTGGGGTGTGGACGCCCTCGTGGCGACGGCGTCCGGCACCCCGGCCGGCGTGCTGGAGCGAGGCCTCCCGCTCGTTTCGAGCACGGGCTTGATGGCGATCGCGTTCATGCTCACCACGGTCCCGCTGGTCCGGCATCGCAGCACCGGCCTGCTGCGGGCGCTGTCGACCTCGCCGGCCCGACGCGACGCGTACCTGCTCGGACATCTACCGATCCGCGTAGGGTTGGTCGTCGTCGAGGCAGCGGCGATCATCGCTCTGGCGGCCTGGACGGTGCCCGCTCGTCCGCTCTCCGATCTCGTCGCGGTCGCCGTCACGATGCTGCTCGGCGGCGCGATGCTGCTCGGCTTCGGCTATCTCCTCGCCGCCCGGCTGTCGAACCCGGACATCGCCATGCAACTCGCGTACCTGCTGCCGATGCTCGCTCTGGCCACGTCCGGGGCCCTCTTCCCGCTCGCGTTCCTTCCGGAGTGGGTCGCCGGTCTCTTTCGGCTCCTGCCCACGACCTGGATCGTCGGCGCGCTCGAGGCGACCATCTCCCAAGGCCCTCAGCCCGTACCGCTCGCGGTGGTCTGGAGCCTGATGGCGGCGTGCGCGCTCGTGTCGGGTCTCGCGGCCGCCCGGCTCCACCGATGGGACGCCGGCTGATCGGCGAAGCTGCCGTCCGTCGCTTCAGGCCCGGCGCGGGGGTGCCGTCGAGTCGCGCACGATGAGCTGCGAGTCGAGACTCGCGACCGAACGGGGCGACCCTCCGGCCATGGCGTGGAGCAGCACCTCGACCGCCAACGACCCGCACCGGTTGATCGCGAGCCGCACGGTGGTGAGACCGGGCTGGCGGATGGACGCCATCTCGATGTCGTCGGTGCCGATGATGCTGAGGTCCTCGGGGCAGCGCTTGCCCATCGACGTGATCCCGGCGTCGATGCCGAGGGCGACGAGGTCGTTGTAGGCGATGACCGCCGTCGCGCCGCTCGCCACGATCGTGGCCGCTGCGGCGAGGCCGCCCTGGATCGAGGCCGCCTGGTGGCCCAGGCGGGTGAACTCGATGTCGAGCTGTGCACATGCCGCCGCGACCGCGTCGCCACGGCGGAGGTCCGCCCAGGAGTGCTTCGGACCGGCCGCGTAGGCGATGTGTCGGTGACCCAGGGCGGCGAGGTGCTCGACCGCCTGCCGTGGCCCGCTCTCGGTGTCCATCACGACGTAGGGCAGGCCGTCGATGATGCGGTTGACCACCACGACCGGGGTGTCGCCGACGAGCGCGCGGATCTCGTCGTCCGGGAGGCGTGGCGAGCAGAGGAGCATCCCGTTGAGCTTCCGCGCCAGTTCCAGCTGCTCGTGCTCCCGATGCAGGTCCTCGTCGGTGTCGAACAACACCGGGCGGTGGCGTCCCTGCCAGGCCTGGGCGTGGACGCCCTTCAGGAGTGTCGCGTAGACCGGGCTGGCGATGTCGGGGACGATGACGCCGAAGGTCTTCTCCGCCGTCGAGCCGTTCGGGTTCGAGTACCCGAGGTCCGCCGCCGCCGTGAGGACCCGCTCGAGCGTCGCGTTCGCAAGGCGATCCGGTTCGCCGAACGCCCGCGACGCGGTGGCGATGGAGACGCCCGCGTGACGGGCGACATCGGTGAGGGTGGCGGTCACGGTTGATCCTTCGCGGGGTCGGGTGTACTCATGATGCGGCATCGTGCTGCCATGAAACTACTTGACAAACTTTGTACAAACCATTCAGAATCGCTTTCATGATGATCGACGCGGATCTCCTCCAGCCGACGACGCAGTGCCCCGAGGCTCGGCGATGACGGCCCTGCCGCCGCGACTGGGCGCTGGTTCGGGCCCGCGTCCCGAGCACCCGGCACCGTCCGCCGCCGGCATCCTGCACCTCGGCCTCGGCAACTTCCACCGAGCGCACCAGGCCGTCCACACGGCGGCTGCGCTCAGCGCGGGCAGCGATGAATGGGGCATCGTCGGTGTCGCATCCCGGTCTCGAGCGGTCGTCGACGCCATGCAGGCGCAGGATCTCCGCTACACGGTCGCCGAGATCTCACCCACCGGGGCCTCGTTCTCCGTGCCTGCGGTGCACACCGACGTGTTCGTCGCGACGGAGGATCCGGAGCGCGTGGTCGGTACCCTCGCGGACGACCGCATCCGGGTCGTCACGCTGACCGTGACTGAGCACGGCTACAGCGCCTCACCGTCGACCGGCCTCCTCGACCTGAACGACCCGCTGATCGCAGCCGACCTCCGGGGAGGTGCCCCGCAGACGACCATCGGCCAGCTCGCTCGCGGTCTGCAGCGGCGGGCTTCCGGCAGCGGCGCCCCGATCACGATCCTGAGCTGCGACAACCTGAGCGAGAACGGCGCTCGCACGGAGGCGCTCGTCCGAGCCTTCCTCTCCGAACTGAGCGGCACCGAGGGCGCGGAAGCACTCGCCTACCTCGACAGCGCGGTCGCCTTCCCGTCCAGCATGGTCGACCGCATCGTCCCGGCGACGACCGCGCAACTGCGCGAGCTCGTGGCAGCCCGCCTCGGCGTCCGGGACGACGCACCGGTCTCCGCCGAACCGTTCACGATGTGGGCGATCGAAGACCGCTTCGCCGCTGCGCGTCCCGCCTGGGAGGCCGGAGGCGCCGTGTTCACCGACGAGGTGGGGGCGTACGAGCAGATGAAGGTGCGGCTCCTCAACGGGACGCACTCGCTCATCGCCTACCTCGGTGCGCTCCGCGGGGTGGCCACGATCTCGGAGTCGATCGCCGACACCGCCGTCGAATCCGCCGCACTGGCGATCCTCCGCGACGAGTACGAACCGTCCGTGCGGTTCCCGTCCGGCGTCGACGTCCGCACGTATGAGCGGCAGCTCTTCGAACGCTGGGCCAACCACGCCCTCGGGCACCGCACGGCGCAGGTGGGCACCGACGGATCGGTGAAGCTCCGCCAGCGCATCCCGGAGCCCGCCCTCCGTCTGCTCGAGGCCGGATCCGTTCCGCACCTCATCGCCCTCACAGTCGCGGCCTACCTGTCGTGCATCGCCCCGATGCCGGGGTTCGATCCCGGTCCGCACGCGCACGCCATGGTCGATCCAGCCCGCGAGGAGCTCGCCCGGCTGGCAGGCACGTCGACGGATGGTCGGCATATGGCGCAGCGGGTGATCGCCGAGCTGCACCTCTTCGGCCAGGACCTCGCCGAGCAGCCGATCTTCATCTCGCGGGTCGGCGAACTGATCGACACCATCCGCCGACACGGCGTCGACGCGGCCATCCGCGACAGCATCTCCGCCTCGCAGGCACTCACGACCACGACAGGAGCCCACCGATGAAGACGCTCGCGATCCACGGCGCGGAGGACATCCGCTGGGAGGACACCCCCACGCCGGAACCACGCGACGGCGAGGTCCGCCTCCGGGTGCGGTACGTCGGTATCTGCGGCTCCGACCTGCACTACTACTTCCACGGAGCGAACGGCGAGTACGTCATCCGCGAACCACTCACCCCCGGCCACGAGCTCTCGGCCGTCGTCGACGTGGACCCCTCAGGGCGGCTCGCCCCCGGCACCCGGGTCACCGTGCACCCGGCGCGCTACGGCCCGAGCCTGCCGGGGCTCGAGGACCGCCCACACCTGCGACCTGGCGGCGACTACCTCGGGAGCGCCGCGGCGAACCCGCACCGACAGGGTGGGGCCTCGGAGTACCTGATCGTCGAACACTCGATGGTGCGCGTCCTCCCCGACGGGCTCCCGCTCGAGCGGGCGGCGCTCGCCGAACCCCTCGCGGTCGCCATGCACGCGGTCGGGCTGGCAGGTGACGTGCGCGGTGCGCGGGTCCTCGTCATCGGTGCCGGGCCCATCGGTCTGCTCGTGATCGCCGCGGCCGGCCGGGCCGGTGCAGCGACGATCGCGGCGAGCGACATGCGCGAACAGGCATTGGAACGCGCCGCGACCGTGGGAGCCGGTGAGCTCCTGCTCGTGGGTCGCGACGCCGTCGCCGACGAGTCCTACGACGTCGTCTTCGAATGCTCGGGCGCGCCGGTCGCCCTGACCCAGGCGGTCCGGGCCGCGAGACGAGGCGGGTCGATCGTGCAGGTCGGCATGCTCCCCGACGCCGACAGCCCGATCAACCTCGCCCCCATGCTCGCCAAGGAGCTCACCATCCGCGGCGCGTTCCGCTTCTCCACCGAGATCGACGACGCGATCGCGTTCCTCGCCGAGGGCGATCTCCTCGACGCCGTCGTGACCCAGGTCATCCCAGCCGAGGAGGCGGTCGACGCCTTCGCCGTCGCTCGGGACTCGTCCCGCTCGGCGAAGGTGCTCCTCGCCTTCTGAGCCACCCACCGCACACTCCCACCCCCACTTCCGCTGCATCCCGTAGGTCCGAAGGAGTACCTCATGTCAGAACCCAAATCGTCCGTCGCCACCGGCGACCCCACCGCGAACCGATCCGTCCGCGACCTCGTCCGCGCCGCCATCTCCGGGTGGCTCGGCACCGCGCTCGAGTTCATGGACTACCAGCTCTACTCGCTGGCCGCCGCGCTCGTGTTCGCCGACCTCTTCTTCTCCAACGAGGACCCGGCCATGGCCGTCGTCGCCGCGATGGCGACGTACGGGGTCGGCTACGTCGCCCGTCCGGTCGGCGCGTTCTTCTTCGCCCGGCTCGGCGACAAGACCGGCCGGACCAAGGTCCTCTTCTACACGATCCTGCTCATGGGCCTGTCGACGACGCTCATCGGCTTCCTGCCGACCTACTCGCAGGTCGGCATCCTCGCGCCGATCCTGCTGGTCCTCCTGCGGATCGCGCAGGGCTTCGGAGCCGGTGCCGAGATCTCGGGCGCCGGCGTCATGCTCGCCGAGTACGCCCCGGCCAAGCGACGCGGCATCATCGCGTCGCTCGTGGCGCTCGGGACCAACTGCGGCACCCTGCTCGCCTCCGCGCTGTGGGCCGGTCTGCTCCTGGCGTTCAGCGAGGACGAGGTCATCGCGTGGGCCTGGCGCATCCCGTTCATCGGCAGCGTTGTGATCATGCTCTTCGCGGTCTGGGTCCGCTTCAACCTCAAGGAGAGCCCGGTCTTCGAGGAGCGCGACGACGTCGTCGACGGTAAGGCGCTCACCAAGCAGGAGACCATCGCCCTCGCGACCGAGACCGGCAACCTCCGCACGCTCGAGGCCATGAACCGCAAGCCGATCAAGGCGTTCAGCATCGCGCTCCTGCTGCGGTTCGGTCAGGCCGGCAACTCGGGACTCGTCCAGACGTACCTCATCAGCTACATCACCGTCGTCCTGCTGCTGGACCGGTCGATCGGGGTCAACGCCGTCATCGTCTCCTCGCTCGTCGCCTTCATCACCGTGCCGCTCTCCGGCTGGCTCGGTGACCGGTACGGACGGAAGCGCATGTACATGGTGTGGGCGATCATCGCGCTCGTCATCATCGTCCCGACCATGCTCATGATCCACAGCAAGGACACCGTCCAGGTGTTCGTCGGCTACGTCGTCCTGCACAACCTGGCCGTGATGAGCTTCGCGTCGCTCGAGAACCTGACCCTGCCGGAACTCTTCGGCGCGCGGAACCGCTACACCTACACGGCGATGGCCCGGGAGATCGCGGCGATCGTCGCGACCGGCGCGGGTCCAGTCATCGCCGCCGCCTGGGTTTCCGCCGCCACCGGTTCGTTCATCCCGATCATCATCATGCTCGGCGTCTTCACCCTCTGCGCCCTGGTCGCGTCCATCTGGATGCCTGAGGTCGCCGGTCGGGACCTCACCGACCCGCGCGACGCCATCTGACCGGCATCCGACCTCCTCGAAAGGAACCTCATGAGCATCGAACGCGCGGACGTCATCGTCACGAGTCCCGGCCGGAACTTCGTCACCCTGAAGATCACCACCAGCGACGGTGTCGTGGGCTGGGGCGACGCGACCCTCAACGGGCGTGAGCTCGCTGTCGCGTCGTACCTCGGCGACCATGTCGCGTCGATGCTGATCGGCCGCGATGAGGACCGCATCGAGGACACCTGGCAGTACCTGTACCGCGGACCCTACTGGCGGCGCGGGCCCGTCACGATGGCGGCCATCGCCGCGGTGGACATGGCGCTCTGGGACATCAAGGCGAAGAAGGCCGAGGTGCCGCTGTACCAGCTGCTCGGCGGGGCGAGCCGATCGGGGATCCGGGCGTACGCCCACGCCTCGGGGACGGACTACCAGGCGCTCGCCAACGCGATCACCGGGTACCAGGAGCTCGGGTTCACCGCGGTGCGCGTCCAGACCGGTGTGCCGGGGCTCGGGCAGGTGTACGGGGTGTCCGCCTCAGGGCCCGGCGTCCGCTACGACTACGAGCCGGCGAAGCGCGCGGCGGACGGCTCGGCGGCCACGGCACCGACCGAGGAGTCCTGGGACACCGCCGGCTACCTCGCGCACATGCCGGGCGTCTTCGAACGGATCCGCGAGGACTTCGGGACGGGCCTCCGGATCCTGCATGACGGACACCACCGCATGTCGCCGATCGAGGCCGCCCGGTTCGCGAAGGACATCGAGCCGTACAAGCTCTTCTGGCTCGAGGACTGCACACCGGGGGAGGACCAGACCGCCCTGCGACTCGTCCGCCAGCACTCGACCACGCCGCTGGCCATCGGCGAGGTCTTCAACTCGGTGTACGACTACCAGACCCTCATCACCGAGCGCCTCATCGACTACGTCCGCTCGGCGGTGACGCACACCGGTGGCATCACGGCGATGAAGAAACTGCTCGACTTCGCGGCGATCTACGGGATCCGTTCCGGCATCCACGGCCCCACCGACATCTCGCCCATCGGGATGGCCGCAGCGCTGCACCTCGACCTCGCGATCCACAACTTCGGGATCCAGGAGTACATGCCGCACAACGAGCAGACCCTCGAGGTGTTCCAGACCTCCTTCACCTTCGACGACGGCTTCCTGCACCCCGGCGAGCAGCCCGGCCTCGGCGTCGAACTCGACGAGGACGCGGCCGCCGCATTCGAGTACACGAAGGCGTACCTGCCGGTGAACCGGCTGACGGACGGCACCGTCCACGACTGGTGAGCGGCGGCGGTATCTAATACTCTGGATCATCAGGGGGGTTTCCGCCCCTGACGGCGGCGATCCTCACTCTTGAGCATCGTGCGAGCCCGGCTCCCCTTAATCAGCTTATGAGGAGACGGCACCGTGATCGATTGCCCCAGTTCGTGCAGTCGCTGACCCCGGATCATCGCCTGATAGCTGAACTCTGCCTGGAGGACGCAGAGCGACCCTGGCTTGAGTTCAAAGAGAACAATGCAGATCCTCGCGAAATCGGTGAGTACATCTCTGCGCTGTCAAACGCCGCGGTCTTGCACGGGCGAACACATGCGTACATGGTCTGGGGTGTGCGAGATTCGGACCATCTCGTCGTCGGCACGATATTCGATCCGTGGAATACCAGGGCCAAGGGCGAGGACTTCATCCCCTGGCTCACCCGAAACCTCGATCCGCAGGTCTATTTTCAGTTCCGGCGAGTAGCTATCAGTGGTGAAACAACGGTGGTCCTCCTCGAGATTGACGCTGCTCGCTCGCGGCCGATCGCGTTTCTCTCAGAACGATTTGTTCGAGTGGGCACGTACAAGAAGCTTCTGCGTGCCTATCCGGAGTACGAAGCAAGGCTCTGGGAGTCGTTCCGTGGGACGAATTTTGAGGCAGGCGTCGCACGACAGGGTCTGAGTGATGAAGGCGCCGTCAACCTTCTCGCTTACGGCGCTTACTTCGAACTCACCGGAACTCCGCTGTCGGAGACACGGCGAGCCATTGCGGAGAAGTTCGTTTCTGAGGGACTGTTGGTGCGCTCCGGAAATGGGACAGCTGTCACAAATCTCGGTGCGCTGATGTTCGCTCGAGATCTCAGTGAGTTCCCAAGCGTCAGCCGGAAGGCGCCCCGTGTCGTGGTGTACCGAACCTCGAACAGGGCTGAAACCTTGCGAGAGCAGCGGGGTGAGCGCGGATACGCGGCGGGGTTCGAAGGACTGATGGAGTATCTCTCTGCGCTCCTGCCCCGGAAGGAGGCCATCGAGAACGGACTACGTCGGGATCAGCCGTTGTATCCGGATGCAGTTGTGCGAGAGCTCACGGCGAACATGCTGATCCACCAGGATCTGTCTGTTGCAGGAAGCGGACCGATGGTGGAGGTCTTCTCGAACCGGATCGAATTCACCAATCCGGGGGAGCCGCTCATCAGCGTGAGACGGTTCCTCGGCGCTAGACCGCCATCGAGAAACGAGTCGCTCGCATCATTCATGACAAGGGCGCATATATCGGAAGAGCGTGGTTCCGGCTGGGAGAAGATCGCTGCGCAGGTCGAGAGGTATCAGCTGCCCGCTCCGAAGATCTCGGTCGAGGCGGGTCACACCAAAGTTGTCGTTTACGCTCCACGTGGCTTCGCCGAAATGACCGCGAGCGAGCGGGTGGAAGCGGTGTACCTGCATGCCTCTCTACGTCACGTCTCAGGGGAGCCCACGACGAACTCGTCGGTCCGTGAGAGGTTCGGCATTCCGGACGCGAACAGCGCTCAGGCTTCGCGCGTGCTGAGGGATGCGCTGCAAAGCGGCCTACTTGTGTTGGAGGACGATTCGGTTGGAGCCAAGAGCCGGCGCTACGTCCCGTTCTGGGTCAAAGACACGGCAGATCCTTGAGCGATGGTTGACTCGATTCGCATCTCAGACGACCTTCTTAGTAGTCGGCCCGACGAATTAGCCTCTGAACAGGGCAAAAGCGAGAACCGCTTCTCCGTGTTTGTTTGATCGGTGTTTGACGCTTGGGCGGGGTGAGCGCAGCCGTTGCTGCGGGGTGGTCACGGCCGGCGGGTCGACCGTGGATGCGGTTGGGGCAGGCTGGTGCAGACGCGCTCGTTGTTCGCTAAAATGCCCGGTCGACAGTTGGCCGACCAGGTGTGTATTGTATATATAAATGTGAAATTACACCATGCGGGCGCTCTCGCGGGGATGCGGTGTGTGGCGGATACGTAGGGGGTCACGATGGGAGACGTCGCGGTTCTGGTGGGGAACGGTCTGAGTGTCGCCTTCAATCGTCAACTGGCGCTGCAGGCGATTACCGCCGAGGTCCTCCGTCGATTGGAAGCTGAGTCGACCCAGGGCGGGCGTATCGTCAAGGCGATGCAACAGCTCGCCGCGCGAGCACTTCCCGACGGTGCCTCGAGTGACGGCGACTTCGAGGTGCTTGTGGGTGCCTTCGGTGCAGAGTCCCGCACGCTTCAGCACCTGCAGTCGCTCGCACGACTGCAGCTCCCACATGCTCGCAAGCTCCGCCGATCGATCAAGCGGACTAGGCGTTTCGCTCGCACGATCCGCGACAGCGGCGTCAGCCACGTACTAGAGGTCATCGCAGAACGGTCGAGAGGAGGGGGCGAGAATGCCGAGGATCTCCATCATTTCGTCGAAGCCCTCCGAGACGGGTTTGATGGCGAAATCACCATCGGCAATCTCAACTACGACACCTTGTTGCTCTCCGCGCTGACCGAGACGTGCCGAGGATCGTTCGCCGATCTTGGCGACGGGCGGAAGCGGCTCAATGCGCGGTTCGGTGGAGTCAAACGTTCGGTCCAACCGTTACGGGCATCTGCAGACGAATTCCCTTCTCATCGCATCCGGCTCCTGCAAGCGCACGGTAGCGTGACGTACTGGAAGGATGCTCGATCGCGATATGCCAAGCTGCCCATCGAGATGATGCGCGAGACGCCCGTTTGGAGGTCCGTAAGGAACAACACCACCAAACTTCGCCCCGTCGTTGTGTTGGCGAACCAGCGGGACAAGGCGACGCAGGTTGCCAAGTACCCGTTCAGCTTGGTCTACGACATGCTTTCGTCGGCCTTTCGCGCTGACGAGCGATGGCTGGTGGTCGGGTACTCCTTCCGCGACGCCTGCATCAACGAACGTCTCCGAAAAGCTCTCAAGCACCGCCGTCGAGCAGGACTCCCGATCGAAGTCCTCGTTGTCACCCTTGGTGACGAGCTCAGTCGAGATCAAGTGCTGGATTGCCTCGGCTGGCGGGAAGATAGGCACGGCGCGGCGACCTGGCTCACGATCGACCGTGATGGGGCCAGCGGGATCGAACGGCGTCAGACGTGGCAGCATTTCACTCGCTGAGTCGCACGGGCGCCGACGATAGGGTGAGGACCCGTGACGGCCGCCCTTCCCCCTGAGCATCGCGAGACGACGCCCCGCGGGGTCCTCGTCTCCGTCGTCGCCTCGTTCCTGTTCGCGGCGCTGTTCTTCCTGCCACCGCTGCTGGAGCCGTTCGGGGCGAACGAGATCTTCGCCTGGCGCGTGATCGCGACGGTGCCGGTGCTGGCGACGCTCATCGCGGTGTTCGGGTGGTGGCGGGACGTCCGCGACATCGCGGTCCGTCTCGCACGTCGTCCGCTCCTCGTCCTCGTGGTCGTCCTCGACGGGCTCCTGTTGTCCCTGCAGCTGTGGCTCTTCGGTTGGGCACCGCAGACCGGGCACGGGCTCGAACTCGCGCTCGGCTACCTGCTGATGCCATTGGCGATGGTCGTGGTCGGCGTCGTCCTGCATCGGGAGCGACTCGCACCGCTCCGGATCGCTGCGGTCGTCGCAGCCGCCATCGGTGTCACCGCCGCGATCGTCGTCGCCGGTGGGTTGTCCTGGGCGACCATCGCGGTCGCCGTCGGCTACCCGGTGTACTTCGCGATCCGGCGCCGAGCCGGGCTCGACTCCATCGGTGCGTTCTGCTTCGAGCTGACGGTCCTCGTCCCCGTCGCAATCGTGCTGGCGCTGCAACCGGCCTCACTCGCCATCCTGGCCGCGCACCCGCAGCTGGGCTGGGGGATCGTGCTCCTCGGGGTGATCGGCGGTGTCGCCCTCGTGCTGTACCTCGTCGCGAGTCGTCTGCTGTCGTTCGGCGTCTTCGGGCTGCTCAGCTATCTGGAACCGGTGCTGCTGGTCCTCGTGGCGGTCCTCCTCCTCGGCGAATCACTGACCCTCGCCGACGGGTTCGTCTACGGCCCGATCGTGGTCGCCCTCGTGTTCTTGGGGCTCGAGACCGTGCGACGCCCGCGCTGACCGCCGTCCCCCAGCACGGCGCGTCGCCGCGAACCTGTGAAGTCAAGCCTCGGGACGCGTTCCGCGAGCGCGCCTAACCTGATGGCATGGTCACGAAGCATGCTCCAGCAGTGTCGCTCGAGCCGTCCTTTCCCTTACAGCACGATGTGTCTCCAGCGCGAGACTCGTCCGAACGGCACCACGTCGTCCCGATCGGTGCCCGGCAATGGCGGATCTCGAACGACGCCGATCCCTCCTCACCCGAATGTTGTCTCGCATACGTCGAGGCACAGGGCGCCGGTTACGACGTCCTCATCGTGGCGCCCAGCCCGCCTGAATGGCTGCATGTGGACACCTTCGACGAGGCCAAGCGCGCCGCGATCCGACGGCCGTCGCCGCAGCTCTGAGTCGCTCCACCGGCATTCATTCGCCCATTCTTGGGCGACGGAGTGCTGGTTCGCCCAAGAACGGGCGAACCAAGGGGGTCAGACGCTCCCGCGACGCACGATCGACGTGGGGACGAACGAGCCGATGGGCGAGATCGTCTCGCCCCGGAGCTGCGCGAGGAGCACTTCCGCCGCGCGCTGACCGACGGCCGCCGCCGGCTGGTGGACCGTGGTGAGGGGCGGGTGGCAACGGAGCGCCCACGCCGAGTCGTCGAAGCCGACGACCGACACGTCCTCCGGCACGCTCCGCCCTGCCGCCCGAAGGGCTTCGAGCGCTCCGGCCGCGACGGCGTCCGAAGCCGCGAACACGCCGTCGACGGCCGGCTCGCGGCGGAGCAGCTCCGACATGCCGGCGAAGCCGTCCTGGTGCGAGTAGAGCGGGACCTCCACGACGAGTCGTTCGTCGAAGCGGTCGCCGAGCGCATCGCGGAATCCGGCCAGTCGGTCGGAGCCGGAGTCCCGGTCGAGGGCTGCCGCGATCATGCCGATGTGCTGTCGACCGGCGCCGATCAGCTCTCCGGTGATGTCGACCGACGCCGACCGGTTGTCGATCCCGACGAAGGGGAGCTCACGGAGGTCGGGCGGGTGGCCGACGAAGGTCGCGGGGAGACCGAGGCGCTCGATGACGCGCGTGATCGGGTCGTTCTGGCGAGCGGAGACCATGATCACCCCGTCGACGAAGCCGCCCGAGAGGTACCGGGTGATGCGGTCGGTGTCGCGCTCGGAGTCGACGACCAGGCAGACGAGCTGGTGGTCGGCCTGTGACAGGGCCTCGTTCGCCCCGAGCAGGATGTTGCCGATGTTGGGGTCGTCGACGAACAGGCTGTGCGGCTCGTGGACGACGAACCCGACGGCCTGGGTGCGCTGCATGACGAGGTTCCGGGCGGCCGTGTTCGGCACGTAGCCGACCTTCTCGATGGCGGCTTCGATCGCCTCGCGCGCTTCAGCGGACACGTAGCGCTCGCCGTTGACGACCCGGCTGACCGTGCCCCGGGAGACGCCGGCCTCGACGGCGACATCGTGCACCGTCGCTCGTTTGCGTCGGGTCGGCGGAGGGGTCACGGCTCCACCCTAGCGCCGGTCCGGGCGGCCTTCGGCGGGCTCCGTGTTGACAGATTCAGAAACGCACGCCTACTCTGTGTACGTTCACAGACTCTCAACGTGGAGTTGTCGCTCTTCGATCTGTGCACGTTCACAGATTGCGGAAGGCACCATGAGCACGACCCCCACGTTCAGCCACGACGGCATCGCCTACGGCTGCGACTACAACCCCGAGCAGTGGGATCGGTCCGTCTGGCGCGAAGATGTCGCGCTCATGCAGGAGGCGGGCGTCGACCTCGTCGCCCTCAACATCTTCGGCTGGTCGCACCTCGAGCCACGGCCGGGGGAGTTCGACTTCGCCGGGCTCGACGAGATCCTCGACCTGCTCCACGAGGCCGGCATCCGGGTCAACCTCGGGACCGGCACCGCATCGGCGCCACCGTGGCTGACGTTCCGGCACCCGGAGATCCTCCCCGAGACCGAGGACGGGACGACGCGCTTCCCCGGCGGTCGCCAGGCCTGGTGCCCGTCGTCCGCGGTCTTCCGTCGCTACGCCCTCGAACTCGTCGAGCGCGTCGCTGAACGCTACGGCGAGCACCCCGCCGTCGAGCTCTGGCACGTGTCGAACGAACTCGGCTGCCACAACGCGCTCTGCTACGACGACGAGAGCGCCGAGGCCTTCCGGGGCTGGCTCCGCGCCCGCTACGAGACGATCGAGCGCCTGAACACCGCGTGGGGCACGTCGTTCTGGAGCCAGCAGTACAGCGACTTCGCCGAGATCCTGCCGCCGCGCTTGACCCTGTCGAGCCGGAACCCGAGCCAGGTCATCGACTTCCACCGCTTCTCCTCCGACGAGCTCCTCGGCTACTACCGGGCCGAGCTCGAGGTCCTGCGCCGCCACAGCTCGGTGCCAGTCACGACCAACTTCATGGTCACCGCGCACATCCGGAACCTCGACTACTGGCAGTGGGCGCCCGAGATGGACGTCGTCGCCAACGACCACTACCTCGACAACCGCCTCGCGGACCCCACGGCCGAACTCGCGTTCGCGAGCGACCTCACGCGCGGTCTCGCGGGTGGCGGTGCGTGGTTGCTCATGGAGCAGTCCACCGGCGCGGTCAACTGGCAGCCGCAGAACCTCGCGAAGGCACCGGGCGAGATGACCCGCAACTCCCTGACGCACGTCGCGAAGGGCGCCGAGGCGATCTGCTTCTTCCAGTGGAGGGCGTCGCTGCAGGGCTCGGAGAAGTTCCACTCGGCTCTCCTGCCGCACGCGGGTACCGACTCGGACGTGTGGCGCGAGGTCGTCGAGCTGGGCGGCACCCTCGACCGACTCGACGAGATCACCGGCACGCGCGTCCAGGCCGACGTGGCGCTCCTCTTCTCCTGGGAGAACTGGTGGGCCGCCGACGGCGAGAGTCGCCCGACCCACGCGATCGACCACCTCTCGCAGGTCCACGCGGTCCACGCGTCGCTGCGTCGTCTGGGTCACACCGTCGACGTCGTGCGTCCGGGCGCCGACCTCTCCGCCTACCGGCTCGTCGTCGTCCCGAACCTGTACCTGGTGCGCGACAGCGAGGCCGCGGTCGTCTCGGACTTCGTCGCAGCCGGTGGGCACGCCGTCGTCACGTTCTTCAGCGGCATCGCCGACGAGGAGGACCGGGTCCGCCCCGGCGGCTACCCCGGCGCGTTCCGTGAGCTGCTCGGCGTCAACGTCGAGGAGTTCGCCCCCGTCCTTCCCGGCCAGGTGCTGACGCTCGCGTCGGGCCGGACCGCGACGGCCTGGTCCGAGCGGACCCGCGCCCGCGGTGCCGAGGTCGTCGACTCCTTCGCCGACGGCCCGTCGGCCGGTCGCCCGGCCGTCACGCGCAACCGCATCGCGGGTGGCGGCGACGCCTGGTACCTCGCGACGAACCTGGATGCCGTCGCGCTCGACGAGGTGCTCCGCGACGCAGCCGCGGGGGCCGGGGCGCTGCCGCAGGGTGATCCGGACCAGCCGGGCCTCGAGGTCATCCGCCGCGCCGATGAGGGACGGAGCTACCTCTTCCTCATCAACCACTCGACGAACGACGTCGAGCTGCCGGCCAGCGGGCGCGAGCTCGTCACCGGCGAACCCGTCGACTCCATCGCACGCGTGCCAGCCGGCGCCGTGCGCGTCATCAGAGAGGACCGCACGCGATGAGCGTCAACATCGAGACGGCCGAGGCGACGTCGCCACGGCCCGTCCGCCCGCCGAGGGCGGCCAAGTTGCCGAAGGCGGTGGTGCAGCACAAGCGGGCGATCGCGATCTTCATCGTCCCGTTCGCCGTGCTGTTCACGCTGTTCTACCTCGTGCCGATCGGGTACGCGGTCTACCAGTCGCTGCTCGTGATCGAGCGTGACGGCACCTTCGGTCAAGCACGGGAGGTATTCGGCGGACTGGCGCAGTACGTGCAGGTCTTCCAGAACGGCCCGTTCTGGCAGTCCGTCGGACGGGTGCTCCTGTTCGGCGTCGTCCAGGTGCCGGTGATGCTCGGGCTCGCGCTCCTCTTCGCACTGCTGCTCGACTCACCGCTCCTACGAGGCAAGCGGTTCTTCCGTCTCGCGTTCTTCGTCCCGTACGCGGTGCCCGGCGTGATCGCCGCCATCATGTGGGGCTTCCTCTACTCGCCGAACCTGTCGCCGTTCACCGCGATCACGCAGAACGTGGACTTCCTCTCGGCCGACCTCGTGCTCTGGGCCATCGCGAACGTCGTCACCTGGGTGTTCGTCGGCTACAACATGCTCATCATCTACTCCTCGCTGCTCTCCATCCCGACGGAGATCTACGAGGCCGCCCGGCTCGACGGCGCCGGTCAGGCGCGCATCGCCTGGTCGATCAAGATCCCGCTCGTGATGCCGGCGATCGTGCTCACGGCGATCTTCTCGATCATCGGCACGCTGCAGCTGCTCGCCGAGCCGCAGGTGTTCCGCACCTTCAGCTCGGCCGTCAGCAGCACCTTCACCCCGAACCTCACCGTCTACACCACCTCGTCCATCCCGAACGTGAACCTCGCAGCCGCCTTCTCGGTCGTGCTCGCGTTGGCGACCTTCGTCCTCTCCTTCGGGTTCCTGAAGTTCACGCAGCGAAAGGAAGGCAAATGACCGCCATCCTGTCCACCGGCCGCGGCCCGCAGGAGAGCCGCCTGTCGCGCGCCGGCGCGCTCATCGTGATGCTCGTCTTCACGCTCTACTTCCTCATCCCCATCTGGTGGCTGTTCATCGCCTCGACGAAGTCGTCAGCGCAGTTCGGCAACTCGGCTCCGCTCTGGTTCGCTGACTTCAACCTGTTCGAGAACATCGGCCAGCTCGTCGCCTACCGCGACGGCGTCTACCTCAAGTGGATGCTGAACTCGGTGCTGTACGCCGGCCTCGGCGCACTGCTCGGCACGCTCTTCGCGGCCATGTGCGGCTACGCCCTCGCGAAGTACCGGTTCCCGGGACGCGACCTGATCTTCAACGTCGTCCTCGGCGGTGTGCTCGTCCCCGCGACCGCGCTCGCGCTCCCGCTGTTCCTCATCTTCAGCCAGGTGGGCCTCACGAACACGTTCTGGGCGGTCTTCCTGCCCTCGCTGGTGAGCCCCTTCGGTGTCTACCTGACGCGGATCTTCGCGGCGTCGAGCGTGCCCGAGGAACTCCTCGAGGCCTCGCGTCTCGACGGTGCCGGTGAGATCCGGACCTTCTTCACCATCTCCGTGCGACTCATGTTCCCGGCGCTCGTCACCGTGTTCCTCTTCCAGTTCGTCGCCATCTGGAACAACTTCTTCCTGCCGCTCATCATGCTGCGCGACGAAGCCTTGTTCCCGGTCACCCTCGGGCTCTACTCCTGGAACTCGCAGGTCAACCAGATCCCCGAGCTGCGCCTCTACGTCCTCGTCGGCGCATTCCTGTCGATCATCCCGCTCGTCATCACCTTCCTCCTGCTCCAGCGGTTCTGGCGCTCCGGCCTCGGTGCCGGCGCCGTGAAGTAGTCGGACCGACGAGCTGACACTCCTCTCCATCCCGCACCAACACCCATCCCGCACCATTCACAGAAGAACGGATTCGCTATGAACCTCAAGAGAACAGCGGTCGCCGCAGCGGTGCTGTCGGCCGTCGTCCTGAGCGGCTGCTCCTCCACCGGGTCGGAGGGCGGCAGTGCTGCTGCCTCCTGCGCCCCGGCCGAGGGCAAGGTCGACCTCAGCTTCACCTCCTGGATCCCCGGCATCGAAGAGGTCGTCGACGTCTGGAACAAGGAGAACCCCGACATCCAGGTCAAGGTCCAGACCGGCCCGAACGGCAACAGCGGTACGTACCAGAACTTCTTCAACCAGCTGAAGGCCGGCAACGCCCCCGACCTCGGCCAGATCGAGTACGACGCCCTGCCGAACTTCCGCGTGCAGAACGGCCTCATGGACCTCGGTGCGTGCGACGACGTCATGGCCGCCAAGGACGACTTCGTCGACTGGACCTGGGGTCAGGTCTCGCTCGGTGAGTCCGACTCGGTCTACGCCGTCCCGCAGGACTCCGGCCCGATGGCCATGTTCTACCGCGCCGACCTGTTCGAGCAGAACGGGATCGCCATCCCGACGACGTGGGCCGAGTACAAGGAGGCCGCCAAGCAGGTCCGCGCCACCGGTGCCTACATCACCAACTTCTCGCAGGGTGACATCAACCAGTTCGCCGGCTTCGTCTGGCAGGCCGGCGGCAGCTGGTTCAACAACGACGGCAGAGACTGGACCGTCGACCTGACCGACCCCGCCTCCAAGAAGGTCGCCGACTACTGGCAGGACCTGATCGACGAGGACCTCGTCTCGACCGTCCCCACCTGGACGACCGAGTGGGACAACGCCTACAACACCAGCGCCGCCTGGACCTGGAACTCCGCCGTCTGGGGCGCGAACTCCATCGCCTCGGGTGCTCCCGACACCGCCGGCAAGTGGGCCGTCGCGAAGGCTCCGCAGTGGGAGGCCGGCGACTCCACGGCAGGCAACTGGGGCGGCTCCTCGACCGCAGTCTTCACCGGTTCCAAGCACCCCTATGAGGCGTCGAAGTTCGCGCTGTGGCTGAACACCTCCGATGAGGCACTCACCATGCTCAACAAGAGCGCCAACATCTACCCGGCGACGAAGGAGGGCCTGAACCTGCCCGTCCTCAAGGAGGGCGTCGACTTCTACGGCGGCCAGCCGATCTACGATGTCTTCGCGGAGGCTTCCTCCGAGGTGTCGGAGGACTTCGCCTGGGGTCCGACGATGACGCAGACGTACAACGACGTGTCCGACGGCTTCAAGGCTGCGGTCTCCGGCGACGGAACCCTGCTCGATGCCCTCACCAAGGGCCAGTCCGCGACGATCGACGCCCTCAAGGCGCAGTCCATCCCCGTCAAGGAGTAACAGAGCAGTGATCCACCACCTTCGTGCCGCGGGCGTCAGCCTGATCGTCGACGCCCGCGGCACGAAGGTGCCCACCATTCTCCACTGGGGAGCCGATGTCGGCGAACTCGCCGCCGACTCCCTCATCGCCGTCGCCGACGGGCTGACGCCGGCGATCCCGCCCTCCTCCATCGACGCCCCGCCGCGCCTCAGCCTGCTGCCCACCGTGTTCGACGGTTGGAGCGGCCGCCCGGGTATCGGCGTGCACCGGTCGGGCGGAACCGATGCGTCGAACCTGCTCGCGCTGCGGCTGATCGACCAACAGGCCACCGACACCTCGCTGATCCTGACGACTTCCGACGAGCGCGCCGCGGTGACGATCGTCTCGACGATCGAGTTGACCCCCCAGGGTGTGCTCCGCGTCCGGCACACGGTGCGGAACGACGCCGAGGTCGACCGACCGCTCGCCGTCGACGCCCTCGCCGTCGTGCTCCCGGTTCCCGGCCGCGCCACCGAACTCCTCGACTTCACCGGTCTCTGGACGCACGAGCGCACGCCGCAGCGCCACCGCCTCGGTCAGGGTGCCTGGACGCGCGAGCACCGTCACGGACGACCCGGTCACGACGACGCGTTCCTGTCCGTCGCGGGCGCACCCGGCTTCGAGTTCCGCAGCGGCGAAGTGTGGGCGACCCACCTCGCGTGGAGCGGCGACAAGGTGATCTGGAGTGAGCGCTCGCCACTCGGTCCCGTGGTCACCGGCTCCGGTGAACTCCTCGCGCCCGGCGAAGTCACGCTGGAGCCAGGGGAGACCTACGAGTCGCCGTGGACGGTCGCCGTCTACTCCGACGCTGGTCTCGACGGCGTCTCCGCGCGACTGCACCCCTGGATCCGCTCGTGGAGCACGATCACGAAGCCTCGCCCGGTGGTGCTGAACACCTGGGAGGCCGTGTACTTCGACCACGATCTGCCGACACTGCTCACCCTCGTGGAGCAGGCCAAGCGCGTCGGTGTCGAACGGTTCGTCCTGGACGACGGCTGGTTCACCGGTCGCACGGACGACCGCCGTGCGCTGGGCGACTGGTTCGTCGACCCGGAACGCTGGGCGGGCGGGCTGTCGCCACTCATCGACGCGGTGACCGGTGCCGGCATGGACTTCGGACTGTGGGTCGAGCCCGAGATGGTGAACCCCGACTCCGAGCTCGCGCGCACGCATCCCGATTGGGTCCTCGGGCACCCGGACGCTCCGACCTGGCGCTTCCAACGGGTGCTCGACCTGGACAACCCGGACGCCTTCGCGTACCTCCTCGGACGACTCGACGCGTTGCTGACCGAGTACGACATCGCGTTCCTCAAGTGGGACCACAACCGCGACCTCCTCGGCGGCTCGGCGCACCGGCAGACGACGGCGCTCTACCGACTGCTCGACGAGGTGCGTGCGCTGCACCCCGGTGTCGACATCGAGTCGTGCGCCTCAGGTGGCGCGCGGATCGACCTCGGCATTCTCGAACGGGTCGAGCGGGTGTGGACGAGCGACACGAACGACCCGCTCGAGCGGCAGTCGATCCAGCGCCACACGGGGCTCGTCATTCCACCGGAGTATCTCGGCGGTCATCTCGGTGCGGCCCGTTCGCACACCACCTGGCGCACCTCGGACCTCTCGTTCCGCCTGGCCACAGCCCTCTTCGGGAGCGCTGGCATCGAGTGGAACCTCAACGAGGCGAGCGAGCCGGAACTCGAGCTGATCGCGACATGGATCGCGCACTACAAGCGCCTTCGCCCGCTGCTGCACACGGGCGAGGTCGTCCGCATGGACAGCGCCGACCCGGCACTGCACGCGCACGGGGTGATCGCCCAGGACCGCTCGTCCGCGATCGTCGCGCAGGTGGCGCTCGCCGCACCGCTGACGGCGATCCCCGCGCCACTTCGCGTGCCCGGCCTCGATCCCGAGCGTCGCTATCGGGTCCGCCCGCTCGACCTCGGCGCGCCCGCCCGGTCGATCCAGGACGTGCCGCCACTGTGGCTGACCGAGGGCTCGGTCGTGCTCACCGGCCGCGCGATGGCCGAGGTCGGGGTCGCGATGCCGCTGCTCGCTCCCGAGCAGGCGCAGCTCTTCACCCTCGACGCGGAGTAGCCGCCACGTTCGTTCGCCCGTTCCCGGGTGAACGAGAACTCCCTCGCCCGAACACGGGCGAGGGAGTGTCGTCGTGCGGGTCCGGTCAGATGTTGCAGCCGGAGGCGCGAGCCGCGTCGTACGGGAACCAGGCGACCGGACCGGGTCCCATCTGCGGAGCACAGAGGATGTTCCAGGTCTCGGCGCCCACGACGCCGTCGACCTGCATGCCCCAGTACGTCTGGAAGGCTACGACGGCTGCTCGGGTCTGGTCGCCGAACTGGCCGTCGACCTCCAGGTTGGACACACCACCGGGGATCCTCGGCCCGAAGGCGTTGAGCAGGGTCTGGATGTTGGCGACGCAACTACCGTCGCCGCCGGCGGAGTACTGGTAGTCGACGCACTGGCCCGCCGCTTGGGCCGGTGCAGCCGTGGCGACCCCGCCGACGGAGCCGGCTATGGCGAGACCGAGGACGGCCCCCGCGATGGTGATCCTGTTGCGCATCGTTCGTGTGGTCATGTCATGTTCCTCTCGGTCGACTGCTCGGACATCACGAGCGTAGGTCGAGCGTCTCGAACGGTGAATGGGGAGTGGTGCCCATCAGATGTTGCAGCCGGAGGCACGAGCAGCATCGTAGGGGTACCACGTGATCGGCCCGGGGCCCATGTGCGGGGTGCACATCTGGGCCCAGGTGTCGGGGCCGACGACCCCGTCGGGCTCCACGCCGAAGGTGCTCTGGAGCGCCATGACGGCCGTTCGCGTCTGCTCCCCGAACTGGCCGTCGACCTCCAGCTGGGGACCTCCGGCCTTGAGGGCGTTGAGGAGCGTCTGGATGTTGGCGACGCACCCGCCGTCGCCGCCGATCGAGTACTGGTAGTCGACGCACTGACCGGCTGCTTCGGCTGGTGTGGCGGTCGCCACGCCGCCGACGGAGCCGGCGATGGCGAGACCGAGGACGGCCCCCGCGATGGTGATCCTGTTGCGCATCGTTCGTGTGGTCATGATGTTCCTCTCGGTCGACTGCTCGGACATCACGAGCGTAGGTCGGGCGTCTCGAACCCTGAATGGGCAGTGGTGCCCATGCCCGGGTTCAGTCCGCGAGGAGATCGGGCGGGGTGACGACCAAGCAGAGGACGCCCCAGAACATCGCGCCGAACACCGAGAGGACGACCGGCAGCGCGACCAGGTCGGCTCCCGTACCGGCCAGCCGGGTGAACTCCACCGACCACATCCAGACGACGAGACCCAGCACGGCCGCTCCTCCGGCGAGTGCTCGCTGCACCCGACGGTTCGCCTGCCACGACTCGCGGAGACCGGCGAGGCCGAGGACCGCGGCGACCACGGACAGCGCGAGCGGGACCGCGACCATGAGCCAGGTCGGCGCGGTGCCGTCGACCACTCCGCTCCGGTCGACGTGGACGTCGAGCGTCGGGGGTGCGGTCGGGAGAACGGTCCAAGCAGTGACGATCCCCACTGCCAGCGGGAGGCACATCATCCCGGCCGAGACGACCTCGCGGACGGTCCTGCTCATCGGTTCGCCCCCCAGCGCCTCCGGTGTGTCGGTTCGTTCGCCCATCTTCGGGCGAATGTGTGCTCGTTCGCCCATGTTTGGGCGAACGAAGCGCGGTCAGTCGATGCCGATGTCCTCGCCGACGACGGTGATCTGGGCCGGGACGGGCCACGGGTGGTCGCCGACGGGTGCGAGACGGACGAGCTCGGTGACCCGGGGCGCCGGCGCACCCGCGGAACCGATGAGCCAGCCGCCCACGAGGAAGGTGGTGCCGGGGACCGACCAGACGGCGATGCCGGTCACTCCGAAGTCGCCGTAAGCGCCATCGGAGAACCGCACCGTGACGAGGTCGCCGTGTGAGAGCTCGGCGAGCTGAGCGGCGACAGCACCGGCGTCGGGGTCGACGGGGTCGAGCTCGGGGATCGACTCGAGCACCTGCAACGGCTTCGTCGGCTTGCCGTTCTGATCGAGTGCCGTGCCGGCCAGGAGGAGTCCGCCGATGATCGGCGAGCGGCGGGCCCGGCCGACGAGGTCGAACACGCCGTAGCGGGGCACGCTCAGACGCGCTTGCAGTGAAGCAGCGTCCTCGGCCGACTCGATGGCGGCCGTGAGGCCTTTGATGTCGCGGCGAGCAGGAGCGCTGAGGTCGTAGTTCACCCATCAACTCTCCCATGTCCACTCCGGCAGCGGACGGACGCTCTTATGAGACAGTTTCAATCAAGTACGAACAGTCCGTTATTGAACCGTGACCACCGCGCGTTGACCTGTCACGCGGACACCGGGCATGCTGAACAACACTTGGCCGCTGATAAGAGCGCCGCCGCCCCAGGAAGCCCCGCATGCAGCGGAATGCTCCTCACAAGGATGTGAGTATGACGACTTCACAGTTAGATACAGTTTCGAACAAACCAAGACGGATGCCGGACGGGATGTTCGCGTTCGTCCTCGTCCTCCCGGGGCTCGCGCTCCTGGTGGCGGTCGTCGCCTATCCGCTGCTGACCGCGCTCGTCACGGCGTTCTTCAAGCAGAGCCTGGTCGTCCCCGGACGCGAGTTCGTCGGATTCCAGAACATCATCGACGTGCTCCAGGGTGACTTCCTCAAGCTGCTCGGGCAGACCATGGTCTTCACCCTCGGGACGACCATCGCCCCCTTCATCATCGGCTTCGCGCTCGCCCTCGCGCTCAACACGCGCATCCGCGGTGCCAAGATGCTGCGCGGACTCATGCTGATCCCCTGGCTCGTTCCGGGTGTCGTCGTGTCGTTCCTCTGGATGTGGATCTTCAACGCGAACTACGGGGTGGCGAACGCCGTCCTCGGCCTGTTCGGGGTCGACGCGCAGGCCTGGCTCGCCCAACCGCAGACGGCCATGTTCGCGGTGATCGTCGCGAAGACCTGGCAGTCCTTCCCCTGGATCATGGTCATGCTGCTCGCCGGCCTGCAGACCGTGCCACAGGAACTCCATGAGGCGGCCGAGATGGACGGCGCCGGGACCATCCGACGCTTCTTCTCGATCACGGTCCCGCAGCTGAAGGGCATCATCGGCCTCGTCCTGCTGCTCGAGTTCATCTGGAACTTCCAGCACTTCGACATCATCTACGTCCTGACGGGCGGCGGTCCGGCCGGGAGCACCCAGACCTTCGCCACCGCCGTCTACGAGACCGCCTTCCGCGGCTTCGACCTCGGCCACGCGGGCGCCCTCGGACTGCTCTGGCTCATCCTCCTGATGGCGCTCGTCGTCGTCTACGTCCGATTCTCGGAGAAAGGCGAGCAGAAATGAGCGTCTCCACCGCCCCGCCTGCACCGCAGGACACCACGCCGGACCCGCAACCGCCGTTCGTCGCGACCGAACTCGGCACGCTGCGACGCCGTCCGTCGCTCTTCCGCTCGGAGAGCCGGGCGGTCCGGATCAGCGCTTGGGTCGCGGTGATCGTCTGCGGCGGCTTCGGGCTGCTGCCGGTGTACTGGTTGCTGGCCACCTCGCTGACCCCGCGAGCCCAGGTCTTCTCCTACCCACCGAAGCTCTTCCCCACGGAGATCAGCTTCGAGGCCTACACCGCCCTCGCATCGAACCCGGACCTGTTCGGTTACCTGCGGAACAGCATCATCGTGTCGGTCATCACCGCCCTGCTGTCCGTGATCGTCTCGGCCTACATGGGCTACTCGTTCTCGAAGTTCCGCTACCGCGGGCGTCGATCACTCATGTACTTCGTGCTCGCCTCGCAGATGTTCCCGCAGGCGTTGCTGCTGATCACCCTGTACTCGGTGTTCAGTGCCTACGGACTCCTGAACACCTACGCGGCGCTGGTGCTCTCCTTCACGACGTTCACCCTGCCGCTGTGCGTCTGGATGCTGAAGGGGTTCTTCGACACGATCCCTGACGAACTCATCGAGGCGGCTCGCGTCGACGGGGCGTCCCGCCTGCGGATCATCCACTCCATCGTGCTGCCGCTGTCCGCACCCGGCCTGGTCGCCGCGGGCCTGTTCGCCTTCGTTCGCGGGTGGAACGACTTCATCTTCGCGCTCACGCTGGCGGGACCCGACAAGCAGACCCTCCCGCCCGGCCTCGTGAACACCTTCGTCGGTGAGGCGGCCACGGCTTGGCCCGAGCTCATGGCCGCATCGCTCGTCGTCTCCCTACCCGTGGCGATCGCGTTCATGGCCCTGCAGCGTCACCTCGTCGGCGGACTGACCGCCGGTGCCGTGAAGGGCTGAGCGCAGCACACCGAACCGGCCCGCCGCCGGTCTCCCCACAATCCGTTCCACCAACCCAGACACGTCCCACCAGGATCACGCTCGAGGAGGAGCCATGTCCCACACCACCCCGTCCTTCGCCACCGCCGCACAGCAGACCGTCATCACCCGCCGCCGTGCCCTGCAGTTCCTCGGCATCGGCGTCGCCGCAGCCACCCTCGCCGGATGTGCGCCCACCGGTGCCGCGCCCGGAGCGGGATCCATCCCGAAGGCGACCGCCGGCGGCACAGCGACCGACTTCGACTTCGCGAGCTGGTCGCTCACCGAGAAGGCTTCGGCACCCGCCATCCAGAGCCTCCTGCAGAAATACGAGGGCAAGGCCAAGATCGACGTCGGTGAGGTGTCCTTCCCCTACAACGAGTACATCAACCAGCTCATGCTGCAGGTCCGCGGCGGTCAGTTCTCAGGAGTCGCCCACGTCGATGTCGCGTGGCTGGGTTCCCTCGCGAGCCTCGGCAAGCTGCAGGACGTGTCCGGGCTGACCGAGGGACGCGGATACACGAAGGCCGGACTCACGGCCGCGACGTTCGACGGCGTGCAGTACGGCCTCCCGTGGACGATCGGCGCGATCGGCCTCGTCACCAACCAGGCGATCCTCGACCAGGCCGGCATCGGCGAGTTCCCCACGACGATCGACGAGTTCGAGGGCTCACTCAAGCAGCTCAAGGGCCTCGGCAACGGCATGATCCCCTACGCGGCGTCGACGAAGGCCGCGCAGCTGAAGGACATCCTCATCTGGATGCAGACCTTCGGCAGCCCCCTGGTCGACGGGGACACCGTGACGATCGGCGATGACGCCAGCATCGAGGCGGTCACCTGGTACAAGAGCCTGTACGACCAGGGCCTCATCGCAGCAGACGTCGACCGCTTCGACGCACGCTCCCTCTTCGCGCAGGGCCGCACCGCGATCTACGACGACGCGATCGTCGGACGGAGCGCGGTGACCGGCGAGTCACCCGACCCCGACTTCGCGAGCAAGCTGCAGCCGGTCTCCCGGCCGGTCCTCAAGCAGGGGGACACGCCCCGTGCGCTCGTGTGGGGCGGGGCGCTCGCCGTGGTCGACGGTCCGGCCGCCGGCACCGCAGCGGACTTCGCCCAGTGGGTCACGTCCGACCCGGAGACCGTGCTCGAGGACTTCGCTGCCCGTGGTCTGCCGCCGGCGACCGAGGACGCGCTCAACTCCGACGCCGTGAAGAACGACTCGTTCGCCACGAACTTCAGCGACCGGATCACCAAGACGAGCTCGACGAACCCGTTCTGGAAGTTCGTCCAGTACTCGCAGATCGAGACGAAGATCGCGGAGAAGGTGCAGGCGGTCCTCGTCGGCCAGGAGAAGCCCGCTGAAGCCATGAAGGCCGCCGGGGCAGCCGCGCAGAAGCTCGTCGGCTGAGCCGCGGATCGGACGATCGTGACCGGCACCGGGAGAACCATGCGACGCAGCTCATCGAACACGGTCCGCGCGCTCGCCGCGGCCGCACTCACGGTCCTCGCGCTGGGGGTGACGGCGCCGGCGGTCGCCGCTCCAGGAGGACCAGTGCGGAGCGACGAGGGTGCGAGTACGGTGACCGACTCGGTCGAGACCGTGCCCGTCACCGTCGACACGTCGAACCAGGCCGGCTGGTGGCGACCGCTCGACGTCGTCGACGGTGTCTCCTATTTCGCCTTCAACGCGCCGGCGTCCACCGCTTCCAAGCACGAGGTGCACCTGGCCTCGCGGGGCGCGGACGGGACATGGACCGAAGGGTGCCTGCGCTCGACGGCCGGCGGTGCCTGCGTGACCTTCACCGACGACAACGGTCACAACCAGCCGTCGATCGTGGTCGACGGCGACGGCATCATCCACGCCTTCGTGTCGATGCACAACGAGCAGTGGAACGTGTTCCGGTCCAGTGCACCCGGCGACGTCACCTCGCTCGTGGAGACGACGTCGTCCATGCCCGACCTCGACGCGGCGATCACCTATCCGGTGACGGCGCGCGGGCCGGACGGCGACGCCTGGGTACTCGTGCGCGTCGGGACGGACGCACAAGTACGACGTGAGGGGCGCCTCTATCGGTACGACCTCGACACCGGTGTCTGGGAACGCGAAGCGGTGGTCGCCGCAGCGACCGGCTACTCCTTCTATCCCGACGACCTCGAGGTGGACGCCGACGGCCGCGTCCACGTGCTGTGGGAATGGGGCCCATTCCCGGCGGACCCGGCGCGGCACCTCGGGTCGTACGCGACGTACGACCCGTCCGACGGTTCCTTCGCCGACGTCGCGGGGACAGCGCTCACCGGACCGATCACCCCGACCACCCCGGGATCCGTCGTCTGGCGCCCCTTCGGTGCCGGTGAGGCCATCGGCAGCTACACGCCGGCGCTGCAGACCGCGAAACTCGCCCTCGATGGCACGGCGCTCGCGGGGATCGTCTACCGGTTCGTCGAAGCCGACGAGACCGCATACGACGTGCGATACACCTCGTGGGACGGCGGTGCCTGGAATGACGAGTCGCTCATCGACGCCTCCGCGCTCGGTTCCGGCGTCTCGACCGTCGCCGCGATCGACACGACGAGCGCCGGCGGGGTCGACCGCGTCTACGCGGTCCTCGCCGTGCAGGTCTGCGGCGAGAACCGCAGCCAGGTGGTCCGGCTGGAGCGAGGGGGAGCCGGCTCGACCTGGTCGGCTCGTGTCGTGGGCGATCCGGAGTCCGGCCCACAGCGCCTGCGAGCGGAGACCACGAGCGGGACCGACGTCCTGTATCTGACGGCACCGGTCAGCGAGACCACGCGCGGGACCCTGCGCTGGGCCTCGATCCACCGCGGTACGGCCGCGGAGACCGGCGGCACGACGCTCGCCGACATCGTGTCCGGACTCCGAGGCGACCTCGGCGGGACGAACGTCGCGCTCGGAGCCACGGTGACGGCCTCCTCCGCGCTGCGAGCCGACACCGGCGGGGCGCTCGCCGTCGACGGCGTGTGCACGGACGCGAGTCGCTGGATCTCCGCGGTCGGCGATACGGCACCCACGATCACGGCCGCCTGGCAGGCCCCGACGGCGCTCGCCGAGGTCAGGGTCAAGAGCGGCTACGCCGGGGGAGTCTCGACCGATTCGGTGCTCCGTGACTTCACGATCGAGGTCCGGACGGGCGGTGCCTGGGTCGAGGTCGGACGGTTCGACGACAACACCGCAGGCACCGTCACCGCGCCCGTGGACGGACTGGTCGTCGACGCGGTGCGCCTGCTCATCACCGACCCGTCCGCCTCGGCGACCGACGTCGCGCGGGTCTTCGAGATCGAGGCGATCGCGGCACCGGCCACCGAATCCGCGAGGAACGACGATGTCCCGGGATAGCGTTGTGCTCAGTCGGGACCGCAACGGTCCCGAGCGGCCGGGATCCACCCGGTCAGCAGTGAGGAGCAGCACCATGTCGGACGCCGCCTTCGGCTCTCAGCGGTCGGCACCGGTGCCTCGCCGTTCGCGCACGGGCATGGTGGCGCTCGCCGTCCCGAACCTCGACGAACCGTACTTCGCGGAGCTCACCACGCTCCTCGTCCGTGGTGCCGACGAGCGTGGACTGTCGATCCTCATCCAGCACACCGAGGGCGACCACGACCGCGAGGTCGACATCGCCAACGGGGTGGGCCTGCCGCTCACGGACGGACTCATCCACATCCCCCGCTCGCTGACGGTCGGCGACCTCACGCGGCGGACCTCCCCGGGGCCCCTGGTGCTCCTCGGCGAGCACATCCAGGTGAGCCCGTTCACGCACATCTCCATCGACAACCGGGCGGCCGCCGACGCCGCGACGACGCACCTCGCCGAGGTCGGCTGCTCCCGGATCGCGTTCATCGGGCCCAGGGACGAACGACCGTCCGACGCAGCGGATCAGCGGTACGCCGGGTATCGGGACGTGGTCGCGCGGCTCGGGCTCGCGCAGGAGCCGTCGCTGATCGGACACGTCGACGCGTTCACGCCCGAGGAGGGACGCCGCGTGATGCGCAGGATGACCGCCGAGGGCGTCGCGCTCGACGGCGTCGTCTGCTCCAACGACTCGATCGCCTTCGGCGTCCTCGCGGCTCTGCACGAAGCCGGCCGGCTGGTGCCCGAGGAGGTCGCGGTGATCGGCATCGACGACGTCCACGCCGCCCAGTTCTCGACCCCATCGCTCACGACGGTGGCGCCCGACTACGACGCGATCGTGCGCGCGGCCTTCACCGAGCTCGAACGCCAGATCGCCGCCCCGCCCGGTGCCGACACCCCGGTCCGGCACGTGGTCGTCGACGCGCGGATCGTCGTGCGCGACAGCACGGCACGCTGAGGTCCATGAGCGGCAGGGCAGGCCGGCGCTCCGCTGTGCCGGGGTGCTGGACGTGTCGCGGTCAGGCGTCCATACGGTCGTCGTCCAGCGAAGCGGAGGCGACCGGCGCGAGCCAGACCTCGCCGAACTGCGCGCGCAGCGTGGTCTCGACGTCCTCGGACACGTCGTCGTCCATGACGAGGTGGTCCACCTCGCGGAGGTCGACGATCGTCGTCAGCCCGACGGCGCCCCATTTGGAGTGGTCGGCGAGCACGACGGAGCGACGCCCGGCGCCGACGAACGCCCGGTTGGTCTCGGCCTCGAGGAGGTTCGAGGTCGTCAGCCCCGCCTGCAGGTCGATCCCGCGGACGCCGAGGAAGACGACGTCGCAGTGCAGGGACTCGATCGCGCGCACGGCGACCGGACCGACCAGGGCGTCCGAGGGGGTGCGGACGCCGCCGGTCAGCACGACCGTCTGGGTGTACGGCTCGTCGGCGCGGTCGGGCCGTGCGAACACGTCGGCCACCGGGAGGGAGTTCGTGACGATGGTGAGCTCCGGGATGGCTCGCAGCTCCTGGGCGAGGGTCCAGGTGGTGGTCCCGCCGGACAGGCCGACCGACATGCCGGGCTCGACGAGGATGGCCGCGCGACGGGCGATGGCGCGCTTCTCGGCCAGCAGTCGGCGTGCCTGGTTGGGAAAGCCCAGCTCGGCACGGTCGGGCAGGCGGGGCGTGGTGGCGCCACCACGGACGCGGTCGACGAGGCCTTCCGTCGCGAGTTGCTCGATGTCGCGTCGCACGGTCATCTCGCTGACGCCGAGTGCGGTCGCGAGGTCGACGACGCTCGCCGCACCGTTGCGGCGCACCTCCGACATGATCTGCGATCTGCGTTCCGCACCGAGCACAGCGTCCTCCTTCGACCCGGTTGCCAGTCTGGCACGCGCGCACGGCGAACCTCGGCACCGGCGATCCACGACGACGAGACGGAGGCGGACAACGCATGTGTGAGGTACGACATCGGGACTGGTTCGGCGACGAGGTTCGCGACGGCACCTACGGCTACGACCTCGAGGCGCTCCTGGCGATCGAACCGGTCGTGCCGCCGGCCGGATTCGAGGAGCTGTGGCGCGGGTGGTACGCGGCGGCACGTGAGGTGTCTCCAGATCCGGTCTTGACCCCGATCGGCCGACAGGGTGCCCACGAGGTCTTCGTCGTCGAGCACACGGTCGCCGATGGCCTTCGCCTCCGCGGATGGCTCGCCACGCCGGCGGACGGGCAGGCGCGCTTCGGGATGGTGCACGGGCACGGCTACGGCGGGCGGGACGCGCCGGACTGGTCCCGCGTCCCGGACGAGGCCGCCGTCATCTTCCCGATCGCACGCGGCCAGGGCGTCTTCAACGCGGGACTCGGAGCGCCGACACCGGAGGACGGGCATGTCCTGTTCGGCATCGACAGCGTCGAGCGGTACGCGCTCGGCCGCTGTGCCGTCGACCTCTGGCACGCGGCGTCGGCGCTGCTCGACGTCGTCGGACCGCTCCCGCTCTACTTCGTCGGTGAGAGCTTCGGCGGGGGGATCGGTGCGCTCGCCCTGCCGTGGGACGACCGCTTCGTCGGAGCGACGCTCGTGGTGCCGAGCTTCGGTCAGTACGACCTGCGTCTGCGCCTGCCGTGCGAGGGGAGCGGGGAGCGTGTGCGACACCACGTCGCCGAGCACCCGGAGGCGCGCGAGGTCCTGCGGTTCTTCGACGCCTCGACGGCCGCGGGGTTCATCCACGTGCCGGTGCGGGTGGAGGCCGCGCTCTGGGACGGACACGTGCCACCACCCGGGCAGTTCGCCGTCGCCAACGCACTCGAGGACCTCGAGCTGAGCGTCCTCCCCGCCGGACACATCGAGTATCCGGGGCTCGATGCGGTACTGGCGGAGTCGTATGCCGCGACGAGGGCACACGCACTCCGGGCGGTCGCGCTGGCAGTGGACGGATCGACGATCGAGAGGTGAGAGGGTGGATGGATGATCGCTGCGCTCACGCTCCCCGTCGCCCTCACCACACCGGGGCAGGAACTGCTGCTGCGGCGGGCTGACCTGGCCGACCTCGACGCGCTGATGGCGCTCCTCGCCGACGACCCGATCAGTGCGTCCCGCGGTGACCTGGCGAACGAGAGCGATCTCCCCGCCTACGAGCGTGCGCTCGCGGACCTCATCGACGACCCGGCGAACGAGATCCTGCTGGTCGTCGACGCGGCGGAGGCCGTCATCGCGACGATGCAGCTGACCCGCATCCCCGGGATGGCCCGTCGCGGCTCGACACGGCTGCTGGTCGAAGCGGTGCGTGTGTCCTCGAGCCTGCGCTCCGGTGGTGTCGGATCGGCCATGATGCGCTGGGTGACGGACGTCGCCGCTCCGGCGACCGGTTCGTCGATCGTGCAGTTGACCTCCGACGAGGCCCGGGTCGACGCCCACCGCTTCTACGAACGACTCGGCTTCGTCGGCTCGCACCGCGGCTTCAAGTACGCCGTGACGGCTGCGAGCTGAGGATGGGTATCGTCCGCACACTCGCCCGCTGGCTCCTCGGAGCGGCTCTCGTCTTCGCGGGTACCGGCCACCTCACCTTCGCGCGGCAGTCCTTCGTCGCCCAGGTGCCGCAGTGGCTGCCCCTGCCGGTCGACGTGGTCGTCGTTGCGTCGGGAGTCGTCGAGATCCTGCTCGGCCTCTCGCTGATCCTGCTCGCCCGGTACCGCGTCGCCGTCGGCTGGCTCGTCGCCGCGTTCTTCGTCGCGGTGTTCCCCGGCAACATCGAGCAGTTCGTCCGCGGCACCGACGCCTTCGGCCTCGACAGTGACGTCGCGCGCGGTGTTCGACTGGTGTTCCAACCGCTTCTCGTCGTCTGGGCGCTCTGGTCGACGGGAGCGTGGCGAGCGTGGCGGACCAGCCGCCGCCGGTCGTCCTCGACCGAGTCCGGCCTCGGAGCTGCCTAGTCATCCGGCCCCACCGGGTGTCAAGGGGCCTGAGGTTCCAGGCCTGATCCGGCAGGGTTGATGCATGCGATGCATTACATACGCGGGTGAGAACGTTGTGACGACCGACGAGGTCGCGGCCCTGCTGGTCGAACTGACGGCGGAGCTCGCGAAGCGCGGACGCGCTGAAGCGGTCACCATTCCGATCGTCGTGGACTCCGACGTCGAAGACGCATCAGCCCAGCTCGTGATCGGTCTCGGCAACGACGTGCTGTCCGTGCCGCACGCCTGGGATCAGGACGTACCGGACTTCAGTGAGGCCGAATCGCGCCTGCAGGGCTACCTCGATGACATCCGTCCGTCCACGACGGCCTACGAGCCGCGCGACTCCATCGAGACCTCGGACGTCCTCGAGGATCCCGACCTCGACCTGCGCGACTTCGCCCGCTGANGCGGGAGCGGCAGCTTGGCCGTCTCGCGGGCCCGCAGCACGACGATCAACGTGATGAGCGCGGCCGCCATCACATAGAACGCGGGAGCGAACCGGTTGCCGGTCGAGGCGATCAGGAATGTCGCGAAGTAGGGCGTGATCCCACCGAACACGGCGACCGACAGGTTGTACGCGATCGCCATCGAGCCGTAACGGATGCTGGTCGGGAACAGCTCGGCCATCGCAGCACTCGACGCACCGTCGTACGCCGCCATGAAGACGCCGAGGATCACCATCGCGACGGCCGCGGCGGCGAAGTTGCCCGCGCTCATGAGCATGAGCGTCGGGTACGTCAACACCAGGAACCCGACGCAACCGGCGATCATCACCGGCTTCCGCCCGATGCGGTCGCTCAGCAGGCCCATGAACGGGACGAGGATCGCGATCGCGAGCAGCCCGAGCACCGTGACGCCGTAGCTGAGCGGCTGCGAGTAGCCGAGGTCGGTCTGCAGGTAGGACGGCATGAAGGTCTGCAGGATCCAGTGGCCGACGGCCTTGATGACGACGAAGCCGACGCAGAAGAGCAGCGCCTTCCACGAGGTGCGCAAGGAGGTCCGCAGCGGTGACTTCGAGACGGTCCCCTTGGCCTGGATCGCCTGGAACTCCGGGGTGTCCTCGAGCTTGTTCCGCAGGTAGAGGCCAGCGAGGCCGAGGGGCAGGGCGAGGAAGAAGAGGGCGCGCCAACCCCATTCGTTGAGGGCGTCGGTGCCGAGCGTCGAGGTGAAGAGGAGCACGAGGCCCGCACCGACCACGAAGGCCGCGAAGCCGAACACGTCGATGAAGCTCGTCACGAAGCCGCGTCGGTTGGACGGGGCGTACTCGGCGAGGAGCGTCGTGGCGCCGGAGCTCTCGCCGCCGGCGGCGAAGCCCTGCACGAGCCGCACGATGACGAGCAGGATCGGCGCCCAGAGGCCGATGAGGTCGAACGTCGGTAGCAGACCCATCACGACCGTCGCCCCGGAGGTCACGAGGATCACCGTCGCGAGGACCGTCTTGCGCCCGATGCGGTCGCCGAGCGAGCCCCAGAAGAGGCCACCGAGGGGGCGCATCACGAAGCCGGCGCCGAACACCGCGAACGCGGGCAGGAGGGCCGCCTGCGTGTTGCCCTGCTGGAAGAAGTTGAGGCTGATGACCGTCGCGAGCGTGCCGTACAGACCGAAGTCGAACCATTCGACGAAGTGTCCGGCCCCCGCGGCCCAGATGACCTTCCGCATCCGGCGTGATCGCTCAGCGTCGTCGTAGGGGGTCTGCGCACTGTGCGCGGCGGCTTCGGCCAGGGCTGCGGCCTGGGTCCTGCTCTCGTCCATCGGTCCTCACATCGTTGTCGGGGTGCTTCGAGGTTCACCTGCCGAAGAATCTTACCCACTGAATGGGAAAGTCGTACCGCTGAATGGTAGCGTGGCAACCGTCCGGTGGTCGACACGTGTCCGACGGCTTCCAGGATCACGCATCACGAAGGAGTGTCTCCCATGCAGCACCGCACCCAGTCCGCCGACGTCGTGGTCATCGGCGGTGGTCTCGCGGGGGTCTCGGCCGCCGTCGCGGCCGCCCGTCTCGGCTCCCGGGTCTCGCTCGTCACGAACCGGCCGGTGCTCGGTGGCAACTCGTCGAGCGAGGTGCGGGTGTGGGTCGTCGGAGCGACCGCGCACGGGCACCAGCGGTTCGCGCGGGAGACCGGCATCATGGGGGAGCTCTTCCTCGAGAACCAGTACCGCAACCCGGAGGGCAACCCGTTCTACTGGGATCAGACGGTCCTCGACCTCGTGCGGGCCGAGCCGAACCTGCAGCTGCACCTCAACACCGACGTCCGCATCGTCACGATGGCGGAGGGCGCTGAGGGCGTGGCGTCGCCGACACCGAGGATCGCGTCCGTCACCGGATGGACGATGGGCAGCGAGATCGAGACGGAGTTCGTCGCACCAGTCTTCATCGACTGCACCGGAGACGGGCTGGTGGGTCATCTGGCGGGTGCGACCTCCCGCATCGGGCGAGAGGGCCGTGCCGAGCTCGGCGAGCCGTGGGCGCCCGAGGTGGCGGACGACGAACTCCTCGGCAGCTCGATCTTCTTCTACACGAAGGACGCCGGACGCCCCGAGCGGTTCGTTGCCCCTGACATCGCGCGCGACATCCGCGACACCCCGATCCTCACCAACCGGATCATCCGGACCGGCGACAACGGCTGCAACTACTGGTGGATCGAGTGGGGCGGCGAGCTCGACACCGTCGCTGAGAACGAGCAGATCCGCGACGAACTGTGGAGCGTCGTCTTCGGGATCTGGGACTACATCAAGAACTCCGGCGAGTTCGACGCCGACAACCTCACGCTCGAGTGGGTCGGATCGATCCCGGGCAAGCGTGAGTACCGCCGGCTCCTCGGCGACCACACCCTCACGCAGAACGACCTGCTCGACCAGGTCGACTTCGAGGACACCGTGGCCTTCGGAGGGTGGTCGATCGACCTGCACCCTGTCGAGGGCGTCTACGCCGAGACCGCCGGTGCGCAACAGCGCTTCAGCAACGGCACCTACGGGATCCCCTTCCGCAGCCTGTACTCGCGGGACGTCGGCAACCTGCTGTTCGCCGGACGCAACATCTCCGCCTCCCACGTCGCGTTCGGGTCCACCCGCGTCATGGCGACCTGCGCCACGCAGGGTCAGGCGGTGGGGACGGCTGCGGCGCTCATCGCCCGCGATGGACTGACGCCGCGGGAGCTCGCCGGGCAGGCGCTCCCGCTCCTGCAGCGCACGCTTCTCCGCGAGGACGCGCCGGTCATCGGCATCACCACGGACGACCCCGACGACCTGGCCAGGCGGGCGACGGTCTCCGCCTCGAGCGCGCTCGACGCGATCTCCACACTGGAGCACCTCGGCTCCGGCGAGCGGTTCACGCTCGACCGCGACGTCGCGATCCTGGTGCCCGTCGCTCCGTCACTCGACCAGATCACCCTGCTGGTCGACGCCGCACGCGACACCACCCTCCGCGTCGAGCTGTGGAGCACGGGCAAGCGTCAGAACGCCGTCCCGGTCGAGTACCTCCTCGATGGCGCCGCGGAGATCGCTGCCGGGGTCGGCGTGTCGGCCACCGTCCGCTTCGGATGGACGCCGGAGATCGAGCAGAACGCGGTGCTCGTCGTCCGCGCCAACCCGGACATCAGCCTGCTCCTCACTGAAGGCCACCCCTACGGGCTCCTCGTGCTGACCGCCAAGCACGCTTCCGACGAGGTGTTCGACGACCACATCCCCGAGGAGCAGGACCAGGCGATCCTCGACTGGAACGCGCGGAAGCTGCGCGGCCGGAGCGTCGCGCTGGCCGTCGGTGGGGACACCACGGCGTACCGCCCGGAGCGGATCGTCGACGGCTACCAACGTCCCTACGGCGGACCGCACCTGTGGTCCTCGGAGCGACTCGATGACAACCGCGATCTGGTCGCCGAGCCCGAGGTCCTCACCCTGCACTGGGATGAGCCGGTCGATGTCGCGTCCGTCCGGATCGTGTTCAACGACGACGTCGACGTGGACCTCATCAACCTGCACCACCACCGCACCGACTTCGAGGCGGTGCCGGAGCTCGTCGCCGACTACCGACTCGAGGGGAGACCGGCGGGTGCGGCTGAAGGGACGTGGACGGTGTTGGCCGAGGTCGAGGGGAACCGCCACCGCCACCGGATCCACGATGTCGAACCCGTGCGGGTCGACGCCCTCCGTGTCGTCGTCACGGCCACGAACGGGTCGCCCTACGTGAGTGTCGCGAGTGTGAAGGTCTTCGAGCAGCCGAGCGGGCGCACCACCCGGCCACGCCGAGCCCGACCGCTACGCTGAACACGGCCTCCGAGGCCGGACATCCGAACCGACACCGACACCGTGGAGGACCAGTGGCAGGTGAGATCCAGCAGGGCATCGGCCGTGCAGCATCCGTGCTCGCCGTTCTCGGCGCATCGACCACCGGACCGTTGCGGGCCTCCGACATCGCCCGTGCGACCGGTCTCGGTACCTCGACGACCGCACGCCTCCTCGGCACGCTCGAGGAGCTCGGCTATGTGACGAAGGTGGCCGACAGTCCGTCCTACGCCATCGGCGCGGCCATTCTGGCGCTCGCAAGCGAGGGGCTCAATCAGAACCCGGTGCACCGGGAGTCGCGTGCTCCCGCCCAGGAGCTCGCGCAGCGGATCGGACTCAGCGTCAACGTCGGCGTCCTCGACGGCTCGAGCCTCATCTACCTCTGCCACTTCGAGGGAGCCCTTGCACCCAAATCGCACTCGATGATCGGGCTGCGCCAGCCGCTGCACGCGTCCGCGCTCGGCAAGTGTCTGCTCCTCGACCTCGACGCGGACGGCCTCCGTGCGCTGCTCGGTGACGAGCCGCTCCCGCGCTACACGGCCAACACCATCACGGAGCACGCGGCGCTCGCGGCCGAGCTCGCGACGGCGCGGGAACGCGGCGTCTGCATGGAGGACCAGGAGCTCGCGCTGGGTCGTCTCGGGATCGCGGCGCCGATCCGCGACGCGAACGCCAGAGTCGTGGCGGCGATCTCCATCTCGGGTCGACTGAGCCTGATGCGCGAGCGCGACCTCGACGTCCTCACCGAGGACCTCATCGAGGTGGCCGACCGCATCAGCGTCGGTCTCGGACTCATCTCCGCGATCCCGTCCTCCTGACCCGTCCTCCCGCATCCGATCTCACGAACCGAAGGTGACCAGTGGCGCAATTCGACCTCCCCCTCGCCCAGCTCCAGCAGTACCTGCCCGACCGCGAGGAGGCGTCGGACTTCGACACCTTCTGGATGGACACCCTCGCCGAAGCCCACGCCCTCGCCCAGCCGACGGTGCGTGAACGATCCAACCCTGAGCTGACGGGTCTCGTCGTCGAGGACGTCACGTTCTCCGGATTCGGCGGCGACCCGATCAAGGGTTGGTTCATCCGACCGGCCGGCGCGACCGAGCCGCTCCCGTGCATCGTGCACTACATCGGGTACAGCGGCGGTCGTGGGCTCGCCCACCAGTGGACGATGCACCCGTCCGCGGGCTATGCGGTGTTCGTCATGGACACCCGCGGCCAGGGGAGCGCGAACCTGCCGGGCGCGACGGCCGACCCGTTCGGGAGCGGTCCGCAGGTCGCCGGCAAGATGAGCGCCGGCCTCGACAGTCCCGAGACCTACTACTACCGCCGGGTCTTCACGGACGCGGCGCTCGCGGTCGACGTGGTGCGCAGCTTCCCCGACGTCGACCCCGCCCGGGTCGTCGTCGCCGGCGGCAGCCAGGGCGGCGGCATCGCGCTCGCTGCGGCCGGGCTCTGCGAGGGACTCGCCGCGGCGCTCGTCGACGTCCCGTTCCTGTCGCACTTCCGTCGTGCCCTGCAGATCACCGACGCGAGCCCCTTCGCCGAGCTGAAGACGTACCTCATCAGCCGACGTGGTCACGAGGAGGAGGTGTTCCGGACGCTCTCGTACTTCGACGCGACGAACTTCGCCGCCCGTGCGACCGCCCCCGCGCTGTTCTCCGTCGCGCTCTGCGACGCGGTGTGTCCGCCCTCGACGGTGTACGCGGCGTTCAACCACTACGCGGGCACGCAGAAGGACATCGCCGTCTACCCGTACAACGGGCACGAGGGTGGCGGGCCGGTGCAGCAGCAGGCGCAGCTGACCTTCCTCGCGGACCTCCTCGCCTGACGCTTCGTTCGCCCATCTCGGGGCGAGCGGGCTCCCATTCGCCCGAAGATGGGCGAACGGGCGTGGGACGATGTGCACGTGACTGAGACCGGCGGCACCGACCCGACCCTGACGACCACCCGGCGTCGGACGCGTGCCGGCATGATCGCGGCGATGGCGCTCGTGCTGTCGTTCGCGGCCGGGGCGACCGACGCCTTCGCGTTCCTCCAACTCGGCGGCGTCTTCACCGCGAACATGACCGGCAACTTCGTGCTGGCCGGACTCACGAGCCGGCCGGACTTCGGCGAGGTGCTGCTCGGGGCGACGGTCGCCGTGCTGCTGTTCTCCGTCGGGACGTTCCTCGCCTTCCGCTTCACGAGGCTCGTCGCCACCGCTGACAGACCGACCCCGGAGGCGCCGCAGCACCGGCTCGTCCTCGTGCTCGGCGGTGCGGTGGTCGCGCAAGCGTGTGTCCTCATCGGATGGATCGTGTCCTCCGACCTGCGCACGACGCCCGTGATCTGCGTCCTCATCGCGCTCTCCACGCTCGCGATGGCGGGGCAGACGGCCGTCGCCCGTCGCATCGAACGCTCAGGCGTGACGACCACCTTCGTGACCGGCACCCTCACGAGTCTCATGCAGAGCCTCGCCGACGGTGTCCACGACCACCACCTCATCCGCATCGGCGCGATCGTGCTGCTCGTGGCGGGCGCCCTCTGCGGCTCGCTCCTCACCGGCGTGGACCCGGTGTTCGGTGCCGCGCTGCCTCTCGTCCCGTCGATCGTCGGGCTGGTCCTCCTCCGGCTCGCGCCGACGGCCTCCGGCTGAGCTTCTTCAACGACGAGTCCTCCACAAAGGTGCTCGGTCGATGGATTGATGTGTACACGGCTCATCTGGCTGCAGAGAGCACGCCCGACGGACACGATCCTGGCCATGGAACAGTGCCCATGGTCGAACAGGCAGCTCGAGCGGCTGGGCACTCAGATCCGCGACCGCTCTGAACCAGACCCATCTCTACCGAGCTACTCGGAGGTGATGCTCTGGTCCAACGACCTTGCGACGCTCGTGCAGAAGCGCATCGAACGAATCGACTGGTCGCCCCTACTTGGCGACCGAGTACCCGAAATCACTTCCCGTCCCAAGACGATCGATACGCTGCGAGACAAGCTCATCAGGCAGGGCAAGACGCCGCTGGGTCGCATCGGAGACATCGCGGGCGTGCGATTCGAAGCGGAGATGACGCTCTCCGAGCAGGATGCGGTCGCGGTAGCCATCGCCGGCGCGTTCGATCATCGCCCTGAGGACGCTGTCCGCGATCTGCGAGCGGATCCGCACAGTGGTTATCGTGCCGTCCACCTGCGCCTCAAATTGCAGCGATACGTGGAAGTGCAGGTGCGGACGCACCTGCAGGGAGAGTGGGCCAACCTGTACGAAGCCGCAGGGGATCTCTGGGGACGCGACATCCGTTACGACGGGCTGCCGACGACACCCGCGGCAGCCCGCCTTGTGGAGGCGCTCCGTGAATACTCGTCGTCGACGATCGCGCGCTTCGAGGAGTCGTATGACCTCCTACAGAAGAGCGAACTCGCGCTTGCCGAAGCGGCGGGCCACATCGAGCGGCTGGTCCCGAGATCACGTCGAGAACGGAAGCTCATCGAGGACTATCAGGAGCAGAAGCGTACAATCGAAGAACTTCACGTCGAACAATCCGAGCGCGGTACCGCCATGCGTAGCCTGTTGTCCGACGCTCGAATCTCATTGCAAAAGGCCAAACGAGGAGCGTGACATGCCTGGTTACCTGATCGAGTACAACCGGGTTTCTCGCGACTGGCGGGTGACCTCCTTCACCGGCCCCGACGGCCACCGCGAGGCACTGGTGCGACGTCTGGAGGTCGAGCAGACGAGGTCGAGCGAGGATTGGGAGATTGTGTCACTCAACAGCGATTCTCTGGACACGGTCAAGAAGACCCATGCCCGGTATTTCGAGGGACGCGAACTCGACCTAGCTTCCGCCTAAGCGACGGCGGCGGTCGCCTCGATCTCGACGAGCTGGTCGTCGTAGCCGAGCACGGTGACCCCGAGGAGCGTTGACGGCACGTCGTGATCGCCGAAGGCGGCGCGCACGACCTCCCACGCGGTGACGAGGTCGGACTGCTTCGTCGACGCGACGAGCACCCGGGTACTCGCCACATCGCCGAGCGTCGCACCGGCGGCCTCGAGGGCGATGACGAGGTTCTCGACGCACTTCTCCGCCTGCCCGGCGACGTCCCCGACGGCAGCGGTCGAGCCGTCGACGTTCAGTGGGCAGGATCCGGCCAGGAACAGCAGCCTGGCGCTCGCCGGAACGGACGACGCGTAGGCGTACTCCGCGGCGTCGGAGAGCTCGTCGGATCGGATCAGCGTGACGACGGACATGGTTCCTCCTCGTGGTGCGGGCGCGATCGTACGACCGCTCTCGATCCATCGTGCCCGACATCGTCGGACGGCGTCGGCGCGGCCACCTCGGCGTCGGATCGCCGTCAGTGGGTGAGCTGCGCCCGGATGAGGATGGGGAAGTGGTCGCTCGCCTCCGACGTGGGTTCCTGCTCGTCGACGAGGGCTTCGATCGGTTCCAGTCGGGCGTGCGGAGCGACGCTGCCTGAGCGCCCGAGCACCCAGTCGATACGCGCGTTCCCCGGACGCTGCGGACCGTAGCCGTGGAACGTGCCGATGCCGTCGCTCTCGACCGGCGAGAGGTCGACGAACCCGGCGTCCGCCAGGGCGTCGTGCGCCGCCGATCCACGCTCGGTGTTGAAGTCGCCGGTGAGGAGGACGGGGACGTCGACGCCGGAGAATCGGTCGGCGATCAGCTTCGCGCTGCGCGTGCGGACGTCGTCGCCGTGGGGTGAGCTCTCGTGGTCAAGGTGGGTGTTGGCGAAGACGAGCTCGTCGCCGGTGCGTCGCTCGCGGAGTCTGACCCAGGTCACGAACCGCGCGTGCAGCGACGGCCAGGTGTTCGAGCCCGGCTCGTCGGGGGTGTCCGACAGCCAGAACTCGCCGGCGTCGAGCTGTTCGAACCGCGAGCGGCGGAAGCACACCGGCCCGTACTCGCCGGCCGAACCGCCGTCGCGACCCTGCCCGAACCAGTCGTACTCGGCGAGACCCGGGAGCAGGTCGTGCAGCTGGTGTTCGCGGACCTCCTGCAGCCCGAGGAGGTCGGGTGCGTTGCGGGCGATGACCTGTGAGACCAGCGGTGCACGGTCCACCCACTCGTGACCGGGCTGGGCGACGGCGGTGCGGATGTTGTAGCTCATGACGGTCAGGACGTTCTGGGTCAGGATGGATTCGCTCACCCGGCCAGCGTAGGGGAGCCGGGTGACGGGGAGCTGTCCCCATGTCGCCGGGCGGTCCGTCTGCCTAGACTCGCCCCATGACCTTCGACCTCCGCGACGCCCAGGCCCGGATCCTCGCGCTCAACAGCGAAGAACTCCCCTTTATCTACGACCCGACACCCGACGGCATCGTCGCGCACTGGCGGTACGCCGACCAGCGCTGGCTCGGCTTCATCGGCGCCGGGATGTTCAGTGCCGAGTACGAGCTGCGGGTCGAGCTGCACCCCGAGGAGGGGGAGTGGGAGTTCCACGAGCAGTCGTCCTCCTCGAAGACGACCGTCGGTCTCGGCGGTCTGTCGACGAAGCGCACCTGGCAGTCCGGCCCGCAGAAGTCCTTCTCCTTCGGGCGGAGCGTCGCGCCCATCTCGCAGTCCACCGACCGCGATGGCACGACGACCGGACAGTTCATGGGCTACGAGTTCACGACCGACGAGGTCAAGCAGCCCGTGATCGACGCCCTGACCGCCGCCGGCTGGAAGCCGCGCAAGGGGTTCTTCGGCAAGCTGTTCGGCGGCTGATCAGCCGGCCCTGAGTCGCCCGGAACTGCACGGAAATCGCCGAAATCCGTGCAGATTCGGGCGACTCACGCACGCGCGACGACCGCCGCTAGGCTTTCAGGAACCTCGCCGCCGACCGGACGGATGGACCTGTGCTCGTCACCATCACCTCGACCGCGCCGTCGGCCGCCGACCTGGGGCACCTCGTCCGCAAGCATCCCGCGCGGGCGCAGAGCTTCGACCTCAGCGTCGGGCGCGCGCACGTGTTCTACCCGGAGGCGACCGACGAGCGGTGCACCATCGCCCTGCTGCTCGAGGTCGACGCGATCGCGCTCGTCCGTCAGAAGCGCTTCGGTGGCGGTGACAGCGCGTCGCTCTCGCAGTACGTGAACGACCGACCGTACGCGTCATCATCGATGGTCGCCGTCGCGATCGGGCAGGTGTTCCGCAGCGCCATGACCGGCCGCAGCGACTCCCACCCGGAGCTCGCCGCGGCAGCGCTCCCGCTGACGATCACCGTCGCGGCGGTTCCGTCGCGAGGCCTGGAGCAGCTGGCGACCCGACTCTTCAGCCCGCTCGGCTGGACCGTCGTCGAACGGGCGATCCCGCTCGACCCGACGGTCCCCGCGTGGGGCGACTCGCGATACGTCGACCTCGAGCTGACCGGGCACCTCCGCCTCGCGGACGCCCTCCGCCAGCTCTACGTGCTGCTGCCCGTCCTCGACGACGCCAAGCACTACTGGGTCTCCGACGACGAGGTCGGCAAGCTCCTCCGCGCCGGCGAGGGGTGGCTGGCCGATCACCCCGACCGGGACCTGATCGCCAAGCGGTATCTCGCGCACCAGTCGCGGATGGTCACCGATGCGCAGTCGCAGCTGGACCCGGAGGCGCGGACCGACGGTGCCGACGGGGACGACGCGGCCACCGCGTCACAGACGAAGCGTGCCCCGGCACTCGCCGGCCTGCGCGCCGAGGCGGTCCTGCAGGCGCTCGCCGACGTGCGGGCACGGTCGGTCGCCGACGTCGGGTGCGGCGAGGGCGCCCTCCTCACGCGATTGCTGGCGGATCCCGTCGTCACCACGGTGATCGGTACCGACGTCTCCGCACGCGCGCTCGCATCCGCGTCGCAGCGGCTCGGGCTCCGCGACGCGAGCGATCGCGTCCGAGAGCGCATCCAGCTGCTGCAGTCCTCGGCGACCTACGCGGACACCCGGCTGCGCGGACTCGATGCGATCGTGCTCATGGAGGTCGTCGAGCACATCGACGCCGAGCGCCTCGATGCACTCGAGGCTTCGATCTTCGGTGCTGCGGCTCCCGAGGCCGTGATCGTCACGACGCCGAACCGCGAGTACAACGCGTTGTACCCCTCGTTGCCGGCGGGCTCGTTCCGGCACCCGGACCACCGCTTCGAGTGGGACCGCCAGGAGTTCGCGACCTGGTGCACCACTGCGGCCGAGCGGTACGGCTACGGCGTCGAGCACCGTACGGTCGGCGACGTCGACCCGCAGCTCGGCTCGCCGACGCAGCTCGCCATCTTCCGGAAGGCCACCTCATGAGCGACCTCGAGCAGACCCCCGCCGCCCTGCCGATCCCCGAACTGTCGCTCGTGGTCCTCATCGGCGTGAGCGGGTCCGGCAAGTCGACCTTCGCCGCCACGCACTTCGGCCGGTTCGAGACCCTGTCGAGTGACTTCTTCCGTGGGCTCGTCTCCAACGACGAGAACAACCAGGCCGCCAGCGCCGATGCCTTCGCAGCACTTCGCGATGTCGCCGCGCGCCGCCTGGACGCCGGGCTCCTCACGGTCATCGACGCGACCAACGTCCAGCCGGCCTCGCGCAAATCGCTCATCGACCTGGCACGCAACCACGACGTCCTCCCCGTCGCCGTGGTGCTCGACGTCCCTGAGCGCGTCTGCATCGAGCGCAATGAGGCTCGCGAGGACCGTTCGTTCGGCGCGGCCGTCATCAAGCGTCAGCAGGACCAACTGCGCCGGTCGATGCGGCACCTCAGCAAGGAGGGCTTCCGGAAGGTCCACGTGCTCTCCGGGGTGGAGGCGATCGCGCAGGCGTCGTTCGTCCGTGAGCCGCTGCTCAACGACCGCCGTCAGGAGCGCGGTCCCTTCGATGCGATCGGCGACGTGCACGGTTGCCGGAGCGAGCTCGAGACGCTGCTCACGAAGCTCGGCTACGTGATCGAGCGCGACGTGGAGGGTCGCCCGATCGACGCCGCGCACCCCGAGGGCCGCCGCGCGATCTTCCTCGGCGACCTCGTCGACCGCGGGCCGGACACTCCTGGCGTGCTGCGACTGGCGATGGGGATGGTGGGCGCGGGACATGCCTTGGCGGTGCCCGGGAACCACGAGTCGAAGCTCGTCCGGGCGTTGCAGGGCAAGCGGGTGCAGACCAGTCACGGGCTCGCCGAGTCGCTCGCCCAACTGGCCGAGGAGCCGGAGGAGTTCCGTGCCGAGGTCGAACGGTTCTGTCGCGAACTCGTCGCACACCTCGTCCTTGACGACGGGAAGCTCGTCGTCGCGCACGCCGGCCTGATCGAGCAGTATCACGGCCGCGCCTCCGGGCGGGTGCGGTCGTTCGCGCTGTACGGCGACACCACGGGGGAGACCGACGAGTACGGCCTGCCCGTGCGGCTGCCCTGGGCGGAGGACTACCGCGGCAAGGCGACCGTCCTCTACGGCCACGTGCCGACCGTCGACGCCGAGTGGGTCAACAATACGATGTGCCTCGACACCGGCTGCGTCTTCGGCGGCAAGCTGAGTGCCCTGCGGTGGCCGGAGCGCGAGGTCGTCGACGTCCCGGCCGAGCAGGTCTGGTACGAACCCGTCGTGCCGCTCGGCCACCCGACCGGTCCCGCGGGCGAGCAGCGGGATCCCGGGCTGCTGCGCATCGACGACGTCCTCGGCAAGCAGGTCGTCGAGACCCGCGTCTCGGGCCGGGTCGGCATCCGCGAAGACGCGGCGGCCGGCGCACTCGAGGTCATGAGCCGGTTCGCGATCGACCCGCGGCGCCTGCTCTACCTGCCGCCGACGATGAGCCCGCCGAGCACCTCGCAGCGGAAGGACCTCCTGGAGCACCCCGCTGAGGCGTTCGAGGCGTATCGCCGGGAGGGGCTCGACCGGGTGGTCTGCGAGGAGAAGCACATGGGCTCGCGAGCCGTCGTGCTGCTCACGCGTGATCCGGCACCCTTCGGTGCTCCCACGGGGTGGCGTGGCACCGTCCACACCCGCACCGGTCGGCCGTTCTTCGACGAGGAGACGATGCAGACGCTCCTGACCCGGCTCGACGCCGCCGTGGAGCGAGTCGGTCTCTGGGAGGAGCTCGACGCCTCCTGGCTGCTCTTCGACAGCGAGCTGCTGCCGTGGTCGGTGAAGGCGGAGAGCTTGATCCGCGAACAGTACGCCTCGGTCGGAGCTGCCGCGACCGCTGCACTCCCGGCGGCCGTGCACGTGCTGGAGCAGGCGGCGGCGACGGGTGTCGACGTCTCGGACCTGCTCGAGCGGACGCGTCGACGGGCCGAGGCCGCTGACGCCTACGTCGCGGCCTACCGCCCGTACACCGCGCCCTCGAACGGTCTGGATGGCGTGCAGATCGCTCCGTTCCAGCTGCTCGCCTCGACCGGCACGAGCCACCTGGGCCGCGACCACGCCTGGCACCTCTCGGTCGCGGACCGCCTCGCGGACGCCGACCCGGAGCTCATCCGTCGGACCCGCTCGGTCGAGGTCGACCTCTCCTCGTCGGCCTCCGAGGATGCCGCGACCGCGTGGTGGGAGGAGCTGACCGGTGCGGGTGGTGAGGGCATGGTGGTGAAGCCTGTGGCCGGCCTCGTCCGCGGTGAGAAGTCGCTCGCGCAGCCCGGCATCAAGGTGCGGGGCCGTGAGTACCTGCGCATCATCTACGGTCCCGACTACACGGAGCCGCACAACCTCGAGCGCCTGCGCGATCGGGACATCGGCCACAAGCGGTCGATGGCGCTGCGCGAATATGCGCTCGGCGTCGAGGCGGTCGAACGGTTCGTCGCCGGTGAACCGACCTGGCGGGTGCATCAGGCCGTCTTCGGCGTGCTCGCCATGGAGTCCGAGCCGATCGACCCGCGCCTCTAGCGTCGACTCGTCGCAACCGTTCGTTCCCTGCGCTCCCCGTCCGGTCCCTGAGCTCCCCGTCCGGTCCCTGAGCCTGTCGAAGGGCGGGACCAGGCCGTGTGCCCTTCGACAAGCTCAGGGACCGGGTTTCAGCTTAGGGACCGGGTTTCAGCTCAGGGACCGGGTTTCAGCTCAGGGGCCGGGGCTGAAGCGCCGCGACCGGGACGTCAGCGCAGGACGGAACTCAGCAGGAGGCTCGTCTCGCTGTTGACGACGCCCTCGATGCGTCGGATCCCGCCGAGCACGCGGTCGAAGTCGGTCAGCGTCTCGGTGCGGAGTTCCGCGACGAGATCCCACCCGCCGTTCGTGGTGTGGAGTGCGCTGATCTCCGGGAAGCCGCGGAGCTGGCGGATGACGTGGTCGGTGGTGCGACCCTCGACCTCGATGAACGCGATCGCGCGGATGGTGCCGGGGTCGAGTTCGTCACGCACCCGGACCGAGAACCCGACCACCGTGCCGGAGGAGATGAGTCGCTCCAGACGGCTGTTCACGGTCGCCCGGGCGACGTCGAGCGACCGGGCCAGGCTCGCGACCGACGCACGGCCGTCGGCTCGGAGCGCAGCCAACAGCCTCCGGTCCAGATCGTCCAGCGCAGCCATGCACACAATGTACAACGCAGTTACTCACATTGTGCATAACCTGTGCACAAATCGCGCATCTCTGGAATAGAAAGTGCAGATCGTCGAAACCTAGGCTCGAAGCAACCGCGAGTGGTCTGCTCCGGTCGGCTCCGAGCCCGAACTCGTCTGGAAGGGAACGTCATGACGCGTTTCGTCGATGTCCGCAACATGGTCCGCTGGACGGCCGACCGAGGTCCTGAGCGCATCATCGCCGGCATGATCGGCTACCTCGAGGCCGACTTCCGCCGCTGGCCCTCGTTCGACAAGAGCCCGCGTGTCGCCAGTCACACGCCCTTCGGCGTCATCGAGCTCATGCCGACGAGCGACCACGAGACCTACGCCTTCAAGTACGTGAACGGTCACCCCTCCAACCCGGCCCGGGGCTACCAGACGGTCACGGCGTTCGGCGTCCTCGCCGACGTGCACAACGGCTACCCCACCTTCCTCGCCGAGATGACGCTCCTCACGGCCCTCCGGACCGCCGCGACGTCGGGCATGGTCGCGAAGCACCTCGCCCGTCCCGACTCGAGCGTCCATGCCCTCATCGGCGCGGGCAGCCAGGCCGAGTTCCAGGCCCTCGGCATGCGGGCCGCCCTCGGGATCAACACCGTCCGGATCTGGGACGTCGACCCGCTCGCGATGGACAAGTTCGCGCGCAACCTGGAGCCGCTCGGATTCGAGGTCGTCATCGGGACGAGTGCCGCCGACGCCGTGGCGGGCGCAGACGTCGTCACGACCTGCACGGCCGACAAGGCGCTCGCGACCGTGCTCACGAACGACCTGGTCGAGCCCGGCATGCACCTCAACGCCATCGGTGGCGACTGCCCCGGCAAGACGGAGCTCGAGGCGTCGATCCTCGATCGCGCCGACGTCTTCGTCGAGTTCCCGCCGCAGACCCGCATCGAGGGCGAGATCCAGCAGATGGCTCCCGACTTCCCGGTGATCGAGTTCTGGCAGGTCCTCACGGGTGCCGTCCCCGGCCGCAGCTCGCGGGAGCAGATCACGCTCTTCGACTCCGTCGGTTTCGCGATCGAGGACTTCACCGCGCTGCGCTTCCTCCGCGACTCCGTCGACGGCAGCGAGTACTTCGAGGAGATCGACCTCGTCGCCGCCCCTGACGACCCGAAGGACCTCTTCGGACTCGTCGGCGCGCTCTCTCCCGTCGGCTGAGTCCGACATGTCCGTGCAGGCGCCGTCGGCCGTGGTGCTCATCCGGCCGCACCGGTTCACGCCGAACCCGCTGACCGCGGCCGACAACGTCTTCCAGGTCGCGGACGGCGTCCCGTCGGCGTCCGTGGCCGGGGTGGCTCACGCGGCCTTCGACGAGGTCACCGCCGTGGCGCAGGCGCTCGATGCGGCGGGCGTCCGCGTCCACCTGTTCGACGATGAGGACCCGGACCGCCCCGACAGCGTCTTCCCCAACAACTGGCTGTCCACCCATGCGGGCGGGCACCTGGCGGTCTATCCGATGTACGCGGTGAACCGCCGACGCGAGCGCCGGTGGGACATCGTCGAGATGCTGAAGCGCGAGTACCGCGTGCAGGACGTCATCGACTACTCGGGGCTGGAGCTCGACGACGTGTTCCTCGAGGGCACCGGTGCGATGGTGCTCGACCACGCGGCCCGGGTGGCGTTCGTCGCGCGATCCCACCGTGCCGACCCGATCGCCCTCGAGCGGTTCTGCACCAACTTCGGCTACGAGCCGCTCGTCTTCGACGCCGTCGACCCGCACGGGGTCCCGATCTACCACACCAACGTCATGATGGGCGTGGCGACCGAATTCGCGCTCGTCGGTCTCGACCTGATCGCCTCGTCGGCGCGCCGCGACCAGGTGATCGAGCGGCTCACGGCCCACGGGCGGACGATCGTCGACCTCGACTACGGGCAGGTCTGCGACTTCGCCGGCAACGCGATCGAGCTGCGGTCGGCGACGGGGGAACGCCTCCTCGCGATCTCGAGTCGCGCCGTCCAGAGCCTGCGGGCGGAACAGTTGGCGGTCATCGAGCGCAGCTGTCGGATCCTGCCGTTGGACGTCCCGACCATCGAGCTCGCCGGGGGTTCCGTCCGCTGCATGATCGCGGGGATCCACCTGGACCGTCGGCCTGCGGCGACGGCTTCCGATCCGGCACGGACCCCTCAGCTCGCCCGCTCCTGATTCCGCCGATCGGTGATCCGATTAACGCAAATCTGTCCGCGGGACGCGGTGCCTCGGCGCTCCAGGCCTGCGACGATGGCTGTCCGCGTGCGCATGGGTTAGATTGACGTCGATCAGCTGATCGACGTAGAATCCGGCCGACGTCCTCTCTGACCGAGCTGGAGAGAGTGGGCGATCATGCCGCTGTTGGAACATGAAGCCTCTCGACGCGGCCGACTCCGGGTGTTCGCCCGTGCACAGCTCCCGTTCGCGATCGCCTTCGGCATCGTCGCGATCCTCGTCGCGATCGTCCTGCCCGAGCGGTTCTTCACGGTCGCCGTCCTCTCGGGCACCGCTCTCGCGGCGATCAGCACCCTCCTCGCAGCTGTCCTGCCGTGGGAACGCTGGCCGACGCACGCGATGGCCGCCATCGCCGTCCTCGACCTCCTCGCCGTCGCGAGCATCCGGCTCGAGCTCATCAGCGTGACTCCGGGCGCGAGCCTGCTCTGCATCTTCCCCGTGTTGTGGTTGGCGTTCGGGTTCACCCCGCGGATGATCATCCTGGCTGTGGCGGGAACCCTGTTCATCAGCAGTGCTCCCTACGTCCTCCGGGCTCGCACGCCGGAGACCGCCGTGGACTGGCTCAACGTCGCACTGCTGCCCATGCTCACCATCGGTATCGCGGTCGCCGTGAACATCGGAGCCCGCCAACTGCGACGGAGCCGGCACGCCATCCAGGAGCAGGCCGCGCAGCTCGAACGCTCGCTCGCCAGGGCGCTCGACGCGGAGGCGCTCGCCGAGTCGATCCTCGAGACGGTGGACGCGGGCGTGGCCTTCTACACGGCGGACGGCACCCTGGGCGTGGCGAACGCGCACGCTGCCGACATGGTCGCCGCCGTCGGGTTCCGGCTGGACACCCCGCCGTACGCCGGGGAACACGTCCTCCAAGCCGATCGTCGGACACCCATCCCGTTCGACGAGCAGATCATCCCCAGGGCGCTGCGGGGCGAGCTGCTCTCGAACCATCTCGAATGGGTGGGGGAGGCCGGGCAACAGCGTGCGATCCTCGCCAGCTCCACGCGGGTCATGCGCAATGGCGACACGCACCTGGGAACGGTCATCGTCGCCCACGACGTCACCGAACTCGCGAACGCGATCAACGTCCGTGAGGCGTTCCTCACGACGGTGTCCCACGAGCTGCGCACGCCGCTCACCTCCATCCACGGCTACCTCGAACTGATCATGGACGACGCCGAGGTCGACGCCCCCGGTCTGCTCCCGGCGCTTCGGGTCGTCCAGCGCAACGCGGTCGAGCTGGAGCGGCGGGTTCAGGAACTGTTGACCGCATCTGACTCGACGGTCCAGATCGAGCCGAGCCGTATCGACCTCACGGACGTCGCCGCGCTCGCGATCGAGACGGCGACGGCGGGAGTCTCGGGGCCGGTCGTCCGGCTGCACGCCGATGCGGCGGCGGTCGTGTCTGCGGATCCCGAGCAGGTCCACCGTGCGATCACCGAGCTCGTCGCCAACGCCGTGAAGTTCACGCCGGCCGATGGGACGGTCGACGTGGTCGTCGAGCCGGGCGCCGGGCACGCCGCGGTGACCGTCAGCGACACGGGCGTCGGGATGAGCGCCGACGAACTCCGTCAGGCCTTCGACAAGTTCTACCGGGCGGAGTACGCCCGGGACCAGGCGGTGCAGGGAGTGGGGCTCGGCCTGCCGGCGGCGCGGGCGATCGCCGACGCGCACGGCGGTTCCGTGACCCTGCGGAGCACGCCCGCTACGGCCAGCGCCCCCGGTGCGACCGTCGCGACCCTCGTCCTGCCGCTGGAGCCGTCGGTCATCCCGTCACGATGACGCGGACGCTCGCGCCGTCAGTCTGCTGACGGCTCGCCGAGGAGCGCCGACCGTGCCGCATCGAGTCCGGTGACCTCGGCGGTCCAGTCGGGTCGCACGAACTCGTCGCGGTGCAGCCGGAGGCTCTGCGACTCGACGAGCTCACCTGGCCGCCCGATGAAGCGTTGCAGGCCGTTGTCCCGATAGCCGAGTCGACGCGAGACGCCCAGCGATGCGCCGTTCCAGACGGCCGCGTCCGACACCGCGACCTGCGCGTCGAGGTGGTCGAAGGCGAACTGGAGCATGCCCGCCCGCATCTCGATGCCGAGCCCCTTGCCCTGCTGTGCCTGCGTCAACCAGGAACCGCTCCCGACCGTCCGCGTGACGGCGAAGTCGCGGGCGCCGATGTCCTGCAGACCGATCGGCGTCCCGTCCAGGAGGATCGCGAGGTTGAGCGTCCAGGACGACGGCGTCGCTCCCGCACGCTGGGTCCAGAGGTGCCGTGCAGTCTCGCGGATGAGTTGTTCGCGCGGCTGGTCGGTCCACGGCGTGGAGAACGGCATGACGGCGGGGTCGTGGACGCCGGCGAGGGCGGCCTCGATCAATCCGGGGAGGTCCTCGTCGCGCACGAGGCGCAGGACGAGTCTCGGCGTGCGGATCTCCAGGCCGAAGAGCGGCCAGACGTCGGTGAGGCTGAGCATCAGGCCACGGTATCGCCTCGGGCTGTAGCCGGTCGAGGCCGCCCTGTCGAGCCGGGGGTGTAGCGGGCGGCTTCCGTGACACACTCGACGCGCCGCGGGATCGCGGCCCGGTTCGACGATGAGAAGGGCTCCACGATGAAGTACACGCACCTCGGCCGCACGGGGACGACGGTCTCCCGGATCGTGCTCGGCACGATGAACTTCGGCGACCGGACTAGCGAGGAGGACTCGTTCGCGATCATGGACCGGGCGTTCGACCTCGGCGTCAACTTCTTCGACACGGCGAACGCCTACGGCGGCAGCGCCGGTCGCGGAGCGACGGAGGAGATCATCGGCCGCTGGTTCGCAGCCCGCCCCGGCGTCCGTGACGACATCGTCCTGGCGACGAAGGTCCACTCGCCCATGGTCGCCCCGAACGACGACGGCTCGGACGTCGTGAACGCGCGTGGCGCGTCGGCCTGGCAGGTCCGTCGTGAGGCGATCGCCTCCCTGGAACGACTGCAGACGGACCGGATCGACCTGTACCAGTTCCACCACATCGACCGGCACATCTCCTGGCAGGAGCTGTGGCAGGCCATGGAGGTGCTCGTCGCGCGCGGCGAGGTCGTCTACGCGGGCAGCTCGAACTTCGCCGCCTGGAACATCGCGCAGGCGAACGAGGTCGCATCACAGCGACACTTCCTCGGCCTCGTGAGCGAGCAGTCGCTCTACAACCTCGCGCAGCGCTCGATCGAACTCGAGGTGATCCCTGCCGCGCAGCACTACGGGCTCGGCATCCTGCCCTGGTCACCGCTGTCCGGTGGGCTGCTGAGCGGCGGCTCCTCCGACAAGCGCGCGCGATCGGGCGAGTCTCGCATCACCGAGGCTCGAGCCAAGCAGCAGGACCAGCTCGACGCCTACGACCGCTTCGCGGCCGAGCGCGGCTGGACCTCGGCGTCCCTCGGTCTCGCGTGGCTCCTGCACCAGCCCGGCGTCACCGGCCCGATCATCGGACCGCGCACGATCGAGCAGCTGGAGTCCGCGGTCGCAGCAGTCGACATCGAACTGAGCGCCGACGACCTCACCGCCCTCGACGAGCTCTTCCCCGGCCCCGGTGGCCAGGCCCCGGAGGCCTACGCCTGGTAGACACGTGCGATGCGGCCGACCGCCTCGGTGATGGCGGTCGGCCCGGTGTTCAGTTCGAGGATTCGCCGGCTGATGGTCGGCTCGAGAATGAGTGCCTCGAGGACGGCGGCCACATCCTCGCGGGTGATCTCGTCATGGAGCTCGGCGGGCCCCAGGGCGACCGTTCCCTGGCCCGGATCGTCGGTCAGCAGGGACGGGCGGAGGATGACCCAGTCGATCGGCTGGCGGGTGAGTGCGACCTCTGCTCGCTTCTTGACGGCGAAGTAGTGTTCCTCGTCGTCACTCAGCTGCCGTTCGCGCCAGGCCTCCGGCAGGACGGACAGCAGGATGAGGCGCTTCCCCGGTGACGCAGCGATCGCTTCCGACACACGCTGCAGAGCCGCGTCGTCGATGTCGTCCGTCACGCTCTGGGCTCCGGCGTTCGACCCCGCCGCGAAGACGATGACGTCCCAGTCCGAGATCATCGCCGTGATCTCCTCCGTGGTGGCGACCCCGAGCTCGCCGGTGACGGTCGTCGCTCCCTCGGCTTCGAGGGCGGGATCCGGCAGCGACGACCTCGTGAGGCCTGAGACGATGGCCCCTTTGGTGCGGAGCCTGGTCGCGAGGAGTCGGCCGACCCTGCCCGTGATCCCGAGGATGAAGACGCGCGTTGCGGGCGCGACTGAAGCACCCGCGGTCGAGCTCTCGGTCGCGGCGATGGTGTCTCGTGACGTCATGGGTGATCCTCTCGATCCATTACCTACCGATAGTAACTTACTAAGAGTAGATAGTATCGGGGGATGGAACCCACTACGGACGACAGCCTGAGGTCGGCACCGAGACGTCGCCTCTCGTGGGACGCGCGCCACGCGCAGTTACTCGATGCGTTCCGCGACCTCCTCCGCACGCATGACCTCGCGGACGTCACGCTGGCGCGGGTGGCTGCGCACGCCGGCGTGACGAAGCCTGTGGCCTATGACCACTTCGGTGATCTGTCGGGATTGCTGTCCGAGGTCTACCGGGCCTTTGAGTCGCATCAGCGAGACGCCCTGGTCGCGGTGCTCGCGGGTGCACCGCAGGATCTCACCGCCGTCGCGGACTTGGTCGCCGAGGCCTACATCGGCTGCTGCATCGCGGAAGGGATGGAGCTTGCAGCCGTCGTGTCCGCACTTCGCGGATCGACGACGTTGAATGCCCTCCGATCCGAGGCGGAGCTGGCGTATCTCGAGATCTGTCGCGAGGCGCTGGAACCCTGGACAGGCGCATTCGACCCGGCGCCGTTGAGTGCCATCCCCGGCGCCGGGGACGCCCTCGCCCGAAGTGTTATGTCCGGGTCGCTCTCAACAGCTCAGGCCTGCGCGACCCTCGCAGCGGTGGTTCGGGCCGTCGCGTCCGCCTCGGCCGTTACCGATGCGACTCGAGAGCTCGGCACCTGAGCGGCGGCTTGCTCAGCGTGGGCCGCCCCCCGCTATGGTTGCTCCATGGCTCGCGCACCCTGGAATCGACCCGGCGAATCTCCACAGATACGACGGCTTCGCATCGTGATGTTCTGGACCGCCGCCGTCCTCGTCGTGGCATTCGTCGCCATCCTCGTGTACTTCGTCGTGCGATCGGCTGAAATCGCCGGTCTGTAAGAGCGACTCGCGGCGAGCCGCTCGGGCTCGGTGCGACAACGGCCTCTTCGCTGTCGCGGCCTTCGGATGCCTTCCCGGAGACGGGTTCGGTCACAGCCCCCTGGGGAAGCCGATCGGGCGCAGCTCGGGTGCCAGGTTCTCCCACTGCCAGGCACGCTCAGCTTTCTGAGCGGCCTGATCGTCTCCGTTGAGGCCCACGGCTTTCGCGGCGTAGGTCGCAGCGTGCGGAGCGTGGTCGAACATGTGGGCTACCGCGCATGCCTGACCGGCTGCACGAGCAGCGGCGACGGCGGCGAATGCTCCTGTTTCGGTCGCGTCGCGTGCGGCCGCATGTGCTGCGAACGCAGCGGTGCGGCACGCCGTCATCGGAAGTTCACCGCGTTCCCAAGCTCGGAGTGCCGCGATCGCTGCGCGTGGTCGATCGTCACCGGGGCGCTGTTGCTCGAAGATCGGCAAAGCGCGTTCTGCGCAGCTCGCCGCCCACAGTGCGATCGCGTGATGGATCGCCGGCTCAGGGTTCGCCCACTTCGGTTTCGTCTCTTCGCTCACGCCTCGATCGTCTCAGGGATCAAGCGTGGAAAGATCGGCCCGCCGCAGGTTGTGTCGAGAGGGCACGCGCTTACGTAATGGAAGTGGCCCGGAAATCATGGTGGTCTCAACCGTTCAACGCACCACTGTTTGACACGTTATGAAACAGGTGGAAGGCCGGACAGTCGCGCTGACGGGTGGTCAGAACCCGAACGTGAGGACCGCTGACCCGCGCCCCTCGCGCAAGGCGTCCAGTGCGAGCCGCTCGTGAGCGGGTAGGTTGAGCGGTAGATCGTCGAGGCGAAACCACGACAGTTCTGCGCACTTGATTGGTTCTCGGATCAGTGGTTCGCCACCCCAGACGTCGCAGACGAAGAACCAGTCGACGCGCTGTTCCATCGGGTTCGCTGTGCCATCGGTTCTCTGCATGACAGCCACGGCCGATAGCGCCTCAGGTGCCACCTGGACGCCAAGTTCTTCTCTCGCCTCGCGGATTGCGGCAGACGCCGCAGTTTCACCAAACTCCACATGGCCGGCGGCACCCGCTGACCAACAGTCGTCCATGTAGCCGGTGTTCTGCCGTCGTTGCAACAGGACTGATTGATCGCGGCGCAGGAAGACATACGACGCGGGAATAACGGAGAAGTGGCTCATGGTCGTCAAACCCTATGCCGCTGAGCGGAGATCAACATGCTCGCCCGTAGACGATTCCGGATATCACTTGGTTCGAGCCGCGATCGACCATCACGGACGACAGCGGACGTGCACCGTATGTCCTGATGTCCCGCAGCACCGATCTCGAATCTGCGTCGGGGTCGCGGAGTTCCTCGCGTCGATAAGCTCACCCCATGGGCGTTCTCGGCATCGGCGGGTTGTTCTTCCGCAGTCATGACCCGTCGGCGCGCGCGGCGTGGTACCGCGAGCATCTCGGCATCGAAGCCGGCGCAGAGGGCGAAGACGCCGTCTGGATGCAGGAGGCCGGCATGACCGTCTTCGCGCCTGTTGCGGGGAGGAGCGAGTCGTTCGCTCACGACCAGCCCTTCATGCTCAACCTTCGCGTGAGCGACTTGGACGCCCTGACGGCGCATCTCGAGGGAGCCGGGATCGACGTCGAGCGTCGAACTGAGTGGGAGACGGAATACGGCCGATTCGTCCGCATCCACGACCCCGAGGGACTCCCGATCGAACTCTGGGAAGTCCCCGAATAGAGGCCTCGTCTACCTCACCCCCCCCGCGAATGCGCTCCCATATCCGCGGCGACGAGCGCCTAGCTGCCGCTGACGACGCTCACGGCCTGGAGGCCCACCACCACGGCGTTGATCGGCACGGCGATGATGAGCACGACGACTGCGCCGATGACGGCGACGATCGAGTGCCGAGGCGTCCGCTTGTGGACCCGCGCCTGCAGGATGAGCACGACGATGGGCGAACCGATCGCGATCGCGGCGCCGAGCATGAACCCGCCGAGCAAGCCGCCGTCGCTCAGCCGGTCCTCGGGTGGCCCGAACCCGCCCTGCAGGGCGAAGGACAGCTGGACGAGCCAGCTCACCACCAGCAGCCCGAACAGGAGCAGCGTGATGCCGACGCCGGACGCTCGTCCGGTGACCGGTCCGTCCTGGTCGGCTGCTCCAGGGTCGGCGGCTGACACGGATCCAGCGGCCGACGCGGCAGGCTCCCTGGCTGAGCTCGGCCCTGACAGCGGTTCGGCCGGCGGCCGCAGTCCGTCGCCAGCGCTCGGTTCATCGCTCACGACGTGCCCCCCGTCCCTTCGATCAGACGCCGGCGTGCCGGCATCCTCATCAGCCTATTCGTCACGTCGTGAGCGCCGCCCGCACCCGCGCGGCCAGCAGGGGAACCGTCTCCTCCTGGAACCAGGGGTTCTTGCTGCGCCAGCCGCGCGCGAGCGGCGACGGGTGCACGATCGGGAAGAGCGGGAGGTGGGTCTCCGCGGCACGGACGTTCTCCGTCAGGGTGCGACCGGCCCGCGGTCCGAGGTAGGCGCGCTGGGCGTAGGCGCCGATGAGGATCGTCAGGCGCACCTCGGTCAGCTGCTCGAGCAGGCGTGGATGCCAGCGCGGCGCGAAGTCGCGGCGCGGCGGCAGGTCGCCGCTCGCCCCCTTGCCCGGGAAGTAGAAGTCCATCGGGATGATCGCGACGTTCGCCGGGTCGTAAAACTCCTCGGGCGTCACACCCATCCAGGAGCGGAGGAGGACGCCGCTCGGGTCGTTCCACGGGATGCCCGACTCCTGCGCCAGACGACCAGGCGCCTGACTGATGATGAGCACGCGGGCCTCCGGAGAGGCGACGAAGAGCGGTTTCCAGCCGAGCTCGTGGGCCCAAGCGTTCGACTCGTGCGCGGCGACCTCGGCTCGGAGTCGATCGATCGGATGCATCCCTGCAGTCTCCCACCCGCCGCGCAATACAGTGAGGGGATGGACGACGACCAGCGGCGACGGCGACTCATCCCCGAGCCGGTGGACCGGTTCGCGACCGGCGAGGAGTACCCCGAGTACCGCGTCGACCTCGAGCGCATCCGGTTCTCCCCCTACTTCGCGCGGTTGTCCGCGGTGACGCAGGTCGTCTCGCCCTCCGGCGTCGGTCAGGTCGTCCACAACCGGCTCACGCACTCGATCAAGGTGACCGCGGTCGCGCGCGCGATCGCCATGCAGCTCACCACGACCGATCCCGAGCAGAACGCCATCGTCGAGCGACTCGGCGGCTGCGACCCGGTCGTGGTGCAGGCCGCCGCCTCCGCCCACGACCTCGGCCACCCACCGTTCGGCCACCTCGGTGAGCAGGTCCTCGACCGCCTGGCACGTGAGCGGCTCGGCCTCGCGGAGGGCTTCGAGGGCAACGCGCAGTCGTTCCGCATCCTCTCCGCACTCGACGTGTGCGAGACGGTGAAGGAGGGCCTCAACCTCACGGCCGCTTCCCGCGCCGCAGTGCTCAAGTACCCCTGGGGCCGCACCATCCACCGCCCCGACCTCGACCCGGCAGACCCCACCCGCATGCCTCGCGGGTCAACCGCCAGCCGCTGGGAGACCGCGCCGCCGAAGTTCTCCGCGTACACGCTCGACCTCGACGACATGCTCGACGCCCGCAGCGCATTCACCGCGATCGCGCCCTGGCAGCAGACCGTCGAGTGCTCCGTGATGGACGTCGCCGACGACATCGCCTACTCCCTGCACGACCTCGACGACTTCTACCGGGCCGGCGTCCTGCAGCAGGCGGCGGTGGCGGTCGAGTTCCGCACCTTCCTCCGCGATCAGCACACCCTCGCCGCGCTCGACGCCGACGAACTCTGGAACCGCGCACCCGGCCACTCGCTCGAGCTGTTGCGCCGGCGGATCGTCTCACGCGACCCGTGGATCGCCAGCGACGAACACTTCCGGGCGTCGGTCCAGCGGGTCGCCACCGAACTCGTCGAAGGACTCCTCGCCGTGCCCTTCGACGGTTCCAGCCGAACCGAACGCGCCATCGAATCGTTCGTGTCGTCCTGGATCGGTCGCCTCCAGCGCTCCGTCCTCGTCGTCGAGGAGCCGAACGTGCGCTCCGGGCACGTGTCGCTCCTGCCCGAGGCGTGGCACGACGTCACCGTGCTGAAATTCGTCCACACCCGGTTCGTCATCGACCGGCCGGACTTCGCCACCTACCAGCGAGGCCAGTCGCGGGTGCTCGACGTGCTCGTCACCGAACTGGACAGCTGGCTCGATGACCCCCGTGACGGCCCGCGCGCCCCGCAGAAGCTCCTCGACTTCGTCGAACTCGCCACCGACGGCTACTTCCGACTCCGGGCGGACAACCCCGACTGGCTCCCGGCAGACCCCGAGTCCGACAGTGGCCGCCCGCAGAGCGACCCACGCGCCCTGGGGCGCCTCGGTCGGGCGCGCGGCATCCTCGACTACGTCGCGTCGCTGACCGACGAACAGGCGACGGCGCTCGCCGCCAGACTGCGCGGGGACCGCGAGGCCTGGGCCTTCGGCAGCTGAGCGCAGCCTGAACGCCGACCCGGTTCTGGGCGATACCCGACGCATTTCGGATAGGTCAGAGCGGGGGATCGCTAGAACATCTAGCGTTATCAACGGCGCCGGGAACCAGCCCGGAACCGAAACAGAACGGATGGCGCGCCTCATGGGAAACCTCCTCTACGGAACCCCTCCGACCCCGCACGAGATCGAAGACCGACTGCTCGCTCACCTGCAGACGGTCATCTTCACCAAGTTCCGACGCAACGAGAGCTTCGCGTTCCACCTCGAAGCCGTCCCCGGCCGTGGGACCGGACGTCAGTCGCTCTGGCTGAACCCGATGATCCCCCTCCAGTTCTCCTTCTACGGCAGCCGCGCCCCTGAGCTCAACCGTGAGTGGTTGGCCGCGCTCCTCGAGCAGGCCAACAGCGCCAAGGGCATGCGTGTCGTCCCTGAGCCGGCAGCCGGCGCCGCAAAACGCGTCGAGTCCGCGGCCTAGGTCCGAGCGTCCGCTTCGGCGGATCGATCAACGCAACGACGAGCTCCGGCCGTCGGGCATCTGTGAAACACCAGTTGGGGGTGGGACCGTGACGACCTGGTCTCCGAGCGCGCCCGACTTCCTCGACCTGGATGATGCGCGCACGACGGGCCGACTGCTCGACCGCACCGACATCGTCTTCGAGACCTCACACGTCAGCGCCGAGTCGGGTGGCGGCCTGTCACTCAGCCGTGTAGCCATCGCGCTGGACGTCGACGGCGACACCGTCCGCGTCCTCACCCGGCACATCGTCGCGTGGTCGCTCCGCGCCGAGGGTGGACTGATCGTCGTGACCGTCTGGTCCGAGCGGCCGACCGCCGTCCACGAGACGACGATCCTGCCGCGCTTCGCCAGCATCACGTCGTCCGCGATGACCGACGTCCTGGGCGCGGAGCACGGCTTCCTGCAAGGGACCGCCTGACATCGAGTGGACTGCTCCACGTCCGGACGCCCCCGTCGAGGGTGACAGTTCGGCACCGTCGTGAGATTCTATGAGCGATGAGCGAACACACGGGACCCGCCGAGCGGTCCGAGGTCGCAGGTCGCGACGTCGATGAGGCCCGCGACCTGTTCGCCGGTGCGTACAACGCCGGCGAGATGGTCATCGAGCCCACGGAATCGGAGTTCACCTTCCGGTACACCGCCATCGGCGACGACGAATTGACCCTGCGCGGCACCCAGTTCGACGGCCATGTCACGGGTACGGTCCTGACACAGGGCGAGTACATCGTCTCGTGGTTGACCGCGGGTAGTGGAGCCACCGACCTCGCCGGCGACCCGGTGCGTCTCGTCCATGGGCAGCCGGCCATGTTCGCGAACAACCGGCTCGCCGAATTCGACTTCACGGACTACCGGCAGAACCTCATGCACTTCGACGGGAGCTTCCTCGAGCGGGTGGCCGGCGAGGTGGAGGGTACGAGCGGCCCGATCCTCTTCGACACGACAGCCCGACCGACCGGTGAGCAGCTCCGCCGGTGGGCCGCTTCGGTGACGTCCGTCGCCCGGGTCATCTATGACGACACGAGTCCAGCGCTCCTGCGGGCCGAGGTGAACCGTGCGGCGGCGGTCGCGCTCCTGGAGACCTTCCCGCACACCGCGCTCCACGCACCGGTCGAGATCGGGGTACCGAACGGCGGGAAGACCCGCGCCGCCGTCGAGTTCATGATCGCCAACGCGCACCTCCCCATCCGCACCGAGGACGTGGCGGAGGCGACCGGCATGAGTCAGCGCAGTCTGCAGAGTGCCTTCCGCAAGGAGCACGACATCACGGCGATCGACTACCTCAGACGCGTCCGACTCGACCGGGTGCAGGAGGAGCTTCGCAAAGCCGACCCAGGGCGTGCCACGGTCGCCGAGATCGCCAACCGATGGGGGTTCGCCCACCTCGGACGCTTCTCCGCCTCGTACACCAACCGCTTCGGCGAGTATCCGAGCACGACGCTCGGTTCGTAGCCGTCGAGGACGGTCGGGTCAGAACTCGCCGAACTCGTCGTATTCGTCGAGACCGGACAGGGTTCCCGTCTCGATCGTGGGGACGATCTCCAGGGCACGGTTCGCGAACGACTCCACCGTGATGTGCAGGCCAGGGCTGGCGAGCACGTCGATGGTCCGGTCGGAGGAGAGCGGCACCCGGACGAATCGGCCACCGGCTTGGACGGCGGATTCGATCTCGGACATGAGCGCAGGCAGATCGACACCCGGTTCGATGTCGTAGGTGGCACGGCCGATGGCGATGCTGTACTGCATGACCATCACCTCCGAGCTCGGGTTGTTGATGCCAGCGTAGGGAACGGTCCTGAGGATGGCGGTGGGTTGACCAAGGCGGCGACTCATGCAGGGGGGTGTCGCCTCAGTCTTCCTCCTGGGCGGCGAAACTGCGCAGCACGGATGCGACGAATGCGAGCTCCCCGTCACCTGTGGCGACGCTGTTCATGAACGCCTCCGCTGCATCCACGTCGAAACCGTGGCTGAGCCGGATGCCGTTTACGCCGAGGAACACCCACGCAGACGCCCAAGCAGTGCGCTTGTTTCCGTCGACGAAAGCATGATTGCGAGCTATGGAGTGCAGTAGGGCTGCCGCTTTGAGGAAGTTGTCCGGGTAGGCGTCGAGTCCGAAAACAGTGCTCTGCGGCCGGGCGACTGCAGCGTCGAGAAGTCCGAAATCCCGGACGGCAGGCTGGTGGCCGAGCGCGGCGGCGCTGGCCGTGAGGACATCCTCGCGGTCGAGGAAGTACGCGGTCACGCGAGGCGCGCGTTGAGCTCGGCCGAGGTCGCCGCGACCTCCTGCGCGAGCTGGGCGATCATCCGCTTCCGGTCGTTCGCCGCAGCCAATGCAGCATCGTGCACGAACACCTTCAGGGAGGTCTCCGTACTTGAGGCGGATGCGCGGAGCTGCTCGAGTTCCGCGTCGGTGAAGGTCACGTTGAGTGCCGGCATGGATCGATGATAGCTCGTTGGTACCTGAACTGGTACCCGCTATCGCGCGCGGTCGACGCGGGTCTCCTCCCAGACGGGCTCGTCGGAGGCCTGCACCCGGCCGTCGGAGCCGAAGACGAGGAAGCGGTCGAAGCCGCGCGCGAACCAGCGGTCGTGGGTGACCGCGATCACGGTGCCCTCGAAACCCGCCAGGCCCTGCTCGAGCGCCTCCGCCGAGACGAGGTCGAGGTTGTCGGTCGGCTCATCGAGCAGCAGCAGTGTGGCACCGGAGAGTTCGAGCAGGAGGATCTGCAGGCGCGCCTGCTGTCCGCCCGAGAGGGATTCGAACGACTGCTCGGCCGCACCCGCCAGCCCGTAGCGGTCCAGCACGCGGCTGGCGGCCTCGCGGGGGAGACCCGACCGGTGCTCGTCCCCGCGGTGCAGGATGTCGAGCAGGGTCCGGCCGACGAGTTCGGGGTGCCGGTGCGACTGCGCGAACCACCCCGGCTGCACGCGCGCGCCGAGCTTGGCATGGCCGTCGTGCTCGACGGGGACGAGCGCGTCGCCCGCTGCGGCGAGGTGCCCCGCGCCAGGATCGGGATCCGTCCCACCGCCGGCGAGCAGCCGGAGGAAGTGCGACTTGCCCGAACCGTTCGAACCGAGGACGCCGATGCGCTCGCCGAACCAGATCTCCGCGTCGAACGGCTGCATGAGGCCGGTCAGTTCCAGCCCGGTGCAGACGATCGCGCGTCGGCCCGTGCGTGCGCCGCGGAGGCGCATCGTGACCTGCTGGTCCTTCGGCCGCTCCTCAGGCGGACCGGCCTCCTCGAACTTGGCGAGTCGGGTCTGCGCGGCGCGGTAGCGGGATGCCATGGAGTCGTTGAACTTGGCCTGCTCGCGCAGACGCAGGACGAGTGCACGGAGCTTCACGCGGTCCTCGTCCCAGCGCCGGCGGAGTTCGTCGAGTCGGTCGAGGCGGGCGTCGCGGGCCTCGTGGTAGCTGCGGAAGCTCGCGCCATGGGTCCACGTCGTGCTGCCGGCCGCGCCGACCTCGAGGGTGATGATGCGGGTCGCCGCTTGTGCCAGGAGCTCGCGGTCGTGCGAGACGAGGAGGACGGTCTTGCGGGTCTCGGCGAGCATGCCCTCGAGCCAGCGCTTCGTCGGGACGTCGAGGGAGTTGTCGGGCTCGTCGAGGAGGAGGACCTGCTCGGGGCCGCGGAACAGGGCTTCCAGGACGAGCCGCTTCTGCTCGCCGCCGGACAGCGTTCCGAGCGTCCGCCACTGCGCGCGGTCATAAGGCACCCCGAGTGCCGCCTCGCAGCAGCTGTCCCAGAGCACCTCCTGGTCGTACCCGCCGGCGTCGGCGTACTCGGCGAGTGTCGTCGCGTAGGCCATCTGCGTCGCCTCGACGTCGTCCTCCATGAGGGCCAGCTCGGCGCGGTCGACCGCCTCGGCCGCCGCACGGACCCGCGGAGGCGCGACCTGGACGAGGAGGTCACGGACCGTCCGGTCGTCGTCGCCGCGACCGACGAACTGGTCCATCACGCCGAGACCGCCGTCGATGGAGACGACCCCGGAGTCGGGCAGGAGTTCGCCGCGGATGATCCGCAGGAGCGTCGTCTTGCCGGCGCCGTTCGCTCCGATGAGCGCTGCGATCGCCCCCTCGCCGACGCGGAACGAGACCTCGTCCAGCAGGGTCCGTCCGTCGCTCAGCGTGTAGCTGAGGTCGCTGACGTCGATGTAGCCCATGGTGCGCACTCCCCAGGGAGCCGATCGCTCCCGAACGGGCCCGCGCAGGTTCGCGCCGGGCCGCCCACCGCCTGGCGAGCCGACCAGTCTAGCCGCGCGGGTACGGCCGCGCGCAACCGCCGCTGCGCACAACTCCCGGTCACTGAGCTTGCCCGTTCACTGAGCCCGACTCCGGTCACTGAGCCCCCACCCGGTCGCTGAGCCCCACCCGGTCGCTGAGCCCCCACCCGGTCACTGAGCCCCCACCCCGGTCACTGAGCCCCACCCCGGTCACTGAGCCCCACCCCGGTCACTGAGCCCCACCCCGGTCACTGAGCCCCACCCCGGTCACTGAGCTTGTCGAAGTGCCACGACCGCCCTTCGACAAGCTCAGGGACCGGAGGAGGCCGGCTCAGGGACCGGAGAAGGTCGGCTCAGGGACCGGGGGAGTTGCGCGGCTCAGGCGAGCAAGGCCGCCATGTCACCGATCCACGTACGCACCGACGCGTCGTGCTCGTCGAACCAGTCGCCCTCGTAGCCACGCGGGACGCCTTCGACCACCATGACGAGCGCGAGGTACAGCGACCACAGGCGCGCGCGGGTCCGGGCGTCCTCATCGGGCAGGAGCTCGCGGCCGGACGTCTCGCGGTAGGCGCGGAGGAGTTCCGAGTCGGCGGCGACCGTCTCCGGCACGTCGGTGAAGAGCGCCAGGGAGACGAGGTCGGCGGTGGGGTCGGCCCAGTGCGCGCGCTCATGGTCGATGACGCCGGTCAGTTGGGCGGCCTCCGCCCCGTGTTCGGGCATGACGAGGAGGTTGCCCTCCCAGAGGTCGAAGTGGACGAGCGTCGGCTCCGTCACGCTGTCGAAGGCCGGCAGCGCGGTGTCGATCAGGTGTCGGATCTCGTCCGCCGCGACCGGGAGGTCGACCTCGAACCGCAGGGCATCGGCGAGGACGGCCTCCACGACGAGCCGGTAGGCGTCCGCGGCACTGGCCGCCTGAAGCTCCGGGCGGAAGGGGTAGCCGAATCGGTTCCCCTCGGCGAGGCCGGTCGCCGAATCGATGGACGCGGCCTCCGCCGGGATGTCGACGTCGTCTGGTTCCACGTGGAACGGCGTGCGACCCGCCTCGTGCAGACGGGCGAGCGTGCGGCCGAGGACGTCGCGGGCGAGGGGGACGGTCTCGGTGCTGTTCGCCGGCCGGCCGGTGAGCTCGGTCATCACGAGCGCGTCGCGTCCGTCGAGCGTCGCCTCGAAGACGATCTCCGGCTGCGGCACCTCCGCACGGCCGAGGATGCGGAGCGCGAGCGCCTCGGTCGCCATGAGGGACCGCTCGTAGGTGAGGCCGGCCGCGTCCGCGGGGGAGAGCTTCACGATGACGCGCTCGCCGCCGTCGAGTTCGACCGCTGCGACCTCGTTCGCCGTGCCTGCTCCGAGCATCGTGATGGTCGGGCTGCCGGGCTGCATCGCCGGTCGCTCGGCCGCCCAGTGCTCGGCGACCGCGATCATGGTGTCACTGGGGCGAGGGGTTCGGCTCATCCGCCCACGGTAGCGCGCCCTTCGCCCTTCGCCCTTCGCTCGCCGCTCGCCGCTGGCCCGCTCGCCGACTGCCCCTACCCCGGTCACCGAGCGCCCTACCCCGGTCACCGAGCCCCCCGCCCCGTTGCCGAGCCTCCCATCCGGTCACCGAGCTTGTCGAGGTGCGAAGCCCAGAGCGTTCACAACTCCTGCTGGAGTCGCGCGCGGCTCACACGGGGTGCGGGACCTCCTGGCGGGCGGCGTCGGTGGGCTCATCCTGCAGGAGTTGTGGACGACGGCGGGAGCGCTTCGCGGCGGTGGCCGCACCGATGATGACGATCAGGCCGAGCAGGGTGATGGCCGCACCGGCCCAGATCGGCGAGGTGTAGCCGAGGCCGGCGGTGATCGTGACGCCGCCGAACCAGGCGCCGAGCGCGTTGCCGAGGTTGAACGCGGCGATGTTCGCTCCCGAGGCGAGCGTGGGAGCGGCCGACGCGTACCGCATGACCCGCATCTGCAACGCGGGGACGGTCGCGAATCCGAAGCCGCCCATGAGGACGAGGGCGATCACGGTGGCGACGGGCGACTGTGCGGTCGCGGCGAAGGCGACCAGGATCACGGTCAGTACCGCGATGACGACGATGAGCGTCCGGTCGATGTTCCGGTCGGCCGCCTTGCCACCCACGATGTTGCCGACCAGGAGCCCGACGCCGAAGAGGATGAGGAGCCACGGCACCGTGGTCGAGGCGAAGCCGCTGACCTCCGTGAGCGTGTACGCGATGTAGGTGAACGCACCGAACATGCCGCCGTAGCCGAGGACCGTGACAGCGATCGAGAGCCAGACCTGGCCGGAGCGGAACGCGCGCAGCTCGGCGAGGAGCGACGCCGGGGCTTCGTCACGCTTCGGCTTCGGCACGAGTGCCAGGATGCCGATGAAGGCGACGACCCCGATCACCGTGATGGCCCAGAAGGTCGAGCGCCAGCCGAAGTGCTGGCCGAGCAGCGTGCCGAACGGGACGCCGAGCACGTTCGCCGCGGTGAGGCCGGTGAACATGATCGCGATCGCGCCGGCCTGTTTGTGGGCGGGGACCATCGCCGCCGCCAGGACCGAGCCGATACCGAAGAACGCTCCGTGGCTGAGGGCGGCGAGGATGCGGCCGGCGAGCATGATCTGGTAGTCGCCGGCGAGTGCGGAGACGAGGTTGCCGACGACGAAGAGCACCATCAGGGCCAGCAGGACGGGCTTCTTCGGCAGTCGGGTGACCGCCGCGGTGAGGGCGAGCGCCCCGACGACGACGGCCAGGGCGTAGCCGGAGATGAGCCAGCCGGCTGCGGCCTCCGAGACGCCGAAGTCGGCCGCCACCTCGGGCAACAGCCCCATGATGACGAACTCCGTGAGGCCGATGCCGAAGCCGCCGAGGGCGAGGGCGATGAGACCGAGTGGCATGACGATTCCTGCGATTCCTGGGGGTCGTGGGGAGAGTGCTGGTGGCCTGCAGCCGGGACGCGTACGCTGATAGTTGCAGACGCGCGATAGATATCGTTGCATGCGCTAGGTAATAGCGCAAGCAACTATGTGCGCCTGCAATCAATTGATCGATGTTCGAACCGAGGAGTCCCGATGGGCATCGCCGACGACGCTGTTGAGATCCGCGCGCAGGGGTGGCGGACGCTCGCCGCCCTGTACGGATCGATCGAGTCCGATCTGGAACGCGCGCTGCAGGCCGAGGCCCGGCTCTCCGTGGTCGAGTACACCGTGCTCGACGCCCTGGGGCGCCAGGACGGCTGGCACATGCGCATGCAGCAGCTCGCCCGCGCGACGGCCCTGTCGCCGAGCGCCACCACCCGGCTCGTCAACCGCCTCGAGGACCGCGCGCTCCTCACCCGCGTCCTGTGCGCCGACGATCGCCGAGGGGTCTACACCGAGCTCACGGCGGCCGGGAAGGCGCTGCTCGAGGAGGCCCGACCGGTGCACGATCGCGCCCTCGAGGAGTCGCTCACCACAGCCGAGTCGCTCCCGGAACTCGCGCCGCTCGTGGAGGCGATCCACCGGCTGGAGCCCGTCGCCACCACCGTCTGACCGACCGGACCGTTCTCAGGAGAACTCCGGCGCGTCGCCCGGGGAGCAGGGCGGCGTGCCAGAGGAGTCCTGAGACAAGGACGTCCGCGTCGCAGAACGGTGCACGCGCGCGTCGGTGGGTGATGCCATGCTGAGTCGTCCGACTCGAGGGAGCACGATGAGCGCCGCAGCACCGAACACCCGTGTCACCGCGCTCGTCGCGCCAGGGTCCGGCAGGGTGCTGGGCGCCTATCTCGGTGCCGCGCTCATCTGGGGTGCCAGCTTCCTCTTCATGAAGACCGGCCTGACCGGGCTCGCTCCGGCGCAGGTCGCCCTGTCCCGCGTGGTGCTCGGTGCCCTGACGCTCTGCATCATCATGCTCGTCACCCGACGCCGCTGGCCGCGAGAGCGTCGGCTCTGGGCGCACCTCGCCGTCGTCTCCGTCTTCCTCTGCGTCGCCCCGTTCCTCCTGTTCTCCTGGGCGGGACAGTTCCTGCCGTCCGGCCTGTCGAGCATCCTCAACGCGACCACGCCGATCATGACGCTCGCCGTCGGCGCCGTGTTCCTCCCGAAGGAACGGCTGAACGGCCTGCAGGTGTTCGGCATCTTCGTCGGCGCCCTCGGCGTCGCGATCGTCGTCGGCCCCTGGCGCGTCCTGGCCGACCCGGCGATCCTCGAGTCCATCCCGGCTCAGCTCGCCTGCCTCGGCGCGACCCTCTGCTACGGCATCGCCTTCGTCTACCTCCGGAAGTTCGTCCTCGGCACCCACAGCTACGACGCGGTCGTCATCTCGGCCGTGGAGATTTCGCTCGCCGCCGTCATCATGCTCGTGCTCTCGCCGTTCATCGCGATGCAGCCGGTGTCGCTCGACGCCCCGGTCGTCCTCAGCATGCTCGCCCTGGGAGCACTCGGTACCGGCGTCGCCTACATCTGGATGACGACGATCGTCGACTCCTGGGGCCCGACGGCGGCGTCGACCGTCACCTACCTCACGCCCCTGGTCGGTGTCGTCCTCGGCATCCTCGTGCTCGGTGAGATCCTGCACTGGAACGAGCCGGTCGGCGGCGTGATCGTCGTGCTCGGCATCCTCGTGAGCCAGGGCCGGCTCCGGCTCCGGCGGCGCACGCCCCCACTCTCGGCATAGGGTGGCTGGACGGCCGCGCGCTGACGGTCGCGGCCCTTCCCACGGAACGAGGTTTCACATGCGCATCGCATCCGGGCAGTTCTCCGCCGGAACGGACATCGACGAGAACCTCGCCAGCGTGGTCGCCCTGCTCGGTGAGGCCGCGGCGGGTGGCGCCGAACTGCTCGTGCTGCCGGAGATGAGCAGCTACGCCACCTCGGAGCCGCCGAGCGCGCTCGCCGCGATCGCCCAACCACTCGACGGACCCTTCATCACGGGTGTCGCCGCCGCAGCCGCCGCGCGCTCCCTCCCGACGGTCGTCGGCACCATCGAGGAGAACCCCGGCGGGTTGCCCTACAACACGCTCGTGGCGATCGACGCCGAGGGGGACATCACTGCGACGTACCGGAAGGTGCACCTCTACGACGCCTTCGGGTACGCGGAGAGCGACGGCATCTCGGCCGGCGAGCTCACCGAACCGTTCGTCCTCGAGCTCGGCGACCTCCGCATCGGTGCCTTCACCTGCTACGACCTCCGCTTCCCGGAGAGCGCGCGGCGTCTCATCGACGCCGGCGCCAACGTCATCCTGCTGCCCGCGATGTGGATCGTCGGCCCCGGCAAGGAGGACGCCTGGACGACCCTCGTGCGCGCCCGGGCCATCGAGAACACCGCCTACGTCGTGAGCGCCAACCAGACCGGCCCGCTCGCCACCGGGAACTCGATCATCGTCGACCCGGCCGGCGTCGTCATCGCCGCCGCCGGCGAGGCGCCCGGGGTGGTCTTCGCCGAGCTCGATCCGGCGCGACTCGACGCCGTCCGTGCGCGGGTGCCCTCGCTCGCCAACCGCCGGTTCACCGTGGTCCCGCGGACCGCCGAATGAGCGTGGGCGAGCGCGTGAGCGACCCGGTCGGTCTCTCGGAGGTCGTCTCCATCACGCGCGACCTCATCCGGATCGACACCTCGAACTACGGCGGCGGGCGTGCCGTCGGCGAGTCCCGCGCGGCCGACCTCGTCGAACGCCTGCTCGGTGAGGTCGGGATCGTGTGCGAGCGCTTCGAGGCCGAGCCCGGCAGGACGAACCTCGTCGCGCGGTGGCCAGGTCGCGACCGCACCCTGCCCGGCCTCCTGCTGCACGGGCACCTCGACGTCGTCCCGGTCGACGCGGCAGCATGGACGGTCGACCCGTTCGGCGGCGAGATCGCCGACGGCATGCTGTGGGGCCGCGGCGCCGTCGACATGAAGAACATGGTGGCGATGATCGTCGCGTCGGTCCGGCGCATGGTGACGGCGGGGGAGCAGCCCGAGCGAGACGTCGTCCTGGCGTTCTTCGCCGATGAGGAGGCCGGGTGCGTCCTCGGTTCGCAGTGGATGGTGGAGCACCACCCGGAGCAGTTCGCCGGCGTCCGCGACGCGATCAGCGAGGGCGGCGGGTACAGCGTCACCCTCGGCGAACGAGCCGACACCCGCGCCTACCTGCTCAACACCGGCGAGAAGGGCGTGCTCTGGTTGCGACTGACCGCCCACGGTGCCGCCGGTCACGCCTCGCTCGCGAGTCAGGATTCGGCGATCGTCAAGCTCGCCGCCGCGGTCGGCCGGATCGGCGCGCTCGACTGGCCGGTGTCGTTCACCGAGACCACGACGCACCTGTTCCAGCGGCTGCGTGAACTGACCGGAGCGTCCTCCGAGCTGTCGCCGTTCGAACTCGCCGCGCTCGTCGGCCCGAGTGCGTCGCGGCTGCGCGCCGGCCTGCAGAACGTGGCGAACGTCACCATGATCTCCGGCGGGTACAAGGAGAACGTGATCCCCGAGTCCGCGACCGCGACGGTCGACGCCCGGTTCCTGCCCGGCCAGCGGGACGAGGTCATCGCGCGCATCCGCGAGGCGGCGGGCGAGGGGGTCGACGTCGAGGTTCAGCTGGAACTCATCGCGATGGAGTCGCCGAACGACGGTGAGCTCGTCTCGGTGATCGAAGCGGTCATCGAGCGGCACGATCCCGGTGCGACCGTGCTCCCGCACCTCATCCCCGGCGGCACCGACGCGAAGGCGCTCAGCCGACTCGGCATCACGGGGTACGGGTTCATCCCGCTCCGGCTGCCGGCGGACTTCGACTTCCCCGGGATGTTCCACGGTGTCGACGAACGCGTGCCGCTCGACGCGCTCGACTTCGGCTGCGCGGTGCTCACGGACATCATCCGCTCGGCCTGAGCTGACGCATGCCGGTCCCTGAGCCTGTCGAAGGGCGGTGGCGGGCTCGGTCGGGGCACCCTTCGACAAGCTCAGGGACCGGCGCTTCGCTCAGGGACCGGCGCTTCGCTCAGGGACCGGCGCTTCGCTCAGGGACCGGCGCTTCGCTCAGGGACCGGGGGCCGACCGGTGTTCGGGTTCGCCGATCGGCCACCCGGAGACGGGTGGCACGGTGTTCTGGCGAGCTCGGGGTCCGGGAGTCTCGGCGGTACTAGCGTGCGGGTGGTGCAGGCGGAACAGGCGTCGGTGCCGTCGCGAACGGGCCGGAGAGCCTCGCCCACTGCAGCAGCATGATGGTCTTCGCGTCGATGATGTCGTCGCCGATGCGGGCGATCGCGTCGTCGATGTCGAGCTCGAGGAGTTCGATCTCCTCGCCCTCCTCGGCGAGTCCGCCCCAGTCGCCGCGACGCGCAGCGGGGTCGTACTCGGCAGCGTAGAAGTGCAGGCGCTCGGTCACGGAGCCAGGGCTCATGAAGGCGTCGAACACGTGCTGGACGGCCTCGACCGCGAACCCGGTCTCCTCCCGGGCTTCGCGGGCGACAGCCGTCTCGGGATCGTCGTCGTCGAGCAGGCCGGCGGCAGTCTCGATGAGCTCGCCGGTCAGGTGTCCGTTGACGTACGCCGGGTAGCGGAACTGCCTGGTGAGCAGGACCTTCCGGGAGTCACCGTGGTAGAGCAGGATGGTCGCACCGTTGCCGCGGTCGTAGGTCTCGCGCTGCTGCGTCGTCCAGGCGCCTGAGCGGTCCTGAACCCGCAGGGTCGTCCGGCGGAGGACGTGCCAGGCGGCGGCGACCAGTTCCACGTCGATCACCTGGACGCGCGGGTTGCCGGTGAGGTCGAGGCCGGTCCGGTGCAGGCCGGTGCGCCCGCGGGCGTCGGGGAGGTCTGCTCCGGGTTGCGGCTCCCGGACCGTCGTGGAATCGGCCATCCATCGAGTGTACGACCGCCTGCAAACGGCATGCCAGCGGGGTGTCCCGGGTGCTCCTCTCGGGTGAGCCCTGCTGTGCGCCGCGCCCGATCGTGAATGGCGACTGCTCTTCGGTTTTCGCGGGTTCTGCAACATACTGGTGGGAGCACCGGTCGCGGTCCACGGAGGACCCCCGTCGAAAGGCACTCGATGACGAGCAGCATTCCCGCCAGCAGCCCCGTCGCCAGCGGAGGCACCACGCCTTCAGCGCGGTCGGTCAGCTGGGTCGTGACCACCCAGGACGCACCCTGGCAGGAGCAGGAACCCCTCGGGTTCGGACGACTCGCGGGGATGCCGAACGTCATGGTCGACGTGACGAACCCGCAGCAGACCGTCGACGGAATCGGCGGATGCTTCAACGAACTCGGCTGGACGGCGCTGGGCCTCCTGCCCAAGGCGGACCGCGAGGGCATCCTGTCCGACCTCTTCACGCCGGGTGCCGGGCTCAACCTCTCGCTCTGCCGCATGCCCGTCGGCGCCAACGACTTCTCCACCGACTGGTACTCCTACGACGAGGTCGACGGCGACTTCGACCTCGAGCACTTCAGTATCGACCACGACCGCGCGACGCTCGTCCCCTTCATCCAGGCGGCGCAGCGGTACCAGGGCGACCTGCGTCTCTGGGCGTCGCCGTGGAGCCCGCCCACCTGGATGAAGACGAACGGGCACTACGCGGCCGCACGCCCATGGCCGGGGTCCGGCGTCGACAACGGCATCCGCGACGACCAGCTGGGCTCCGAGGGGACCGATCTGTTCATCCTCGAGGACCGCTACCTCGAGACCTACGCCCGGTACTTCGCCCGCTTCGTCGAGGCCTACGGCCAGGAGGGCATCCGCGTCGAGATGGTCATGCCGCAGAACGAGTTCAACTCGGCGCAGGTGTTCCCGAGCTGCGTGTGGACGGCCGAGGGGCTCGCGCGGTTCATCGCGGTCCTCGGGCCCGAGATGGACCGTCTCGGAGTGCGGGTCTTCCTCGGCACGCAGGAGCGGCCGCACGACGCGCAGATCGAGACCGTACTCCGGGATCCGGCTGCCGGCCCATGGGTCGCCGGAGTCGGATTCCAATGGGCGGGCAAGGGTGCGATCGCTGCCGTGCATCACGCCCACCCGGACCTCGCGTTGTACCAGACCGAGCAGGAATGCGGCGACGGCCGGAACGACTGGCGCTTCGTGCGGCACACCTGGGGACTCATGCGGCACTTCTTCACGAATGGTGCGCAGGCCTACACGTACTGGAACCTCGCGCTCACCGAGGGCGGGGTCAGCCGCTGGGGCTGGGCGCAGAACTCGCTCGTCGTCGTGGACCCCGAGACCCGGACCTTCCGATACACCCACGAGTACTTCCTCATGCGGCACCTGGGGCACTTCCTGCAGCCGGGGGCACAGCGTCTCGCGACGATGAGCTGGACCGGGCACGAGAACCTGCTCGCCTTCCGCAACCCGAACGGCGGCGTCGTGCTCGTGATGCAGAACGACCTCGGCGAACCGCTCCCGGTGCAGATCGTGGTGGGCGACGACGTCATCACGCCGACCCTGCCGGCAGACTCATTCGCGACGCTCGTCATCCCACCCGCCTGACCGTCGGTGCCGGAGCCACCCCTTGTGGGCGGTCGCCTCTGCGGCCTAGCCTCTCGCGTACCGGCACTGGCGACGGAGGACACATGGGCAGGCTCATCTACTCGGCGATCAGCTCGCTCGACGGCTACCTCGCCGATGAGGAGGGCCACTTCGACTGGAGCGCACCGGACGCCGAGGTGCACGCCTTCGTGAACGAGCTCTCCCGGCCGATCGGCACCTACCTGTTCGGCCGGCGGATGTACGAGATCATGACGTTCTGGGAGACGGCGGACGAGCTGCCGGACGAGCCCCGCGAGATCGCGGACTTCGCGGCTCTGTGGCTCGCTGCCGACAAGGTCGTGTACTCGACGTCGCTCGACGCGGTCTCGACGGCCCGGACGACGCTCGAGCGATCGTTCGATCCGGAGGCCGTGCGCCGGTGGAAGGCGGAATCGGACCGCGACCTCAGCGTCGGCGGCCCACACCTTGCAGCCGAGGCGATCGCCGCGGGGCTCGTCGACGAGGTGCAGTTGTTCCTCTCGCCGGTGATCGTCGGCGGCGGCTTGCGTGCACTGCCGGCCAACCTCCGGCGGCGTCTGGAACTCGTCGACGAGCGTCGCTTCGATGCCGGCGTCGTCCACCTCCGCTACACCGTCACCGGCGAGCCCGTCTGAGGTGAGGCAGTCTGTCGCGGGGATGCCCCGGGAGCGACCAGATGCCTCACCTCACGGATCAGACGGCCTCGAGGATGATCGCGGAGCCCTGGCCGCCGCCACCGCAGATGCCGGCGGCACCGATCGAACCCGAGCCGGCGGCGGCGAGGCGCCGGGCGAGGTGCCCGACGATCCGGGTGCCGGAGGCGCCGATCGGGTGACCGAGGGCGATCGCGCCGCCGTTCGCGTTGACGATCGCAGGATCGACCCCGAGTTCGTCGGTCGAGTGGACCGACACGGCGGCGAACGCCTCGTTGATCTCGACCGCTGCGAGGTCGCCCGTCGTGTGGGAGGTCTTCGCGAGGGCGGCGACGATCGCGTTCGACGGCTGGGCGTGCAGGCTCACATCGGGTCCGGCGACGAGCGCGTGCGCGACGACCCGGGCGATCGGGGTGAGTCCCCGGGCTGCAGCCGCCTCCTCGCTCATGAGCACGACCGCGGCCGCTCCGTCGGTGATCTGGGAGGAGTTGCCCGCGGTGATCGTGCCCTCGCCGCCGAACGCGGGACGCAGCCCGGCCAGCGACTCGGCGGTGGTGTCGGCGCGGAGTCCGTCGTCGGCGCTCACGACCGTCGGACCCTTGCGCCCCGGCACGGAGAAGGGTTCGATCTCCTCGGCCTGGACGTCCGCCGCTGCTGCGAGCCGCTGGTGCGACCCGGCCGCCCAGGCGTCCTGCTCCGGGCGTGCGATGCCGAGTGAGCCGTTGCGCTCTTCGGTGGACGAACCCATCGACCGGTGCTCGAATGCATCGGTCAGGCCGTCGTGATCGAGGGTGTCAACGAGCTCGATGGCGCCGTAGCGCTTGCCGGCGCGCGAGCCCGACCAGGCGTGCGGGGCGAGGCTCATCGACTCCTGGCCGAGCGCGACGACGACGTCGACCTCGCCGGCGTCGATGAGACGCGTGCCGGTGACGATCGCCTCCATGCCAGAGAGGCACACGGCGTTGACGGTGATGGCGGGGACGGTGAAGGGGATGTCGGCCCCGACGGCGGACTGCCGGGCGGGGTTCTGGCCGGCAGCGCCCTGCAGTACCTGGCCGGCGATGACCTGCTGCACGTCGGCGGCGTCGACTCCTGCCCGGGACAGGGCCGCGCGGATGGCGTGGGCGCCGAGCTCGGTGGCCGGCACGGACGCGAACGCCCCGTTGAACTTCACGAACGGGGTGCGGGCGTACCCGACGATGACGGTGCTCATGCGTGTGCCTCCTGAGGCGTGGCGGGTGCGGTCGGCACCTCGCCGGTGGTGGTGGGGTCGAGTTCGACGGAGAACTCCGCGCCCGTCAGGGTGCGCAGTTCGGCGACGCTCGTGTCGGGCGCGAAGGCCCGCAGGACGAGCGCCCCCTCGACGATATCGAAGACGGCGCGGTCGCTGACGATGCGGTCGACGACACCGACGCCGGTGAGTGGGAGATCGCACTGCTCGACGATCTTCGGGCTGCCGTCCTTCGCGACGTGCTCGGTGACGACCACCACCCGCGGGGTCCCGGCGACGAGGTCCATCGCACCGCCCATCCCCTTGACGAGCTTGCCCGGGATCGTCCAGTTCGCGAGGTCGCCCGCACCCGACACCTGCAGCGCGCCGAGGATGGCCAGCTGCACGTGACCGCCGCGGATCATGCCGAACGACATCGCGGAGTCGAAGTAGCTCCCGCCCTCGAGGAGCGTGACCGTCTGCTTCCCGGCGTTGATGAGGTCGGCGTCCTCCTCGCCCTCGATCGGGAACGGACCCATGCCGAGCAGGCCGTTCTCGCTCTGCAGCGTGACGTGGACCCCCGGCGGGACGTGGTTCGCGACGAGCGTGGGGATGCCGATGCCGAGGTTCACGTACTCGCCGTCGCGGAGTTCGGTCGCCGCGATCGCGGCCATGTCGTCTCTCGTCCACATGATGATCAGGCTCCTGCCGGTGTCGTGGAGGCGGCCGCCGGGCGGACGGTGCGCTGTTCGATGTCCTTCACCCGCGGCGTCGCCGTGACGAGGCGCTGGACGAAGATGCCGGGGGTGACGACGGTGTTCGGATCGAGGTAGCCGTCCTCGACGACCTCCTCGGCCTCGGCGATCGTCAGCCGGCCGGCGGTCGCGACGATCGGGTTGAAGTTCCGGGCGGTGTGCCGGAAGACGAGGTTGCCCTCGCGGTCGGCGCGGAACGCGTGCACGAGGGCCACGTCCGCGACGATGCCGCGCTCAAGGACGTAGGTCTCCCCGTCGAACACCTCCGTCGGCTTGCCCTCCGCGACCGGGGTGCCGACACCGGTTTTCGTGTAGAACCCGGCGATCCCGGCACCGCCCGCGCGAAGCCGCTCGGCGAGCGTGCCCTGCGGCGTGAACTCGACCTCGAGCTCGCCGTCGAGGAACTGCTTGGCGAAGAGCTTGTTCTCGCCCACGTACGACGCGACGACCTTCCGCACCTGTCGGTTCTCGAGGAGGATGCCGAGGCCCTTGCCGTCGACGCCCATGTTGTTGGAGACGATCGTGAGGTCGGTGGCACCCGTGTCCCGCAGGGCCTCGATGAGGTCGGTCGGGTTGCCGCTCAGGCCGAATCCGCCGACCGCGATGGTCGCTCCGTCCCGGACGACCTCGTGCAACGCCTCGGCGGCGCTCGACCAGTGTTTCGTCATGTCACTCCCTTGTGGATGGCGGACCGGCCTGCCCACATGGTGGTTCCGGCCGTTCGTCTCTCCAGTAGTCAGTCACAGCGGTCCTGCGGTGTCAAAGGTGGCATCGGGCCCGAGCCCGGATTCACTCATGACGTGGTCCCGGCCACGGCGTAGGCTCACCATGTGGACAAGCTGATGGTGAGATGTGGCTGAGGGGATGCGCGGCGCCCAGGTCGTCTCGCGCGTGAGCCGGATCCTCAAGATCGTGTCGGAGCATCCCGGTGGCGCGTCGTCTTCGGCGGTTGCTGCGGCCGCCGGGCTCACCCGGCCGACGGCGCACCGCCTGCTCGCCTCGCTCGCCGCCGAGGGTTTCCTCGACCACGACACCCGGGCGGCCCGATGGCACCTCGGTCCAGAGTTGTTCCTCCTCGGATCGCTCGCGGCGGAGCGGTACGACGTCGCCGAGCTCGCGCAGGAGAGCGTGCGGATCCTCGCGCACGAGAGCGGCGAGAGCGCGTTCCTGTCGGTGCGCCGTGGCTTCGAGACCGTCTGTCTCCTGCGTGAGGAGGGGAGTTTTCCGGTGCGGTCGTTCGTCCTGACCGAGGGTGTCCGCTTCCCGCTGGGGGTCGCGTCGGCGGGGCTGGCGATCCTCGCGTTCTCGAGCGACGAGGAGATCGACGACTACCTGGGCCGCGCCGACCTCGCCGAGCGGTGGGGCGAGGCCCACGCCGCCGACCGTGTGCGCGAGCGGATCCGCGAGACGCGCGAGCGCGGGTACGCGGTGAACCCGGCGCTCATCCTCGAGGGCAGCTGGGGGATGGGTGCAGCGGTCTTCGATGCGGCGGGGAAGCCCGCCTGGGCGCTCAGTCTCACCGGGATCGAATCCCGGTTCCGGCCTGAGCGCCAGGCGTTCCTCGGTGGCCTGCTGCTGGAGCAGGCGCACGAGCTGTCGAAGCGACTCCGCTGAGCCGGGCGGTCGGTTCCTGAGCTGCGCTGCACTTCGACAAGCTCAGTGACCGGGTGGCCGCTCAGTGACCGACGGTGCGGTCCCTGAGCCTGTCGAAGGGCGGCGGCACGCCGCCGGCGAGCCGTAACCCGACGCTGCTCCAGCGGTATCGCTGACCTCCCAAGGTGGCGCGATGAGGCGTGGAGGGACTCTCGACCGTCTTTCGACCCACGCGCTGGGTCTCGCGCTATGGCGGTGAGTCAGTCATATCTGCGAACCCGGAAAGCCTGAAATATTAACTAGACATGCAAAATATCTGTTCGCTAGGGTCGACCTACGCTCAACTCCTCAAGCCGAATCGACCAGTAGAAGCCATTCAGGTGTCGACAGTCGGATCGGCTGCGGACAAGATCGCGGGGCGTTACCGTCGGTGGCGCTCGACTCAAAGGGTTAGAGGGGAAACACATAATGAGGATCAAAAAGGCACTCACCGTCACGCTACTGTCTGCGGCACTGTTGGCCGGAGGCGCAGGTGTCGCGCACGCGGAAACCGTGTATTACAAAGGGTCTGCGATCAGCTGGGATCACGGTCGCTCTTGGGGGGTAACGAGTTACTCGAGTGTGCAGTCGGGCGCATACGAGCACAGCGCCACCGCAAATACGACCTTCTCAGGTTGGAAAGCCCCGGGAGTGCTTGCGAGCGCTGAACAGTGGGTCGGGACGGGCTCGGCGACGGCCTACTGGAACGCCCGAGGATAGGTTCTTCGTTCACATATTCGGCCTCTCGTGAGGTCTCCGTCGTCTGGGGCGACCTCACGAGAGTGTCCGGAGAACCGCCGGTCGGCGAAAGAGAGACGGCAACACACATGGCCCTCTGGTCGAAAGTGACGAGCGTCGTGCTCGTGATCGTCATCGGAGCAATGATGAGTGTGCTCTACGTGATCGGTCAAGGGAGCCTGCTTCGTCGAGAGATCGATGAGTATCCTCGCGGTTCCACAGAGATCTCCCTCTATGACGTTTCCGAGGCGCAGACGACTCGCGTACTGGACATTCTCGGTGAGTTCGCTACCGCCGACGAGGCAGCCATCGTGAGAGTGGATCAAGAGTTGTCCGATGCTGACGGCTCATTGACCGGGATGCGCGTCGGGGTCATGACCGGAGACAATGCTCCCGCATCGCTCACGTTGGATTTCCTCGGGACGACGCTGGTCGACATCGACCAGATCGCCGATCTCGCCAGGGCCGATCCCGCTGCATCGATCGGCCTCGACGCCAATGCGGCAGATGTCATCCACCCTGTTCCGGAGTTGTTGTTCGCGCCGCGGTTCTCCGTGGTGCAACTCGCGCGGCTCGTGGAAACGTCGGGTACGGTCAACGGTGCTTACCGGGTTTCGGGGGCCGACGAGGAGCAGTTGGCAGAGTTGCTCAGTTCGCTCGAATCGGCGACGGGGCTCTCGTCGGACCGGATGCTCGCACCGCTCCGCGGTCATGTGACGGACAGCGGGATGAGCGCCCGCCTGCTTCAAGGATTCGTGATAGCCACGGCTCTCCTGCTGTTGCTCGTTCTCCTCTTCGAGGCAGTGCGTGCGTTCCGCGTGCTCGGCGTGCATCTCCTCCTGGGAAGATCGCGCTTGGGTTTCGCCGTCGTGCTGTTGAGGCCCGTCGTCGTCGCGATCGTTGCGACCATCGCGCTGTCGATGATCGCCGTACCACTGATGGCGCCGGGATACAGCGTGAACCCGACGATGCTCGCCGCTGCATGGAGTGCCGCAGTGGCCGGAGTGCTCCTACCAGTCGGGTGTGTGGCGATCGCGGCCCTCGCGCTCGTCGCGGTCAAACCGGTCGACGCGATCGCCGGACGCTTCTCGCGGCGAATTCTGCTCGGCGTGCTCGCCGGTATTCACGCGATGGCGATGGCCGGATTCACCACGACGTTCATCTTTCTCGACGGTCCGATGAAGGAAGCCGGAACGCTCGCAGGGGTCAGCGAATCATGGGCGGCGGTGGCCGATCAGGAAATCCTGTACCAGACGAAGGCGGGTGAGGATGAGGCGAGTTTCGCCGGACAGTCAGGCCAGTATCAGCGCGACTTCTACGACTGGTACACCTCGATCGCCGACGCGCGCGGCGTGGGCCTCGTCAACAGCCAGTATGTCGACCGGAGTGTGCTGGACGTGTGGTCGGGAGTGTACCAATCCGTTCCAGAGCGGCCGTTCTGGTATGTGGTGGCCTCGCCGAACGCCCTCGCGTCACAGGGCTTCGCGGTGGACGCCGGTCTCGTCGAGCGTGCCGAGGCCGGCGAACGTGTCTTCCTGATTCCGGATTCCTGGACGGGATCGGCGCAAGCCGCAGTCCGCGGGTGGCTCGGTGAGCACAGTGACGTCGCCTACGAACCGGCGATCCGCACGGCCTTCTTCGACGACCGGATCGTCACCTTCCAGAACTACCACCCCGCCGAAGCGCTGTTCCCGTGGAGCACGAATCCGGCTGGGTGGAATGGGGTCACCGACGCGGTCATCCTCGTGACGACCCCGGAGAACATGATCCCGTTCGAAAGCGAAAGCCTCGCCGCGGTCGGGTTGGACAACAGTTACGTCAAGCTCAGCCGGGGCGCATCGAAGAGCTATGCGAATCAGTCATACCTCTCGAGATTCGACCTGGACGACAACGGGGTCGAATACCTCCCGGTCGGCGATTTCGTCGCGGGCCTCACGAAGTCCATCCAGTCGGTGGTGCAACTCTTCGGCGTGATGATTCTCTTCCTTGGCCTGTTCTGCTTGTTGCTGCTCACTGCGCTGATGAGGCTGTATTCGACCACGTATCGGGAATCGATGGCCGTCAAGAGGATGCTCGGGTATTCATCCAGCAGCATCTTCGCGCCCGCCTTCGTCCTCGTCGGCGTGGTCTGTGCCTCGGCAGTGACAGCCGCGGCGCTGTCCTCTTCGCGGAGCGCGATCCTGGGGATCGCCGTCATGTCCGCGGCACAACTCATCCTGTTCGTGTTCCTTGCGCGAACCCTCTCGCGGCTGCAACTGACCATCATGCTCAAGGACTAGGACGGACCCACAGTGACACCACTGCTCATGATCGACCAGCTGACCAAGCAGTACGGTTCACGCCGCGTCCTCGACGGCGTGGACTTGGAGGTCCACCGTGGCGAATCGGTCGCCATCGTGGGGCCGTCAGGTTCCGGCAAGTCGACGTTGTTGAACATCGCAGGGCTCCTCGACGAGTGCAGCGGCGGCGAAGTGCGGTTCCGCGGCGCACCGCTTCCACGGATCAACAGCCGGGCGGCGTCGCATCTGCGCCGCGACCACATCAACTACCTCTTCCAGTCGTTCGCGCTGATCGGTGCTTCGACGGCCTTCGAGAACGTCCTGATCGGTCTTCATGCTGTAAGACTCGGCCGACGAGCGAAGGAGCAGCAGATCATGGAAATACTCACCCGACTCGGTCTTCGGCAGGTCGCGCACGACCGGGTCATGACGCTGTCCGGGGGAGAGCGTCAGCGCGTCGCGCTCGCTCGTTGCCTCGTGAAGCCGGGAGAGCTCATCCTCGCGGACGAACCGACGGGAGCCCTCGATGACGCCCTGGCGGATGTCGCAGTCGCTGAAATGCTGTCGCTACAGCAGGACTACGGCAAGACACTGCTGGTGGTCACTCACGATCGGCGGGTCGCCGACCGATGCGACCGGGTCTTCGACCTCGGCCTGTCTGCAGAACGCGATGGAGCCCCATCGCTCTCGGCCTCGTCGGCCGACCCGGTGACCAGGTCCTGAGCTGCGCTGCACTTCGACAAGCTCAGTGACCGGGTGGGGCCACTCGGCGTCCGGGCAGCTGTGGTCCGGTCCGTGAGCTGCGCTGCACTTCGACAAGCTCAGTGACCGGGTGGCCGCTCAGTGACCGGCGGTCCGGTCCCTGAGCCTGTCGAAGGGCGGTGGGAGCGTTACTCCGAGACGGCGGACAGCTCCTCGAACTCGTCGTCGGTGAGCTCGATCGTCGCACCCTGCAGGTTGTCCTCGAGGTGCTCGATGCTCGACGTCCCCGGGATCGGGAGCATGACGGGCGAGCGCTTGAGCAGCCAGGCCAGCGCGAGCTGCGACGGGGTCGCGTCGTGTCGCTCGGCGAGCTGCGTGAGTGGGCCGTCCTCCTTGCTGAGGGCGCCGGTCGCCAGCGGGAACCACGGGATGAAGGCGACGCCGTGCTCGGTCGACCAGTCGAGGAGGTCCTCCGAGGAGCGGTCGGTGAGGTTGTAGAGGTTCTGCACCGACGCGATCGGAGCGATCTTCTGGGCCGCCTCGACCTCGGCGACGCTGACCTGGCTGAGGCCGATGTGCCGGATCTTGCCCTCGTCCTGCAGCTTGCGCAGTTCGCCGATCTGGTCCTCGAACGCCACGGTCGGGTCGATCCGGTGCAACTGCAGGAGGTCGATGCGCTCGACGGCGAGACGGCGGAGACCGAGCTCGACCTGCTGGCGGAGGTAGGCGGGCACGCCGGTGGGCGTCCACTCGCCGGGACCCTGTCGCGTCTGGCCGACCTTCGTCGCGATAACGATGTCGTCGTAGGGGTGCAGCGCTTCGCGGAGGAGGGTGTCGGTGACATCGGGGCCGTAGGCGTCGGCGCTGTCGAAGAAGTTCACGCCGAGCTCGGCGGCGCGCTTGATCAGGCGGATGGCGCCGTCGCGGTCGTCGGGCTCGCCCCAGACGCCCTCGCCGGTCAGCTGCATCGTGCCGTAACCGAGTCGGTTGACGGTGAGGTCGCCGCCGAGGGCGAAGGTGCCGGCGGCGGCGGCTGGACGGGTGGTGGTGTCGGTCATGCGGGTGCTCCTTCGAAGGAATGCGGAAATTCCAGCCAAGCACCGGCGGCTGGGAGGCGCACCCCCCTTGCATTCGGTCCCTGAGCCTGTCGAAGGGACCGGCCGGTGTTACTCAGGGACCGGCGGGTGTTACTCAGGGACCGCCCTTCGACAAGCTCAGGGACCGGGGATGGGTCAGGCTGCAGCGTCCTCGAGGGCGGCACGGAAGGCGACGATCGCCGGGCGGGTGACGCCGGCCTCGCGCGCGGAGGTGAAGATGGTGCGTCGCGGGAGGTCGGGCAGGTCGACGAGGCGACAGCTGGCCGGCTCGCCCGCCCACTGGAGGTCGGGGATGAGGGCGACCGCGTTGCCGGACTCGATCAACCGGATCTGCGCCTGGAGGTCGGCGGTCTGGTAGCGGACGTCGGGCTCGAACCCCGCACGGCGGCACAACTGCTCGGCGAAGTGTCGCGACGCCGCTCCGTGCGGCTCCATCACCCAGGGGAGGTCGGCCGCGTCCTCGATGCGCAGGACCGGGTGGATCTCGTTCGCGACCGGCGGGCACGCGAGTCGGATCGGGTCGGTGGCGAGCTGACGGCGGTCGAGTCCGGGGTGCCTCGGGGCGGCGTGGGCGGGGTACTGCTCCGCGACGACGACGTCGAAGTCGCGCGCCCAGGTCTCGGCCAGCGCCGTCTCCGGTTCGTGCTGCACCATCTCGACGCGGACGTCCGGGTGGTCGCGGCGCATGGCGCTGAGGGCCGCCGGCATGAGCGCGAGCGCCGCCGACTGGAAGACCGCGACGCGGATGGTGCCCGACACGGTCGTGAGGGAGGCCCCGAGGTCGGCCTCGGCGCGCTCGAGCGTGTCGAGGAGGGCGTCCGTGTGCCCCACGAGGATCTCGGCCTGCGGGGTGAGCTGCACCCGTCGACCGACCTTCCGCAGGAGCTCGACGCCGGTCTCCTGCTCGAGGACTGAGAGCTGCTGCGACACGGAGGAGGGGCTGAAGTTGAGGGCTGCGGCGACCTCGGCGATCGTCCCGCGGATCTTGAGTTCGCGCAGCAGGCGGAGCCGTCGGACGTCCAGCACGGTGCCCTCCAAAACCATCGGCTCAACCGATGGATATCGTTCGAAAACCTTCGCTGTATCTTATTGGTCCCGACGCCGATACTGGCACCATGACCGACACTCTTGCATCGACGCAGCAGCTCGACCGCGACGCCCTCGCCACCGAGGCCATCGCCCTCGTCCGCCGCTGGCTCCAGACGGCCTCGACGATCCCCGCCGACGCCTCCGCGCAGCAGCTCGCCGGTGTGTTGAAGGACCCGACCGGCCTCGAGTTCACGGTCGGCTTCGTCGACGGCGTCGTGCGTCCGGAGGACCTCCGCGTCGCGGCCCGCACCCTGCAGACGATCGCTCCGAAGGTGCCCGCGTTCCTCCCCTGGTACCTGAAGGCGGCCGTCCGCTGCGGCGGTGCGTTCGCCCCGATCCTGCCCGGCGTCGTCATCCCGATCTCCCGCAAGGTGCTCCGCAACATGGTCGGTCACCTCGTCGTCGACGCCACCGACAAGAAGCTCGGTCCCGCGATCGCGAAGATCAAGACGCCCGGCACCCGGCTCAACGTCAACCTGCTCGGCGAGGCCGTCCTCGGTACAGGTGAGGCGGCACGTCGTCTCGAGGGCACCCACAAGCTGCTCGCGCGCCCCGACGTCGACTACGTGTCGATCAAGGTGTCGTCGACCGTCAGCCCCCACTCGGTCTGGGCGTTCGACGAAGCCGTCGAGCACGTCGTCACGAGCCTCACCCCGCTGTTCGAGCGTGCCGCCAAAGCCACGCCTGCGAAGTTCATCAACCTCGACATGGAGGAGTACAAGGACCTCGACCTCACCATCGCGGTCTTCACCAAGCTCCTCGACCTCCCGCAGTTCCACGACCTCGAGGCCGGCATCGTCCTGCAGGCCTACCTGCCCGACGCCCTCTCCGCGATGATCCGTCTCCAGGAGTGGTCGGCCGGTCGCCGTGCCGCGGGCGGTGCCGGCATCAAGGTGCGCATCGTCAAGGGCGCCAACCTCCCCATGGAGCAGGTCGAGTCGTCGCTCCACGACTGGCCACTCGCCACCTGGTCCACCAAACAGGACTCCGACACCAACTACAAGCGCGTCGTCGAGTACGCCCTGCACCCCGACCGCATCGACAACGTGCGCATCGGCGTCGCCGGCCACAACCTCTTCGACATCGCCTTCGCCTGGCTGCTCGCCAAGCAGCGGGGCGTCGAACGCGGCGTCGAGTTCGAGATGCTGCTCGGCATGGCGCAGGGCCAGGCCGAGGCTGTGAAGCGCGACGTCGGCGAGCTCCTGCTCTACACGCCGGTCGTGCACCCGCAGGAGTTCGACGTCGCCATCGCCTACCTCATCCGCCGCCTGGAGGAGGGAGCGAGCCAGGACAACTTCATGTCCGCCGTGTTCGAGTTGAGCGAGAACGAGACCCTCTTCGCCCGTGAGCAGCAGCGGTTCCTCGCGTCGCTCGCGGAGCTGGACACCACCGTCCCCGCGCCGAACCGGCAGCAGGACCGCACGAAGCCGGCCGAGGCCTCCCCGGTCGACGCGTTCGAGAACACCCCCGACACCGACCCCTCGCTCCCCGCGAACCGGGTCTGGGGACGCGACATCCTCACCCGCGTCACCGAGTCGCGGCTCGGGAACGACACCGTCGCCGCGTCCATCCTCGACAGCGTCGAAGCCCTCGACGCCGTCATCGACGGAGCGACTGCAGCAGGCGCCTCGTGGGGCTCGCTCTCCGGCGCCGAGCGTGCGGTCATCCTGCACCGCGCCGGCGACGTCCTCGAGCAGCGTCGCGCCGACCTCATGGAGGTCATGGCGTCCGAGACCGGCAAGACCCTCGACCAGTCCGACCCCGAGGTGTCCGAGGCGATCGACTTCGCCCACTACTACGCCGAGCGCGCCCGCGAGCTCGACCACGTGGACGGCGCGACCTTCACCCCCGCGAAGCTCACCGTCGTCACGCCGCCGTGGAACTTCCCCGTCGCCATCCCCGCCGGCTCGACCCTCGCGGCGCTCGCCGCCGGGTCGCCCGTCATCATCAAGCCCGCCCGTCAGGCTCGCCGCAGCGGCGCGGTCATGATCGAGGCGCTCTGGGAGGCTGGTGTGCCGCGCGAGGTGCTCCGCTTCGCGCAGCTGGCCGACAACTCGCTCGGTGAGCGCCTGATCGCCCACCCGGCGGTGGAGCGCGTCATCCTCACCGGTGGCTACGAGACGGCGGAGCTGTTCCGCTCCTTCCGCCCTGAGCTGCCGCTCCTCGCCGAGACGTCCGGCAAGAACGCGATCATCGTCACGCCGAGCGCCGACCTCGACCTCGCGGTGAAGGACGTCGTCGCGTCGGCCTTCGGTCACGCCGGTCAGAAGTGCTCGGCCGCGTCGCTCGTGATCCTCGTCGGGTCGGTCGCGTCCTCGCGCCGCTTCCGTCACCAGCTCGTCGACGCCGTCACGTCGCTCAAGGTCGGCTACCCGGTCGACCCGACCACGCAGATGGGTCCGATCATCGAGCCGGCGAAGGGCAAGCTGCTCGGCGGCCTGACGACGCTCGGCTCCGGTGAGTCGTGGCTGGTCGAGCCGAAGCAGCTTGACGACAGCGGCAAGCTGTGGAGCCCCGGCGTGCGTGCCGGCGTCGCCCGCGGCTCCGAGTACCACCTCACCGAGTACTTCGGCCCGATCCTCGGGATCATGACGGCCGAGACCCTCGAGGAGGCCATCGCCATCCAGAACGAGATCGACTACGGACTCACCGCCGGGCTGCACTCCCTGAACCCGGCCGAGCTGCGTCTCTGGCTCGACGGCATCCAGGCCGGCAACCTGTACGTGAACCGCGGCATCACCGGCGCGATCGTGCAGCGTCAGCCGTTCGGCGGTTGGAAGAAGTCCGCGGTCGGCGCGGGCACGAAGGCCGGTGGCCCGAACTACCTCATCGGCCTCGGCTCGTGGTCGAGCGCCGAGAGCACGGCTGAGCGCACCGTCGGTCGGTCGGCGGAGCGCCGTGGCCCGAAACCCGCTGTCGCCTCGTTGCTGCGTGCCGCTGACGCGGTGCTCACCGCCGACGAGTTCGCGTTCCTGCGCCGGTCGGTCGCGAGCGACGCAGCTGCGTGGGCGGACGAGTTCGGGGTCGCGAAGGACGTCTCGAAGCTGACCGCCGAGCGCAACGTGTTCCGGTACGTGCCGCGTGAGGTCCACGTGCGTCTCGTGGACGGCGGTTCGGTCGCGGAACTCCTCCGCGTCGTCGCCGCCGGTGCGACCGCGGGCGCGACCGTGCACGTGTCGTCCGCCGTCGCGCTGCCGCCGAAGCTCGTCCCCGCCGTCGAGGCCATCGCCGGTGGGATCACCGTCGAGAGCGAGGACCGCTGGTACGTCACCGCCGCCTCGCTCGTTGGGACGAAGACCGGTGCGCGCGTCCGGATCATCGGTGGGACGACCGAGGGTGTCGCCCATGCGACCTCCGGCAGCCCCGACGTCGCGATCTACGCGGGCGACGTCACCGAGGCCGGCCGCATCGAGCTGCTGCCGTTCCTCCAGGAGCAGGCGGTCTCGATCACGGCGCACCGCTTCGGCACGCCGAACCACCTCTCGGACGACCTCATCTGACCCGACCCCGCTCGGTTCGCAACGCAGGAACGCCCCGGCGTGTCATCCCGACACGCCGGGGCGTTCTGCATGCCGCGCCGACATCCTCCTGAGTTGTGAACCTGTCTCAGGAGAACTCCGGCGGGTCGGGAGGGTGCGGGGGCGACGCGCCGGAGCTGTCCTGAGTTAGGTATGCGTGCGGAGACGAGGGTGGGCTAGCGGAGGGTGCCGTGGACGGCGAACTCGTCGATGCGCGCGAGTTCGGCGTCGTCGAAGTCCAGGCGGTGGATCGCTGCGTAGTTGCCCTCGAGCTGCTCGACCGAGCTGGCACCGATGATCGCCGACGTGACCGTGTCGCGACGCAGCACCCACGAGAGCGCCAGCTGCGCGAGCGTCTGGCCGCGTTCCTCCGCAATGGACTGGAGGCCGCGGGCTCGCTCGAGGTAGGTGCCCGTGATTGAGTTCTCGTTGAGGAAGTGGCTCGTCGCCGCACGCGAGTCCGACGGGACCGTTCCGCCGAGGTAGCGGTCGGTCAGCATTCCCTGCGCGAGGGGGCTGAACACGACGGCACCGAGACCGAGGTCGTCGAGGGTGTCGAGCAGGCCGTCCTCGACCTCGCGGGAGAACATCGAGTAGCGCGGCTGGTGGACGAGCAGCGGGACGCCGTGCTCACGAAGCGCGGCCGCCGCGGCGATGGTCTGCTCTGGGGAGTAGTTCGAGATGCCCGCGTACAGCGCCTTGCCCTGCTTGACCGCCGTCGCGAGCGCACCCATCGTCTCCTCGATCGGGGTCTCCGGGTCGGGGCGGTGCGAGTAGAAGACGTCGACGTACTCGACGCCGATGCGCGCGAGGCTCTGGTCGAGCGAGGACAGCATGGTCTTGCGTGAGCCCCACTCGCCGTAGGGCCCCTGCCACATGTAATAGCCGGCCTTCGAGGTGATGATGATCTCGTCACGGTGGGCGGCGAGGTCCTCGGCGAAGATGCGGCCGAAGGCGGTCTCGGCGGAACCCGCGGGCGGGCCGTAGTTGTTGGCGAGGTCGAAGTGGGTGATCCCGAGGTCGAAGGCGCGGCGCACGATGGCCCGCTGGACCTCGATGCTGCGGCCTTCGCCGAAGTTGTGCCAGAGACCGAGGGACAGCGCGGGGAGGCGCAGTCCGCTGCGGCCGACGCGGCGGTAGGTCATGTCGTCGTAACGGGTTTCGGCTGCTTCGTAGGGCATGGTCTGCGCTTTCATCATCGAATCGTCGTGGTGCCGGAGGCAAGCGTACCGTGATCGTTCACGGCCGAGCCGATGCGGCGTCGAGTAGCGTGAGCACGTGTCGTCCACCACGCTTCCGCCCACTGAAGAGCCCGCTCCGCACCCGCGCTCCGGGTGTGGCGTCGCGATCGTCCGCGACGGTCGGATCCTCCTACTCGAGCGCCTCCGCGAGCCCGAGGCCGGATCCTGGGGCATCCCCGGCGGGAAGGTCGACTGGATGGAACGCCTCGAGGAAGCCGTCCGTCGCGAGGCACTGGAGGAGACCGGGCTCGAGCTCGGATCGATCGAGCTGTTGTGCGTCGTCGACCATTTCGAGCAGGCGCTGCACCAGCACTGGATCTCGCCGGTGTACCTCGCGGAGGACACCGTCGGCGAGCCTGAACTCCGAGAGCCGGAGAAGCACGGCGGTCTCCGGTGGTTCCCGCTCGACGCATTGCCGGAACGGGTGACCGTGTCCACGGCGGCGGCGGTCGAGGCGATCGCGCGGTCTCGCGGATCCAGACGCCCGGACGACGCCGACTCGTAGACTCGGGCGCGTGACCGATCACCCGTCGTCCGACGCCCGCAACGACTTCGTCACCTTCGACGCGCTCCGGGCGGAGGCCGTCGAGCAGCCGGTCCGACGTGGAGCGGGCGCGTGGGGGTTCTTCGGCACGGTCGCGATCGTGATCGGCGCCCTGTTGATCCCGGTCGCCCTCGTCAGCACCTGGGCGGACACGATGCTCCGCGACACCGACACGTTCGTCGACACCCTCGCCCCGCTGGCCACGGACCCCGCCGTTCAAGCCTTCGTGGGTGACCAGGCGCTCGCCGCGCTGGAGAGTCAGGTCGACCTCGATGCGGCGGCTGCAGTGCCGGCCGACCTTGCGGCGACCCTCTCGCTCCCGCCGGCGATCTCGGAAGTGCTCGGCGCGATCGGCGGCGACACCGCGGATGCACTGCGCGAGGTCCTGCGCAGGAACGTCGCCGAGTTCGCGGCCTCGCCCGCGTTCACGACCGCCTGGACCGAGGCCCTCCGCGTCACGCATGAGCAGCTCGTCGCGGGCGTCTCCGGTTCCCAGGGTGCCGTCATCGACGTCTCGGCCGAGCAGGGCCTGGGCGTGCAGTTGGGACCGATCGTCTCCGCGACCCGCACCTGGCTGGTCGACGCCGGGTTCGGCTTCGCGGCCGCCATCCCGGACGTCGACCGCGTGGTCGACGTCGTCCCGGCGTCGCAGGTCGCGCCCGTGCTCGGCGGCATCCGGGTAATCGAGACGGCGGCGGGTGGGTCGCCCTGGCTCGCGATCGGGCTCCTCGCACTCGGGGTGATCCTGCTCTGGCTGGGGCGCCGCAACCCGAGCCGGACGGTCGCCGGAGCTGCGATCGGCGTCCTGCTCGCGGCGGGCCTGACGCTCATCCTGCTCGGCGCTGCCCGACTCGCCCTCGTGTTCGCGGTGTCGGTCGCGATCCCCGGCGGCGTCGGGGATGCGGCGGCGTCGCTGCTGCTGGGCCCGCCCACCGAGGCCGCCTGGTCCGTACTCTGGGTGTCGCTCGCCGTGGCCGTACTCGCCTTCGTCAGCGCCGCGTTGCGGCTCCCGGAGCGCATCGCGGCGGGCGTCCGGGCGGCGCGGCGTCCGTTGTCGGGGACGAACGCCTAAGCGCTGGCGGCCGATCCGTCGGCAGGGATGACCCGGCTCGTCCGCGGTGCTGCGAGTCTCCGATGCCCTGGCACCTCCACGAGCGTGTGGAGCAGCCAGGACGCGGCGAGGATCGTGCCGAACCAGACCGGGATGATCGGGGCCCGGAGGAGGAGGGGCATGCCGTCGACGGCGCTCGGCGTGATCACTTTCGCCAGCAGGATGAGCACGAAGACGTGCACGAGGTACGTGGAGAACGAGAGCTGCCCCAGGAAGCGCGCTGGGCGACTGCGCAGCACCGCCGTGGAGCGCGGACTCGCGACCGCCAGGCCTCCGACGACGATCCCCGCGAAGGTGATCGCTGCCCAGGCTCGTGGTGCTCCGGGTTCGAGTGCGATCGCCGCCATTACCAGACCGACGGCACCTCCCGCAGCGACCCACGCCGCTCGTCGGGTGGCCGGGAGGGCCGCCGTCCACTCCGCCACACAGATGCCGAGCGTGAAACAGCACAGCACCCGGACAGCTGGGGGTGCCATGCCGTTCATGGCCGACGGCGCGACAGCGGCTGCGATCGTCGTCGCGCAGACGAGTCCGATTGCGAGGGCGATCACCGGGACCGGGCCGCGCATCCGGCCGCGGAAGGCGAAGGCGATCACCGGGAACAGGATGAACGCGAGGAACTGGGCCGACAGCGACCAGGCGGGCGGGTTCCACCAGAGTGCGTCGCCGAACCATGCGCGGGTGAGGGTGAGCTCGGCGAGGAGGCCGATGGGCGGGAACGCTCCGTCGTCCGTTGCGACACCGACGATGGCCCCGCCGACGCAGAGCAGCACGAAGGCGGAGAGCACGGCCACGTGTGCCGGGTATATCCGCGCGATGCGGTTCCGGAGGTAGCGACCGTAGGCGGGCCAGGTCCAGCGCCGATCCAGGTAGGCCCGTGCGATCGTGCACCCGCTCAAGACGAAGAAGACGTCCACGGCGAGTCCGGTGTGGGCCATCGGCGCGAGCCACGAGAGCTCGGGCAGCACGGAGAACAGCCAGTCTGCGGAGTGCGAGAACACCACCCACCAGGCGGCGATGGCGCGGGCACCGGCGAAGGCGGTGTGGTCGACGCGGGGTGCCGGTCGGCAGCCCGGCCAGGTCGCGCGGTTCGCGGGTGACGGCATGGTGCTCCTGAATGGTCGGGCGGCGGTGAACGCGCCAGACACTCATCGTAAGATGCTTTTGTGCCTCATGTTTCTGTACTGTGTGAGCTGTGGACAAGACATCACGACGCGAGAGATCAGGCTGGTGGCGGAGCGGCGCGGCCGAGCCTCAGCCGACACCGGAGCCAGAGCCGACCGCCGATGACCCGGGTCCGGAGGAACCGGGTCCTGACGAACCGGCTCCGTCACCCGATACCGGAGAAGAGCCGTCGACTCCGGACGCGGTACCGGACGCCGCCACCGTCGCGCCCGCCGAACACGTGCTCGGCGGCCCGGGGATCGACACGACCGGTGCGGTGGTGAGCACGGCGGCCGTCAAGGCATGGTTTGCGGCGCTCCCGGACGGAGCGACCGCCGTGGTCAGAGGTGGGGACGTCGTCGCCCTCGACGGGACGCTCAGGCTCGATCGGCGGGTCGACATCCGGGGAGGGGGCGAACTGCGCTTCGTGGGCGGGCTTTCCTCCGCCTCCGCGCTCAAGCTCATCGCCGACGGAAGCTCGGTACGGGATGTCCGAGTCACGTACTCCGGCCCCATCGACGGCGGTGCCGCGGAGCGCAACGTCGGGATCGACATCCACGCAGACGACGTCGTGGTCGACGGCGTCACGCTCGACGGGTTCCAGAACGGCATCGTCGTCCGCCCGTTCGGCGAGTACCAGGGCGCCGTCGTCACGAACTGCCACGTGCTCAACATCCGGGGTGCCGGTGGTGGGTCGGGCTCCGCCTCGACGGCCGGAGAGGACCGGGGCGACGGCATCACCGTCTGGGGTGCTCGGGCGACCGTCATCGGCAACGTGGTCTCCGCGGCTGCGGGTACCGACGCGCGGATCGGGATCCATGCCGAGTCGCTCGGCGACTACGCGGTCGATCCGGGGCCCTGGCTCGACTCGATGATCACGATCAGCGGAAACGTCGTCTCAGGACCATTCCGTCGTGGTATCGCGCTCGAAGGGGTGAGTCACACCTCGGTCTCCGCGAACACCGTCTCCGATGCGACGTGGTGGGGCATCTCCATGAGCGACACCCGGTCGACGTCCGTGGTCGGCAACGCCGTCCGCTGGACGAGGACCGAGAACCAGACGCCGGGGTCGGCATGGAACCCTCCCCGCTGTCCGATCATGGTGTACCGGGGTGCGCAGAGCCCGATCATCTCGGCGAACGTCGTCGAGATCCTCGGCGCTGCACCGGCCGCGATCCGGCTCCACGCGGCTCCGCTCCCGACCGGCCCCTCGACGCTCGTCGGCGCTGTGGATGCGATCATCGCCGACAACGTCATCCGCCTCACCGCCGGCACCTGCCCGACGGGGATCTCGCTCGACCGAGCTGTCCGCCCGATGGTGTCCGGGAACCAGATCGCCGTGAGCGTCGCGACCGGCTCGGTCGGCGGGGTGATCTCGTACCTCGCCGAGGACGCGGTGATCTCAGACAACTCCATCACCGGGTCGGCGACCTCCAACGGGTACGGGATCCTCCACCAGGGCGCGGGCTCGATCGTGGTGACGGGGAACCGCATCGACCGCATCCGCGTCGCGGTCGCCGTGAGCAACTGCACCGGTGGCGCGACGATCATCGGCAACACGGGACGCGAATGCGAGTACGGCCTCGACACCTTCGGCACGACCGGGCATTCGGTGGTGCAGGGCAACCGTTGGGAGACGAGCAACACGGCGCACGCGAACGCGCAGCCGAACACGAGCTACCTCTCCACGCGCCACATGGGGCTCGCGCGTCCGTACGGCGGTCGCTCCGGCGACATCCTCGTGGGGAACGGGCGACTGTGGGTGAACGATCAGGGCACCTGGCGGTCGACCACCCTCAGCTGAACCGACGGGCGGGCGCTCGGGAATCGAGCGCCCGCCCGTCGTGGCGTCGGTGTCGGATCAGCTGCGCGGTGCGCGCGCCGTGTCGGACCCGCTGGCGACGGCTGCCTCGTCGATCGCCGACTGCTCCTCGCCACCGCGGAACTGCGTGCGGTAGAGCTCGGCGTACGCGCCGTCGACCTCGAGGAGCTGCGCGTGCGAGCCCTGCTCCACGATCCGGCCGTTCTCCATCACGAGGATCGTGTCCGCGTCGCGGATGGTCGACAAGCGGTGGGCGATGACGAACGAGGTGCGGTCGGACCGAAGCGCCGCCATCGCGTGCTGCACCAGCAGCTCGGTCCGCGTGTCGACGGAGGACGTCGCCTCGTCGAGGATGAGGAGCTTCGGCTTCGCGATGAACGCGCGGGCGATCGTGATGAGCTGGCGCTCACCGGCCGAGACGCTGCCGCCGTCCGCGTCGAGGACGGTGTCGTACCCGTCGGGCAGCTGCCGCACGAAGCGGTCGACCATCGTCGCCTCAGCGGCCTCGATGACCTCCGCATCGCTCGCGTCGAGTCGGCCGTATCGGATGTTCTCGCGGATCGTCCCCTCGAACAACCAGGCGTCCTGCAGCACCATCCCGACCTGCGACCGCAGCTCGGCACGCGTCAGCGCCGTGACGTCGACCCCGTCGAGGAGGATGCGTCCGCCGGTGAGCTCGTAGAACCGCATGACGAGATTCACGAGGGTCGTCTTCCCCGCCCCGGTCGGGCCGACGATCGCGACGGTCTGACCCGGCTGCGCGGAGAAGGAGAGGTCCTCGATGAGTGGCTTCTCGGGGTCGTAGCTGAAGGAGACGCCGTCGAACTCGACGTGGCCGTCGGTGTGCTCGGGCAGGTGCGCCGTCGCCGTCTCCGGGTCCTGCTCCTCGGCGTCGAGCAGCTCGAAGGTGCGCTCGGCGGACGCGACGCCCGACTGCAACTGGTTGGCCATGCCCGCGATCTGGCCGAGCGGCTGCGAGAACTCGCGGGAGTACTGGATGAACGCCGTCGCGTCGCCGAGGGTCATCTGCCCGGAGGCGACCCGGAGGCCGCCCACGACGGCGATGAGCACGTAGGACAGATAGGAGACGAAGGTCATCGCCGGCATGATCATGCCGGACACGAACTGCGCGCCGAACGCCGCCGTGTAGAGCTTCTCGTTCCGCTCGTCGAACTCGGCGAGCATCTCCTTGTCGCGACCGAAGACCCGCACCAGCTCGAGGCCCGAGAACGACTCCTCGATGTGCCCGTTGAGCGAGCCGGTGTTCTTCCACTGCGCGGTGAAGAGCTTCTGCGAGCGGGAGCCGATGACCCCGGCGATCAGCGCGGACAGCGGCAACGCGATCAGCGCGATGAGTGCGAGCTGCCACGACACGATGAACATCATCGCCGTGATGCCGAGCACCGTGAGGGCGGACTGCACGAGTTGTGAGAACGCCTGCTGGAGGGCGGTCTGGATGTTGTCGACGTCGTTCGTGACCCGGGACATGAGGTCGCCGCGCTGGCGGGTGTCGAAGTAGCTGAGCGGGAGGCGGTTGAGCTTCCGTTCGATGTCCTGGCGCAGGTTGTAGACCACGCGCATGACGAGTCCGTTGAGGATGTACCCCTGCGCCCAGTTGAGGATCGACGCGACGATGTACATGCCGAGCACGATGATGATCAGGCGGCCGAGCAGGGTGAAGTCGATGCCCTGGCCGGGCGTGATGTCGGACTTCACGAGCATGTCGGCGTACTGGTCGTTGCCGGAGGCCCGTGCTTCGTCGACGATCCGGTCGAGCGGGACGCCCGCCGGGAGTTGCGAGCCGATGACGCCGTTGAAGATCGCGTCCATCGCGAGCCCGAGGATCTTCGGGGCGATGACCGTGAGGACGACGGAGAGCACGACGAGCCCGACGACGAGGCTCATCTTCACCTTCTCGGGTGCGAGCAGACCGACGAGCCGCTTGGCGGACGGCCAGAACTGCTCGGCCTTCTTCGAGGGCGTGCCGCCGAACATGTCGCCGTCGGACTCTCCCGGGGTGAACTCCGGCTCGAGGACGTCTGCCTCGATCGCGTTCAGCTCGGGAGCCTGGGCGGTGTCCTTCGAGGTGCGCGAGGGACGCTTGTCACGTGGTGAACGGGCCATGGTCACGCCACCCCTTCCACAGCGAGCTGCGATTGGACGATCTCGCGATACGTCTCGTTGGATTCCAGGAGTTCGTCGTGGGTGCCGCGGCCGACGATGCCGCCGTCGTTCATGACGATGATGTGGTCGGCCTCGCGGATCGTCGCGATGCGCTGCGCGACGATGATGACGGTCGCGTCGGCGGTGTTGTCGCCGAGGGCTGCCCGGAGTCGGGCGTCGGTGGCGACGTCGAGGGCCGAGAACGAGTCGTCGAAGAGGTAGACCAGGGGCTTCGCGACGAGGGCCCTGGCGATGCACAGGCGCTGACGCTGGCCGCCGGACACGTTCGTGCCACCCTGGGCGACGCCGTCGTTCAGCATCTTCGGCTTCGCGCGGACGAAGTCCTCAGCCTGCGCGACGTCGAGGGCGCTCCACAGCTCGTCGTCGGTGGCGTCGGGACGTCCGAACCGGAGGTTCGAGGCGATCGTGCCCGAGAACAGGTATGGCTTCTGCGGCACGATCCCGACGACCCCGGCGATCTGCTGCCGGGTGAGCTGCGAGACGGGGACGCCGTCGATGGTGACGTGGCCCTGCTGCGGGTCGTAGAGGCGCGGGATGAGCGAGAGGAGCGTCGTCTTGCCGGAGCCGGTCGAGCCGACGATCGCGGTGGTCTTGCCGGGCTCCGCCGTGAACGTCACGTCCGACAGGACCGGTCGCTCCGCACCGGGGTATCCGAAGGTGACGCCGGTGAACTCGACGCGACCGACGGACGGCACGCGGATGTCGGTGCTCGTCGGCACCGTGAGGCTCGGCTCGGTGTCGAGGACGCTCTGGATGCGTTCGGCGCACACGACCGCGCGAGGGATCATCATGACCATGAAGACGCCCATCATCACCGAGGTGAGGATCTGGAGCAGGTACTGGAGGAACGCGGTGAGGGAACCGACCTGCATCTGTCCGGCGTCCACCCGCTGACCGCCGAACCAGAGGACGGCGGCGGTCGCGAGGTGCAGGACCATCATGATGACGGGGAACATGAGGACGAAGATGTTGCCGACCTTGATAGACACCCGGGTGAGCGCCTCGTTCGCACGGTTGTAGCGCTCCGACTCGAACGGCTCGCGGACGAAGGCGCGTACGACGCGGATGCCGATGATCTGCTCGCGCAGCACGCTGTTGATGCCGTCGATGCGGTCCTGCATCTGCCGGAACAGCGGCATGAGCAGGTAGACCAGGAACCCGACGATGATGAAGAGCACCGGCACGGACACCCACACCAGCCAGGACAGCCCCGCGTCCTCACGGAGGGCCATGATGATGCCGCCGACGCACATGATCGGTGCGGACACCATGAAGTTGAGGGTCATGAGGATCAGCATCTGGACCTGCTGGACGTCGTTCGTGCCGCGCGTGATGAGCGTCGCGCTGCCGAAGCCGCCGATCTCGAGGGCGCCGAGCGAGTCGACCTTCCGGTAGAACTCCCGGCGCAGGTCGCGGCCGATGGCCATGGCGGTGCGGGCGCCGAAGTAGACCCCGCCGATGGCTGCGGCCACCTGGACGAGGCAGACGAGCAGCATCGTCATGCCGGTGGACCAGATGAAGTCCGTGTCGCCCCGGGAGACACCCTGGTCGATGATCTGGGCGTTCAGGCTGGGGAGGTAGAGGGCCGCGATCGTCGAGACGAGCTGCAGCACGAACACCGCGACCACCCAGGCCGCGTACGGCTTGGCGTGTCGGAGGGCGAGGGCGAGGAGGGCCACGTGAGGTCCTTAGACGGTTCGTGTCCGGCGCGGGGCATCGCGCGGACGGGTGACGAGGTGGAGCGGGCCTGGCGCGAGACCAGTGCTCCGGTCGGCGGCGCAGCCGGACAGGAGCGTGAGGGACGTGCCCGAGTGACGATACTCCGCACCGGTGACACGGTGGTGTCCCGGTTCGGAATCGTGATGATCTCGGGTCAGTCGACGCCGACGGAGATGGTGTGCCAGCCCTCCGCGCCGTCGGGGACGACGTCGACGGGGGCCTCGCTCTGCGTCTTGCCCGCGGCGTCGGTCGCGCGAACGGCGATGGTGTGGTCGCCGGCCGGGGCGTCCCACTGGAGGACCCACTGCACCCAGGTGTCGTCGGAGATGGCGGTCGCGAGCGTCGTGTCGAGCCAATCGCCGTCGTCGATCCGGACCTGGACCCGGTTCACGCCCGTGTGCTGCGCCCAGGCGACGCCGGCGATCGCGACGTTCCCCGCCGCGACACGTCCACCGTTGCGGGGTACGTCGATGCGCGACTCCGTCTTGATGGGCCCGCGCTCGGACCAGCCGCGGTCGGTCCAGTAGGCCCGGGCGTCCGCGTAGCGGGTCACCTCCAGCTCGACGACCCACTTCGTGGCGGAGACGTAGCCGTACAGGCCCGGGACGACCATGCGCACCGGGAAGCCGTGCTGCAGCGGGAGCGGTTGCCCGTTCATCCCGACGGCGAGGAGGCTGTCGCGATCCTCGTCCTGCAGGACCTCGAGCGGAGTGCCGGCGGTGAACCCGTCGATGCTCCGCGACAGGACCATGTCGGCTCCGGCCTTGGGCTTCGCGCGGGCGAGCAACTCGCGGATCGGGTACCCGAGCCAGAGCGCGTTGCCGATGAGGTCGCCGCCGACGGGGTTCGAGACGCAGGTCAGCGTGATGATCGACTCCTGGAGCGGGAGGGCGAGGAGTTCCTCGAACCCGATCTCGACCTCCTGCTCGACCATGCCGGTGATCTTGAGGCTCCAGGTCGAGGGGTCGATGTTCGGCACCTGGAGGGCCGTGTCGATCCGGTAGAAGGAGTCGTTCGCCGACACGACCGGGGTGAGTCCGTCGATGCCGAGTTCGGCTCCGGCGGGGACCGGCGGTGCGGCGACGGCGGCCGTCGGGAGCTTGAGCGCCTTCCGGAAGGTCTCAACGGCGACCGCTCCGGCCGAGGCGACGCGCGCGCCGACGCCGACGACGAGGGCGCCGACCGCGGTGCCGCCGAGCAGGACGAGGAAGGAGCGCCGGGGGAGTTCGGCCCGGGAGGCGCCGACGACCGGCCGGGCTTCGTCCGCGACCGTCGCATCGTCCCAGGTCCGGAGCCGGGTCACGAGCAGCCGCAGGACGAGGATGCCGACCGCGGCACCGACGATGCTCGGGAACGCCCAGTCGAGGCCCGCGTCCGCGCGGGTGATCGCTGCGACGACCGCGACGACACCGACGAGCGCGAGCGCGATGCTGCCGACCACCGGGCGACGCTCCTCGAGGATCCCGATCCCGACGGCGAGGGCCGCGACCAGGACGCCGAGCACGATGAGCAGCACGAGCTTGTCGTTGGTGCCGAACAGGGCGATGACGAGGTCCTTCACCCACCCGGGCACGAGGTCGATCACGAGGGAACCCACAGCGAGCAGCGGCGAGCTCGCGGGGGCGACGAAGGCTGCGACGGCCTCGGCCGAGCCGAGGGTGGCGACGGCTGCGACGACGCCGGACGCACCGGCGAGCAGGGTGCGGCGGCGGGGCTCCATGTCCGTCATGCTACGCGCGCCCGCTGGGCGTTCCTCCCCGAAGCGGCTCTAGAGGGGCAAGTCGGCCGTCCATCCCCGTACCCTGGGGGGATGACCACAGTCGGGCTCGGAATCCCACGCATCGGGTCGCCGCTCAGGCACATCCCGGACGCTGCCGGGCGCCCCGACGTCGACGGCCTCATCGACCGCTTCGGCAGGGTCGCCCGCGACCTCCGGGTGTCGATCACGGAGAAGTGCTCGCTGCGCTGCACGTACTGCATGCCCGAGCAGGGTCTCCCCGCGATCGCCCGCGACGACCTGCTGACGCCCACCGAGATCGGTCGCCTCGTCGAAATCGCCGTCCGCGACCTCGGGGTGCACGACATCCGCTTCACGGGTGGCGAGCCGCTCATGCGCCCCGACCTCGCGGAGATCATCGCCCGCAGCTCCGCGGTCGCCGGCGACGCCTCGATCTCCATGACGACGAACGGCATCGGACTCGACAAGCGCGTCGACGAGCTCGTGGCCGCCGGGCTCACCCGCGTGAACATCTCCCTCGACACCGTCGACCGCGACCACTTCGCGCGACTCACGCGTCGCGACCGACTCCCCGCCGTCCTGGCCGGCATCGAGGCCGCCAAGCGCGCCGGGCTGACGCCGCTCAAGATCAACGCCGTCCTCATGCGCGACACGCTCGACGGCGCGGTCGCCCTGCTCTCCTGGGCGATCGAGAACGGTTGCCGTCTCCGTTTCATCGAGCAGATGCCGCTCGACGCCGACGAGGCGTGGGTGCGGGAGAACATGGTCGACGCGGCCGAGTTGCTCGACGTCCTCGGCTCCCGCTTCACGCTCACTGCCCCGCATCGCGAGGACCCCTCCGCTCCCGCCGAGGAGTGGCTCGTCGACGGCGGCCCGGCCACGGTCGGCATCATCGCCTCGGTCACGCGCTCGTTCTGCGACGACTGCGACCGCACGCGGCTCACCGCCGAGGGGACGATCCGCTCCTGCCTCTTCGGCGACGATGAGACCGACCTTCGGGGCATGTTGCGTTCGGGCGTCGAGGACGTCGAGATCGCGGATCGCTGGCGCGCGGCGATGTGGCACAAGCAGGCCGGGCACCGCATCGCGTCGCCCGACTTCGTCCGTCCGGAGCGGAGCATGGGAGCGATCGGTGGCTGAGACGACGACGCTGCAGGTGCTCGTGCGCTACTTCGCCGCTGCCGAGGAGGCCGCCGGCGTCCCCGAGGAGTCCTTGCCGGCGGTCGCGACGGTCGGCGAGCTGAAGTCGGTGCTGCTCGAGCGCTACGGCGACGCGATGGCGAAGGTCCTCGCGTCCGGTTCCTTCCTCGTCGACGGCGTCGTCAGTCGCGACGACACCCGTCCGCTCGGCGCCCGGGTCGACGTCCTCCCACCCTTCGCCGGCGGCTAGGACGGGGACGTCGCTGAGCGACGACGCTCGGCGAGGGCGCGGGTCGCGCGGTGTTGGAACCATCGCAGGAGGTCCAGGATGCGATGGCGCCGTGCATCCGATTCGTCCTCGTGCGACGCGCGGTAGCCGGGGATCGAATCAGCCGGGTAGTCGTCGAGGTTCTCGCAGCGCATGGTCCAGTCCGGGAACCGCCGGTAGTCGATCTCCTCTTCGACCAGGACCTGCAGCTCGCTGTGTCGGGTGTCCTCGCGCAACCGCTGCAGCACGTGGCGCACGGCCGTAGGAGGCCCTTCGATCACCTGGAAGAAGTCGTCGCCGCGCACGGCGAGCATGCCGGTGAGGCCGGAGCGTCCGTTGTTGTCGCGGGACTGCCGGAGGATCGCTTCGAGGGCGGTCTGGGTCAGCGGCGCAGCGGAGGTGCTCACGTAGGTCACGGAGAGGAACGCGGATTCGGGCTGCGTCATACTCCGTGACCTTACACGTCAGGTGTCGGATAGGGGCTCATCGCGAAGCCTGCCAGGCGCGACGGGCCACCCCGGCCGACCGGAACATCAGGATGAGCGAGCAGATCGCTCCGACGACGGTCGCCAGGAACGCCACGAGCGCGAGCATCTGGAGCAGTTCGCCGACCGATGACGACCGGCCGACGTACGGCGGGATCTCGTCGGACACGGTGTTCCCGACGCCGAAGCCGGCGACGAACATGGCCAGGAGACCGAGCCACACGAGCATGGATCCGAGTGTCGCGACGTGGACCCAGTGTGTGCCGAGCCGGCCGCGCCATCCGAAGTGGGTGAACACCAGAATGGCTGTGAGGCCGAGCAGGAACGCGATCGCGACACCGACGAGGCCGACGGTCAGGGTGGTGGGCGCGAACACCCCGTAGATCGCCTCGAGGCCGTAGGAGTCGTCCGTCATCGCGAGCGGCGCCCAGATGAGTTCCTCGATGGGAGCCAGCACCAGCATCGACGTCGCGGCGACCGCCCAGACGACGACGGCGATGCGCTGAGCGCGGAGGTCACGGCGTTCATCGGTCGCCTGCATGGACTCCACGCTAGGCGCTCCGGGTCGGTGGGACGTCACCCCGCCGACGCCTCCTCCGGTGACGGTGCGGCACCGAGCAACGCCAGTCGCTTCGCCAGGTAGGGCGCGGTGCGGCTGTCGGGGTCTGCGGCGACGGTGTCCGGGGTGCCCGCGGACACGATGCGCCCACCAGCGTCGCCGCCGGACGGTCCGAGGTCGATCACCCAGTCGGCCGCCGCGACGACGTCCATCTCGTGCTCGACCACGACGACGGTGTCGCCGGAGTCGACGAGCGCGTTCAGCTGCGCCAGCAGACGACGGACGTCCGCCGGGTGGAGGCCGGTCGTCGGCTCGTCGAGGAGGTAGAGGGTGTGACCGCGTCGCACCCGCTGGAGTTCCGTCGCGAGCTTGATGCGCTGCGCCTCACCGCCCGACAGCTCGGTGGCCGGCTGGCCGAGCCGCAGGTACCCCAGGCCGACCTCGAGCAGGGTGCGGAGGCTCCGTGCCGCCGCCGGGACGGCCGCGAGGAACTCGGCCGCCTGCTCGACGGTGAGTGCGAGGACGTCTGCGATCGACTTCCCGTCGTAGGTGACTTCGAGGGTCTCGGCGTTGTACCGAGCGCCGTCACAGGTCGGGCACTTCCCGTAGCTGCCGGGGAGGAACAGCAGTTCGACCGACACGAAGCCTTCGCCGAGGCAGGTCTCGCACCGACCTCCCGCGACGTTGAACGAGAAGCGGCCGGCCGTGTACCCGCGCTCGCGGGCGAGGTCCGTGGCGGCGAAGGCGGCGCGGACGGCGTCGAACAGTCCGGTGTAGGTGGCCAGGTTCGACCGCGGTGTGCGTCCGATGGGCTTCTGGTCGACCCGGACGAGGCGGTCGACGTGCTCGAGCCCTCGGACGCGGCGGACAGTGAGCGTGTCGGCATGTCCGTCCGGCACAGTCGCCTCCGCCAGGCCGGAACCCTCGGCCGCATCGGTCTCGGCGGGCACCTCGTCGTCGTCTGCGACGTCGTCCGCACCCCGACCGTCTGCGCGCAGGTGGTCGCGCACGACGTCGCGGAGGACGCGGCTCACGAGGGTCGACTTGCCGGAACCCGAGACACCGGTGACGGCGACGAAGGTCCCGAGGGGGATCGAGGCGTCGACGCCGGCGAGGTTGTGGAGCGTGATGCCCTCCACCTCGAGCCAGTCGCGCGCCTCACGGAGTGCTCGTCGCTCGGGAGCCGGACCGTGCTGTTCGGGGAAGAGGAACGGGCGGGTCGCCGAGGCCTCGACCTCGGCGAGACCCTCGACGGCCCCGCTGTAGAGCACGTCGCCGCCACCCTCGCCCGCACCGGGGCCGACGTCGACGATCCAGTCCGCGTTCCGGACGACGTCCATGTTGTGCTCGACGACGTAGACCGAGTTGCCCGAGCGCTTCAGCTGCTCCAGCACCTCGAGGAGGGGCTCAGCGTCGGCCGGGTGCAGACCCGCTGACGGTTCGTCGAGGACGTAGACCACGCCGAAGAGCCCGGAGCGCAGCTGGGTCGCGAGCCGGAGCCGCTGCATCTCGCCTGGGGAGAGCGTGGTCGTCACGCGCCCGAGTCCGAGGTAGCCGAGTCCGAGGTCGGTGAGCACGCGGATGCGCGCGAGGAGGTCGGTCGTGATGGCGACGGCGACGTCGGTGCGCTCGCCGGAGAGCGTGGTCGGGAGCGCGGGCGCCGCGTCGGTCAGCTCCGTGGTGGGGCGGATGACCTCGGCGAGTTCCGTCATCGGCAGGGCGTTGAGCTCGGCGATCGTGCGGCCGGCGAAGGTGACCGCGAGCGCCTCGCGGCGGAGTCCCGTGCCGTGGCAGAGCGGGCACGGACCCGAGCGCACGAACTGCAGCACTTTGTTCCGCATCATCTGGCTCTTGGAGTCGGAGAGGGTGTGGAAGACGTACTGCTTGGCGCTCCAGAACATGCCGTTGTACGGCTTCGCGACGCGGTCGCGTTGCGGCGTGATCTGCACGACCGGCTGCTCCTCGGTGAAGAGGATCCAGTCGCGGTCCTCCTGGTCGAGCTCCCGCCAGGGTCGGTCGACGTCGTATCCGAGCGCGATGGTGATGTCACGGAGGTTCTTCGCCTGCCAGGCGCCCGGCCACGCGGCGATCGCGCCCTCGCGGATGCTCAGCGACGGGTCGGGCACGAGAGAGTCCTCGGTGACCGTGTGCGCGACGCCGATGCCGTGGCACTCCGGGCAGGCACCGACAGCGGTGTTGGGGGAGAAGGCGTCCGAGTCGAGCCGGGTCGTGAACCCCTCGGGGAAGGTGCCGGCGCGCGAGAAGAGCATGCGGAGTGAGTTCGAGAGGGTCGTCACCGTGCCGACGCTGGAGCGCGAGCTGGGGGCGCCGCGACGCTGCTGCAGGGCGACCGCCGGTGGCAGACCGGAGATCGAGTCGACGTGCGGGTCATGACCCTGCTGGATCAGCCGCCTGGCGTACGGTGCGACGGACTCGAGGTACCGTCGCTGCGCCTCGGTGAAGATGGTGCCGAACGCGAGCGACGACTTGCCCGAGCCGGAGACCCCGGTGAAGGCGACGATCGCATCGCGCGGCACGTCGACGTCCACGTTGCGGAGGTTGTTCTCGTTGGCTCCCCGGACGCGGACGAACGGGTCGGATGCTTCGGGGGCGTGTTCGGGCATCAGATCACCCTACGTCGCCGCGGTCTGGTGGGCGACCGGTTGACGTGCCCCGCCCGATGCGCGATGTCGGGGGTGGACGGCAGGATCGTCCTCATGAATCGTGAACGTTCCTGGCACGGCTGTGTCTTCATCGGCGTGAGCCTCGATGGTTACATCGCAAAGCCCGACGGCGACCTCGGCTGGCTCACGGAGCTCGAGCCGCGGGAGCATGCCGCGGATGCGCCAGGGCAGCACCCGGCGCTCGACTGGGACTCGTTCTTCCCGACGATCGACACCCTCGTGATGGGACGCACCACCTACGACACCGTCCTCGGCTTCGGTGAGTGGCCGTTCGAAGGCAAGCGGGTCGTCGTGCTGAGCACCACGCTCGAGGCCGGGGACGACCGCATCACGGTCGCCGGGTCGGTCGACGAGGCGGCCGCCCTGCTCGACGAGGCCGGGGCCGGCCGCGTCTACATCGACGGAGGTAGGACGATCCAGGCGTTCCTGGGCGCCGGCCTCGTCGACGAGCTGACGGTGTCGGTCGCCCCGGTCCTCATCGGTTCCGGCGCACGCCTCTTCGGCGACCTCGACGCCGACGTCCTCCTGCGGCTCCGAGGCACCCACGCGACGCCCGAGGACGGCCTTGTGCGCATCACCTACGACGTGCTGGCGCGCTGACAGCTCGATTCGCCCCGAGTGGTCGCCCACGCTTCGTGCGTGCGACCACTCGGGGCGAATCGAGGGCGGGCCGCTACAGACCGACCCACTCCGTATCGCCGTCGGCCAGGTGCTGGCGCTTCCAGATGGGGACGGTGCGCTTGATCTCCTCGACCAGCCGCTCGCACGCGGCGAACGCCTCGGCCCGGTGCGCAGCGGCGACGGCGGCGACGAGCGCGAGGTCGCCGACGACGAGCGACCCGACGCGGTGCGCTGCCGCCACTCGGAGGCCGGTCTCCGCGGCGACCGTCCGGCAGCAGTCCTCCAGGAACCGTTGGGCGTCGGGATGAGCCCGGTAGTCGAGGGCGTCGACCGCCTCGCCGTGGTCGTGGTCGCGCACGATCCCTCGGAAGGCGACGAGTGCGCCGTTGGCGGGCGCCGCGACGAAGTCCTCGATCGCATGCGCGTCGAGGGGCGACTCCGAGATGAGGGCGAGGACCTCGGGAACCGTCGACTCACTCATGCGCGCCACCTCCGGCGATCTGGGCGACGAGGTGGTCGAGCAGGCCGTCGAGGACCGCGAGTCCGTCCTTCACGCCGCCGGTCGATCCGGGCAGGTTCACCACGACGGTGCCGCCGGAGACCCCCGCGAGCCCGCGACTGAGCGCCGCGGTCGGGGTCTTGGTCGACCCGAGGGCGCGGATCGCCTCGGCGATGCCGGGCAGTTCGCGGTCGAGGTGGGACTGCGTCGCCTCCGGGGTGCGGTCGCTCGGCGAGAGGCCGGTGCCGCCCGTCGTGATGAGCACCGCGGGCGCGGCGGCCAGGGCTGCCGTGATCGCGAGGTGCACGTCCGCGTCGGACACGACCGTCACCGCATCCACCGCGTAGTCGTGCTCGGACAACCAGGCGGAGATGCGCGGCCCCGTGAGGTCCTCGCGCGTGCCGGCCGCGCCGGCGGTCGACGCGACGATGACGGCCGCGGTTCGCGGACGGACCGTTCGCGCCACAGGTGCTTCGATCGGCTCCACCGCTTCCGGCGTCCAGTTCCCGCGCTTGCCGCCGGACTTCCCCAGCAGCCGGATGTCGCCGAGGACCGATGCCGGGTCGACGGCCTTGACCATGTCGTGCAGGGTCAGGCCGGCGATCGACGCGGCCGTCAGGGCCTCCATCTCGACCCCGGTCTGGCCGGTGGTCTTCGCCGTCGCGGTGATGACGATCGAGTCCTCGGTGAATGCGAAGTCGAGGCTCACGGACGACAGCGCGAGCTGGTGGCACAGCGGGATGAGCTCGCTCGTCCGCTTGGCCCCCGCGATCCCCGCGATGCGAGCGGTCGCGATGACGTCCGCCTTCGGCAGGCCGTCCGCCTGGACGAGTGCGATCACGTCTGGTCGGGTGGTGAAGGTCGCCGTCGCCGTCGCGACCCGCTTCGTCGTGGCCTTGTCGCCGACGTCGACCATGCGTGCGCGGCCGTCGTCGTCGAGGTGTGTGAGCCCGGTCATAGTGCCCATGCTTCCACAGCGTCACCGGCGTCGAGCTCGAGCGTGTCCTCCGGGATCACGATCAGCACGTCGGAGGCCGCGAGCCCGGCGACCAGGTGCGAGCCGGGGCCCGAGACCGGTTCGACCCGACCATCGTCTCGTCGGCGTCCGCGGAGGAACTGGCGTTTGCCGGGCACCGAACGCACGGCGACCGCGAGCTCGGCCGGCACGCGCGACGCCTGCGGCAGCCCCGCGACCCGGCGGAGGACCGGAGCGACGAAGACCTCGAACGAGAGCTGGGTGCTCACCGGGTTGCCGGGGAACGCGATGATCGGGACGCCCCGGTGGGCGCCGAGCGCCTGTGGTCCGCCGGGCTGCATCGCGACCGAACCGATCCAGCCACCCAGCGGACCGAGGACGTCACGGACGACCTCGTGCTCACCCATGGAGATCCCGCCGGAGGTGAGGATGAGATCGACCTCGCCGTGGAGGTCGTCGAGCAGGGCGAGCAGGACGTCGGCATCGTCGACGACGCGCGCACGGGCGGCGACCTCGGCCCCGGCTGCGACGACGGCGGCCGCCAGCGCGGTCCCGTTGGAGTCGAAGGTCTGGCCGAGCGTCGGCGTCTCGCCGGGTTCGACGAGTTCGGCACCGGTCGTGACGATCGCGACCCGCACCCGCCGACGCACCTCGACGGTCGTGATCCCGGCCGCAGCCAACACGGCGAGGTGTCGTGAAGCGAGGCGCACGCCGGCCGGCAGCAGCTCCTCGCCGGCGCGGACGTCGCTCCCGCGTTCCCGGACGAACAGCCCCACCGGGCGCTCGCCACCGCCGCGCGCAGGACCGAGGAGGACGGTCTCGACACCGTCCGGATCCGTCACGACCTCGCTCTCCTCGACCGGCACGACGACGTCCGCACCCGGCGGAACGACCGCGCCCGTCATGATGCGCACCGAGGTCCCCGCCTCGAGCGGCGCGGGGTCGATCGGGCGCGCGGCGATCTCGCCCACCACCCGCAGTCGCGTCTCATCGCCTGTGAGGTCTGCCGCCCGAACCGCGAAGCCGTCCATCTGCGAGTTGCGGAACAGCGGCAGGTCGACCGGTGACGGCACTGCCACCGCCGTCACCCGAGCTGCGGCCTCGTCGATCGGCACGTGCTCGGCGCCGGTGTCGGTCACGTCGTCGAGGAGGGCTGCGACGTCGGAGGCGTGTTGCTCAACGGTCTTCCGACTCGTGGGCGCTGGCGTCGTCATGGTGGTTCCCGTCGTCGAGGTCGGTCGGTGGGGCTGCACGGGGTGTTCGGAGCCGCGGTCAGTAGCGGGGGACGGTCGGATCCACGAGCCGCGACCACGCGTCGATGCCGCCCTCGAGATGGACGGCCGAGTAGCCGCGCTCGAGGAGCAGGCGAAGCGCGGACTCGGATCGGATGCCGTGGTGGCAGTAGACGACCACGGGCGTCTCGGGGTCGAGCCCGTGGAGCGTCTCGGGGAGCGAGCCGAGCGGCATCAGCGTCGAACCGGGCAACCGGGCGATCTCCGCCTCCCACGGCTCCCGGACGTCGAGCAGGACGGCCTCATCGTCGCTCGCCGCGAGCTGCGGTGCGGTGATCGTGCGGCCGCCGTGTCGCGGCTCGTGCGGGGCTGCCGCTGCGGCGCTCGCCGCGTCCCCTCCTGGCGTCCGATGCAGATGCTCATCGAGCGACACCTGCCGGGCGCCCGCGGGGTCGCGCTCGTACCGGAGTTCGCGGAATCCGCCGCTCAGCCCGTCGAACATCGTCACCCGGCCGAGCGAGAGGGTCCCGACCCCGGTGAGCACCTTGATCGCCTCGGTGGCCATGATGGACCCGATGACCCCGACCGTGGTGGGCAGGACGCCGCCGGCCTCGCAGGAGAGCACCGAACCGTCCGTCGGCGGGTGGGGGAAGAGGTCGCGGTAGCGCGGGCCGCGAGACGACCAGCTGAGTCCAGCCTGCCCGCCGTACTGCGAGACCGCACCCCAGACGAGTGGGACGTCGGCGAGCGTCGCGGCGTCGTCGACCAGGTAACGGGTCTCGAAGTTGTCGCTGCCGTCGATGACGAGGTCGATCTCCGCGTCGGCCAGGAGGCCCATGATCTCGCCGGGTCCGAGGCGGAGGCGGTGTCTGAGGATCGTCGCATCGGTGTTGACGGCGAGGGCGCGGTCGGCGGCGGAGTCGACCTTCGACCGGCCGACGTCCGCGGTGCTGTGGACGGTCTGCCGATGCAGGTTGCTGAGCTCGACCGTGTCGTCGTCCACCAGGTGGATCGCGCCGTCACCGGAACCGACACCGGCAGCGGCAAGCGCCGGGATGACGATGCTGCCGAGGCCGCCGGCGCCGACGATCAGCACCCGTGCGTCGGCGAGGCGCTGTTGCGCCGCTGGTCCGAACCCGGGGAGGGCGAGCTGCCTGGCGTACCGCGCGGTCGAGGACATGCGCCGATTATCCCACCGGCACCGTGCCCGCCGGCCCTCAGACCGCATCCGCTCGCGTCCGCAGGAGGCTGCAGGCGCCGCCGCGGGAAACCGACAGGAGGTGTGAAGTGGCACGACGCGTCGATCGATGCTGGGATGGACGCATGGATGACCACCTCCCCATCGTCGAGTTCGCGTTCCCCGGCCCGCTGCGGGACAGGCTGGTGGCGGCGATCGAGTCCGGCGAGAAGGCCGCGACGAGTTCCCTGGCGCACGAGTACGCGGTGGCAGGCGAGGAGTTGCCGGCGGTCGGGCAGCGCGGAATCGTCGTCGATTCCGATGGCGCTCACCGCTTCGTCATCGAGACGGTGGGTGTCGAGGTGGTACCGCTGGACGAGGTGCCGCTGGCTCACGCTCTGGCGGAGGGCGAAGGCTACGCCTCGGTCGCCGACTGGCGTGCCGGTCACGAGCGGTTCTGGACCTCACCGGAGATGCAGGCCGAACTCGGCGCCGACTTCCGCCTCGACGCGCGACGCTCGTCGTCCTCGAACGGTTCGCCCTCATCGCCCGGGACTGAGGCCGATCAGACCGGCTTGACGGGCGTGCGCAGGAGGCAGAAGGCGTTGCCCTCGGGATCGGCGAGGACGTGCCACGACTCATCGCCCGTCTGCCCGATGTCCGTCGGGCGCGCTCCGAGGGCCAACAGGCGCTCGAGTTCGGCGTCCTGGTCGCCGTCGGTCGGGCTGACGTCGATGTGGAGCTTCGACTTCGGCTGCGGCGGGTCGTCGCTGCGGCTGAGGATGATGGTCGGTTGCGACCCACCGAAGCCGTCCCGCGCTCCGATCTCCACCCCGTCCTCGTCTCGGTCGAGCACGACGAAGTCGAGGACCTCGCACCAGAAGCGGGCGAGCGCTTCCGGATCGCGGCAGTCCAGGACGAGTTCACTGATGCGGCATGACATGAGGGCACGCTACCCCGCACGCGTCGTGCAGCGGAACCCGTTGCAGGTCGGCTAGGACTCGTCCCCAGCGGTCTCGGCCCAACGGGTCAGCGTGATCACGAAGCCACGGACGAGGCGGTCGAAGCTCCGGTCGAGGTCGCGGTCTAGGCCGAAGGAGCCTGCCGCCTCGAGCGAGACGAAGCCGTGCAGGGTGGAGCGGAACGCGCGGATCGCGTCGATGGCGTCGTCGCCGCGGAGCTCGTAGGCCGTGAGGACGTCGCTGATGACCTGGATGGCGCCGAGCGATGCCGCCGCGTCCTCCTCATCCTCCGGCCCGGCGATCCACTGCGCGGCCGTATAGCGTGCCGGGTGCTCCAGGGCCCACTCCCGGTAGGCGCCGGCCATCACCGTGATCGCATCCGCGCCCGAACGGCCGACGGCGGCGCGCAGCAGGACGTCGCCGAGCTCGCCCTTCGCTTGGAGGGAGATGCTCCGGCGGAGTCCGGCGAGCGAGTCGAGGTGCTTGTAGAGCGAGGGCTGCCGGACGCCGAGCCGTTCGGCGAGGGCGGCGAGGGTCAGCCCCTCGAGCCCGACCTCGTCGGCGAGTTCAGCCGCTTCGTCCACCACGCGCGCGCGGCTGAGTCCCGCCCTAGGCACGGTGCAGCGCCGACTGGAGGAAGCCGAGGACGGCCTGCGAGGTGACCTCGGGCTGCTGGGCCTGCGGGTAGTGGCCGGCGTCCTCGACGAGGACGACCTCCGCCTGCAGGGTGTCGCCGATCCAGCGCGCCTCTCCTGCGGGGTCGGGGAAGTCGGGGTCCTTGGTGCCCATGATCACGAGCGTCGGAGCGCTCACGCCGGGGAGCGCAGCCTCGGCCGGGGCATGGTCGGTCTGTCTGGTCGTCTGCGAGAAGGCCTTGCCATAGGCGGGGCGACGCAGGCTCGCGAAGACGTCGGCGAGGTGGTTGTCGAAGTCGACCGGCTTCCGGCCCGCGTTCAGCGTGGGGAGGTAGGCCTTCCAGACCCGTGCGATCCACAGCGGAGCCATCATGGCGCGGAAGACCGCCTGCATGACGGCGCCCGCCTTCGGGTTGCGGACGAAGGGCCCGACGAGGACGAGACCCGACACGTCCTCCGGGTGCTCGGCGGCGACGATCACGCCCGCGCCGGCAGCGAGGGAGTTCCCGATGACGACGGCCGGGGCACCCAGGTCGCGGATGAGGGCGTGGATGTCCGAGGCGGTCGCGACGTCGCCGTACGAGGAGAACGTCGTGTCGCTGTCGCCGTGACCACGGAGGTCGGTGGAGGCGACGCGGTACCCGGCCTGGACGAGCGCGGGAGCGAGGAAGCGGTAGGAGGAGCGGAGCTCGCCCATTCCCGGGACGAGGACGACGAGCGGGCCGTCTCCCTGGATCTCGTAGGCGATCTTGCCCTCGGGACGGTCGAGGTAGCGGGTGGCAGGCCCTGACGATGCCGGGTTCGTGTTCATGAAGCTAGTCTGCATCGCCGTTTGGCTAATGTCAATAGCTTTTGCGGACGAGGTTCATTCGCCCATCTTTGGGCGAGGGAAACTCCGTTCGCCCGAGAATGGGCGAACGAGTGCGGGGGAGGGGTGGTCAGCCGAGGTCCGTCCACCAGCGGACGCCGTCGAGGGTGACGCGCGTGGTCTCCTCGTGATGGAGGACGACGAGCAGGACGTCATCGCAGTGGCGGCAGCGAACCACCCAAGCGTCCGGGGTGCCGAACACCAGCTCCGCGGCGAGCGGCGAGACGTCGCGGCACCCGAGGCACTGCGACATGGTCCCGCTCGGGTCGGTGCCGGTCAGCTCCGACAGGGTTCCGGCGAGGACGTTCCCGTCCAGATGCGAGGTCATCACGCGCCTCCGAACCGCTCGGTCTTGATGCGGGCCGGATCGTGGCCGATCGCGACCAGGGTGTCGGCGACCGCCTCGACGAAGCCGGTCGGTCCGCAGACGAACACCGACGGGGCCTCGCCGCCGGTGACCTCGAGCGCCTGCAGGTCGGCCGCCACCAGGCGGCCGGCGGGACGAGGCCAGCCGTCGGGCGCTCGACGGGTGTAGATCCAGGTGACCTCGACCCCGGTCGCCGCAGCGAGCTCGTCGGCGAAGAAGGCGTCCTGCGGTGAGCGGACCGAGTACACGAGTCGGAACGGCGTCGTGCTCCCGGCCGCCTCGTGCGCTCGCACCATCGCCATGAGCGGCACGATGCCCGAACCTCCGCCGATCAGGAGGACCGGCTCCGTGTCCTCAGGGCGCCAGACGAACCAGCCGCCCAGTGGTCCACGCACCTCGACCTGGTCGCCGACCTCGATCGCGTCGACGAGGAAGGGTGAGACCTCGCCGTCGGGGACCCGGTCGACGGCGATCTCGATGCGGTCACCGGCGTCGGCCGAGGCGATCGAGTAGGAGCGGACCGCCTGGTAGCCGTCGGGTGCGGTGAGGCGGACGTCGGCGTGCTGCCCGGCGAGGTTCCCGCCCCAGCCCGGGGCGTCCAGGATGAGGCTCCGCCCCGATGGGGTCAGCTGCGTCGCCGTGACCACGGTGGCCGGCTTCCAGACGTCGACATGGTTCGTGCGCCTCACGAGTACCGCTGTTCGAGCCAGGGATCACCGTAGGCGTGGTAGCCGTTCTGCTCCCAGAACCCCGGTTCGTCGTCCTGCTGCATGACGAGGCCGCGGATCCACTTCGCGCTCTTCCAGAAGTAGAGGTGCGGGATGAGAAGCCTCGCCGGGCCGCCGTGCTCCGCGGCGAGCGGCTCGCCGTCGAAGCCGGTGGCGATCCAGGCCTTGCCGTCCAGGAGATCGTCGAGTGGGACGTTGGTCGTGTAACCGCCGTAGGAGTGGGCCATCACGAAGTCGTAGCCGCTCTCGACCTCGGCGAAGAGCGTGTCGAGGGAGACGCCCTGCCAGCTCGTGCCGAGCTTCGTCCACCGGGTCACGCAGTGGATGTCGCGGGTGATGTCGTCCTGCTGCAGGGCCTGCATGGCCGCCCAGTCCCAGCGGTGGGTCTCGCCCGTCTCCGTCCGGATCTGGAACTCCCACTCATCGGTGTCGATCCGCGGCGTGGGTCCGGCGGACAGGACCGGGAAGTCCTCGGTGAGGAACTGGCCTGGCGGGAGTCGGTCGTCCTGCTCTCGTGCCCGTCCTCCGAAACCGCGTGTGAACACCGCCATGTCGACCTCCTCAGGATGGTCATCACCCTAGTGAGCAGGTGTCGGTGAAGCCAGGCCCTCCTGGGGTCACCAAGTGGTTCCGGCCTCGCTCAGCCGGTGATGAGGTTCGACAGCGCGTCGATCGAGTGGACGACGGCGAGGGCACCGGTGGCCTCCGCCGGCGAGCCGTAGCCCCACTCGACGAGGATCGTCGGGATCCCGTGCGCCGCTGCGCCCTCGATGTCGTGGAGGCGGTCGCCGACCAGTACGGTGCGGGACGTGTCGACGCCGGCGACCGTGAGGCGCCGGAGGGCCTCACCGACGACGTCGGCCTTGCTGCTGCGGACCTCGTCCTCGGAGGCGCCCGTGACGACGGTGAAGTACTGGCTCAGACCGAAGTGGTCGAGGATCGTGTTCGCCTGCGACTCGGGCTTCGAGGTCGCGAGCCCGATCGGGATCCCGGCCTCGGAGATGCGCGCGAGCAGTCCGGCGACGCCCGGGAACACCGCGGTGCCGACCTCGGCGCCCTCGGTGGCGACCTGGCGACGGTACTCGGTGAGGGCGAGCTGCGACTGCAACGGGTCCATGTCCGCGAAGTCGCGGAAGGAGTCGAGCAGCGGTGGTCCGACCCAACGCAGCAGCGATTCGTCGGACGGGACGACGGCACCGACGTTCGCCAGGGTCGTCTTCATGCGGGAGATGATGCCGGGAGCCGAGTCCACGATCGTGCCGTCGAGGTCGAACAGCACGCAGGACCAGCTGCGGTGGAAGGACACGGTCGTACTCGCGAGGTAGAGATCGGTCACACGCTCCATCCTAGGGCGACCCCTCCGGCTGCAGAGGGTTGTCAACCGGTTGCCAGAGCCGTAGGCTGACAGGACCGGCAGCCCGACTGTCTGGTTCCCGATGACGAGAACGAACGCGAAGGCGGAAGCGCACGTGAATGCACAACACCCGGTGAGCTGGACCCTGTCGGGCTTCGGCGACGAGATCGACGCCGACCCGACGACGCAGATCGCCGTGCTGGAGGCGCTCGGTGCATCGCACATCGAGGTCAGGAGCGCGTGGGGCGTCAACATCATCGACCTCGACGCCGACCAGCTCGCCCGACTCGGTGCGCAGCTGCAGCGGTCCGGCATGGGCGTGTCCGCCATCGGATCGCCGATCGGCAAGGTCGACGTGGCCCTCGACGCCGAGCTGGAAGTCGCCCGCCTCGCGCGAGCGGTTGCCGCTGCACACGCCCTCGGGACCCCCAACATCCGCATCTTCTCCTTCTTCCGCGGTGAGGGCGTGCCGGTGGAGGCCACCCGCGACGACGTCCTGGTCCGCATGCGCCTGCTCGCCGACCTGGCCGAGCGGGAGGGGGTCGTGCTCCTGCACGAGAACGAGAAGGACATCTACGGCGACGTCCCGGAGCGCATCCTCGACCTCGTCGAGTCCGTCGGATCACCCGCGCTGCGGCTCGCCTGGGACAACGCGAACTTCGTCCAGGTGGGCGTCGCCCCGTTCGACGACGGCTACGCGATGCTGCGTCCGTACGTCGACTACTTGCAGGTCAAGGACGCGGTCGCCGAGACTGGCCAGGTCGTGCCGTCCGGCGAGGGCGACGGGCAACTGCGTGAAACGCTCACGGCGTTGCGCGACGACGGCTACGCGGGGTTCGCCTCGCTCGAGCCGCACCTCGCCGACACCCACGCGCTCGGCGGCTTCTCGGGTCCCGCCTCGTTCGGCGTGGCCGCCCGGGCCTTCCGGAAGCTCACCGACGAGCTGGGGATCGAACTGCGATGAGCCGCGGGCCCGCATCCGTCCTCCGTCGCGTCGCCGTGGTCGGGTGCGGCGACATCTCCGCCCTCCACATCGCGGCGATCGGAACGGTGCCCGATGCGCAGCTCGTGGCGGTGTGCGACGTCGACGCCGGCCGGCTCGATGCGGCGACGGCTGCGACGGGTGTCCCGGGCTTCACCGACCTCGATCGACTGTTCGAGGAGGCGCGACCCGACGTCGTCCACATCTGCACCCCGCACCACCTGCACGCCGACCAGGCGATCCGGGCGCTCGAGCGCGGGATCAGTGTCATCCTCGAGAAGCCCCTCGCCCACACGCGCAATGAGGCCGAACGGCTCCTGGCCGCGGCGGAGCACAGTCGCGCGAAGATCGCGGTGTGCTTCCAGAACCGCTACAACCAGCCGGCGGAGCGCGCCAAGGAACTCCTCGACTCGGGTGAGCTCGGCGCAGTGCTCGGCGCCTCGGCGGTCGTGCCGTGGCATCGGACGGCGGCCTACTACGAGGATCGCCCGTGGCGCGGTCGCTGGGAGACCGGCGGCGGCGGACTCCTCATGAACCAGGCGATCCACACGATCGACCTCGTGCAGTGGTTGGTCGGCGACCCGCTCGAGGCGACGGGGTCGATCGCCACCCGCGCGCTCGCCGAGGTGATCGAGGTCGAGGACACGGCCGAGCTGCGCATCGTGCACGCGGGTGGCGCGACGAGCACGGTCTACGCGACGGTCGCCGGGGTCGCGAACCTGCCCGTGACGATCGACGTCGTCTGCGAGCTTGGCACGCTGAGCTTGGGGGCCGAACTCACCGCACGCTTCGCCGATGGACGCGTCGAGACCACCGTCGAGCGGGTGACGGCCAGCGGAGCGCGTGCCTACTGGGGTGTGTCCCATGAACGGCTGATCCAGGACTTCTACGCGGGGCTCGACGAGCCGGGCGCCTTCTGGCTCCACCCCGCAGAAGCACGGAAGGCGTTCGACGTGATCCAGGACGTCTACGACGCGGCGATCCCCGAGCGACGGTCGTCGGTCCCCGCCGCGCAGCTCGGCGGTCGCTGAGCCGTCACCCGCCGCGGGCTGTGACGGCTCAGGACGCTGCGGTCCGCTTGACGAGCAGCTGCGCTCCGTCCGGGTCGGGGAACCGCTCCACGTCTCGGACGGCCGTCTGCAGGACGGTGTCGAGGTGCTGGGACGCCAGGCTCACGCCACCCATCGCCACCGCCTCCGAGCCCAGCGAGGAGACGACCACGTCCGGTGGCAGCGGGCAGATCTCGCCGAGGGTGCGGATGAAACGCGGCAGGAAGACGTCCGCGCCCGGAGCACTGCCGCCGCCGACCACGAGGAGTTCCGGATCGAGTGCGAGGACCATGGCCGCCGCGCCGGTGGCCAGGTCGTCCGCGAACTCGTCCATCGCCGTCAGGGCGATCCGATCACCGGCGCGAGCCGCATCGAAGATTTCCTCGCGGGACGGCCGTGGTGAGCCGAGGACCGACTCGCCGTACCGCTCGTTCAGGCGGGACCACCGGAGTTCGGGCATCTCGCCGACGATCCCTGCCGCACCGTGCACGCCGCGATGCACCTTCCCGTCGACGATGGAGGCGGCGCTGGTGCGCACGCCGCAGAGGAGGTAGACGACGTCGCGGTGGCCCTGTGCCGCGCCGACGGTCAGTTCCGCGCGGGCACCGAGCGCGACGTCGCCCTCCACCAGGACGGCTCCGTCGAACTCGCGCTCGAACCGCTCGCGCAGGTTGAGTCCGACCCAGTCCGGGAGTCCCGTCCCGCCGAAGTGCAGCACCTCGCCGTCCCGGCCGATCGCGCCGGGGGAGCCGACGGCGACGATCCACACCGACCCGCGGGTGAGGTCGAGGGTGCTGAGCACCGCATCGCCGGTCGCCAGCGCCAGGGTGATGCGCTCGGTCGCGCCCGTGTCCTCGGCGAGCTGTGCCGTGCGCTGGCCCAGGACGGCACCGGCGAGGTCGGTCACGACGGCGTGGATGTGGTTCGCGCCGATGTCGAGCGACAGGAGGTGGCCGAGTCCGGCCCGCACGCTGAAAGCGGTGGCGGGTCTGCCGACCCGGGACGCCGAGGCGCGTTCGACGGATTCGAGCCAGCCCATCTCGACGAGATCCGTCACGATCGCGTCGATGGCCGTCCGAGACAGCCCGGACGCGTCCGCCAACTCCCGCAGGGTGAGTGGCTGCGGGAGCAGGGCGCGCAGCACACCGAGCGAGTTCATCCTCCGGAGCAACGACCGACTGCCCATCGATCCGCCGGACGGCTCCACCATCGCCTCTCGAGGCATTCGGCATTCCCCTCTTGCGACTTTTCACGGCACGTTGCAGTATTAACTCCGCCTCCTCGACTCTACCCGCGGCAGCCCCGCGGCGGCAGCCGGGAGGCCCGCGTCCATCTCGGGAGCGCCCACCCACACAGAAAGCCGGCCATGCTGCACACCTTCACCTTCGGTGACCTCCGCATCCCCGCGAACCTCGCCGGCGAACCGACCGCCACCAGCACGGGGTTCGTCGTGCCCGCCGGCCCGGTCGCGCTGCTCCACCCCTTCGGCGACACCGGCTTCTACCGGCACGGCTGGAACTCGTGGAGTCCGAGCGGGTGGACCACCACCGACGGCGAGACCATCGGCATCAAGAACAGCCCCGACCGGCTGCTCACCGCCGACGACGCGGTCAACGAGACCCCGCACCTCCACTCCGGCAGTGGTGTCGGCGCCATCGCCGGACCGGACGGCACCGTACTGCTCATCGGGACCCTCGGGCTCGGCAACCCCCGGGTCGGTGCCGACCGCAACACGATCTGGGCGCGGAGCGAGACCGACGAAGCCGAGTGGTTCGTCACGTTCGGACCGGAGCTGCAGGCCTTCGCCGACTACGCGGCGATCCTGTCCGAACGGCTCGGGCGGCGCTCGCAGCGCGCCGGTCGCGTCTGGAGCAGTTGGTACTCCTACTACGAGGGCATCGACGAGGAGCTGGTCGCCCGCACCGTGGCCGATCTCGCCGGGTACCCCTTCGACGTGTTCCAGCTCGATGACGGCTGGGAGCCGATCGTGGGCGACTGGACGGCCGGACCGGACTTCCCGTCGGGTATGCAGGCGACCGCCGGTCGCATCGCCGAAGCCGGGTTCCGCCCGGGGCTCTGGCTCGCCCCGATGATCGCGCTTCCCGACTCCACGATCGCGCGGGAGCGCCCCGACCTCCTCGTGCAGGACGACGCCGGCCGCCCGCTGGCGACCGGCTACAACTGGAACTCCCACTACTACTCGCTCGACACCACCCAGCGGGAGGTGCAGGACCACCTCCGCGAGGTCTTCGAGCGCGTCACCGGGTGGGGCTTCAGCTACCTCAAGCTCGACTTCATGTACGCGGGCGCCGTCACCGGGCGGCGGCACCAGGAGGTCCACCGCGAAACCGCCTACCGGGACGCGATCTCGTTCATCAGGGAGACCGTCGGTGACGACGTGTACCTGCTCGGCTGCGGCGTCCCGATGATCCCGTCCATCGGGGTGTTCGACGGCGCGCGCGTGGGGCCGGATGTCGGTCCGTTCTGGGACAACGCCGAACGGGTCGGCGATCCGTCTGGCGTCGGGGCCTGGAACTCCATCGTCGACTCCGTCAACCGCGTCTGGCTGAAGGACGTCTACGAGGTCGACCCCGACGCCGTCTACTTCCGCAGCGCTCGGAACCTCCTCGACCCCGTCGAACGTCGCATGCTCCAGGACGTCGCCGCCATCCTCGAGTTCAAGTCGACCTCCGACCCGGTGGTCTGGCTGCACGAGAGCGAACGCGCCGAACTCCGCCAGTACCTCACGGAGACGCCGATGGTCGAACAGACGGGGCGGTTCACGTTCCGCCTCGACGGCCGCGAGGTCGACCTGACTGCCGTCGTGGCGGGAGAGGCCCGCTCCGACACCTCGTACATCGGGTGACGCCTGGCGCTCGGCGGCGATCCGGCGTTATCCGATAAACGAACGCCGACCGCCCGGAAGTGGAGCTTTGGCACAGTCGTGGGATTCTGAGCAGGATGAGCGCGAAACCAGGGTCCGCGGAGCGGTTCGAGGCCGCGGGGAGCGACGTCGACGACGCTCGCGAGCTCTACCGCGAGGCCTACCGGATCGGCGGGATGACGGTCGAGCCGACCGCCGCCGAGTTCGGATACCGCTTCACCTCCACCGGCGACGACGACCTCTCCCTCCGTGCCTCGCAGGTCGAGGGACGGATCACGGGTGCGTCGTTCACCCAGGGCGAGTACGTGGTCTCCTGGATGACGCGTGGTGAAGGTGTCTCAGACCTGCTCGGCTCGCCGATGAAGTTCCTGCACGGGCAGCCGGCGATGTTCGCGAACGACCGCCCCGCGCAGTTCGACCTCATCGACTACCGGCTCAACATGATGCACTTCGGTGGCGCCTATCTCGAGGGCGTCGCGGCGGAGACCGAGGGGTCGGTCGGTCCGATCCGGTTCGACACGACGTTCCGCCCGTCGGGCGCGGGACTCCACCGATGGAACGCCTCCGTCGCGGCCGTCGCAGGGGTGGTCTACGACGACGACAGCCCGGCGCTCCTGCGCGCGGAGGCCAGGCGAGCGGCCGCGGTGTCGTTGCTCGAGACGTTCCCGCACCTCGCGCTCCGGCCGCCGACCGAGGTGGCCGTCGCCGCCAGCGCTCGGACGCGGACCGCGGTGGAGTACCTCGTCGCGAACGCTCATCTGCCGATCCGCACCGAGGACGTCGCAGCGGCGGCCGGCATGAGCCTCCGCAGTCTGCAGTCGGCGTTCCGCCGGGAGTTCGACGTGACACCGGCCGACTACCTCCGCGCGGTCCGGCTCGACCGCGTCCGCGACGACCTGCGGGACGCCGACCCCGGACGGACGACGGTCGGTGACGTCGCCCGTCGGTGGGGGTTCGGTCATCTGGGGCGGTTCGCCGCCGGGTACTCGCGACGCTTCGGCGAGTACCCGAGTGCGACGCTGGCCTCGTCGAACACCATCGGAACCCGCCCGCGTTCCCTAGGCTGAGGCCATGACCCGATCCACCGTGACCGACCCGCACGCGCCCGAACCCGTCGGGCCGTACTCGCATGCGGCGTCCGGCCCGAGCGGGGCACTCCACCTGTCGGGGCAGACGCCCATCGACCCCTCGACCGGAACCCTCGTCGAGGGCGACGTCGCGGCACAGACCGAGCGGGTGTTCGCCAACCTCGAGTCGGTGCTGACGGCCGCCGGTCGAGGCTTCGGCGATGTCGTGAAGGTGAACGTGTACCTCGTCGACATGGCCGATTTCGCCGCGATGAACCGCGTCTACGAGACGGTCTTCTCGGCGCCCTACCCTGCGCGCACCACGGTCGCGGTCGTCGGGCTGCCGCTCGGCGCGCGCGTCGAGATCGAGCTCGTCGCCTGAGGACCACGCGAGGGGCGGCCCTACTTGTCCCAGGCCTCGGTCGGCGGCAGGCCCCGCGCGGTGCGTTCCTCATTCAGCAGCGCTTCGATGAGCGGGAGTTTCGCCGCCGTGTAGGCGCGGCCGTCGTCGGTCCTGGCGAGCTCCAGCTTGAGCTCCTGATACCGGCGCCGAGCGGATGCGTCGTGCAGTAGCTTGTCTCGGAACAGCCGCTGGTTGCAGTGCTCCCACGCGTCTGGGCCGAACATGTGGAGGATGTGCGTGCGACGGGCTCGCTCTGAGCGGACGTACACGGCATGCGTCTTCGGTCCCGCGGCGTTCGGCTCGTACTCGAGCCCGGCCAGGAGCGGTCCGAGGGCGAACGGGTCGACGCCTGCCATCGCTCTCGCGGCGAGGTCGATGATCGGCTTGGCGACGAGACCAGGGACGGCGGTGCTCCCGATGTGCTCGATCGCGTCGACACGTCCGTCGAGGACGTCCGAGAGTCGCGCCGCCTCGTGTCGGAACGCCGTCGCCCACGCCGTCCGGTGCGGGCTCAGCTCGATCATCGGATCGAGCGTACCCCGCGGTCGGTCCCCGGGCGAGGGACCGTCCCGGTCCCTGAGCCCACCCCGGTCCCTGAGCCTGTCGAAGGGCTGGGTGACGCCCCGACTCAGTCCGTGGCCGGCGGCGGAGCGGTCGACTCGCGCATGATGAGCGTGGTCGCGAGGTCGGTGATGGTCGGGACGGCGGTGCCCCCGAGGTGCGCGAAGAGGGTCTGCACGGCGTAGGAGCCGGAGGCGATGTGCGGGCTGCGGATCGAGGTGAGTGCCGGTGTCGTGAAGTCCGAACCGAAGATGTCGTCGAAGCCGATGAGGCTCAGCTGGGTGGGCATCTCGACACCACGTGAGCGCAGCTCCAGCATGATGCCGATGGCCAGGAGGTCGTTGTACGCGAGGACCGCGGTGGCACCCGTCTCGAGCACGGCGGTGGCTGCCGCCCTGCCTGCGGCCATGTCGGGCTGCGTCGAAGGGACCCGCACCGTCTCGATGCCGCGCTCCGCGCACAGCTCCCGTGTCCGGCTCCACCGATGCCGTGACATCCAGGACCGACCGGGGCCGGAGACGAACGCGAGCCTCCGGTGCCCGAGCTCGGCGAGGTGGTCGATCGCCGCGGTGAGGCCCGGGTCGATGTCGGCGACGATGCTGTCGACGTCGTCGACCTGACGGTTGATCACGACGACGGGCTTCTCCTGGCCCAGCGCGCGCACGTCGTCGGGCAGAAGCCTCGAGGTCGCGAGGATGAGACCGTCGACCGACGGCATGAGCCGCCTGGCGGTCAGCAGCTCCATCTCCGCCGACTCCTTGAACTCCGCGAGCACGAGCGTGTAGTTGCGCTCGGCGGCCTCACGCTCCGCGCCGCGGACGACGTCGAAGAACATCGGGTTCGTGATGTCGGCGACGATGAGGCCGAGCGTGCCGGTGCGCCCGGTGGGGAGCGCTCGGGCGGCGGGGTTCGCGACGTAGTTGAGCTGCTTGGCGGCGTCGTGGATCTTCTGCGCCGTCTTCTCGTTGATGCGGCCAGGGCGGCTCAGCGCCCGCGAAACGGTCGACGGGTTGACGCCGGCGAGCTGTGCGATGTCGTAGATCGTCGCGGCACGTTTCGTCCTCGCGGCCCCTGCCGTGGGTTCGGGCGTTCCGGGCTCGGGAGCGACCGTCTCCGCGGATGCATCAGAGGTGCTCATGGGGCCCGCTCCTCTCGATCGCCGCCCTCGGCGACCTGAGCCATCGTACTGCCGCGGCCTCGGCGTGCGGGTTCAGGCCGGCCTGGTCAGCGGGTCGCGACATCGAGTGCGTGGCTGGCCCATTCGTACGACAGGCGGTGCGACTCGTAGACGCTCTCGACGCTCGGGAAGTCGACCTCGATCATGAAATCCCCGTCGTAGTCCGCGGGCATCGCCGCGACGATCGCGTCGAAGTCGAGCACACCGAGCCCGGGTTCCGCCCACAGCCGCTTCGTCTGCGACGTCTCGTGGTAGCTCAGCGCGCCGTCCGCTGCGCCGTCGAGGTGATCGGCGTAAACATCTTTGATGTGGATGCCGCCGACGCGGTCGCGGTAGTCGGTGATCATCGCGACCGGGTCCGCTCCCGCCCAGCGGAGGTGCCCGGTGTCGGGCCCGAACCCGATGAGGTCCGGTCCGAGGGTGTCGAGCAGACTGCGGATCTCGTGCTCGGTCTCGAAGACACCACCGACGTGCGAATGGTGCAGGGGACGGATCCCCTCGGCGAGCAGGACCTCGCAGGTGCGGCCGACGTTTTCGATGGCCAGGTCGAGGCGCTCCTGGGAGAAGTCGGCGCCGATCGCCGGCGTCGCCATGCGCGCCGGGATCGCCATCGAGGAGATCATCGTACGGTCGAGTCCGAGGGAGGCCTGGGCCGCCCCGAACGCCTTCGCCGCCTCGAGGACCTCGGCCGGGTCGACCGTCTCGTCGAACACGCTGCTGAACAGGCTGAGCGACGGTGCGAGGCCGTAGCCGCCGATCCACGTGCGGTACTCGTCCGCGGTCATGCCCTCGGGGATGTCGGCCTTCACCGCGGTGAACCCGATGCGCTGGAAGTCGGCGAAGGCCTCCTCGAACACCTCGCGGGTCTTGCCGCGCGCACTCCAGTACGGGATGGGGTTCGCCGCCACCCGGTTCGTCCGCTGGGCGCTCATCGGGCCACCGCCGCAACGGCGTCGAGGCGGACCGGTTGGCCCGTGCGTACGGATTCGTAGAGACCGGTGATGATCGAGATCGCCTGGCGGTTCTCGGCCAGCGTCACGCGGAGCGGCTCCTCCCCGCGGATCGCGGCGAGGACGTTCCGGTACTGGCGCAGGTGCGCGTCCGACATCTGTCCGGCGACGCTCGAGCCCGCCTGCGTCTCGTCGGCGAACTGCGCCGCCTGGTTCGTGTCCTTGCCCTGCGAGCCGAAGAAGGCCTCGGCGCGCTCCATCCCCGCGGGGGTGGAGTGGAAGTACGTCAGCTGGTCGTTCTCGATGACCGCGGAGCCGCGGTCACCGTGGACCTGCAGCCGCGCGACGAGGCCCGGGTAGACGGCCGTCGAGCCGTGGATGACGCCCAGCGCGCCGGATGCGAAGCGGACGACACCGACCGCGACGTCCTCGGTCTCGATGCGCTCGTGGGCGAGGAGCGCGGTGTAGCCGAAGACCTCGACGGGGCGTCCGACGAGGGCGACCAGCAGGTCGACCGTGTGCACGCCCTGGTTCATGAGCGCGCCGCCGCCGTCGAGCGCCCACGTGCCGCGCCAGTCGCCGGAGTCGTAGTAGCTCTGCCCGCGCCACCAGTCGACCGATGCGATGCCCGAGGTGATGCGCCCGAGGTCTCCGCGTTCGGCGGCGGCGAGGACGATCTCCGTCGAGGGGTCGAAGCGGTGCTGGGAGATGACGGTCACGACGGTACCGGCGCGCTCCTGGGCGGCGATGATGTCGTCCGTCCGCGAGACGGTGACGTCGGCCGGCTTCTCGATGATGACGTGCTTGCCGGCCTCGAGCGCCTCGATGGCGAGGTCGGCGTGCAGACCGGTGGGCGTGCAGACGACGACGATGTCGGGGTCGGTCTGCGCCAGCGCCTCCGTGAGGGTCGTGAACGCGCGTCCGCCGCGCTCGGCGACGAGGGCCTCCGCCTTCGCGAGCTCCGGGTCGGCGACGGCGACGAGTTCCAGCTCGTCGCGCAACTGGTCGATGACGATGCCGTGCTGCTTCGAGATGATGCCGGCGCCGGCGATGGCGATGCGGTGCGGTCGGGACATGCGGGGGTTCGCTCCAGTTCTGTGCGTGGGGTGCGTCGGTGTCCGTGCCGGCTCAGGCGAGCTGGCGGAGGTGCGCGAGGGCGGCCTCGAGCTCCGGTTCGAAGTCCTCGAAGAGGCACTCGACGGTGATGGGGCCGTCGTAGCCGCCGTCTCGGAGGGCCGTGATGAATTCGGTGAGTGGCCAGTCGCCCTGGCCGGGCGGCCGTCGTCCGGCATCGGCGATGTGGGCGTGTCCGATGCGGGCGCCGAGGGCCTGGACGACGGCGAACGGCTCCTCCTCCAGCATGATGTGGAAGAGGTCGGCGACGACGGGCACACGGTCGATCCCGAACTCGTCGAGGAAGGCGACCGTCTCCTCGAGCGAGTTGAGCAGGTTCGTCTCGTCACGGTTCAGCGGCTCGAGGACGATCTGCAGTCCGTTCCGCTCCGCCGCGTCGCGCGTCTCGACGACGACCTCTGCGAACCTCGCGCGGGCGGCCGCGACGTCCACCCCGGTGGGGATGGTGCGCGCCGTACCGCTCCCGAACACGATCTTCGCGCCGGGCTCCGAGACCGAACCGATGATCGGAATGACGGCGTCGAGGTACGCGGTGACGCGTTCCGCCGGGAAGCCGGGGTCGGCGAGTGACAGGTCGCCGGGGAACAGGATCGCGAACGAGCCGCGTCGGACGCTCACGTCGTAGTCGGGGTGGCGCGTCCACCCGGCTCCGTCGGCAACGATGAGGTTGCCGACGATGGTCGGTTCCGCGTAGTCGGCTCCGGACGCGAACGCACTGGGGATGCGTTCGGAGGGGACGATCACGCCGTACCCCGTGAGCGGGTGCCGCTGGGCCGTCGGGTGCGTGTCGGACATGTGGTTCCGTTCCGTCGTCGGTGGGATGGTCATCGCTACTTCAGGCTCCCCGAGATGAGGTCGAGGCGCCAGAACCGCTGGAGGACGAGCACGAAGATCACCACGGGGATGACGGCGATGAGCGCCCCGGCGATGGCGACCGAGTAGAGCACCGGTTCGCTACCGCCACGGTTGAGCATGAGGAACATGGCGACCGTGATGGGCGACAGCTCCGACTTCGACTGCATGATGTACGGCAGCAGGAAGTTGTTCCAGGCGCCGATGAACTGCAACAGGAACACGGTCACGAGGCCGGGGAACAAGAGCGGCAGGCCGATCGAGACGAAGGTGCGTCCCTCGTTCGACCCGTCCACGCGTGCCGCCTCGAGGAGTTCCTGCGGCACCGAGCCCCGCGCGAACACGTAGGAGAGGTAGATCCCGAACGGGGTGATCGAGATCGGGATGAGCACCGCCCAGTAGGTGTTCGTGAGGTTCAGCTGCGCGAAGAGCATGTACTGCGGGATCGCGAGCGTGATCGTCGGGAGGAGCACGCCGGCGAGCAGTCCCACCATGACGGCCTTCTTGCCCGGGAACCGGTAGAGCGCGAGCGCGTAGCCGGCGGCGGCGGAGACGGCGGTCGACAGGAGTGCGCCGCCGATCGAGTAGATGAAGCTGTTGCCCAACCAGCGCGCGAAGGAGCCGTTCTCGTAGGCGAACAGGTCGGTCATGTTGTCGACGAGGCTCGACCCGAAGGTGAACGCGCTCGTGGAGAACAGCTCGCCGGTGCTCTTCGTGGCGGCGAACACGACCCACACCATCGGGAGCAGGAAGTAGAGGACGGCGATCAGGAGGACGATCGTCGGGAGGATCCCGCCGAGCTTGTGGACGAGGCTGACGGACTCCTTCGGCTTGCGGATGCGGCCGCGATCGGCGCGGACGACGGTCTCGCGAGCTCGACGGTCCTCCTCCGCGCGTTCCGCGGTGCGTGCGGTGGTGGTCATGCGTTCCTCCGAGCTGCGAGGCGTTGCCCGCCGAGCACCAGGAGCGACAGCAGCACCGTGGCGAGGGCGAGGATGATGGATGCCGCCGACGCCGAGTTGAGGTCGTCGTGGGCGAAGGCGTCCCGGTACACCCGCATCAGCGGGAAGTAGGTGGAGCTGATGGCCGGGGTGAGGCTCGAGAGCATCTGCGGCTCGCTGTACACCTGGAGCGCGCCGATGATCGAGAAGAGCCCGGTGAGGATCGTGGCCGGCACGATGTGCGGCAGCTTGATGTACCAGGCGATGCGCGGTTCGTTGCAGCCGTCGATGCGGGCGGCGTCGATCTGCTCCTTCGGCAGCGACTGCAGCGAGGTGTACAGGATGATCGTGTTGAAGCCGATCCCGCCCCACAGCACGACGTTGATGATCGCCGTCATGACGAGGTCGCCACGCAGCAGCGTCGGGAACTGCAGGCCGAAGGTCTCGGCGAGCTGGTAGATCGGGCTGATCTCGGGCACGTACAGGAAGCCCCACATGAGCGCCGCGATGACGCTCGGCACGCCGTACGGCAGGAAGATCGCCATGCGGCTGAAGGCGCGGAGGTGGGCTCTCGGGAGGTCGAGCAGCAGCGCGAACAGCATCGCCGTGAGCATCATGATCGGCACGAGGAAGAGCGCGTACACGGCGAGGTTGCCGAGGCTCGTCCAGAACGTCGGGTCCTGGAGCACCTTCGTGTAGTTGCCGAGGCCGACGAAGACCTCCTCGCGCACGCCGTACGCGCTCGCACCCGCCGCGGTGCCCATGAGGCTGAGGCCGCCGGAGTACACGATCGGGATGACGAACACGAAGACGAACAGGACGACCGCGGGGGCGATGAGCACCCAGGCGAACAGGTGGTGCGGGCGGGTCAGCGAGACGCGCCGTCTGGTGGCGGCCGCGGTCGGATCATCCTCCGTCCGACCGCGGTCGCGCTCGATGGTCAGCGCGGTCATCAGCCGGCCAGGTCCTTCTCGACGATGTCCTGCACCTTCGGGAGCACGTCGGCCCACGGGCTCGTCCCCTCGATGGCGTTGCCGAGTTCGTCGGTGATGGCGGTGAAGGCCACCTGCGTGTTCGGGCCCCACTGCACGGTGACGAGCTTCGACGCCGCTTCCGTGGCGCTCGGCCAGTAGGTGGTGTCCTCGGGCATGAGCTCCGGCGGCGTGCGGTCGATCTCCTGGCCGTGCAGGGCGCCGGTGAACTTGTTGACCTCGACGAGCCCCTCGGCGCCCTCGTCGGAGGCGTTCAGCCACGTGATGAACTCGAGCGCCTGGTCGTAGTGCGGGCTCTCCTTGAGGATGACGTTGGCCGAACCGCCACGGGCGAAGACCCGCGGATCGGCGGCGTCCCACTGCGGGATCTGCGCGGCCGACCAGAGCCCGACCGTGTCGGGGTACTGGTTGAGCAGCGGGCCGGGAGCCCAGGCGCCGGCGATCGTGCCGAGCACCCGGCCACTCGCGGTCGCCTCGATCTGCTCGGGGCTGCCGGTCTGGTAGGTGCTCACGAGATCGTCCTCGACCATGCCCTGCCAGAAGTCCAGGACCTCCTGCGTCTCGGCGCTGTCGATGTCGACACCCCATTGCTCGTCGGAGTAGTCCCACCACTGGGCGCCGTTCTGCAGGGCGAGTCCCATGAACTGGTCGGCGTCGATCGAGCTGAAGTTGAAGAGGTAGCGGTCACCGTCGAGGGTGCGGACCTGCTCGGCGAGGGCCCGGAAGTCGTCCCAGCTCGCGGCCGGGGTGAGACCGTACTGCGCGAAGAGGTCGTTCCGGTAGACGAAGAGCGCCGGCCCGAGGTCCTGCGGAACGCCGTAGACGGTGTCGTCGAAGGACACGCTCTCGAGCACCGTGGGGGAGTAGGCCTCCTCGAGGTCCTGCTTCGCGCTGTCGAGTGGGGCGAGGACGCCGGCCGACACGTAGGTCGGCAACTGCGTGTACTCGGCCTGCGCGATGTCGGGGCCGTCACCGGCACGCACGGCGCTCAGGACGCGGACGGGCATGTCCGCTCCGCTCGCGGGTTGCGAGATGTTGACCTGGATGTCGGGGTTGGCCTGGTTCCACACCTCGACGCGCTTGTCGATGTTCGAGCCCCAGGCCCAGAACTCGAGCGTCACCGGGCCGTCGGCCGAGTCGTCGCCACCCGGTCCCGAGCACGCGGTCAGCGCGAGGGCGAGGATTCCCGCGGTCGCGATTCCGATACGAACGCTGTTTGCCACTGCAATCTCCTTTGATAGCGGGGTCTGCTCCTCGCGTCGCTGAAGCGTTTCAGTGGTGCTGGACCACGACGGTTCCGGGCGGAAGCGGGATCAGTCTCGCAGACGGTCGTCGATCTGGCAAGCGATTGCCAGAAGGGTGTGGCAATCGGTTGACAGACCGCGGTCCCCCGGTTTCAATGGAGGCGTGCCAATGACGCTGCAGAACGATCCAGACCGCCTCCTCCCCGCCGACCCGGGGACGCGCGACGTCGCCAGGGCGCTCTACCGCTCGGTCGAGGCCCTGCCGATCATCTCGCCGCACGGGCACGTGGATCCGGCGATCCTCGTCGAGGACACCCCGTTCGCGAACGCCACCGAGCTGTTCCTCCGGCACGACCACTACGTCACCCGCCTGCTGCACGCCGCCGGGTTCTCTCTCGCGGACGTCGGCGTGCCCGACCTCGCGGAGGGTGGTGCCGTCGCCGCGCCGCGGGACGCCTGGCGACGCTTCTGCGAACACTGGCACCTGTACGCCGGCACCGCCTCCGGGTACTGGCTGAGCTCGATCCTCGGTGAGCAGTTCGGTGTCACGGAGCAGCCGGACGGAGCGAACGCCGACCGGCTCTTCGACACGGTCCACGAGGCGCTCCAAGCGCCGGCGTTCCGTCCGCGCGCGCTGTTCGACCGCTTCCGCATCGAGGTGCTCGCGACCACCGACGACCCGATGGACGACCTCGCCGCGCATGCCGCCCTCGCGGCGGACCCCACCTTCAGTGGGCGCGTCCTGCCGACCTTCCGGCCCGACGCGTACCTCGACCCGGCCAAGGCCGGGTGGGCGGAGCGGGTCGCCTCGCTCGCCGCCTGGAACGGGACGCCGGAGGGCAGCTACCGTGGCTACCTCGAAGCGCTCGCCGGGCGCCGTCGCCACTTCATCGAACACGGGGCGGTGTCGGCCGACCACGGTGTCCCGCAGCCCCTCACGCTCGAACTCGAGGAGGCGGATGCCGCAGCACTGTTCGACCGGGCGCTGTCGGGCACCGCCGACACCGCCGACCTCGAGCGGTTCGCCGCGCACATGCTGTTCGAGAGCGCGCGGATGAGCGTCGAGGACGGCCTCGTCATGACGGTGCACCCCGGCGTCCACCGCAACCACCACGCGCCGACGCTCGCCCGCTTCGGACCGGACACCGGGCATGACCTCCCGGTCCGCACCGACTACGTCCGCCCCCTGCGTCCGCTGCTGGAGCGGTTCGGCACGGCTCCGGGGTTCCACCTCGTCCTGTTCAGTGTCGACGAGACGAGCTACTCGCGGGAGATCGCACCGCTCGCCGGGTTCTACCCGAGTGTCTTCGTCGGCGCACCGTGGTGGTTCCTCGACGCGCCCGACGCCGTCCTGCGCTTCCGGTCCGCCGTGACGGAGACGGCCGGGTTCTCACGCGGATCGGGCTTCATCGACGACACGCGGGCGTTCCTCTCGATCCCCGCCCGACACGACATGTCCCGGCGCCTCGACGCGTCCTTCCTCGCGCGACTCGTGCGGGAGGGGCGCATCGACGAGGCGACGGCCGAACGCATCATCCTCGACCTCGTCGTCGACCAGCCGCGACGGGTGTTCAAGCTGTGAGCACCGTGACGGACGTGGCCGGTGTCGCCGCAGGGCCGGGGGAGGAGGCGGTCCCGCGTCTGTCCCGAGCGCGGCTGCCCGAGTTCCCATCGGCGCCGGTCCGGATCGTCCACCTCGGACTCGGCGCCTTCCACCGCGCCCATCAGGCCTGGTACACCCAGCTCGCCGACCCCGATCACGAGTGGGGCATCGCCGCCTTCACCGGCCGGAGTCCGCAGGCCGCAGTCGACCTGGACGCTCAGGACTGCCTCTACACGGTCGTCGAGCGCTCGGCGGACGGCGACTCGGCCACGATCGTCGGTTCGATCGTCGAGGCACGGGACGGTGCCGACGTCGCACGGCTCCATGACCTCCTCGCCGCTGAGACCACCGCCATCGTCACCCTCACCATCACCGAGTCCGGGTACCGGCTCGATGCCGAGGGCAAGCCGGACGCGTCGGATCCGGCGGTCGAGCATGACGTCGCCCTGCTGTCGGACGCCTTGGACGGCGGGGCGGACCTCCGGGACGCCCGACCGACCACGACGCTCGGTCGGCTGCTCCTCGGCCTCGAAGCCCGTCGTCGTGCCGGGGCCGGTTCGATCGCGATCGTGCCGTGCGACAACATCGCCGACGGCGGTGCGCTCGTCCGTCGCGCGATGCTCGCCCTCGCCGACCGGGTCCGCCCGGAGACCGCTCGGTGGATCGCCGACGAAGTCTCGTTCGTCTCGTCCTCGGTCGACCGCATCACGCCGCGTCCCACGCCTGCCGACGAGGCGACGGCCGCGGAACTCACCGGATTCACCGATGCCGCTCCCGTCGTCACCGAGCCCTTCACCGACTGGGTGCTCAGTGGCGACTTCCCTGCCGGGCGGCCGGCGTGGGAGTCCGCGGGTGCCCGGTTCGTCGACGACCTCGAGCCCTACGAGCAACGCAAACTGCGGCTGCTGAACGGCGCCCACAGCCTCCTCGCCTACGCGGGCCCGCTGCGCGGTCATGCGACGGTCGCCGAGGCGGTCGGCGACGAGCAGTGCCGGGCCTGGGTCGAGGAGTACTGGGACGAGACGGAGCGCCACCTGCCTGACGACCTCGGGCTGACGGCGTATCGCACCGCACTCCTGGGGCGCTTCGACAACGCGCGCATCGAACATCGACTGCAGCAGATCGCCCTTGAGGGCGTCACCAAGCTGCGGGTGCGGATCGTGTCGACCCTCCTGGCGGAACGGGCCGCCGGTCGGCCGGGAACCGGGTCCCTGCGCGTGATCGCCGCGTGGGTGGCGGCCGTCCAGGGCGACGACCGGCCGGGTGACGCGAGCGGTGCCGCCGTCGCCGAGGCGCTCCGGTTCCAGGGTCGGGAGCGGACCGCGGCGCTCGTACGCCTGATCGATCCCCGCCTCCTCGACTCGGAGCCGGATGACGGATCCACGCTCGTCACCGAGCTGGAGCACCTGGTCGACGAGCTGACCGGACGCCCACGGAACCCCTGACACCCGCCACTGCAGCCGACCCGCAGTTCGTCGGAACCACCCCGGCCACATCGGCCGCAACGCACGAAGGAGTAGTACCCATGAACATCGACAAGGCCGAGGTCATCGTCACGAGTCCCGACCGGAACTTCGTGACGTTGAAGCTCACGACCGACGACGGCCTCACGGGCCTGGGCGACGCGACGTTGAACGGGCGTGAGCTCGCGGTGGTGGCGTATCTGTCCGAGCATGTGGTGCCGTTGTTGCTGGGCCGTGATGCGTCGCGGATCGAGGACACGTGGCAGTTCCTGTACCGCTCGGCGTACTGGCGGCGGGGTCCCGTGACGATGGCCGCGATCGCGGCGGTCGACATGGCGCTGTGGGACATCAAGGGCAAGGCCGCGGGCATGCCCGTGTACCAGCTGCTGGGCGGGGCGTCCCGGACGGGGCTGCTCGCCTACGGGCACGCGTCGGGGAAGACGAACGAGGAGCTGTTCGACAGCGTGCGCGAGCACCAGGCGCAGGGCTACAAGGCCATCCGCATCCAGACGGCGGTGCCGGGTCTGAAGTCGATTTACGGGATCGCGTCGAACGCGACGTTCGAGGGCAACACCGGTGTCCGCTACGACCACGAGCCGGCGCAGCGCGGTGGGCTCCCGAACGAGGAGGACTGGGACACCCGGTCGTACCTGCGTCACCTGCCGACGGTGTTCGAGGCGGTCCGGAACGAGTTCGGTCCGGAGCTGCCGTTGCTGCACGACGGGCACCACCGGATGACGCCGATCCAGGCCGCGAAGCTCGGCAAGAGCCTCGAACCCTACGACCTGTTCTGGCTCGAGGACTGCACGCCGGCGGAGAACCCGGAGGCGTTGCGCCTCGTGCGGCAGCACACCACCACGCCGCTCGCGATCGGGGAGATCTTCAACACGGTGTGGGACTACCAGCAGATCATCCGCGAGCAGCTCATCGACTACGTGCGTGGTGCGGTCACGCACACCGGCGGGATCACGCATCTGAAGAAGGTCCTCGACTACGCGTCCCAGTACCAGATCAAGTCGGGCATGCACGGGCCGACGGACATCTCGCCGGTCGGGATGGCGGCCGCGATGCACCTCGGCTTGTCGATCCACAACTTCGGCATCCAGGAGTACATGAAGCACGGCGAGAAGACGGACGCCGTGTTCCAGCAGTCCTACACCTGGGAGAACGGCATGCTGCACCCGGGAGAGGCACCGGGTCTCGGTGTCGAGTTGGACGTCGACGAGGCGGGCAAGTACCCGTACCAGCGCGCCTACCTGCCCTACAACCGTCTCGCCGACGGCACCGTCCACGACTGGTGATCCCTGCGGCCAGCGCGGTGCGCTGACCCGACCGCGCCCCTGTGGCGTGAGTGCGCCCCTCCGGAGGCCCGCGCTCACGTCGCAGGGGCGCGCTCACGTCACGCCCTCGGCACACAAGCGCCTCTGGTATTTCAGGTTCCAGCGGGTTACCGTGGTGCGGTACGAGGACGCACACGACGGTTCGGGGGAACAGATGACGAGCGACGACACCCAGCCACCGGACGTCCAGCCCGACCCTGCCCCATCGCCGACACCAGACCCGTCACCCGAGCCTCCCGCCCCGACCCCACCCGGCCCGGCACCCGACGCCCCCGAGACGCCCACCGAGGCCGATCCGCCAGCCCCCTCGACGCAGGCAACGGACGACGGCACGATCGTCCTGGCCGGTGACGGCATCGATCCGACCGGCGCGACCGTCTCGACGACCGCGGTCCAGGCGCTGTTGTCGGCGGCGCCGGACGGCAGCACGATCATCGTGCCGGGCGGCGCCGTCATCACGCTCGACGCGACCCTCCTGCTCGACCGTCGGCTGGCACTGCGGGGGAGCGGCGAGCTGCGGTGGACGGCCGGCATCACGAACGCGCCGGCTGTCCGCATCACCGCTCCGGGGTCGACCGTACGAGAGGTGCGCCTCACGAACCCGAACCACCTCGGTTCCGCCACGGGTGCGCGCAACATCGGCATCGACATCCGGACGAGCGACGTCATCGTCGACGGGGTGCGGATCGTCGGCTTCCAGAACGGCGTGGTGAACGAGCCCACCGGCGAGTTTGAGGGCGTCATCGTCACGAACTGCCACATCGTCGACATCGTCGGCGTGGGCGGTGGCCGCGGTTCGACCTCGAGGGCCGGCGAGGATCGCGGCGACGGCATCACCATCTGGGGTGCGCGCGCGCTCGTCTCCGGCAACGTCGTGAACGCGCTCGCCGGCACGGATGCGCGGATCGGCATCCACGCGGAAGGCCTGTCGGACTACGAGGTCGATCCGGGGCTCTACCCCGACGCGATGTTCTCGATCAACGACAACGTCGTCAGCGGTCCGTTCCGCCGCGGCATCGCGTTGGAGGCGGTGTCGCACGCCACCGTGTCGGGGAACACCGTCACCGGGAGCACCTGGTGGGGCATCGCCGCGATCGACACGCGCTCGACCGGGATCTCCAACAACACGGTGCGCTGGACGCGGGCGGCCGAGGACGACCAGGGGTCGGTCTGGGGTCCGTCGCGCGGGCCGATCATGGTCTACCGCAGCGCGGAGGCCACGGTGGTGGACGGCAACGTGCTGGAGATCCGCGGCGTCGCCTCCGCTGCCATCCGCCTGCAGGACGCGACCATGCCCTCGGGCGACACCAAGACGCCCGTCGGTTCGACCGACACGGTGATCACCGACAATGTCATCCGGCTCGCCGGCGGCACGTGTCCGATTGGCGTGGTGCTGCAACGCGCGATCCGGCCGCTCGTCGTCGGCAACCGGCTCAGCGTGACCACGCCGAGTGGGACCACGGGAGGCGTCGTCTCGTATCTCAGCAGCGACATCGTCGTCGCCGACAACTCGCTCCTCGGTGCAGGTGAGGCCAGCGGGTACGGCGTGCAGCATCAGGGTGCCGGAGCCGTGCAGGTCACCGGCAACCGGGTGGAGGGGTTCCGGATCGGGCTCGCCGTCACCAATTCGACGGGCGGGGTGACCATCGTCGGCAACACGGTTCTGACGTGCGCGACCGGGATCGACACGTACGGCTCCACCGGCCGCTCCATGGTCGCGGCCAACCGGCTCTCGGTCTCCGGCAGCGCCCACATCAATGCGCAGCCGGCGACGAGCTACGTCACGACCAGGCACATGGGTACGGCGCGCCCGGCCGGTGGCGGGTCGGGTGACCTGCTCGTCGGCAACGGGCTGCTCTGGGTGAACGACCAGGGCACGTGGCGCTCGGTGAAGGTCACCTGAGGCGGTCGTCGCGGTGGTCCGTGCCGGCGTCCGGGTGTCCGCTGGTCAGCCCGCGAGGAGGGCGACGCCGATCACGACGACGGTCGCCGCGGCGATCCGGCGTACGGGTCGGCCCTCGCGGAGCACGAGTGCGCCGAACAGGCTGACGAGGATGACGCTCACCTCGCGCATCGGTGCGACGAGCGCGACCGGCGCCATGGTGATGGCGACGAGCACGAGGATGTACGACATCGGCGAGAGCACTCCGAAGGCGAGGATGCGCGGCCAGTGGGCGCGCAGGACCGCCGGCAGTTCGCGTGCCCGGCGCCCGAGCGATCCGGAGAACAGGACGACCTCGACCGCGGTGCAGCCGACCATGTACGCGACGGGCGAGGCGCCCCACGTGCGGACGGCGTGCGCGTCCCAGATCGTGTAGGCCGCGATCGCGACCCCGGTGAGGAGCCCGAAGGCGACTGCAGGGTCGAGGCGTCGTCGCGTTGCACGCACCTCGACGGCGACCGGTGACGGGTCGCTGCCGCGATCGACGAACCCGATCGCGACGACGCCGACGACGATCGCCGCGACGCCGAGGAGCGCGAGCAGCGACGGGCGCTCGCCGAGGACGAGGACCGCGATGATCACGCTGATCGTCGGGCCGGTGCCGCGCGCCGTGGCGTAGACGGTGGAGAGGCGTCCGCTGGCGTAGCCGCGTTGCAGCACGAGCATGTAGACGTAGTGCAGCACGGCGGAGACGACGACGCCGATGGCGAAGCCGGCGAGGTCGTCCGTACCGAGACCGCCGGTGAAGGGGACGACGATCGCCCACAGGACGGTGCTCGCCACGGCGCCCCACCAGAGGAAGGGCATGCCGATCCGGCTGACGCCGTGGGCGATGATGTTCCACGCCGCATGGCAGACTGCGGCGGCGAGGACGATGGTGACGGCGAGCAGAGACACGTGAGACCCTTCCGATCCTCGCGGGCGCGACGATCAGGGTCCTCCGGGCTTTTGTCCTGTCAGATGACGGTCGTTGGCTGGCCGCCGACCGTGGCGCCGCTCGGACCAGTCGAGCTGTCGCTCCGGAACCCTAGGCGCTATCGCGCACCACGCTACCAGCCTCCGGCGAGGCGTGTTCGTTCGCCCAGTTCTGGGCGAACGAACCCTCGGTCGCCCGAACTTGGGCGAATGGACGTGCGTCAGTCGACGATCGCGATGGCGTCGATCTCGACGAGCATCTCCTCGCGCGGGAGGCCCGTGAAGACCGTGGTGCGCGAGGGCAGGACGCCACCCTTCACACGCGAGCCGACGAATTCGCCGTAGGCGTCGTTCATGATCGCGAAGTCCTCGCGCTTGGTGAGGTAGACGCGCAGCATCATGACGTCGTCGAAGGTCGCGCCGCCGGCCGCGAGGATCGCCTCGACGTTCTGCAGCGTGCGGGTGGTCTGCGCGGCGACGTCGCCCGGGAACAGGTACTCGTTCGTCGCGGGGTCGACGGGGCCCTGGCCGGAGACCTGGACGAAGTTGCCCTTGCGGACCCCCTGGGAGAAGGTGTGCGCCGGAGCCGGGGCGTCGGTGGTGGAGATGGCGGTGCGTTCGGTCATGGGGGTGTGTCCTTCGGTTGGTGGCCCTTCGACAAGCTCAGGGACCGGATGGTGGGGCTCAGGGGCCGGATGGTGGGGCTCAGGGGCCGGATGGGTGGTCAGGGACCGGGGTTGGTGGGGGCTCAGGGACGGGACGGGCGGGAGGTCAGGCGGTGGCGGGGGCCGCAGTGGGCGCCGGCGGTGCGTAGCCGAGTTCTGTGGAGATCGCGGACGTGGTGGCGAGGAGCTGCGGCAGGAGTGCGCGGACGCCGCTGTGGGGGAGCACCATCGTCGGAACCGAGATCGACACCGCCGCGGTGACCCGGCCGTCGGGCCCGAAGACCGGTGCGGCCACGCAGTTCATGAAGCTCTCGTGCTCCTCGTGGTCCTCGGCCCATCCGCGTTCGGTCGAACGCTCGATCTCGGCGAGCAGGGCGTCGGCGTCGGTGATGGTCTTGTCGGTGTACCGCTCGAAGACGATGCCCGTGACGACGCGTCGACGCTCCGCCTCGTCGAGCCCGCCGAGGAGGACCTTCGCGACGCCGGTCGCGTACAGGGAGGCGGGCAGGCCGACACGCGAGTACATGCGGAGGGGCTGACGGGACTCGACCTTGTCGATGTAGAAGACGGAGCCGCCCTCGTAGGCGGCGAGGTGCACCGTCTGGCCCGTGGCAGCCCCGAGCGCCCGGATGTGCGGAGCGGCGACGCCGCGGACGTCCTGCTCGTCGAGCGCGGTCTGGGTCAGCTCGAACATCGCCCGCCCGAGGTGGTACCGGAACGACGCGTCGCGCGTGACGAAGCCGTGCTCCTCGAGCGTGTTGAGCAGGCGCAGCACCGTGGTCTTGTGCACGCCGGCCGTCGCCGCGAGCGCGTCGAGGGAGTTGGTGCCCGAGACGATCTCGCGGAGGAGGTCGAGCGCGCGGGACAGGGACTGGCTCATGCGTCGATCATCCCGTGTGCGCCGACGGTCGTCCACGGCAGTGGGTGCTCCGCGGTGATGCGCCACGACGCCCACTCCTCATCGGTCGCCTCGACGATGATGCTGACGCCCTGCGCGTCGGGTACGAGCTCGGGGCGGTCGCCGTGGCAGATGAGCGTCGACGCCGCGACCGCGTGGCCGAGCCGCGTGCAGGCGGTGTCGGAGCGACCCGAGGCCAGCCCGGCGAGGTAGCCGGCGGCGAACGCGTCGCCCGCGCCGACGGTCTCGACGACGTCGACCGACAACGACCGCACTTCGATGCCCGCCTCGGAGCCGCGGTGGAGGGTGGTCGCGGCGTTCTCCTCGTCCTTGAGCACGATGCGCTGCAGGGTCGGCAGCTCGGCGAAGAGGCGGGCGGCGTCCGTGTGGCCGAAGAACAACTCCGCTTCGTCGACGCCGAGGAACAGGACGGACGCCTGGTCGAGGAGGCGGTGCAGCGGGGCGGTCGAGCGACGCTCCCAGAGTCGCGGGCGGAAGTTGAGGTCGACGCTCAGGACGGTGTCTCGGGGGAGTGCGTCGCCCAGCTCGCCCACGAGCAGCGCGGTCGAGTCGGAGAGGGCCGGGGTGATGCCGGAGGTGTGCACGATGGCCGAGGCGGTGATGGCCGCCCGGGTCGCTTCGTGTCGCAGGGTGTCGGCGCCGAGCTGCGATGCGGCGGACTCGCTGCGGTAGTAGTGCATCCGCGGCCGACGGTCGCCGTCGGCGCTCACGACCGTCTCCTTGACGTAGAGGCCGGTGGGCCGGTGGTCGTCGCGTTCGACGGCGTCGGTGAGGACGCCGTCGTGCCGGGCTGTCTCGAGGATGTAGTCGCCGAACCCGTCGTCGCCGAGGCGCGAGATCCAGTGGGTGGGGACGCCCATGCGCGCGAGGCTGGAGGCGACGTTGAACTCGGCACCGCCGACGCCCGTCCGGTATTCGCGGGCCTCGGCGACCGGGAGCTGGTTCTCGGGCAGGAGGACGACCATCGCTTCGCCGATCGTGCTCACGGTGGACGGTGACGTCGTCATCACGGTTCCCCTCGCATCTCGGCCGGGTCCGGTTGACGGCCTGTGGACGCAATGCTAGAACAGACGTAGCGCCGGATGCAATGTACGTTGCATGATGCGCAACGCCTGATGCTCACGAGGTCGGCGGGTGCAGCGCTCGATCGCGAAACGAGGAGACGATGACGGACGAGTTCGATGCCGGCGCGCTGGGCGTGCTCGACGGCAGCCTCAAGGGCTTCCCGCCGGCGTCCGTCGGGACCGACGCCGCCGCGTTCCTCGCCGGTCGACCGGCGCTCGCCGACTTCACCACGCCGCTCGTCACGCTCGACCGCTCGGCGGTCGTCGACAACGTCGAGACCATGCGGCAGTGGTGCGACCGCGCAGGGGTGGGCCTCGCACCGCACGGCAAGACGACGATGAACCGAGCCCTGTGGCAGCGTCAACTCGACGCGGGTGCCTGGGGCATCACCGTCGCGACCCCGTGGCAGCTCTCCGTCGCGCTCGACTGGTCGATCCCCCGCGTGATGCTCGCCAACGCCCTCGTCCAGCCCGAACACCTGCGCGCCGTCGGGCGGGCCCTCGACAGCGGCGACGCCGAGATCGTCGTGTGGGCCGACTCCGTCCGCGCGGTGCAGATCATGTCGAGCGTGCTGGCTGAGCAGCCGCCCCGTCGCCCCCTCCACGTGCTCGTGGAACTCGGTGCGCCGGGCGGCCGCACCGGAGCCCGAGACCACGCCACCGCGCTCGAGATCGCCGAGGCCGTCGTCGCCTCTCCCGAGCTCGCGCTCGCCGGCGTCAGCGGCTACGAGGGGGCCCTCGCACACCACGGCGACGACGGTTCGCTGCAGATCGTCCGCGACTACCTGGAGTCGCTCGCCGCTCTCCACGACGCGCTCCTCGCAGGCGGCCGGTACGACGGACGTGTCCGGACGCTCATCGTGACCGCCGGGGGCAGCGCCTACTTCGACGTGGTCGCCGAGGTCCTCGCCGGACTGCGCGACCTCGACGGTGCTCACGGACACGCCGTCGACGTGCTGCTGCGCTCCGGCGCGTACGTGACCCACGACGACGGCTTCTACCGCGGGATCACCCCGCTCGGCCGCCACGAGGGCACCGGCGACTTCCGCTCCGCGATCCACGGCTGGGCGACGATCGTCTCCCGCCCCGAGCCCGGCCTCGCGCTCGTCGACGGCGGGAAGCGCGACTTCCCGTTCGACGAGGGGCTTCCCGAGGTGCAGGGCGTCCGCCGCGCCGGGTCCACCACCGTCGAACCGCTCCCGGGCGCGACGACCACGGCTATGAACGACCAGCACACCTTCGTCTCCCTGCCGCCCGGCAGCGACGTCGAGGTCGGCGATGTCATCCGCCTGGGCCTCTCCCACCCGTGCACCACCTTCGACAAGTGGCGTGCCCTCGTGGTCATCGACGACGTCCGTCTCGCCGAACCGAGCGCCGTCGACGCCGTCACCACCACCTTCGGCTGAGCCGAACCGAACAGGAGCCCCGCATGACGCTCGAGACCCCTCCCTCCACACCGCACGCCCTCGACGCCCTGTACGCCGACCGCGCCATCGCCGTCGTCCGCGTACCCGTCATCCCCGACCCGGTCGAACTCTGCCGGGCGCTCGCCGCGGGCGGGATCCGAAGTGTCGAGTTCACCTTCACCACGCCGGGCGTCGAAGCCCTGATCCGCGCTGCGGCCGATGCGATCGGCGACCACGGGGCCGTGATCGGCGCGGGGACGGTCGTGGACCGCGACACCGCGCAGCGCGCCATCGACAGCGGTGCGCAGTTCCTGGTCACGCCCGGTCTGAGCGAAGAGGTGGCCGAGGTCGCCACCGCCGCCGGCATCCCGTTCCTGCTCGGTGCGATGACGCCGAGCGAGGTCATGCGCGCCGCGTCGCTCGGTTCCCATGCGGTGAAGATCTTCCCCGCCGCCGCCATGGGGTCCGGCTTCCTCAAGGACCTCAAGGGTCCGTTCCCGGGTCTCAGGCTCGTGCCGTCGGGCGGACTGCACGCCGGCAACGCACGGGAGTACATCCAGGCCGGCGCGGCTGCCGTGACCGCGGGGTCGAGCGTGGTCGGTGCGGCCGACGTCGCCGCGGCCGATTGGGCCGGGGTCACCGAGCGTGCGACCGCCTTCACCACGGCGGCCCTCCTGCCGTGACGTCGCGACCGACGGACGATGCGCGCGCGGTGGTCATCCGCGGCGCTCGCATCGTCGACGGCACCGGCGGACCGAGCGTGCACGGGTCGCTGCTCATCGACCGGGGCCACATCATCGCGATCGGGGCGTCCGCCGAGGCCGACGCGCCCGCCGACGCCCTGATCATCGACGCCGACGGTCTGGTCGCGTCGCCCGGCTTCATCGACATGCACGCCCACTCCGACCTCGCCGTCCTCCGCGACCACGAGCACCTCGCCAAGGTCTCGCAGGGCGTCACCACGGAGGTCCTCGGACAGGACGGGCTCTCCTACGCTCCGACGGACGACCGCACCATGGCGATCGTCCGGCAGCAGATCGCCGGCTGGAACGGGCAACCCGACGACGTCGACTTCGCGTGGCGGACCGTCGGCGAGTACCTCGACCGGGTCGACCGCGGGGCCGCGCTGAACGTCGCCTACCTGGTGCCGCAGGGCTCCGTCCGGATGCTCGTGGTCGGCACCGAGAACCGGGCTGCGACCGCTGACGAGATCGCTCGCATGCAGGAGCTCGTCGCGGCGGGTCTGCGCGAGGGTGCCGTCGGCATGTCCTCCGGGCTCACCTACGTGCCCGGCATGTTCGCCGACACCGAGGAGCTCGTCGCGCTGTGCCGCACCGTCGCGGAGCACGGCGGCTTCTACGCACCGCACCAGCGCTCGTACGGCAAGGGCGCACTCGATGCGTACGCGGAGATGATCGACATCAGTCGTCGTTCCGGCTGCGCGCTGCACCTCACGCACGCGACGATGAACTTCGGCGTCAACGCCGGCCGGGCCGCCGAACTCGTGGCGCTCATCGACGCCGCCATCGCCGACGGCGTCGACATCACGCTCGACACCTATCCCTACCTGCCGGGTTCGACGACCCTGTCGGCGTTGCTGCCGAGCTGGGCGGCGGTCGGCGGGCCGGACGCGACGATCGAGCGTCTGGGCGATGACGACGTCCGTGCGCGGATCCGATACGAGCTCGAGGTGCTCGGCACGGACGGCTGTCACGGTGTCGTCACCGACTGGGCCACGATCGAGATCTCGGGCGTCGCGAACCCCGAGCTCGCCGGCTTCGTCGGGCGGACCGTCGCCGACATCGCCGCCGAGGATGCGGGACACGCGTGGTCGGGCGATCCGACAGCCCTGTTCTTCGCGCTGCTCGAAGCCGACCGGCTCGCGACCGGCATCCTCCAGCACGTCGGCGACGAGGCCAACGTGCGCACGATGATGGTGCACCCGGCCCACACCGGCGGGAGCGACGGGATCCTCATCGGCGCGAAGCCACACCCGCGTGCCTGGGGCACCTTCCCGCGATACCTCGGCCACTACGTCCGCGAGGAGGCTGTGCTCGGGCTGGAAGACGCCGTCGCGCACCTCACCTCGCGACCGGCCGCGCGTCTCGGCCTCAGCGACCGCGGCGTGCTCCGCGTCGGAGCCGTCGCCGACGTCGTCCTCTTCGACCCCGCGACCATCGCCGACCGCGCGACCTTCGCCGAGCCTCGGCAGCAGGCCGCGGGCATCCCGTGGGTGTTCGTGAACGGTGCCGCCGTCATCGCCGATGGTCGACGCACCGACGCCGTCCCCGGTCGTTCGATCCGCCGCAGCCCGGCCTGATCGCTTCCCCTTCCTCACCGCCTACACAGAAGGTCCTCCCATGCCCATCACCGCCCTCGCGCGCAGCGTCGTAGCCGCCGCCGCACCAGCTCCGAGCGATCCCATCGGATGGCTGCAGCAGACCACCCCCGGCCTGCTCATCCTGTGCGCGGTCGCCATCGCGGTACTGCTCCTCCTCATCATCCGGGTGAAGCTCGAACCGTTCATCTCGCTCTTCATCGTCGGCATCGGCCTGGCGCTCGCGACCGGGACGAGCATCTACCAGATCGTCGGCGTGGCCGTGCCGGACCCCTTCGACGACGAGCAGATCAAGCCGGGGGCGTCACTCCTCGAGACCGGCTTCGGCGGCATCCTCGGGCACATCACGATCATCATCGGTCTCGGCACCGTGCTCGGCGCGATCCTCGAGCGCTCCGGCGGTGCTGACGTCCTCATCCGGAAGCTGCTCGGTCGCTTCGGGGAACGCGGCGCTCCGATCGCGATGGGGCTCACCGGTCTCATCTTCGGTATCCCCGTGTTCTTCGACGTCGGCATCTTCGTCCTCGCGCCCCTCGTCTACATCACCGCGCGTCGCGGCGGGAAGTCGCTCGTGCTCTACGCATTCCCGATGCTCGCCGGCCTCTCGATGACGCACGCGTTCCTGCCGCCGCACCCGGGCCCGACGGCGCTCGCCGGCACCTTCGAGGTCGGGCTCGGCTGGCTCATCCTGATGGGCTTCCTCTGCGGCATCCCCGCCTTCATCGCGTCGGGCATCGCCTGGCCGCTCTGGATCGGGAAGCGCGTCATGGTCTCGGTCCCCGAGGAGTACGTGCTGGAGCCCGAGGACGACGCCCCCGAGCGCAAGGACGTCTCGCTCTGGAGCGTCGGTCTCATCATCATCACGCCGATCCTGCTCATCCTCGCCGCCACCTTCGGTGCCCTCGCCCTGCCGAACGGACCGGTCCTCGAAGCGCTGACGCTCATCGGCAACCCGGCGGTCGCGCTCACGATCGCCGTCTGCCTCGCGTACTACGTGCTGGGGGTGCGGCGCGGCATGACGCTCGCCGAGCTGGGCGAGCTCTCCGGTCAGTCGCTCCGGCCGATCGGCATGATCCTGCTCGTCGTCGGTGCGGGTGCGTTCTTCGGCGCAGTCATCTCAGCGACGGGTGTTGGCGCGGCACTGGCCGAGGTGCTCGGTTCGCTCGGCCTGCCGATCATCGTGTCCGCGTACCTCATCAGCTCCGGCCTCCGCATCGCGCAGGGCTCGGCGACCGCGGCCATCGTCATCACGGCGGGGATCCTCCAGCCGGTCGTGCTCGCGGGCGACTACTCGCAGCCGCAGCTGGCGCTCATCGGCATCGCGATCGCCGCGGGCTCGATCACGCTCTCGCACGTCAACGACGGTGGGTTCTGGATCATCGCGAAGTACTTCAACATGTCGGTCAAGCAGACGCTCGCGACCTGGACCGTGCTCGAGACGATCCTCTCGGTCGTCGGCTTCGGGATGGTCGCCCTCATCTGGCTGTTCGTCTAGCCCGAGTCGTGACCGTCGGACCAGTGCCTTTCTCAGGAGTGTCCGGGCGCGTCGGTGCCGGGTGAAGTCGGCGCGCCGGAGGACTCCTGAGAAAGGTCACTGAGCGGTAGATGGCGCCTTTCTCAGGAGTGTCCGGGCGTGTCGGTGCCGGGTGAAGTCGGCGCGCCGGAGGACTCCTGAGAAAGGGACTCGGTCGACGTCAGAAGAGGCGGGAGTCGCTGTCGTCGAGGCCGCGCATCGCGTCGTAGTCGAGGACGACGCAGCGGATCCCGCGGTCCTGGGCGAGGGTGCGCGCCTGCGGCTTGATCTCCTGGGCGGCGAAGACGCCCTGCACGGGAGCGAGGAGCGGGTCGCGGTTCATGAGTTCGAGGTAGCGGGTGAGCTGCTCGACGCCGTCGATGTCGCCGCGGCGCTTCAGCTCGACCGCGACGGACGCCCCGGTCGCGTCGGTGGCGAGGATGTCGACCGGGCCGATCGCGGTCATGTACTCGCGGCGGATGAGTCGGTAGCCGTCGCCGAGGAGTTCGATCTGCTCGGCGAGGAGCTTCTGCAGGTGCGCCTCGACGCCGTCCTTCTGGAGGCCCGGGTCGACGCCGAGTTCGTGCGCGCTGTCGTGGTGGACCTCGTGGATCGACACGATGAGGGCGTCGCCGGTCTTCTTGTGCGTGACCTTCCACAGCTCGGTGATCCCGGCCGCGGCCTGCGTCTCGTCGGGCTCGACCGTCGTGAGCACGCAGGGCGGGCTCATCCAGTTGAGCGGCTTGTAGGAGCCGCCGTCGGAGTGGACGAGCAGGCTGCCGTCGTTCTTCACCATGAGCAGCCGCTTGGCGAGCGGCAAGTGAGCCGACAACCGTCCGGCATAGTCGACCGAGCACTCCGCAATCACCAAACGCACGACGACGAGCCTACCGCGACACCGCAGCGCGTCCATTCGCCCATATTCGGGCGACGGAACCGTGAATCGCCCGAACATGGGCGGACGAAAAGGGCTCAGCGCTTGCGGCGGCTGCTCTCGCGGGCGGCCGGCGACGCGAGGCCGGCGAACACGATGAGTACGAGCACGACGAACAGGGCGTTCAGCAGGCCGATGGCGTCGCCGAGGATGCCGATGAGCGGCGGACCGACGAGGAACGCGCAGTAGCCGATCATCGCGACGGCGCTCACCCGTGCCGCAGCGCGCTTGGAGTCGTCGGCCGCGGCGGACATGCCCACCGGGAACCCGAGCGAGGCGCCGAGTCCCCACAGCACGGTTCCGAGGACCATGAGGCCGGTGACCGGCGTGAGGATGAACAGGACGAGTCCGGCGATCGCCGCGGCGGCCGACACCTGCAGCACCGGCACCCGGCCGAAGCGGTCGATGAGCGGCCCGCCGACGATGCGACCGACGGTCATCGCGGTGACGAACACGCCGTAGACGAGCGCGCCGGTCGTGTTGCTCTGCTCGTGGCCGTCGACCACGGCGAGTGCGAGCCAGTCGTTGGCGCTGCCCTCGGCGAACGCCATGCCGAGCATGATGACGCCGATGAGGATGAGGCGGCCGTCCGCCCAGACCGAGAGGCTCTCGCGGACACGGTCCTGCCACGGCGCCTTCGGTGCGTCGTCGAGCTCGTCGGCGACGACCTGCTCGGCGGGGACGAAGCGCACGGCGACGACGGCGACGATCGCGATGACGACCGCCATGACGAGCGCGTGCCAGAAGACCTCGAGGCCGGCTGCGGACGCGAGTGCGCCGAGCCCTGCTCCGGCGACCGTGCCGAAGCTGAAGCACGCGTGCATCAGCGGCATCACCGTCTTGCCGAGCTCCTGCTCGGCCGCGGCGCCCTCGACGTTCATCATGACGTCGAGCGCGCCGTTCCCGAAGCCGAAGATGATGAGCCCGACGAGGACGATGCCCTCGAGTGGCACGAGGCTCGCGCCGACCCCGATGAGGAGCAAGCCGGTCGCGACGAGCCCGAGCGTGAGCTGCATGCCGTGTCGCGGGCCGAGACGCGCGAGGACGTGCTGGGAGGCGACGAGGCCGAGGATCGATCCGATCGACATGCCGAGGATGAGCAGCCCGACGGCGCCGGTGGTCAGCTCGAGGTTGTCGCGGATGGCGGGTATGCGCGCCACCCACGTCGCGATGCTGAGGCCGCTCAGGGCGAAGATCACGAAGATCGCGTTGCGCCAGGCGAGGAGTTCGCGGCGTGGGCGCTGTGCGACGGGGGCGGTGTGCGGGTTGGTCGGCTCTGACACAGGGTCCTCGGGATCGGTGCTGGTGTGCCTGGGCGCTCGGTGGAGCGGGGTGGTGAGGCCCGTGCATCTGGGTGGATCTGGCGGAAATCGAATCGATTCGATTCCGTCGACTAAGCTAGCAGATCGTGGACCAGGAAACACGCCCCTCGCGACCGACGCTCGCCGATGTCGCCGAGCGTGCGGGGGTGTCGCCGTCGACCGCCTCGCTGGCGTTCAGCGGCGCCGGACCCGTGTCCGAAGCGACCAAGCAGCGGGTGCTGCAGGCTGCGGCCGACCTCGACTACGCCGGCCCCGACCCGCGGGCCCGCTCCCTCCGCCAGGGACGCAGCGGCATCGTCGGAGCCGTCGTCGCCGGCCGCATCGGGCACTCCTTCCGCGACCCGGTGATGGTCCAGACCCTCGACGGACTCGCCGACGAACTCGGCGCGGTCGGTGCCGGTCTGCTGCTCCTGAACGATGCGCAGGAGGGCACCCTGCAGCTGAGCAACGCCCCGATGGACGGCGTCGTCCTCATCGGCTGCAGCCCGAACCTCGACAGCTCGGTCGCGATCCTCAGCCGACGGGGGATGCCGATCGTGTCGATCGAAGGACTCGCAGCCCTCGGCGTCCCCGACATCGCCGTCGACAACCGCGGTGGCGTGCGTGAGGAGGCGCGACACCTCGCCGACCGCGGCCACGAGCGGGTCGCCGTCGTCACCCTCAACCTCGACCCGACCGAACGCCGCGGCCCGCTCACGCCCGAGTGGGAGCGATCCGCCACGACGGTCCCTGCCATCGAACGCCTGCAGGGCCTCCGCGACGTCTTCCCCGACGCGCAAGGGTTCGTCACCACGGGGTCATCGCTCGAGGAGGGGCGGGTCGCCGGACACGCCATCCTCGACGTTCCGGCGGATGAGCGCCCGACGGCGATCGCCGCACAGAGCGACCTCCTGGCCGCCGGTGTCATCCGCGCAGCCGAGGAGCTCGGCATCTCCGTTCCCGCGGAGCTCAGCGTCGTCGGGTTCGACGGCATCCGCGTCGAAGGGCTCGACTACGACCTCACGACGGTCTGGCAGCCCTCCCGGGAGAAGGGGTCGGCCGCCGGCCGGGCGATCGTCGCCATGCTCGACGGCCGCGATCCGGAGTGCGAGCAGTTCGCGGTCCGGTTCCACCCTGGCGCGACCACGGCACCGGCGCGCCGGGCCCGGTGATGCGACCGACCACCCTCTCGTCCATCGCCGACCTGGGGGAGCTGGCAGAGGCGCTCACGGGGTTGCGCGCGGCGGCCGGTGCGCCGTCGTTCGCCGAGCTGGCCCGGCGGGTCGGTGCCCTCCGGCTCAGACGAGGTTCCCGCGACGCCCCCGGCAAGGTGACGGTCTACGACTGCTTCCGCACCGACCGGCATCGGGTCGACGCCGAACTCATCCACGACCTCGTCCTCGCCCTCGGAGCCTCAGCGTCAGCGGCCGCCGAGTGGCGCACCACTGCTGCGCGCCTGAACGGTGCGACGCTCGGGGGCCCGGTGTCCGCCTCCGTCCTACCGGCAGCCGAGGGATCGACGTCCACCGGTGTGGAACCCGCTGCCGCACCCGTCGTCGTCCTCACCGGGCTCCCCGGGGTCGGCAAGGCCGAGGTCGCGAGGCGGCTCGCCGAGGTCGAACGCCGCCGTACCCCCGGTGCGGTGGTGCTCCTCGTCCGGTTGCACGGATTCGAAGACGGGCAGCGTCCGGCGGAAGCGGACGAGGTCCTGCGCGAACTGGTGCGCGCCGTCGGAGGTCGGTCCGATCGTCGCCACGACGCCGCAGCGCTGCGCGAGACGCTCCGAACAGCGGCGCGCGACCGCCGGATCGTCGTCCTGCTCGAGGACGCGTTCTCCGCAGCGCAACTCGCTCCACTCCTGATCGCCGACCACGCCCGGGGTCCCGCCGGGTGCGGTCTCCAGCTGATCGTGACCTCGCGAGCCCGGCTCGACGGCCTCGAGGCACTGGCGGCCGCGGAGGGACTCGCGGTGGACCGTCGGACCGTCCTGCCGCTCGAGACCGAGGAGACGGTCCGGCTGCTCTCGGCCGCGACCGCCTCGCGGCGTCCGACGTCCTCCTCTGCCGACGACGCGGCGGTCCGTCGGCTCGCGAAGGCGATCAGCGGGATCCGCCTCGACCTCGACCTCGTGCTGCGCTTCATCGAAGACCACCCGGACTGGTCGCTCGCCGATGTGGCCGAGCGCTTCGGCGACCGCCCGCGGCGCGACCACGCGGTGCCGCTCCTGGAACCCTCGGTCGCCGCCGTCGGACCGGCCGCCGCAGCCCTGTTCCGGCGGCTCGGCCTGCTCCGCGGCCCAGTACGGCTGGACGTCGTCGGGACACTGCTGGACGACGCCGGCGCGGATGCGCCGACCTCGGTGAGCCTGCTCCGTCGCCTGGCGGACATGCACCTGGCCACCGTCTCGGAGCGGACCGTCGAACTGCACCCGCTCGTCCACACCGCGGCCCACCGGCTCGGGGTCGAGCAGGAGCGCCCGTCGGTCCTCGTGGTGCTGGCCGAGCGTGTGTTGGACCGGTTCCGCGAGTTGGTCGGCTCCGTCCGCGTCGACGCGTCCCTCGCCGACGGGCTGGTGGCCGCCGCAGCGCTCGCGGTCGACCAGCGGGCGGGCGACGCGCTCGCCGCGCTCGTCTTCGACGTGGTGGAGCCGGTGGGTGATGCCGGCTACTGGAGCCATGCGGCCGAACTCCTCCAGCTCGCCGCGCCGTTCGTGCCGCGGGACCGACGAGGCACGACCGCGGAGCTCCTCGCCCGCGCCTTCGAGAAGCTCGGTCGGTACGACGACGCCCTCGACCACCTGCATCGGGCGAGCCGCCTCCTCACCGAGGAGCAGCCGGGTCGCACGATGAACGTGATCGCCAATGTGGAACGCCAACTGGGACGGATGGCGGAAGCCGAGCAGTCGTATCTCCGCGCCGCTCGGATCGCGGCCGCGGCCGGCAATCCGATCACGCGAGGGCGCGCGCTCGGCAACCTCGGCAATCTGGCGCGCATCACGAGCCGGTATCGCCGGTCGGAGCGGTTGTTCGATCTGGCCGAGGCGGTGAGCACTCGAGCCGGGGATGACGTCAATCTGACGATCGTCGAGTCGAACCGTGTGCTCCTGCTCCAGGCGCAGGGCCGGTTCGACGAGGCGCTCCGGCGCTGCGCGACCCTGCTCGAGCACGGCGGTGCCGGCGTCAACCGCGGATACCTCCTCACCCAGCGCGCCATGATCCTGCTGGACCTCGACCGTGTGGCCGAGGCGGAGGCGGCCCTGCTCGCGGCAGGGGCGGACGACGGCGGTCCGACGACGTTCGACGAGGACGCCGAGATCGCCATCCAGCTCGCCCAGGTCGCTCGTCGACGCGGAGACCTCGTCGAGGCCGCGCGTCTGGCGGACACCGCCCTGGCCTCGGCCGAGCGTGTCGGCTACCCACTCCTCCGCTCCGACGCTTGCAGCACCCTCGGCGAGATCGCCGCCGATGCCGACGACGCCGAGACCGCCGAGCGCTGGGCGCGATGCTCGCTCGAGCTCGCCGAACTGCTCGGTGACCGGGTCGAGCAGGCGCGGGCGTTCGAGACGATCGGGAGGGCGGCGGCGATCCGCGGCGACCGGGCGGCGGCCGACGCCGCGTCCACCGCCGCAGCCGACCTCCTCAGCGCGGTCGGCCACTGGCGAGCCACGGCCGTCCAGACGATGCGCGCGGCTTCCCTCCGACCCTGACGGCGGAAACCAGTGGACACGCGGCAATCGGCGGTCCTCGGCGCCCGGACGTTCGGGCTCGTTCGGGTGACTGGTCCGCGGTCGCCTCGATCCGCCACGATCATGCCGGAGCGAGCCGTGCGGCGAGCCCGAGACAGACCGACATCCGGCCGGACGACGCAGCTCGTCGGCCCATGCCAGCAGAAGGACGAACACCCCATGACGCGACACCGACCATCGACGAACCGGCTCAGACGACTTGCCGCTGGAGGCGGGCTGTTCGTGCTCGCCGCCACCCTCGCAGGGTGCTCCGGAGGTGACGTCTCGGTCGGAGACACGGCGACGGTCACCCTGCCGGCGAAGACCGCGGGGAACGGTGATCAGGACTTCGCCGTCACGGTCGCCTCGGTCGACGAGGCTCCGGCCGAGGTGGCCGATCAGATCGAGGGTGACGACGACGTCTACTTCGCGTCCATCGAGTTCGCCTACACGGGCGATGCTGCCGCCGAGGTGCTCGCCGTGCCGTGGAACAACGTCTTCGCACGGCTGTCGGACGGGAGCCTCCTCGAGGCCTCGTTCATCGGGCTCACCGAGTGCAGCGGCACACCGGAGGATCCGGTCGCCGCCGCCGACGACCTGGTCGCCGGTGAGACGGTCACCGTCTGCGTGCCACTGTCGTCGACCGACGGTCTGGAGGTGACCGGCGTCTACGTCGGCACCTCCGACGGTGGCTCGGGCGGGACGGTGTGGAAGCGATGACCGGCGTGCACGAGCCCGGGCGGGAACCTGTGCGCGAACCGGATCGATCCGGCCAGGAGGAGACGCCATCCCAGTGGTCCGTGGAGGAGTGGGGGAGTTCACCGTTCGGCTGGTTCGTCGGCGCGGGGATCGGTCTCCTCGCTGCGATCCTGTGCTTCACCCCGATCTGGGACGAGGTCGCCGGGCGGAGCACCGGACGCCGCGCCGGGTTCGGTGCGCTGCTCGCGGCGATCGGACCGTTCGGTGTCGCGGCGATCGCCCTGGCGGTCGCGGTCGTGTTCGTCGTGGTCGGCCTCCGGAAGCGTCGCGCCGGCGAACGGAGCTGAGCGGCCGGTTCGACGCGCTCCCGGTGCATCGCGAGCCCCAGGTCGTAGGGTGGAGGCGACGCTCGAAGGAGACCCATGACCGACCAGCCCATCGCCACCGCCGCACTCGTCCAGCAGGAGGCGGCCGCGCTCGCCGTGTCCCTCGCCCCGGTCTACCAGGACCTGCACGCGAATCCGGAGCTCTCCTTCGCGGAGCACCGGACGGCCGCCCTGGTCGCGGATCGCATCACCGGCCTCGGGTACGGGGTCGCGACGGGGATCGGCGGCACCGGTGTCGTCGGTGTCCTGGAGAACGGCGAAGGACCGACGGTCCTGCTGCGGGCCGACATGGACGGCCTGCCCGTCCTGGAGGAGACGGGCCTCGACTACGCGAGCGTCGCGCGCGGGGTCGACCCGGAGGGCAATGACGTCCCGGTCATGCACGCCTGCGGCCACGACGTCCACGTCACCTGTCTGCTGGGTGCCGCCGAACTGCTCGCCGCACGGCGCGACACCTGGTCCGGGACGCTCGTCGTCCTGTTCCAGCCGGCCGAGGAGGCCGGCGGCGGTGCGCAGGCGATGATCGACGACGACCTCTACGCACGCGTCCCGAAGCCCGACATCGTGTTCGGCCAGCACGTCGGTCCGCTGCCTGCCGGTGTCGTCGGCACGCACGCCGGTCCGTCGTTCGCCGCGACCGACGCCTACCGCGTCACCTTCCACGGCCGCGGCGGGCACGGATCCCGCCCGCAGTCGACGATCGACCCGATCGTGATGGCGGCGTCGGCGGTCGTCCGCCTCCAGAGCATCGTGTCCCGCGAGGTCGCCGGAACTGACACCGCGGTGCTCACCGTCGGCACGATGCACGCCGGCACCAAGAACAACATCATCCCCGACACCGCGCAGATCGGCGTCAACATCCGCAGCTACGAACCGCACGTGCGCGACCGCGTCGTCGGCTCCATGGAGCGCATCATCCGCGCCGAGGCCGCCGCGTCGGGCGCCGAGCGGGAACCGGTGATCGAACACACCGAGACCTTCCCGGTGCTCGTGAACGATCCCGCGGCGACCGGTGCGGTGACGGCGGTGTTCGCCGACGCGTTCGGTGCCAATCGCATCGTCGACCCCGGTCTCGTCACGGGGAGTGAGGACGTCGGCATGCTCGCGACGGCTGCCGACGCTCCCATCGTCTACTGGATCCTCGGTGGCGCCGATCCACAGGCGTTCGCGGCGGCCTACGCCTCGGGCCGCATGGAGCAGGACCTCCCCGGCAACCACTCCTCGAAGTTCGCTCCGCTCATCCACCCCACCCTCGACACCGGCATCGCAGCGCTCTCGCTCGCGGCACTGTCGCGTCTGGCCGGAACGGCGGCCACCGCATGATCGTCGTGACGACGGACACCGTCGCAGGACACCGCATCGACGCCGTCCTCGGCGAGGTCGTCGGGCTCACCGTGCGAGCTCGCGACTGGGGCTCCTCGATGTCGATCGGCTTCTCGGCGCTCGGCGGCGGCGAGGTCCCGGGGATGACCCAACTGCTGTTCGAGTCCCGCCAGGAGGTCATGCGACGCCTGGTGGCCGACGCGGAACAGCGCGGCGCAAACGCGGTCCTCGCGATGCGTCTCGAGACCACCGACATCGGCGGTGCGTGGACGCAGCTGACCGCCTACGGCACCGCGGCGTACCTCGTCCCGATCCCCGCCGGGGAGCCCGGAGCGACCGGCCAGTCCGCCTACGCGGCGGAACAGCCGGACGCCCCGAAACCACGCGGCGACGTCTGACGGTGGGGTGGAACACGGGGCGCGCCCCCTCGTTCCGACCTGCGCTGACCTGACTCGACCTGACCCGCCCGATCACCGCGCCGACGCAGACGGAGGAGACCCGTGACCGCTTGGATCGACGAACTCATCACCGAGGTGACCACGGCTGTGCGGGAGCGCAGTGACGAACGGGTGGCCGAGATGTTCGAGCGTTGCTTCGCCGACACCCTGCACAGCACGATGACGCCCATGCCGGACGGCACCGTCTTCATGCTCACCGGCGACATCCCGGCGATGTGGTTGCGCGACTCGAGCGCCCAGCTCGCGCCCTATCTCCACTTCGCAGCCGACCACCCCGAGCTGGCCGAGCTGCTCGTCGCGGTCAACCGCCGGCAGTTGGACGCGATCGCGCTCGACCCCTACGCGAACGCGTTCAACGCCGACCCGAACGGACACGGCCACCGAGACGACCGCACCGACGCGTCGCCCTGGGTGTGGGAACGCAAGTACGAGATCGACTCGCTCTGCTACCCGCTCCAGCTCGCACACGACATCTGGCTGGCGACGGGGCGCCGCGACCACCTGGACGCGCGGTACCGCTCCGCCGTCGTCGCGGCGATGGAGGTCTGGCGGGTCGAACAGCACCACGAGGAGCGCTCGCCGTACCGGTTCCAGCGGTTCGACGCGCCGCTCTCCGACACGCTCGTCCGCGACGGACTCGGGCCGGAAACGGCGTGGACCGGGCTCTCATGGTCGGGGTTCCGGCCGAGCGACGACGCAGGGCGGTACGGCTACAACGTTCCCGGCAACCTCTTCGCCGCGGTGACGCTCGCCGGGGTCGAATCGATCGCCACCGATGTGCTCGACGACGCGGCACTCGCCGCGGAGGCCGGTGCGCTCCGACGCGAGCTCGAGACCGCGATCGACGCCCACGGTGTCGTGACGACCGATCAGTACGGCGACGTCTACGCCTACGAGGTCGACGGGTTCGGCAACGCGCTCCTGATGGACGACGCCAACGTGCCGAGCCTGCTCTCGCTGCCGTTCCTCGGCTGGTGCGCGCCCGACGATGCCCGGTATCTCGCCACCAGACGGTTCCTGCTCAGCGAGGGCGACCCGAGCTACTTCGTCGGGTCCGCCGCCCGTGGCATCGGGAGCCCGCACACACCCCACGACCACATCTGGCCGATCGCCCTGTCCATCGAGGGCCTCACCTCGCAGGACGAGCAGGACCGCGCCCGTCTGCTCGACACGCTGCTGCGGACCGACGCCGGCACCGGGGTCATGCACGAGTCGTTCCACAAGGACGACCCCGACACCTTCACCCGCCCCTGGTTCTCCTGGGCGAACGCGATGTTCTGCGAGTTCGTCCTCGACGTGGTGGGTCTGCGCACGCACGTGCGGCGTCCCGTGCCCCGAGGGGACTGAACGGACCCGCCGCCTCGTGCGCCGGCTCAGAGCAGGCGCAGCTCCTGTGCACGGGTGACGGCCCGGGTCCGGTCGGCCACCTCGAGCTTCTCGAAGACGTGCAGCAGGTGCGTCTTCACCGTCGACTCCGAGATGAAGAGTGCCGCCGCGATCGCCCGGTTGCTGTTGCCGGCGGCGACGAGCGCGAGGACCTCGAGCTCGCGAGCGCTGAGCTGGGGGCGGGTTGGTGTCCCGCCCTGCATGCGGCCCACGAGTGTCGCCGCGATCGTCGGCGCGAGCACCGTCTGACCGGCGACCACCGAACGGATGCCGGCCAGGATCTCCTGCTCGGGCGCCGCCTTCAACAGGTAGCCGCCGGCTCCGGCCTCGATCGCGCCGAGGATGTCGTCGTCGGTCTCGTAGGTCGTCAGCACGAGCACCCGGACGCCTGGCACGCGCTGCACGATGCGCGCCGTCGCCTCCGCACCGCCGAGGACCGGCATGCGCAGGTCCATGAGCACGAGGTCCGGCCGGTGCTCCTCGGCAGCCGCGACCGCCGCAGCACCATCCGCCACCTCGGCGACGACCTCGAGGTCGTCCGCGCGCCCGAGCAGCGCGACGATGCCCGACCGCACGATGGGGTGGTCGTCCGCGACGACGATCCTGATCCGTGTCATCGTCCCTCCTCCACGGTTCCTGAGCCTGTCGAGGGGCTGCCGGCCGACACGCCGTCCGTGGTCCCTGAGCTTGTCGAAGGGCCCGCTTCGATCGTCACCGGCACTCGCACCCGCACGGTCGTCCCCGCTCCGGCGGCACTCGTGAGTTCCACCGTCCCGCCGAGCAGCGTCACCCGGTCGTGCATGCCGTGCAGCCCGAAGCCCGCGCCCGGACTGGTCCCGAGCAGCGCGCCGTCCGGGTCCGCGATCCCGACCCCGTCGTCGGAGATCCGCAGTTCGGCCCAGCCGCCGTCGACGGTGAGCGCCAGCTCGACGCGGTCGGCGGCGGCGTGTTTCCGGATGTTCGCGAGACCCTCCTGGGCACTCCGGAGCAGCACGACCTCGGGCGCCCGCTGGAATCGTTCGGACGGAGCGTCGATGTCGACGGCCACACCTGTCTCGCGGGCGAACCGCTCGCCCAAGCGGCGGAGGCTGTCACCGAGCGTCGTGTCGGCGGCCGGCATCGCCGCCGTCGTTGCCACGAGGGATCTCGCCTCGCGGAGGGCGTCGCGTGCCGTGCTCTCGATGAGGTCGATGCTGTCGAGGGCGGCGATCGGTCGACCGTCCAGCGGGGAGGCGTCCGGCGTGCCCGCGACGGTCTCGCCGACCTCGGAACGGGCGCGTTGCGCGAGCAGCACCACACTCGTGAGGCTCTGCGCGATGGTGTCGTGGATGTCTCGCGCCATGCGTTCGCGTTCGGCGGCAGCCCCGGCCTCCCGGCTCGCTCGCTCCGATTCGGCCTGAGCGGTCTGCAGACTCACGAGGAGTCGTGCCTTCTCGTCGCCGAGCTCGGCGATCCGGGTGATCCAGAGACCGAGGGACAGCGCGAAGACGAGCGAGACGCTCTGGATCGCGAGCCCCTGCAGGATCACGTCGGGGGTGGCGCCTTGTCCGACGATGAAGCCGACGGCGAGGGTCGCGGCGCTCGCGATGTTGAGGACGATCGCGTTCCGCGTCTTCGGCGTCAACACCCACAGCAGCGGGAACACGAGGCACTGGAGGGTCAGGACGTTCGGCGAGAACGCCGTCCCGACTGCAGTGAGGGCGATGAGGGTGATCGCGAACCAGAGCCCGCCCTGCGGACGCTCGACGGTGCGGCGCCCGGCCGTGTAGTAGACGAGGCAGAGCACCGCCAGCACGATCCAGACGCCGACGACCCGCTCCGGTGCCCCGGCCGCGCTGACGCTCACGAGCGCGCCCACGATCACGCACCCCGCGCCGAACGCGACATCCCACCACCGTCGTCCGTCCATGTCCCAACCCTCCCATCCCTGCTCGCGAACTGTCACTTCCTGCCAGTTCCGGTGGCGTACACCCACCGGAACTGACAGTTCGCGGGCTAGGAGCGGCGGACCCAGCGGAAGGTGAGGCGGGTGAGGACGAGGCCGACGACCGCCCAGACGACGAGGACGAGCGCGACCATCGGGAGGTCCCAGCCCCCGGACGGCTCCTGCGAGGCGAACCCCTCCGGCAGGAAGACGGAACGCATGCCCTGCGCGATCCACTTGAGCGGGAAGACGCTCGCGACGCTCTGCAGCCATTCGGGGAGCATCGTGAACGAGAGGTAGACGCCGGAGATGAACTGCAGCACGAGCACGATCGGGATGATGACGGCCGTCGCGCTCTTGCCCGTGCGGGGGAGCGCCGACAGGGCGATGCCGAGCACCGCCGACGTGGCGATGCCGAGCAGGTAGATCCAGGCGAAGGTGAGCCACCGCTCGGGCTCGGTCGGCAGGGTGACGTCGAACAGGAACCGCGCGACGAGGAGCAGCAGTGCGATCTGGAGCACCGAGGTGACGAGGACCTGCCCCATCTTCCCGAGGAAGTAGGAGATCACCGGGAGCGGGCTGCCGCCGAGGCGCTTGAGCGTGCCGTCGCTCTTCTCCGTCGCGATGTCGGTCGCGAGGTTCTGGACGCCCGAGAGGAGGATGCCCGCGGCGATCATGCCGGGGAGGTAGAAGGCGGCCTGGCTGACCCCGCCGGTGCCGTCGGGTGCCTCGCCCACGTTCCCCATCGCGCTGAACGCGGTCGAGAAGATCGCGAGCATCACGACGGGGAAGAGGAAGGTGAAGAACACCTGGTCGCCGGAGCGGAAGTAGATGCGGGTCTCGTAGCCGATCCGGCTCGCTCCGAGTCGGAGGGTGCGTCCGCGGGGGAGTGCCGGGACGAGCGTGTTGGTGGTGCGGTCGATGGTGGTCATGCGCCGACTCCTGTCGTGGTGACCTGCGTGGCCGGTGACGGTGCTTCGGATGGGGTGGCTGGCGCCGCAGCGGCGTCGGCCGCGTGGACGAGCCCGAGGTAGATGTCCTCGAGGCTCGGACGGATGACCTCCAGGTCGCGCGGCTCTCCGCCCAGTGTCGCCGTGAGATCGGCGACCCGTGCAGCCGGTGCCTCGGTCCGTCCCTCGTGGAGGCCGTGCTCGTCGCGCCAGCGCACCACGGGGATCCGGGCCTCGGCGCCGCCGATCTCGTCGACCGCGCCGATCTCCACGAGTCGACCCGCCGTGATGACGGCGACGCGGTCGGCGAGCTGGGCGGCTTCGTCGAGGTAGTGGGTGGTGAGGAGGATGGTCGTGCCGTCGCGTTTGAGCGAGCGGATGAGTTCCCAGAACTGCCGACGCGCCTCGGGGTCGAACCCGGTCGTCGGCTCGTCGAGGAAGAGGAGGGCCGGGCGGCCGACCACCCCGAGCGCGACGTCCACCCGACGACGCTGGCCGCCCGAGAGCTTGCCGATGCGCGTGCCCGCCTTGCTCGTAAGCCCGACCGCCTCGATGACCTCGTCCACATCCCGCGGGTCCGCGTAGTACCGGGCGAACTGTGTGAGCTGCTCCCGGACCGTGACGTTGGCGGCCTCGGCACTCGACTGGAGGACGATGCCGAGGCGGGCCTTCCAGTCGAGACCGCCCTTCGCCGGGTCGACACCGAGGACGCTCGCCTCGCCGCCCGTCCGGTGCCGGTAGCCCTCGAGGATCTCGATCGTGGTGCTCTTCCCGGCACCGTTTGGGCCGAGCAGGGCGAAGGTCTCACCCGGGTGGATGTCGAAGGAGACCCCGTCGACGGCGGTGAAATCGCCGTACTGCTTGCGCAGCCCGCGGACCTCGATGATCGGTCGTGTGCTCATGGTGTCCATGCTCGTCCGCTGCGACGCGCACCGGTAGCGGTGGAGGGGCTGATCCTCGCATCCACCGATCGGTTGATGCGCGAGCGGCCTGGCGCCCCGTCGCTCCGGCTCGGTCTGCCGACACGCACGAACGCCCACCCGCCCGACGAGGGCGGATGGGCGCTGGTGTGACGCTGCGGTGGCCTAGCCGAGTGCCGCGGTGGAGACGACGACGACGAGGTCCTCGACGTTCTCGAACCCGGCGGTCTCCTGGGTGAGCTGGGTGAACGGGATGCCGATGATCGTCAGCCCGTCGAGCGATCCGGTGAACGTACCGGCGGCTTCGGTCACGCTCGCGCCACCGGCCGTCGCGTTCGCGGCTGCTGCGGTGAGGGAGGCAGCGCCGCCGGAGAGGACGGCGTAGCTGCCCGAGGCGGCACCCGCTTCGTAGCTGAGGATGCACACCGTCGGCAGGTCGCCGAGGACGGCGGCCGGAGCGAAGGTGGCCTTCGCCGCGGCGACAGCGGCTGCCGGGACCGCGACGCCGCTGGCTGCGCTGAGCGTGTTGACCTGCTCTTCGGTGCACTTCGTCGCGCCCGATGCCGGCTCTTCCTGGGCAGCGTCCTCCGTGGCCTCGGGCGCGGTCGTGGCGCTCGTCGAGGGTTCGGAGTCGGCCGGTGCGTCGCCGCTACTGCAGGCGGCGAGCCCGAAGAGCCCGATGACGGCGACGGCGGCCACCGCGGAGACGCGGAGACGGTGGTGAGCGGAGCGAAGTGACATGGTGGTTCCCCCTGGAATCGTGAGCGTTGACGGATGCTCAGGTCCAGGATGGGGGACCGAGGCGGCAGCCTCAATGGGGACAACTCCCCAGTTGTCGGTCAGGCCCCGGTGCGCATCCACGTCGTCGTGCGGGCGCGGAGCCCGAGGGTGGTCGCGCGCGCGCCGAGATAGCCGACGAAGAAGGTGAGTGCCAACCAGGTGAGTCCGGTCTGCCCGCCGGGTGCCCAGGCGAGGACCGCGAGCGCGAACGGCAGGAAGACGAGCGTGTTGAGCAGCCCGGTGATCGCGAGGTACTTCGCGTCGCCGGCGCCGATGAGGACGCCGTCGAGGACGAAGACGACGCCGCCGAGCGGAGTGGTGACGGCGAGCACGATGATCGCGGGCACGATGAGCGCCGCGAGGTCGGGGTCGCTCGTGAAGAGCAGGCCGATGACCGGGCTTGCGAGCGCGATGACCAGGCCGAGGACGATCCCGGAGCCGACGCCCCACTGCAGGCATCGGACGAGGACGGCGCGCACCCCTGCGACGTCGCCGGCCCCGAGCCCCTTGCCGACGAGGGCCTGCGCGGCGATCGCGAGGGCGTCGAGCGCGAAGGCGAGGGTGGCGAAGAGGGTCATGACGAGCTGGAACCCGGCGAGTTCGTCGGTGCCGAGGTCGGTCGCGACGAACACGGCGATGAGCATCGCGGCACGGAGGCTGACGGTGCGGAGGAACAGCCACCCGCCGGAACGGGCCGCGCCACCGAGGCCGGCGCGGTGCGGGCGGAGGCTCGCTCCCGTCCGACGCACGTGGCGCAGGACGACGACGAGGTAGGCCACGACCATGCCCCACTGCGCGATGACGGTGCCGATGGCGGATCCCGCGATGCCGAGTCCGAGGCCGTAGATGAAGAGGAAGTTGAGGCCGATGTTCGCGGCGAACCCGGCGCCGGCGACCACGAGGGGTGTTGTCGTGTCCTGCAGCCCGCGGAGGAGCCCGGTCGCACCGAAGACGAGCAGCATGGCGGGGATGCCGAGCATCGAGATGCCGAGGTAGGTGTCGGCCTGCTGGGCGACGGCGTCCGTCGCACCGAACAGCCCGACGAGCGTGGGGGAGAGGAACCAGCCGGCCGCACCGATGATGACACCGAGCCCGAGTGACAGCCAGAGGCCGTCCACACCGAGCGACACCGCGCCGCGTTCGTCGCCGTGTCCGAGGCGTCGGGCGACCGCGGGTGTCGTCGCGTAGGCGAGGAACACCATGAGGCCGATGACCGTCTGCAGGACGGCGCTCGCGACCCCGAGGCCGGCGAGCGGCACGACGCCGAGGTGGCCGATCATCGCGGAGTCGGCGAGCAGGAACAGCGGCTCCGCCATCAGCGCCCCGAGCGCGGGGACCGCGAGCCGGAGGATGTCGCGGTCGACAGGCTGCAGCCGTCGCCTGTCCTGTCCCGTGGTCACCCGCCGAGCCTAGCCGCGGGTGGTGACACGCCGCGTCGCCGTCCGAGGCGGGACGAGCCGAAGGCCTACCGCACGAGTAGCGATCCGCTCAGGCCGGGGAGGTCGCGCAGGCGGATGCCCGTGAGGAAGCCGGCCGCGGCGGCGTAGGCGACCCGCGGTTGGTCGGCGTCCTCGCGGCAGGCGAGGAACAGCGGTACGGCGGTGGCACCCAGGCGCTCGGCGACGTCGGCGATCTCGGCGAAGCCGACGAGGGGGTCGACCCGGTGGGCGATGCCGGCCATCGTGCGCACGGCGACGCCGTCGGGCTCGGTGCCGTCCTGTGCCAGTCCGGAAGCAGCGAACGAGACCAGGGACGCGCCCTCGGACGCGAATCGTCGGCATGCGTCGGTCAGAGCCAGCTCGACGGCTCGGCTGGCGTGTTCACGTGACGCTGCACCCGCACCCGCACCCGTCGTTGTTCCGGCGTCGTCCTTCGGCAGTGCGCGCCGGACCGCATCGAGCACCCACCCGTGCACGGTGCCGCCGGCCCCCGGGATCGGCAACCAGGACACCGCCGCGAGCACGGCGCCCGCGGCGTCCGTCACGACGGAGACCCGGACCGCGGCGGTCGGCTGCCGGTCGTCGTCATCGGGGGCGTCGATGCTCGAACCCACGGTGAGACCGAGCTCGGGCACGTGCCGGTCGGACACCCACACCGACGACAGCGCGCGGATCTGGCTGCGGAGCTCCCACGGCAGTTCGCGAGCGGCCAGGAGGATCGAGGCCGTCGGATCCGCGCGGGTGGCTCCCGTCGCATCGTCCGGACCAGCGGGTCCTGATGCATCCGCCCCGCGGAGGTCGAGCACGAGGTCTCGACCGAGCGGCGACACCCGCCACCCCTCGGGCACGATGCGCGCGTCGCGGGTGGCGAAGACCGCCGGTGTGAGCCCCTCCTGCTCGGCCGCCGTCGCGAACGACGACACCGCTGCTGCTGCACCGCCGGGGTCGCCGATCGGCTCGCCGAGGGCCAGCGCGACGCCGGCGTGCTGCTGGTAGGCGACCGCGTGTCCACCGTCGGCCGTGACGAACACCCGGTTCTCCGGTCGGAGCGCCGAGGCAGCCAACGGTCCGCCGCCGTGTTCGTGCAGCAGCTGCGCCGCCCTGGCGCGTGCTCGCCGCGCACCCGGACCGATCGCCCCGGGCAGGCGTCGCCTGGTCTGGTTCGCCGCGACCCGGAACGCGTGGCGCGACAGCACGAGGACCACCGCCTGTCCCACCCACAGGACGCTCGCGGAGATCCAGATGGTCGACGCCACGAGCGGCACTTGGGCCAGCCAGGCGAGGGCGATGAGGGCGAGCGTGACCAGCAGGTTGCCGACGGTGAGCGCCATCGCCGCCCACCAGGCCCAGCGGTGTCCACGGCGGAGCCAGTTCGCGATCACCAGGATCGCGATGGTGTCGACCCCGACGTCCAGGATGGAGCCCTGGGTCAGGGTGGTCGAACCGAGCGGCCCGTCGAGCGGCACGAGGGTGACGAGCAGCTGCACCGCGCCGATCACGAGCAGTCCGGAGACGGCGAAGAGTCGCCAGTCGCGCATGGTCGGTCGTGGGGTCGACCGGTGCTCGCCGAGGAGGATGCGGGCCGCGATCACGAAGACGACGGTCGTGATGAAGTGCTCGAGGTCGTCGATCTTCCCGACGTAGAGGAGCGCGATCGACACCCACGACAGGAGCAGCAGCCGCCAGCGCAGCCGGTAGGGGGAACGCATGAACGCGGTCGCGGTCGCGACGCAGGCGAGGATGCCGCAGCTCGGACCGACGGCGAGCGTCGTCACGAGGGACTGCGCCCACGGCCAGTCGAGCCGAGCCAGCGCCAAGGCCGCACCGAGGGCCCCGAGGATACCGACGAGATGGCCGGTCACGAAGATCGCCGACGCCCGCAGCGTGCCGAATCGGACCTCGACCCACCCGCCGAACACGGCCGCGCCGACGATCGCGACGAGGTAGGCGAGCGGGTCGGCGGTGATGAACATGCCCGTCAAGACCGTCCACCAGCGCCCGGCTTCGAGGCTCGGCACCCCGTAGGCGAACGCCGGGTACCAGGCGGCCTGGTCGATCGGGCGCCACAGGCCGCCGGTCACGACGCCGAGTGCGACGAAGACGGTGACGAAGGCGGTGGTCGCGGGGGTCGTCCGCAGGGCCCAGCGCAGCGGCGTCAGGACGACGGAGATCGCGGCGCGCAGATCGGTGCGGACGGGGGCCGAGCTGGCGGTCCGGGTGGTCGGCGTGTCCATTCGGGCGTCGGCGTCGGTCGTGGCAGAGGCCGACCCGGATGGCGACAGCAGTTCGTCGAGTTCCGCCTCGGTCATCGACACGGGCGCGCGATCGGCGGCCGGCTGGGCAGCTCGACGACGGAGCCGGAACACGACGACCACCGCGATCACGACGGCCGCGGCGCCGGCCAACGCGAGCGCCGCCCAGGAGAAGCGGTGCAGGAACTCGGTCGCGGCACTCCCCAGCACGGTGACGACCGTCACCACGAGCGAGGCCCAGGCGATGCCACCCGCCGCGTTGGCGACGAGGAAGTGCGGGTACGTCATGCGGAACATGCCCGCGAGCGGTCCGGAGAAGATGCGGAGGACGGCGATGAACCGTCCGACGAACACCGCCCACGGCCCCCACCGCCGCATGAGGTGCACCGCGGCGCCCAGCCGCTTCGGCCCCACGTGCTTCGGGAACCTGCGGTTCAGCACCGACAGGAGCCGCCGGCCGTATCGCTTGCCGATCCAGTACCCGATCGAGTCGCCGAGGATCGCACCACCGGCGGCCGCGGCGGCGACGAACACCGGGCTCAGGCCGCTCGACGCGGCGAGGAGGGTCGCCCCGATGAGCACGGTCTCTCCCGGCAACGGCACGCCGAGGCTTTCGACCGCGACGACCAGGAAGACGACGAGGAGCAGGACGCCGGGCGGGAAGTCGGCCAACCAGTCCACGCGGGCTCCTTCCGGCCGGGTGGGTCAACGGTAGTCCCTCGTTCCCCGAAGCGCTCGCGACGCTCCTCCACAGGACTCGGTCCAGAGCTGCACGCCCGCTCTGAGAGAACACCCGAGCCGTGGTCAGGTGCCGTCGCTAGGCTGATCCGCATGACTGACGCGCAGCTCGCCTCCGGCATCGACCGCTCCGAACTCGACCCGGCCGTGCGGCCGCAGGACGACCTCTTCCGCCACGTGAACGGCAAGTGGATGGACCGCACCGAGATCCCCGACGACAAAGCTCGCTGGGGTTCCTTCCACCAGCTGGCGGAAGACGCCGAGAACGCCGTCCGCGACATCATCGAAGAGTCGCAGACGAACCCCGACGGCGAGGAGGGCGTGAAGATCGGCGCCCTGTACGCCAGCTTCATGGACGTCGACCGGGCCAACGCCCTCGGAGCGACCCCGCTCGCCGACCAGCTCGCCCGCGTCGCAGCGGTCGACTCCATCGAGTCCTTCCTCCGCCTGTCCGGCGAGTTCGAGGCCGAGGGGGTCGGCGGCTTCCTGCAGCTCTTCGTCGACAACGACCCGGGCAACCCCGAGCGCTACCTCGTCTTCGCCGAACAGGGCGGTATCACGCTGCCCGACGAGTCCTACTTCCGTGAAGACACCTTCGCCGAGATCCGCGACGCCTACCGCGCACACCTCCAGACGATGTTCGAGCTCGCCGGCATCGACGACGCTGCCGCACGCGCCGACCGCGTATTCGCCCTCGAGACGGCGATCGCGTCCAAGCACTGGGACAACGTCGCCACCCGCGACAGCGAGAAGACGTACAACCTGTACTCGTGGGACGAAGCGGCGGCGCTCGCCGCGGGCGCCGACCTCGACGGCCCGAACCTCGCCGTGTGGCGCGATGCGATCGGCGCGGCCGACGCGGTGTTCGCCGAGATCGTCGTGCGCGAGCCGAGCTTCCTCGAGGGCCTCGGGGAGCTCCTCGTCGACGAGCAGCTCGAGTCCTGGAAGGACTGGCTGGCCTGGAAGGTCGTCCACGGTGCCGCACCGTACCTCTCCGAGGAGTTCGGTCGCGCCAACTTCGACTTCTACGGCAAGACACTCACCGGTACGCCGCAGCAGCGCGAGCGCTGGAAGCGCGGCGTCTCGCTCGTCGAGGGCATGCTCGGCGAAGCCGTCGGCCGCATCTACGTCGACCGGCACTTCGGCGCGACGTCGAAGGACGAGATGGACGTCCTCGTCGGCTTCCTCGTCGAGGCGTACCGCGACAGCATCGAGAACCTCGAGTGGATGAGCCCCGAGACCCGCACGCGCGCGCTGGAGAAGCTCGACAAGTTCACGCCGAAGATCGGTTTCCCCGTGAAGTGGCGCGACTACTCGGCGCTGGAGCTCGAGGCCGACGACCTGCTCGGCAACGTCCGTCGTGCCAGCCGGTTCGAGATGGACCGAGAACTGGGCAAGATCGGCAAGCCGCTCGACCGCGACGAGTGGTTCATGACGCCGCAGACGATCAACGCCTACTACAACCCCGGCTTCAACGAGATCGTGTTCCCCGCCGCCATCCTCCAGTACCCGTTCTTCGACGCCGGTCGCGACGCCGCCGCGAACTACGGGGCGATCGGCGCGGTCATCGGTCACGAGATCGGGCACGGCTTCGACGACCAGGGGTCGAAGTTCGACGGCGACGGCCGACTCACCGACTGGTGGACCGAGGCCGACCGCGCGGCGTTCGAGGAGCGCACCGCGTCGCTCATCGAGCAGTACAACGCGCTGGCTCCCGCCCAGGTGCCCGACCACCACGTGAACGGCGCCCTGACGATCGGCGAGAACATCGGCGACCTCGGCGGGCTCGGCATCGCCTGGAAGGCGTACCTGCTGTCGCTCGAGGGCGCGGAGCCGCCGGTCATCGACGGCCTCACCGGCGCGGAGCGGTTCTTCCTCTCCTGGGCGCAGGCCTGGCAGCAGAAGGGACGCGACGCGGAGGTCATCCGACTGCTGTCGATCGACCCGCACTCGCCGAACGAGTTCCGCTGCAATCAGATCGTCCGGAACATCGACGCCTTCTACGAGGCGTTCGGCGTCACCGAGTCCGACGCAGCATGGCTCGCCCCCGAGGAGCGCGTCACCATCTGGTAGCCGACCTGCCGGTCCCTGTCCCCTCACCACCCGGTCCCTGAGCTTGTCGAAGGGCAGGGCTTGTCGAAGGGCAGGAACCGCTTGTCGAAGGGTCGGCTCCGCCTGTCGCCCCCTGCCGATGACCCCAGTAGTGGGACATGCGGAAGGCCGGTGGACGCTGCGAGAATCACTCTGGAGTCGACGAATCGTCATCCCGATGCACTCGAGAAGCTCATGGCGCGAGACCCGAACAGCGCCTGGGTGGACCTGGTCCGATCCGTCCGGTTCACAGCAGCGTCGCCGTCGATATCGCCACAGCCCCAGCCGTCCCCCGGCCTGGGCGAGGCGGTACCGGCGGCGACGTGCTCCACTCCCCGCGAACCCGTAGAATCGCAGGCGTGTCTAAAGTCTTGAGCAGCCTCCCCGTCGGCGAGCGCGTCGGCATCGCCTTCTCCGGAGGTCTCGACACCTCCGTCGCCGTCGCCTGGATGCGCGAGAAGGGTGCCATCCCGTGCACCTACACCGCCGACATCGGCCAGGCAGACGAACCGAACATCGGCGCCGTCCCCGACCGCGCCAAGGAGTACGGCGCCGAGATCGCGCGCCTCGTCGACGCGAAGTCGGCGCTCGTCGAGGAGGGCCTCGTCGCCCTCCAGTGCGGTGCGTTCCACATCCGCAACGCCGGCAAGACCTACTTCAACACGACGCCGCTCGGCCGCGCCGTGACGGGCACCATGCTCGTCCGCGCGATGAAGGAGGACGGCGTCGACATCTGGGGCGACGGTTCCACCTACAAGGGCAACGACATCGAGCGGTTCTACCGCTACGGTCTGCTCGCCAACCCGCGCCTGCGCATCTACAAGCCGTGGCTCGACGTCGACTTCGTCAACGAGCTCGGTGGCCGTAAGGAGATGAGCGAGTGGCTCGTCGCCCGCGACTTCCCGTACCGCGACTCCACCGAGAAGGCGTACAGCACCGACGCCAACATCTGGGGCGCCACCCACGAGGCCAAGCGCCTCGAGGAGCTCAGCTCCGGCATGGAACTCGTCGAGCCGATCATGGGCGTGCCGTTCTGGCGTGAAGACGTCGCGATCGCCTCCGAGGTCGTCACCGTCACCTTCGAGGCCGGTCGCCCGGTCGCGCTCAACGGCGTCGAGTACGCTGACGCGGTCGCGCTGGTCCTCGAGGCCAACGCCATCGGTGGTCGGCACGGCCTCGGCATGAGCGACCAGATCGAGAACCGCATCATCGAGGCGAAGAGCCGCGGCATCTACGAGGCCCCCGGTATGGCGCTCCTCCACATCGCGTACGAGCGTCTGCTCAACGCGATCCACAACGAGGACACGGTCGCCAACTACCACAACGAGGGTCGCCGACTCGGCCGCCTCATGTACGAGGGCCGCTGGCTCGACCCGCAGTCGCTCATGCTGCGCGAGTCCATCCAGCGCTGGGTCGGCTCCGCCGTCTCCGGCGAGGTCTCGATCCGTCTGCGCCGCGGCGACGACTACACGATCCTCGACACCTCGGGCCCGGGCCTCAGCTACCACCCCGACAAGCTCTCGATGGAGCGCGTCGGTGACGCAGCGTTCGGTCCCGACGACCGCATCGGTCAGCTCACCATGCGCAACCTCGACATCGCGGACTCGCGCTCGCGGCTCGAGCAGTACGCAGCGGCCGGCATCGTCGGCGGCGCGACCGCCGACCTCGTCGGCAAGCTCGAGCAGGGTGAGGCGCAGGAGATCCTCGGTGGCGAACTCCTCGACCCGACCGCCGACGCCCTCGAGCGCGCGACCGACCTCGCTTCCGAGGGCGCCGCGTTCGACTCCGGCACCGACTAGTCGCACCACGTAACGCCGANTTCCGTTCTCAGGAGTCCTGCGGTGCGTCGGGCTGGAGTGCTTGCGACACACCGGACGACTCCTGAGTTGGGGACGGCGCGGGTTCAGAACTCAGGACCGGTGCGGCGTGTCCCGCCGGACACGCCGGGTGGCCGATGTGACCCGCCGGGGCCGTCCTGAGTTGTGAACCGGCCAGGGCTACGCGGGGACGGGTGACTCCGCGTGTCGACCGGGTGTTGTTGTGTCCCTAACTCAGGACTGTTGCGGCGTGTCGGGTGCGACACGCCGGCCGGGCGGCGCGACGCGCCGGGACACTCCTGAGTTAGGGACGGCGACGGAGGACGAGGACGCTGTCGTCGAGCTCGGCGGGCTCGCCGTCGGGCCCGATCGCGGCGCGCGCGACGAGGCCTGCGGTGACGACCTCCCACTCGGTCTCCTCCAGCTTCAGCGAGGCCTGGACCTCGTCGGGCGTCGGGAAGTGTGCGTGCGCGATGTGCTGGGTCGCCCAGGGCGGCGGACCGGCGTGGCCGACGACGAGGAGGGCGCCACCGGGGGCGACCGCCGATGCGGCACGGCGCAGCACCGCCTCGCGCGGGAACTCGACGGGGGAGTGCAGGAAGGTCGCGGTCACGAGATCGAACGACGCCGACGGCTCCCACTCGACGAGGTCGGCCTGCACCCAGGTGATGCGATCGGCGACCCCTGCCTCGCTCGCGGTGGAGGCTCCGAGGGCGAGTGCGCTCGGGGAGATGTCGACGGCGGTCACGGACCAGCCCTGCCGGGCGAGCCACACGGCGTCGGCGCCCTCCCCGCTGCCGAGCTCGAGCGCGGTGCCCGGTGGCAACCCGCGCACCTCACGCTCGAGGGCGGCGTTCGGATTGCCGCTCCACACCTGGCCGCGGCTGCTGTAGCGGTGCTCCCAGAAGGCGGCGGGATCGGTGATGGCGGACTCGTGCTCGGAGGTCATGACATCAGCCTGCCGCGATCTCGACGACGAGCGGACGGTTCTTGCCGAAACGGCAATGGGAGGCCGTCACCGCGCGGCCGTCGATACGCTCACGGACCGCCCTTCGACAGGCTCAGGGCCCGGCCCCTGCCACAAGCCCGGGGCGGGGTTACGGGTGGGGAGATTCGGTCACTGAGCCTGTCGAAGTGCTGGCGGGTCCGGTGGTTCGGTCCTCACCCTTCGACAGGCTCAGGGGCCGGCCGACCGCAGGTCAGGCGCGGAAGTTGAGCGCCAGGTCGATGAGGAGGCGCGTGCCGTACCCGGTCGCACCCTTCGACCGCCACGACTCGTCCGACTCCACGAGCATGGTGCCCGCGATGTCGAGGTGCGCCCACGGGATGTCGCCGACGAACTCCGCGAGGAACAGGGCGGCGAGCGTCGAACCGGCGAACCGGCCGCCGATGTTGGCGAGGTCCGCGACGTCCGAGTCGAGCTGCTTGCGGTAGCTGCGTTCGAGCGGCAACTGCCACAGCTGCTCGTCGGTGGCCTTCGACGACGCGAGCGTCTGGTCGACGATGCCCTGGTCGGTCCCGTGCACCGCCGCCGTCTTCGTACCGAGCGCCATGATCGCGGCACCGGTCAGGGTCGCGATGTCGACGATCGCGTCGGGCTCCTCCTCGACGGCGAGGCTCAGGCCGTCGGCGAGGACGAGGCGACCCTCGGCGTCGGTGTTCTTGATCTCCACGGTGGTGCCGTTGCGGAACGTCAGCACGTCGCCGAGCATCGTGGCCGAGCCCGAGGGCATGTTGTCCGTGCACATGAGGAACGCCGTGACGCTGCTCGTGCAGTGCAACTCCTCCAGCGCTGTCATGGCGGACAGGATCGCTCCGGCGCCCGCCATGTCCATCTTCATCGCCGCGTGGGACGGGTCGGACGGCTTGAGCGAGATGCCGCCCGAGTCGTACATGATTCCCTTGCCGACGAGCGCGAGGTGTCCTGCGGCCTCGATCGGCGAGCCGTCGTCGTCCTTCGGCGTGTACCGGAGCTTGATCATGCGCGGTGCCTCGACGCTGCCGGCGTTGACCCCGAGCAGGCCGCCGAGACCGAGCTCGATGAGCGCGTCCTTGTCGAAGACCTCGACGTCGAGCCCGTTGGCGGCACCGAGCGTCTCGGCCACCTCGGCGAGGTCGGTCGCCGTGAGGTGTCCGGGAGGCGTGTTCGCGAGGTCGCGGGCGAGGTTCGCCGCGCGGGCGAGGACCTCGCCACGGTGTGCGCCGGTCGCGGTCTCGGGCAGGTCTTCGGCACCGGCGACGAGGTGGAGCGCGACGAGCGGGGTGCGCTTCGTCTCCCGCTTCAACTCGGTGTAGCGGTACCGGGCGAGGAGCGCGCCCTCGACGACGAGCTGGCCGGCGGAGGCCGGGTCGAGGTCGAACGAGCGCGCCACGTCGAGGCCGATGCTCGCGAACGAGGATGCCGCACGGGCGAAGGCGGCGGCCACGTCGCGGAGGGCTGCGGGGGTGCGCTTCTCGGGTGCACCGACGCCGACCGCGATGTACGTCGGGGCGTCCTGGCTGGGGATGACGAGCGTCTGGCCGACCTCACCGGTGAAGCCGGCGCGGGTCAGTGCCGCGCGGTCGAGTCCGAGCGCGGCGGGGATGTCGTCGGCGGCGCCGTCGGCTGCGGGGGCGACGGCCAGGCCGATCGCTTCGACGCCCTCGGGGAGTTCGATCGCGATGCTCAGCTCGACCGCCTCGGCGTCGAGTGAGGGGGTGCGGGAGAAGGTCGGCGGGATCAGCTTGGTGGGGCGGGATGGCATGCAGCGTCCTTCGTCTCGGAGTCGGGCTGGATCCATCGTATGGGCCTCACCTGGCCGCTGACGCGAGGGGTCTGGCAGGATGCCGGGATGGGTGCATGGGGAACGGCGATCTTCTCGAACGACACGGCGTCGGACATCCGCACCGAGTACCGCGAGTACGTGCAGGACCGGGTGCCGGACGACGAGGCGACGCGACGGATCATCGCGTCCTTCGCCCACCTGGTGGAGCGCGAGGACGGCGAGCTGTGGATCCCGCTCGCGGCCGCGCAGAGCGAGGTCGGCCGACTCGATCCCGACGTGTGGACGCGGGCGCTCGCGGCGATCGATCGCGGTGCCGACCTCGAGCTGTGGGCTGAATCAGGCCCGGGGGAGGTCGCCAGGCGGGCCGCGGCCCTCGACCGCCTCCGCGAGAAGCTCCTCGGCCCGCAGCCCGCAGCGAAGCGCCTCCGCCGATCGTGGCGCCACGTGGAGGACGACCTGACGCCGGGCGATGTCCTCGCGTTCACGGCGCCGAACGGACGGACGGCCCTGTTCCGCGTCGCCGGCATCCATCGGTCCCGATACGGCGACTCACCCGAGCTCGACGTGCTCGACTGGGTGGGCGAGCAGATCCCCGGGCCGGAGACCCTGGCGACGCTGCGAGCGAAGCGCGAGCCGGCCTCGGGCAATCTGCCGGAGCGCCCGGTGGTCTGGCAGCCGCACCGCTTCCGCAAGACGGATCCGCAGTGGCACGAGGTCGGCTTCGTCCGTGTCGCACGCCTCGAGGGGTGGCCGAATCGGCCGGGCCAGACCCCGGGCCACTCCGGCCTCTGGCGGGTGCTCAACCTGGTCGTGACCCGCGACCTCCTCGACGGCACCTGGTGAGGTGAGGCGGATCGCGTGCACCTCGCCACCGCGTGTGTGGGAAGCACACCGTTTGTGCCATGCGCGACGATTCCTTTCGGTGCACCATCTATACCCATTTTGGGTATACTCAGTGCAGTGAAGACGCATCGAGATGAAGTGGCTGGCGCAGCAGCTCTCGCGCGACGTCCTCTGAGGGTGGCGCGTCCGGCGGATCTCGCTGACGTCTATCGCAATCCCTCGAAGGAGCTGTCGCGGCTCGAGCAGTCCGGCAAGGTGGTTCGGCTTGCGTATGGGTTCTACATCGCGGTGCCCGATGACCGCATCGGCACGGACTGGAGGCCCACGCTCGAGAGTGCCGGTCTGGCGATCGCCACGGCCATGCAGGGCGATCGAGTGCCGGTCCTCATGGGCCTCGGCGCTGCTCGCTTTCATCGAGCCATCCCTCGCGCGGTCGCGGTGACCACGATCGCGATGCCGTCGAAGCGAAATCCCATCCGGTTGTCCGCTGGTGGCGAGGTCGTGTTCGTCGCGCGCGACGTGGACCGATTGGAGGCTCGCCTCGAACGGTTGGATCTCGGGAGCGGGCTCGTCACGACGGTGGAGCAGACCGCGTTCGACCTCCTCATGCGGCCTGGGCTTGGAGGCATGCCCGCAGAAGCTGCAGAGGCGGTGACCAACCTCGCCCCTCGAGTCGATGCGGGTGAACTCCAACGGATCGCGTCACGCCACGGGCGGATGAACGATGCCGTGCGAGCGCTCATCTCGAGGCGGGAGGAGGCCGAGGATGGCAGCTGAACGGACTCCGACCCCCGGCGTCCTCAGTGCAGCCGAGCGCAGGCGAATCGAGGACCAGTTCGGCGTCGAGACCGCGCAGGTGGTCCGAGACCATCTGATCTCCCATGTGCTGGCAGCGCTTTCGGAGACCGTCGCCGACGAAGTGATCTTCTTCGGGGGCACGGCTCTCGCGCGGACCCATCTCCCGTTCCTCCGGCTGAGTGAAGACATCGACCTCATCGCCGTCGGGTCGCGGGCGCAGGTCGGCCGCCGAATCGAACAAGCGGTCCGAGGCTCACTGCAGCGGACCTTCGGTGAGGTGCAGTTCCTTCCAGGATTCGACGCGACTCGCGGTTCCGAACCGGTCGTCCTCAGCGTCGATGCCAGCAGCATCCAGGTGCAGCTCCTCGACCAGGTCGGCTACCCGAAGTGGCCGACGGAACGCCTCGAACTGGTGCAGCGGTACAGTGACGCGCCGCCCGCGTGGCTCACGGTGCCGACCCGTTCGGCGTTCGTGGCGGCGAAGGTCTCCGCCTGGGCCGATCGCAGGGCGCCGCGTGATCTGTACGACCTGTGGGCGCTCCAAGCGCACGGCGCGTTCGACGTCGAGGCGGCACACCTGTTCGCAACCATCGGGCCGGGTGGGCGACCCAACGCACGGACCTTTGACACGGCACCGGACGGCGTCGAGTGGCAGCGCGCGCTGGCTCACCAGGGCCGTATCGACGTGGACCCGGAAACTGCCCTCACGACCGTCCGAGACGCTTGGTCGCGTCTGAGCTGACCGTACGGCAGCCTCGACCGGCATGTGAGGTGAGGCGGATCGTCGCTAGCGGGATGCGCGGGCGACGATCCGCCTCACCTCAACGGGAGGCGACGAGCGCGGCCCGGACGTCGTCGCGCGGCTCGGCCCCGATCGCCTGCGTGTGCGCCTGGGCGAGCACGTCCGCGATGACCACGCGCTCGCCGGACTCGGCGGACCGCACGGCGGCCTCCACCATCGCGAGGCTCAGCACGTTGGCGTGCACCTCGCCCGACGGGACACGCCCCGTGCGCAGGGCATCCACGAACTCGACGAGCGACCCGGCGATCTCCTCCGGCACGTCCGGCTCGAGCTCGGCGGTCTCGACCGCCGACGGTGATCCGCCCTGCGGCGCGAGCTGCCGCTGCGGAGCGGAGTCGCCGTCCCAGACGGCCGTGCCGCGCTCGCCGTTCACCCGCCAGCTGCCGTTCCACGAGGTCTCCACGCCGTCCGCACACCAGCTGCCGCTGTAGGTGTAGCGGACTCCTCCGGCGAACTCGAAGATCGCGGTCGCGGCGGCGTCGGCGGAGAACCAGCTCCACCCGGGGTTGTACTCCTCGCAGTACACGGCGATCGGGTCGCTGCCGAGGACGTAGCGGGCGGCGTCGAAGGCATGGATCGCCATGTCGACGAGCAGCACGTGCGGCATCTCCTCGCGGAAGCCGCCGAAGTGCGGCGCCTTGAAGAACTCCGTGGTCGCGGACCCGAGCCGACCGAGTGACGCGACCTGCTCCCGGAAGGCGGCGATCGACGCGTAGTAGCGACGCGACTGGCTCGTCATGAGCAGTTGCCCGCTGGCCTCGGCCGTCGCCGCCAATGAGAGCGCCTGCGCCACGGTCGGCGCGATCGGCTTCTCGCAAAGCACCGGCAACCCGGCGAAGAGCGCCTCGGTGTTCACCGGGTGGTGCGCGGCGGGCACGGTGACGTTGACGACAGCGTCCGCCCCCGTCGCCTCGGCGACGACCGACACGCTGGTGCCGACGACGACACCCTCGGGGCCCACGCCGAGCCCCGCCTCGGTCACCGCCGACTCCGCGAGGGCCGTGTCGAGGTCGACGACGCCGACGAGTTCCGTGTCCGGGTTCGCGAGGATCGTCCGCAACCACGCCCGTCCCATCCCGCCCGCACCGACGAGCACGAGCCGGACCGGCCTGGTGGCGTCCGCGAGCGTCGCGAAGCCACCGTCGACAGGAGCACTCATCGCGCGAGCGCCCCTTCGTATCCGCGGCCGTTGTAGAAGTCCTCGGTCTCGTACCGCAGCAGGACCGGCACCGCGCGTTCCGGACGCAGCGTCTGCGCCCACCGGACGCCGTTCGCGAGGACGCGACGGACGTGCTCGTGGTGGTAGACCGGGTAATCCTGGTCGCCGGGGGAGAAGAAGAAGATCTTGCCGAAGCCGCGCTTGTAGGTCATGCCGGAACGGAAGACCTCGCCACCGGTGAAGGTCGACAGGAAGACGAGCTCGTCGGGCGCGGGGACGTCGAAGAACTCACCGTACATCTCCTGCGCCGGGATGATGAACGGGTGCGGGATCCCCTGGGCGATCGGGTGGGTGGGGTCGACGGTCCAGACGATCTCGCGGTCCTCCTCCGACCGCCACCGGAGCGTGCACGAGGTGCCCATGAGCTTGCCGAAGATCTTCGACCAGTGGCCGGAGTGCAGCACGAGCAGGCCCATACCGGCGAGTACGTGCTGGTGCACGCGCTCGACGACCTCGTCGGCGACCTCGCCGTGAGCCGCGTGGCCCCACCAGACGAGCACGTCGGTCGCGGCGAGCACCTCCTCGGTGAGCCCGTGCTCCGGTTCGTCGAGCGTGGTCGTGGTGACCACGGCGTCGACGCCGAGGTGCTCCTCGATGCCCTCCTTGATGGTCGTGTGCATGCCGTCCGGGTAGATGGCGCGGACCTTCTCCTCGATCTGCTCGTGGCGGTTCTCGCCCCAGACGAGGACGCGGATGGGGGTGCTGCTGTCGGACATGGTGGTGCTCCTTCGAGGATGCGTTGCGTGGTCGGAGAGGGTGTCGGAGTGGTCGTCGGTCATTTCACGGCACCGCCCGTGGCGCCCGCGGCGATGAACCGCTGGGCGATGACGAGCAGCAGGATCGCGGGCAGGGACGACAGGACGGCGGTCGCCATCACCGCGCTCCAGTTCGAGACCTGCGAGCCGAGGTACTGGTAGATGCCGAGCGTCACTGGCCGGACGTCCTCCGTCGTCGTCAGCGTCAGGGCGAACAGGAAGTCGCTCCAGGAGAAGAGGAAGGCGAACAGGCCGGCGGTGATGAGCACGTTGCGGCTCACCGGGAGGACGATCGAGACGAAGGCCCGCACGTGCCCCGCGCCGTCGACCCGTGCCGCCTCCACGATCGACGGCGGGATGGTCTGCATCGACGCCCGCAGGATGAGGATCGCGAACGGGATGGCGTGCGAGGCGTCGGCGAGGATCAGCCCGGGGATCGAGTTGAGCAGGCCGAGGTCGTTGTAGGCCGAATAGAGGGCGTTCGCGATCACGATGCCCGGGATCATCTGGGCGATCAGGATCACGAGGAGGGCGATGCTGATCCACCGGAACCTGAACTGCGCGAGGGCGTAGGCCGCTGGGGCCGCGATCGCGAGGGTCAGGACGACGGTGCCGAGCGAGATGACGAGGCTCGTGACGAGGTGCCCGCCCTGGTCGGCGATCGCCTTCTCGTACCCGGCGAAGCTCGGGTTCACCGGGAAGAAGTCCCCCGTGAGCGTGTTTCCGGAGGGTTGCAGGGACGCGTTCACCATCCAGTAGACGGGGAAGAGCATGATCGCGAGGATGAGGATGCCGAGGACGGTGGAGCCGAGGTGGCGTCGGTCGCCGCGGTGTCGACGCGGGCCGACCGGTGCGAAGCGGCGCGTCTGCCGGCCGCCGGTCACGATGCTGGTCGTGGTCATGAGGGTCCGTGTCCTTACTCGTCGACCGCGCGTCGGTTCACGCGCAGGTAGACGATGGCGAAGAGGAGCGAGATGACGATGAGGATGTTGCTGAAGGCCGCACCGACACCGAACTCGAAGTTGACGAACGACTCCTGATACGACCGCACCGCGAGGGTCTGGGTGGCGTTCGCCGGCCCGCCGTTCGTGAGGCCGAGGATGATGTCGAGCACCTTGATCGTGTAGACGACGCCGAGCACGAGCACGACGCTGACCACGGGCCTGAGGTTCGGCCAGGTGATGTGGCGGAACGCCTTCCAGCCGGTCGCGCCGTCGAGCGCTCCCGCCTCGTAGAGCTCGTCGGGGATGTCCTGGAGGCCGCCATAGAGGATCGTGACGTTGAACGGGATGCCGATCCAGATGTTGACGAGGACGACCGCGAACAGGGCCACCGACGGGCTCGTCAGCCAGGGGACGCCCGACAGGCCGATGGATCCGAGGGCGGCGTTCAGGACGCCGCTGTCCTGGTCGAGGATCGACCGCCAGGTGGCGCTCGACACGATCAGGGGGAGGAGCCAGGGGAGCAGCAGCATCGCGCGGAGGAACGAGCTCAGGGGGAAGCGTCGCTTGAAGAAGACGGCGAGCGCGAGCCCGATCACGAACTGCCCGGCGATCGACCCCACCGTGAACAGCGCCGTGTTGAGCAGTGCCGGCGTGAACAGCTGGGAACTGAACACGGTCACGTAGTTCGCGAACCCGACCCACGGAGCCTCGCCCGTGAAGAACGTCTTCGTCGTGTACTCCTGGAAGCTCATCGTGACGTTCTTGACGACCGGGTAGCCGAAGAAGAGGACGATGTAGAGCGCTGCGGGGAGGACGAAGCCGAGCTTGATCAGGTCTTCCCGGCGGAAGCGTCGGGACCGGCGGCCGGCCCCGGCGGGGGTGCGCTTGGTCGGCGCGCCCCCGCCGGTGCCGCTGGACCGCTGGTCGGTCTTCCGGTCCTGGAGCGATGCTCCGGCGATGCCGCTGCTCATCGGGATCAGCCCGCGGCCGCCTGCTTGAACGCCTCTTCAGGCGTCGCCTGCCCGGTCAGGGCGAGCTGGATGGCGGTGTAGATCTCGGTCGCGGCCTCGGGCCACTCCTCGCCGAGCTCGCCGGTGCGCGAGCGGGCGTTGGCGACCTGCTCCGTGAACGCGGCCATCTCGGGGACCTTCGCGACGTACTGCTCGGCCAGGGCCGTCTTCGTCGGGACGGTGAAGCGGGCCTCGGCGAGGGCGAGCTGGTTCTCGTCGCTCGAGATGCACTCGACGAACTTCGCCGCCTTCGCCTGCTTGTCCTTGTCGCCGGTCACGGGGACGGTCCAGACCTCGCCGCCGAGCGGGGCGACGGGCGTCTGGCCGGCCTTGTTGACCGGAACCTGGACGCTGCCGTACTTGAGGTTCGTGTCGGCGCTGAGGGCCGGGATCTGCCACGGGCCGTTGATCATCATCGCGGCCTTGCCGGCCATGAACTGGTCGTTCACGTCGGCCTGCGACCAATTGATGACGCTCTTCGACGCCGACCCCGAGTTCACGAGGTCGACCTGCAGCTGGAGCGCCTCGGCGACGGCGGGCGTCGTGAGGTCGGCCTCGTCGCCGCCGTTGGTCCACATGAACGGCAGGAACTGCCAGCTGCCCTCGTAGGTGGCGATGGAGCTGAAGGCCAGCCCGTAGGTGTCGCCCTCGGTCAGTGCAGCGGCGGCCGTCTTGAGTTCGTCCCACGTGGTCGGCGGGGTGATGCCCTTCGCCGCGAGGAGGTCCTCGTTGTAGAAGAGGCCGAGGGTGTTGACCGTCGGCGCCAGGCCGTAGACCTCGCCCTCGTAGCTCGCCGCGTCGAGGATGCCCTTCGCGAAGCCCGAGGTGTCGACGCCGTAGTCGCTGAGTGGCGAGAGGCCACCCGTCGCGGCGATCTCCTGGACGTCCGGGTTGTCGAGCATGAGGACGTCGGGCAGCGTCTTGGACGACGACTGCTGGAGCACCTTCTGGATGAGGTCCTTGCCGGGGACGGTCTCGCGCTTGATCTTCACGCCGACGTCGTCCGCGCACCGGTCCAGGGCGTCGCCCACGAGGGTCTTGTCGGGTTCGTTGTTGTAGTAGTCGAGGATCGTGAGGGTGCCGGCGTCGCCTCCGGCCGCCGCGCCACCGCCACCGCTGCACGCGGTGAGGGCGAACGGGGTGATCGCGAGGATCGCGAGCGATCCGAGCACGTGCGGCCGACGGATGATGCGAGGCCGGGTGTCGCGGGTGGTCGTGGATCTCATGTCATGGCTCCTTTGCCTGGTGAGTGGTGTTCGTGATGCGGTGGTGATCGTGGTGCGGTGGGTGGTTCGGTCAGTGGTCGAGGGGGATCCAAGCGGCGCCTGCGTCGGCGCTCGCCGAGACCGCGGTGAGCACGCGCTGCACCATCAGGCCGTCGGCGAAGCCCGGTTCGGGCGCCCGGCCGGCGGCGAGGTCACGGGCGAGGTCGGCGACCTCGTGGACGAAGGTGTGCTCGTAGCCGAGGCCGTGCCCGGCCGGCCACCAGGCGTCCGCATACGGGTGACCGGGTTCGGTGACGAGGATGCGCCGGAAGCCCGCCTCCTCGGCGGGGAGGGTGTGGTCGTGGAACTGCAGCTCGTTCATGCGCTCGAAGTCGAAGACGAGCGATCCGTCGGATCCGTCGACCTCGAGCCGCATCGCGTTCTTGCGGCCGGTGGCGAAGCGGGTGGCCTCGAAGGTCGCCAGGGCGCCGCCGTCGGTGCGGGCGATGAACACGACCGCGTCGTCGACGGTCACCCGGCCGGTGAGGGATTCCGCCGCGTCGCCATCCTCAGGATCGTCGCCCGCGGTGGCACTGAGGCCGCTCGACGAGGTGGGGAGCGGCCGCTCGGTGACGAAGGTCGAGGTCAGGGCACTCACGCCCGTCAGCTCCTGCCCGGTGACGAACCGTGCGAGGTCGATGATGTGGGCGCCGAGGTCACCGAGCGCACCGGAGCCGGCCTGGTCGGCGTCGAGTCGCCAGACGAGCGGGAAGGTGGGATCCGCGATCCAGTCCTGCAGGTACTGGGCCCGGATGTGTCGGATCGTCCCGAGGCGGCCGTCGGTGACGAGCCGTCGTGCATAGGCGAGCGCGGGGGTGCGTCGGTAGCTGAAGCCGACCATCGCGTGCACGCCGCGCGCCGCCGCCCGCTCGGCCGCGGCGTTCATCCGCTCGGCCTCCTCGAGCGTGTTCGCGAGCGGCTTCTCGCACAGGACGTGGATACCGGCGTCGAGCGCGGCGATCGCGACCTCGGCGTGGAGGTGGCCCGGGGTGCAGATGTCGATCACGTCGATGTCGCCACGGGTGAGGAGCGCTCGCCAGTCGGTCTCGACGTCGGCGATCCCGAACCGGTCGGCGAACGCGCGGGCGGCGTCGGCATCGCGACCGCTGACTGCGACGAGGTCGACCCGGCGGCCGAGGTCGAAGAAGCGGGGAGCGGTGGTCCAGGCCTGCGCGTGGATGGTGCCCATGAAGCTGTACCCGACGATCGCGACGCGCAGTGGCTGCTCGGACCGGTTGTCGTCCGTGGTCGGTACAGGCATCAGCACGGCTCCTTCGCCGGTCGAGGTCGGATCGCGCAGGCCGAAAAGTTAACCGGTTTACTGCTCGCTTCGGGAACCAGCATGCACCGCGTCGCCGGAGTCGTCAAGAAGCAATTTAACCGGTTTACCGAATCGTGATCCGTGAGAGACTGACCGGACAGCACCGCACCTGAACGGGGATCCATGGCAACGATGCGTGACGTCGCGCGACTCGCAGGGGTCTCGGTCGCCACGGTGTCGTTCGTCGTCAACGATTCGAAGCCGGTGTCCCCGGCCACCCGACTGCGGGTGGAGTCGGCGATGGTCGAACTGGACTTCCGCCGGAACGCGGTCGCCCGCGCGCTCGCGAGCCGTCGGACCCGGATCATCGCACTGCTGTTCCCGGTGCTCCAGCATCGACTGTCCGACAACGCGGCCCGCTTCTTCACCGGTGCTGCGGAGGCTGCGGCCGAGCTCGGGTACACCGTCGTCCTCTGGCCGGAGCCGAGCGACCCCGAGGCGCTTCGCGAGTTCACCTCCGATGGCCTCATCGACGGCGTCATCCTCATGGAGGTGCGGCTCGACGACCATCGGGTCGACCGTCTGCTCGCGGCCGGGACGCCACTGACGCTCATCGGTCGGACGCGCGACCCCTCCGGTCTCGACTACGTCGACGTCGACTTCGAGGGGATGGTCGAGTTGTCCATCGACCGGTTGCAGGCCCTCGGTCATCGGGAGTTCGCCCTGCTCGAGGAGGTCGAGCGGGCCGATCTCGACGGTTACGGCCCGGTGGTCCGCGTGCAGGAGACCTTCCACGCCGTGTGCGCGGCCCGTGGACTCCGCGCTCGGACGCTCCAGTGCACTCCCGATCCGGCCGGTGGTCGCGAGATCGCGGCGGCCCTCCAGGAGGAGGCGCCCGAGGTCACCGCCGTCCTCGTGCTCAACGATCGGGCGGCCCTCGGTTTCGTGAGCGAGCTCGGCAGGCGCGGCGTCTCGGTCCCCGACGACCTGTCCGTCGTCCTCGTCGCCTCCACACGAGAGGTGTCGGAAGCGGCCGACCCGGCACTCGCTGTCACGTTGCTGCCCGCCGCCCAACTCGGCAGGATGGGCGTCGAGACCCTCATCGGCCGTCTCGACGGCACCCTCGGTGAACTGCGTCACGAACTCGTCATGGGCGCCTTCCTCGAGGGCGCGTCCCTCGCGCCGCCGCCCGATTGAGTCATCTCGTCGCGTGAGCGGCCCTCGAGCGACCGGTCACCGCACCTCAGGGCGCCGGGAGGACTCCGCCGCTCGGTTCGCGATCGCCCGGTGCCGTGCCTGCCCGATCAGCGATTGGGTGTAAGCGACGCGGTTCATGGTGTCGTGCCGGGCGAAGTCGGTCGAGATCGGGACCTGCTCGGTGTAGGTGTACGGGCCGGCCTGGACGTTCACGGAGACGAACCCCGAGACGCGCCTCTCCTTCGCGAACAGGAACAGCAGGCTGAGGAAGAAGAACCAGATCAACACGATGACCAGCACGATGGCCCACGCCGGGGTGTGGGTGGTCGTCGAGGTCTGATCGCTCGACGTCACGTTGACGTCCGCGAGTGGCCACGTGCCGGCGGGGGTCATGATCACGTCCTCAGTGACCCTGATGTTGCCGATCTGGACGAGGAGGGGCTGTGGCATCGGCGGGAGCTGGGTGGTCATGGGCATCGACCATAACCAATCGGTCCAGACCGCCGCCGAAGTTCTCCACAGCCCACGATGGAGTGGAAGCCGGGTCCCCGTCCCAGTCCCCGTCACGGTCGTTGGAGGCCGATCCGCGGGTAGAGCGCGCGGAGCGTCTGGTCCAGCCCGCCCGTGAGCGAGCTGGCGCCGTGGTCGCCGCCCGGTATCGCGAAGGTCTGGACCTTCCAGCCGGCGGCCGTCGCGGTGGCTGCGGCGCGCCGCATCATGTCGGTGTAGACCGCGTCCGCCGTCCCCGCGGAGAAGAACGCCTCCGTGTCGGCGTACGTCGTCTTCGCCATGATGGTCGCCGGTTTGATCGCGTCGTACGCGTTCTGGTCGCCGTTGAACATCACGCGCAGGTTGTCCGCCGGGAGGCCGGCTCCGGGATACTCCTCACCCGAGACACTGACGACGTTGCCGAAGGTCTGCGGGTACTTGGCTCCGTAGTAGATCGCACAGCTGCCGCCGGCCGAGTACCCGGCCACCGTCCAATCCTTCGGCGACTGGAGGATGTGCAGGTTCGCCTTCGCCCAGGGGAGGACGTCCTGCGTGACGTACGTCTCCACCTTCCCGTACCGCCCGTCGATGCACAGCGGATCCACGGAAGGGTCGCCGAGCTGGTCCACGACGAGCGCGATGGGGGCGAGCCCCTGGTGGTCGGCGGCGATCGCGTCGAGCGCCTCGCCGATCCACTTCGCGTCGGGGTCACCCGGTTGTCCCATCATCATGAGGACGAACGGGAGCGCCGGGGGATCCTTCACGAGCGCGGCGGGTGGGTAGTAGACCTGCGCCGGGCGGGCGTTGAACCCGGAGTTCGTGTTCGGGATCCGGTCGCCCGTGGGAAGCGGGCCGAACCTGCCTGTCTTCGGCAGATCGGCCGGCGGCTTCCACGTCTCGTACAGCGGACGGGCCGGATCGCCGGTGGGCGTGCTCGTCGGCGTCACGAGGGTGATCGGCTTGCGGTTCTGGACGTGGAACATCGACCCGAGGGTGGTCTGGACGCCGTACGCGCCGTTGACGCCCAGCGCCGCGGTCGCGCCGAAGACGAGGATGCACGCGACGGCGATGACGCGCCGCTGCCACGAGACGCGCCAGCAGATCGTGAGGACGGCGAGCGCGATGCCGGCGAAGACGCCGATCAACCAGGGCTCCGCGGAGCGGATCAACGGCCCGCCGAAGAGGTTGAGCACGTCGAAGACCAGCCACACCGTCCCCAGGGCGAGGAGCGCGCCGGCCAGGAGGGCGATGGCGGCGCTCAGGTACCACAGCAACCCGGACCGACGGATGACGAGGTACAGCAGGCCGGCGATGCTGAGCCCGTCGAGCACCCAGACGAGTGGACCGTCGATGACGTCGAGGTTCCACAGCCAGTCCATCGATGCTCCATCCTGCGTACCGCGATGGTTGTCAGGCTAAGCGGCCGCCCTGAGCGGGACAAGGGCCGTTGGGCGTCCTCACGGGCTCGCCCATAGGATTGAGGGGTTCCGGGAGCGGGCGCCAGCCAGGCGTCAGCACCGGAAGGTACCGCCGCGTGGCAAGCGGCACGGAGGATCCACACCCATGGCAGAGCAGTCCCATCTCGAGTCCGTCATCACCCTGGCCCAGCACCGCGGCTTCGTCTTCCCGTCGGGAGACATCTACGGCGGTACGCGGTCTGCGTGGGATTACGGGCCCCTGGGTGTCGAGCTCAAGGAGAACATCAAGCGCCAGTGGTGGAACGCGTTCGTCCGTGGCCGCGGCGACATGGTCGGTCTCGACTCCGCCGTCATCCTGCCCACCCCGGTCTGGGAGGCGTCCGGTCACGTCAAGGTCTTCAGCGACCCGCTCACCGAATCGCTCATCACCCACAAGCGGTACCGTGCCGACCACCTGTTCGAGGCGTACGAGGCCGAGCACGGCCACCCGCCGGAGAACGGCCTCGCCGACATCCCCGACCCCGAGCACCCCTCGAAGATCGGCCAGTGGACCGAGATCCGCCAGATGTCCGGCCTCCTGAAGACCTTCCTCGGCGTCGTCGACGACGAGTCTGGTCTCCACTACCTGCGTCCCGAGACCGCGCAGGGAATCTTCACGAACTTCGCGAACGTGCTGCAGACGGCCCGCAAGAAGCCGCCGTTCGGCATCGGCCAGATCGGCAAGGCGTTCCGCAACGAGATCACGCCCGGTAACTTCATCTTCCGCACCCGCGAGTTCGAGCAGATGGAGATCGAGTTCTTCGTCGAGCCCGGCACGGACGACGAGTGGCAGCAGACCTGGATGGACCTCTGCTGGGCCTGGTTCATCGACCTCGGCATGACGCCCGACAACATCCGTTGGTTCGAGCACCCGCAGGAGAAGCTGGCGCACTACTCGAAGCGCACCGTCGACATCGAGTACAAGTTCGGCTTCGCCGGCAGCGAGTGGGGCGAGCTCATGGGCGTCGCGAACCGCACCGACTACGACCTCAAGGTGCACGCCGAGCAGTCCGGCAAGGACCTCAGCTACTTCGATCAGGCCAAGAACGAGCGGTACATGCCGTACGTCATCGAGCCGTCGTTCGGTCTGACCCGTGCGCTCATGGCCTTCCTCGTCGACGCGTACGAGGAGCAGGAGCTGCCGCCGAACGCCAAGGGCAAGATCGAGAAGCGCACCGTGCTGCACCTCGACCCGCGTCTCGCGCCCGTCAAGGTCGCCGTGCTGCCGCTGTCCCGCAACGAGGCGCTGTCGCCGCTCGCCCGCCAGATCGGCGACGAGCTGCGCGGCTCGTGGAACATCGACTTCGACGACTCGGGTGCGATCGGCCGCCGCTACCGTCGTCAGGACGAGATCGGCACCCCGTACTGCGTGACCGTCGACTTCGACTCGCTCGAGGACAACGCCGTGACGGTCCGCGACCGCGACAGCATGCAGCAGGAGCGTGTCGCCATCGACGAGCTGTACGCCTACCTCGCCACCCGCCTCAAGGGCGCGTAGGCCTCCGCCGTTNGGGCGAGCGGATGCGGATCGCTCGGGCTAGGCGTTGCCGAGTGAGGTGTCGAGGAACGCGAGCGTCTTCACCCAGGCGTCGGCGGCAGCGTCCTCACGGTAGGTGATCGTGTTGGTGTCGTTGAAGAAGGCGTGACCGGCGTCGGGGTAGACGGTCGCGGTGAACTCGACACGCGCGTCCTCCATCGTCGTGGTCAGCTCGGGCAGGCTCTGCATGAGGCCCTCGTCCTGGTCGCCGTAGAACGCGAGGACGGGGCAGGCGATGCTCGTCACGGCCTCGGGCTCCGGCGGGTAGCCGTAGAACGGGACAGCGGCGCGGATGCGGCGGTCGGCCGCGGCGAGCGCGAAGCTGTAGCCACCACCGAAGCAGAAGCCGACGACGGCGACGCGGCCGTCGATCCCCTCCTCGTCGAACAGGGCGTCGACGGCCTTCCCCAGGTACCCGAGCGCCTCCTCGGCGTACTCGGGCGACTTCGAGGCCGAGAGCTTCTCGCGCAGCTTCGGCTGTGCCGCGGTCCTCGTCGCCTCGTCGCTGTTGAAGACGAGGCTCTCCAGCTCCGCACCGATCTCGGGCGTGACGCCGGCGCCACTCAGGATGTCGGGCGCGATGACGAGGTACCCCTCCGCGGCGAACCGGTCGGCGACGTCAGTGATGTGTGGGACGAGGCCCCAGATCTCGTGGATGAGCACGAGCCCGCCGCGGAGCTCGACGCCCTTCGGCGGGTCGGCGCGGTAGGCGGTGAGGCCCTTGGTCAGCGTGATGGTCGTCATATCGCCAGTGTTCCAGCCGACCCTCCGCACCGGCTGGGGGTTGCGCTGCCTCGCGAGTTATCCACAGATTCCGAACGAGCATCCGAACTGATGTTTCAGATGACTACAGTCGAGCTGTGGCGTGCCCACGGGCCGGCTCTCCTCACGACGAGGCGGCCCCTGGACCTCGACCCACTCCGCTCGGAGTCGTCGACATGCCGACCTGCCCCCTCGTTCCATCCGCGATCAACACCCTCGGAGGTTCTCTCGTCGTGCCCGTTCGACCACTCGCCATCGTCGGCCTGTCCGCCCGCTTCGGTGGCGCGGCAGACGCCCACCAGTACTGGCGCAACATCCTGACAGCCCGGCGCAGCGGCTCCGCCGTCCCCCGCTCGAGATGGGATCACGCCTCCTTCTTCGCGCCGCACGACGCCCGAGCGGTGCATCACGCCTACTCCGACCAGGGGTCCTTCATCGACAGCGTCGAGCAGTTCGCCGCGCGGCACTTCCGCATCCCACCCAGTCGCGCGCACGCGATGGACCCGCAACATCGCCTGCTCCTCGAGGCAGCGCGAGCCGCCTGGATCGACGCCGGGTTCGAACGTCGTCGCATCGACCGGTCGTCCATCGGCGTCTTCGTCGGGATGGCGGCGAACGACTACCGCGAACTCTCCTCGCTCCGCATCCGGACGCAGCTCCTCGGCGACGACTCGGTCCACGCGGAACGCGCCGGCCCCGACCTCACGGCGGCGATGGGCGCGCGCGTCGCCGGTGTGCGCCCGTTCCACGCGTTCTCGATGCCGGGATGCCTGCCCAACATGGGGCCGGCGCTGGTGAGCAGCACGCTCGACCTCGGCGGCCCGAGCTTCGCGGTCGACGCCGCGTGCTCCAGCAGCCTCGTCGCGCTCCACCAGGCGATCGCCGCCATCCGGTCCGGGCAGTGCTCGGCGGCGCTCGTCGGCGGTGTCAACCTCAGCCTCGTCCCGGACGCGATGGTCGCCTTCTCGCGGATCGGCGCGCTGTCACGGAGCGGGGTGTGCCGGCCGTTCGACGGCGATGCCGATGGATTCCTCCTGGGCGAGGGTGTCGGCATGATCGTCATCAAACCGCTTGAGGCCGCCATCGACGACCACGACGACGTCTACGCGGTCATCCGCGGCTCCGGGGTGTCCAACGACGGCCGGGCCGAAGGACCGATGACGCCGACGACGGACGGACAGCTGGCAGCACTCCGCCGGGCCTACGAGGACGCCGCTGCCGACCCCGCCGACCTGGGCGTCGTCGAGGCGCACGGCACGGCCACCCCGGTGGGTGACCGCACCGAGCTGGAATCGCTGGCGGCGCTGCGTCGTCTCGGGGCATCGCCGCGCCGGACCGCCACGGTCACGGCGGTGAAGGCGCTCGTGGGGCACACGATGGCGGCGGCCGGGATCGCCAGCATCGTCAAAGCGGCACTCATGGCGAGGCATCGGGTCGTCCCCGGGCAGCCCCGCCTGCGTTCGGAGGCGCACACCGAGGCCCTCCGAGACGGCCGCCTGGCGCTCGCCTCCCGCACCATCGATCCGGGCGACGACGCTCTGGGCCTGATCGGCGTCAGCTCGTTCGGGTTCGGCGGCACCAACGCTCACGTCGTGCTCGAATCACCGCCGGCGCGAGCAGGTCGAGTCCGTCGGCGTGCCGCCGGGGGACCGGCCGACGAAACGCTCCCGCACCTGCTCGTGTTCTCGGCCGCCGACCCCACGCTGCTCGGCGAGCACCTCCGTGCGGTCCTCGCCGTCCTCGAGGCCGCCGACGCACCGTCCATCGCCGGCCTCGCACGGACCCTGAGCTCCCGGTCGCTCGCGAGCACCCGTCTGGCGGTGGTGTGCCGCACCGCCGCCGAGCTGATCTCCGGGCTGTCGGCCGCCGTGGAGCAGCTCGCTAGCGGAGCCACCGGGGCGATCTCCGCGGACGTCTGCACCGGGGTCCGTGTCGACGAGGCCGCCCGGCGGATCGCCTTCGTCTTCCCCGGGCAGGGCAGCCAGACACCGCGGATGCAGTCGGACCTCCTCGATCGGTTCCCCGCCTTCCGCACAGCGGCCGAGACCTTGAACGAGCAGGTGCTCGACGAGACCGGGGTCGATGTGCTCGCGGCGCTCGTCGCGGCCGATGCCGACACCCCCTCCGGAATCGACCGTCTCACGTCCACCGAGGTCTGCCAACCCGCGCTCGCGGTGACGGCGATCGCCACCGTGGCGCTGTTGCGCGAGATCGGCGTGGAGCCCGACCTCGTCATCGGGCACAGTGTCGGCGAGCTGCCCGCCATGGCGACGGCGGGCGCGCTCGATGCGCCCGACGCCGTACGGCTCGCCGCGGTCCGCGGACACCACATGCGGTCGGCTGCGACGCGACCCGGCGACGGCATGACGGCCCTCGGCTGCGACGCCGAGCGGGCCGCAGCGCTCCTCAGTGGTATCGACGACGCGTGGATCGCAGCCGCCAACGACCCCCGGCAGACGGTGGTGAGTGGAACCGGCGAGGCCCTGCGCACCGTCGCGGAACGGTGCGTCGAGCACGGGGTGTCGACCCAATCGCTGCGCGTCGCCACCGGGTTCCACTCGCCCCTGCTCGAGCCGATCCGGCCGGCCCTCGTGGCGGACCTGTCGCGATTCCGACCTCGCGCGCCGCAGGTCCGGCTCGTCTCCACCGTGACGGGCCGCACGGTGGAGACGAGCGAGGAGCTGGGCCGTCAGCTCGAGGAGAACGTCTTCTCCACGGTGCGGTTCCGCGAGGCGATCGAGTCGGCGTCCGCATCCGACGTCAATGTCTACGTCCAGATCGGTGGAGGTTCGGCACTGCTCGGGTCCATCCGACGCTCCCTGGGCGATGCGCCCGACGTACATGTCATCCCGAGCAGCGCGTCGGCGCAGGACGACGCGTCGACCTTCCTCCGACTCCTCGGTCGGCTGACGGTACTGGGGGCCGACCTCGACCTGGCATCGCTCGTGCCACCAGACACCGCGGGTGTGGCGCTGCCGATCGCGCCGCTGCCGACCGAGCCGTACTGGGTCGTCCGACCGGACGCAACCGCCCCGACGACCACACCCCGAGAACCCACATCCGAACCGCACCGACCACCCTCCCCCGTCGAACAGGATCCCCACTCCATGCACCACGACCCCCGCGATCTGCCGTCCTCCCCCCTCGCCGGACGACCGTCGGCAGGACCGTCGATCCAGCCGCGAGCCGCCGACGCCCAGGCCGACCACCTGCCCGGACTGCTCGCCCTCATGAACCGCCAGCTGAGCCTCATCGAGGGTTCCGGGCAGGCCGGACGTGCGCCCGCGTCGACGGATCCGTTCGGTTGGTCAGCGGAACCCGGATCGCCGCAGGCGGAGGTGGTCGCACGGATGGGCCTCGCAGCCTCCCGGTCGCATCGTGCGGAGTCCGACGCGGTCATCCTCGGCATGGTGTCGCGCATCAGCGGGTTCCCGCTGGACCTGATCCGGCCGGACATGCACCTCGTCGAGCAGCTCGGATTCGATTCGCTGATGATGCGTGAGCTGATCACCCAGCTGCACACGGAGTGGCCATCGCTGCCGACCCCCGCCCAGCTCGGCGAGCGCTTCGCCGGGCGGCCCACGGTGGAGCAGGTGCTGGACGGTGTCGGCTCCTTGCTGCACCCGTTCGCCGAGGAGGCGCAGCACCGGCTTCCGCGGGTCGAGACGGAACCGGTGGCCGCCGCTTCCCCGGCGCCGGTCGACCGCCCGACCCGATGGACCGAGGCCGACGCCCGCATCGAGTGCTTCCCGGAGGCGGTCGCCATGCGGGAACGCCGGCAGCAGACGGACCGCAACCCCTACTTCCTGCTCCATGAGGGGATCATCGACGCGACGACGACGATCGGCGACGCCCAGCTCGTGAGCTTCTCGAGCTACAACTACCTCGGTGTCACCGGCCACCCCGTGGTCGCCGAGACGATCGCCGACGCCGTGGCCCGATACGGCAGCTCGGTGTCCGCCAGTCGGTTCCTGTCCGGTGAGCGCCCGATCCATGCCGAGCTCGAGCAGGAGCTCGCCGACCTCCTCCAGGTGGAGTCCGCGCTCACCCTGGTGAGCGGCCACGCGACGAACGTGAGTGTCATCGGGCACCTGGTGGAACCGGGCGATCTCATCGTCCACGACAGCCTCGCGCACGACAGCATCATCCAGGGGGCGAAACTCTGCGGAGCCACCCGGCGGTCCTTCCCCCACAACGACCTGAGCGCGCTCGACGACCTCCTCGGCGCGATCCGCGGCGGGTTCCGCCGAGTCCTCATCGTCGTGGAGGGCGTCTACAGCATGGACGGCGACCTCGTACCGCTCCCGCAACTCATCGAGCTGAAGATGCGACACGGCGCACTGGTGCTCGTCGACGAAGCGCACAGCATCGGGACGGTCGGCGCGAACGGGGGCGGAGTCGGCGAACACTTCGGTGTCGACCGCGCGGACATCGACCTCTGGTGCGGCACGATGTCGAAGTCGCTCGCCGGATGCGGCGGCTACGTCGGGGGCACCGCCGCGGCGATCGATTACCTCAAGTACTCCGTGCCCGGGTTCGTGTACAGCGTCGGCATCACCCCGGCGAACGCAGCCGCGTCGCTCGCCGCCCTCCGGCTCATGCGCGACGAGCCCGAGCGCCTCAGCCGCCTGCGGCAGAACGCCGACCGCTTCCGCGAGACGGCCCGGGCCGCCGGCATCGACATCGGCGACAGTGCCGACTCGCCCGTCGTGCCGTGCATCGTCGGCAGCTCGGAACGGGCGCTGGCACTGGCGACCGCGCTCTTCGACCACGGCTTCAGCGTCAACCCGATCCTGTACCCGGCCGTGCCGGACGACCAGGCGCGGCTCCGATTCTTCATCACCGCGGAGCACACCGCCGAGCAGATCCAGCGGGTCGTGGACATCACGGCATCCGAACTCAACCGCATCACCCACGACATCGAGGTATCCGCATGACGAACCACTCCAGAACGACTCCCAGACGACGGGCGGTGATCACGCTCCTGATCGGCCTGGTGTTCGCGATCGTGGCGGGCATCGCGGGGGCCGACGTCCTCGACAACCTCAAGACGGGCGGGTTCGACGACCCGCAGTCCGACTCCGTGGCCGCAGCGGACGTGCTCGCCGACCGGTTCCCCGGCAGCGACCCGAAACTCGTCCTCGTCGTGGACGTCTCCGACGGACTCGACAGCGCCGCCGGCAGGGAGGCGCTCGACGACATCGTCGGCGCTGTTGACGATGTGGACGGCGCCAGCGTCACCGGCTCCTACGCCGACGCGGAGCAGCTGCGGAGCGACACGGACCGCGGCGTCGTGCTCGTGGCGCTCGCCGGAGACGAGGACACGGTGCAACGCGCGACCACCGCGCTCCGCGGGACGATCACCGAGGAGGTGACGTCGGCCACGGTCCGGTTCGGCGGCATCGCGGGGATCAACGACGACCTGAACGCGCAGGTCAAGACGGACATCATCGTCGCGGAGACGATCGCCATCCCGATCACCCTCGTGCTGCTGTTCTTCGCGTTCCGCGGTGTGGTGGCCGCGCTGCTGCCCGTCGGCGTCGCGGGCGTCACGATCCTCGGTTCCCTCGGCCTGCTGAACGTGGTCGCGCAGCTCACCTCGGTCTCCCTGTTCGCAGTCAACCTCGTCACCGCGTTGGGCCTCGGACTCGCCATCGACTACTGCCTGCTGTTCCTCACCCGCTATCGGGACGAACGCTCGGGCGGAGCCACCGACGAGGAGGCGTTGCGGATCGCTCGGCGGACGACCGGCCGGACCATCGTGTTCAGCGGCGTCGTCGTCGCCGCGGCGCTCGCCACGCTGATGCTGTTCGACCAGTACTTCCTGCGCTCGTTCGCCATCGCGGGACTCGTCATCGTGGCCTGCTCCGTGGTGGGCGCGGTCGTCCTGCTGCCCGCAGCCCTCACCCTCCTGGGTCGCCGGATCGACTGGGGCCGTCTGCGCTCGCGGCGCCCGGCCGGGGCCGAGGGTCGGTTCTGGTACCGGGTGGGCGACCACGCGTATCGCCGTCCGTGGTTGGCGGTGCCCGTGATCGCGCTGCTCATCGCCATGGCCGCGCCGTTCGCGCACGCGGAGTTCGGGGTACCCGACGAACGAGTGCTCCCCGCCGACGCCGAGAGTCGTGTCGTGGCGGACATCATGCGGTCCGACTTCGACGTCGCCGAGGCGGACGCCGTCTCCGTCGTCACCGAGGACTGGGCGGGGACGGACCGCGAGCTCGAGGAGTACGCCACCGAGCTCTCCTCGATCATGGGCGTCGAGGCCGTCACGACGTCCCTCGGCAGCTTCGTCGACGGACGCCTCGTCGTCCCGGCCGATGCTCGGACGGAGCAGCACTTCCGCGACGGTTCGGCGCTCTGGCTGCAGGTCGCGACCGACGTCGTCCCGTACTCGCCCGAGGGCTCGGAGCTCGTCCGCGACGTCCGCGCGGTGGACCCTGGAGCCGGCTCGACCGTCCTGGTCGGTGGCCTCGCGGCGCAGATGATCGACATCGGTGACTCCATCTCGGCGCGTCTGCCGTTCGCCGCCGCGGCCATCGCGCTCATGACCCTGATCATCCTCTTCCTGTTCACGGGGAGCGTGCTGCTCCCGATCAAGGCGCTGGTGCTGAACGTGGTCGGGCTGGTCGGCATCCTGGGCGTCATCGTGTTCCTCTTCCAGGACGGCAACCTGTCGGACGTGCTCGGCTTCACCCCGTCGCCCATCGCCATCTCGATCCCGATCCTGCTGTTCTGCATCGCCTTCGGACTCTCGATGGACTACGAGGTGTTCCTCCTCGCGCGGATCCAGGAACGGTTCCGTGCCACGGGCGATCTCGCGGAGGCGGTGCGGAGCGGGCTCGGTGCGAGCGGCCCGATCATCACGGCCGCTGCGGCGATCCTCGCGGTGTCGTTCTTCGCCATGGCGACCTCCGGGGTGTCGATCATCAAGATGCTCGGCATCGGTACCGGTATCGCGATCCTCATCGACGCCATCCTGATCCGCGGCGTGCTCGTCCCGGTCTTCATGCGCGTCGCCGGACGATACAACTGGTGGGCGCCGCGGTGGCTCGCGGCGATCCACCGTCGCATCGGGATCACGGAGGGCTGAATGGACGCGCGGTTCAGCGGCCTGTCGGCCGATGACGACCTCTCGGCGCTCGTGTCCGAGGCGGCTCGTGCGGCGAACGCCCACAACACGCAGCCGTGGGGCGTGGACTGTCAGGGCGACGAACTCGTCCTCCGCCGGGATCGCACTCGCACCCTCGGCGCGAGCGATCCGCGAGGACGCGACACGATGCTGTCGTTCGGGGCGTTCGTCGAGTCACTCCTCATCTGTGCGGCGTCGGCCGGTGTCGGACTGCGCTTCGAGGCCTCCACCGGCGGTGACGCGGAGACCGATGAGGTCGGCCGGTTCTCGCGCCACCCGGAGGGCTACCAGACGACGTTCTCCTCGGCGGACGTCCGTGGACGACGCGTCTGGCGAGGGCGATGGCGGGACGGCGCTCCTCCGCCCGACGTCCTCACGGCGGCCGCTGCGGAGGCGGAGCGTGCGGGGTTCCGGCTCGTCTCGATGCCGACCCGGGACGCCCGTCCGTTCCTCATCCGAGCCAACCGGTGGTTCTTCGGCGACGCGGCGATCGTCGCCGAGCTCCACCGGTGGACCCGCCTGTCGCCGCGCCACCCCGACTACGGCGAGGACGGACTCAACGACGCGATGCTCGTGCTGTCGAAGGTCGAACGAGCCGGCCTGCGGACGCTGATCAGCCCGCGGGTGTTCCGCGCGCTTCGCGGCGTCGGGCTGCCCGGGTTGTTGGCGAGGATGTCGGCCTCCGCGACCCAGGGCTCCGGCACCGTCCTCGGCGTGGTCAGTCCCACCGAGGCCCCACAGGAACTCGCCGCTGGGCGACTGCTCGCCCGGCTCTGGCTCGGCTTCCAGCGCCACGGCCTGTACGTGCATCCCCAGAGCGCGCCGCTCGACTGTCCGGAAACCAGAGCCATGCTCGACGAACGCTGGCAAATCGCCCGGGACGAGCAGCTCGTCGCCTGGTTCCGGGTCGGCATCCCCGCCTCGGACCCCGCGACGCGCTTGGCATCCCCGCGTCGATCGAGTGGCTGAATCCGCAGCCGCGGTCGTCGACGCTCTCCGGATGCAGGTGCCGTCGGGCGTCGTCGTCTCGGCGTCCGTCGGCACCGCACCCGGGCCGTTCGGGGTCCGTCCGACTCAGGCTCTTCGGAGCACCGAATCCCGCTCGGCGCGCGACTGCGCCAGGGCGGCACTCGCGATGCTCGGCCAGCGCTCCACGGACATCCCGACGGGGGAGGGCGGGCAACCGGTCTGGCCGACCGGCGTCGTCGGGAGTCTCTCGCACTGCCCCGGCTTCACGATCGCAGCCGTCGGTCACGTCGGTGTCGCGAGCGCCATCGGGATCGACGTCGAGGTGCACCGGCCCGTCCATCCCGCCGTCGCGGCGACGATCGTCTGCGGGAGTGAGGCGTCCATGCTCACGCGGCTCGCCTCGAGCCATCCGGCCGTCGCGTGGAGCGCCGTGCTGTGGAGCGTCAAGGAGAGCGTCTTCAAGGCGTGGTACCCGCTCACCGGCCGGTGGGTCGACTACACGGCGTGTGAGGTGGTGATCCACCCGGATCGTGGGTCGTTCGATGCGCGGGTCGTCGTGCCGGCCGGTCGGACCGCGCGCTCGACCACGCCGCGCACCTTCGCCGGACGATGGTCGGTGGTGGGCACCCACCTCTGCAGCGTCGTCATCGTCCCGGCCTCGCAGCGACAGGACGGGTGATCGGCTGTTCCGGTCGACGCGGGTACCGTTGAGGACGATGTCGTCGACCGCAGGAGGATGGGTAGTGCCGGACGAGGAACGGACGACGACGGATTGGCGTGCACTGGCCGCCGCCCTCGCGAACGACGACGCCCGGACGGTGTACGCGCAACTCGTCCTCGGGCAGGAGCCCGACCTCGGCGCCACCCAGCGTGCTGTGCGACGGGCCGAGCAGAGCGTTCAGACGTTGTCTCGGGTGGGCCTGCTGGATGTTGACGGACGCACTTCGGGCAGGGTGTTCCGGGACCTCCTCGCGGCCGCCGCACCGCCGAAGCGCGAAGGGATCGACCGCTTCCTGGTCGACGGTCGGATCGTGCAGTACCCGTCGAATCCGGACGAGCGGCAGGCGCTGTTGCAGCGCGTCGCGGCATCAGCGCTCCAGCCGGGCGAGGTGGTCGACGAAGCCGAGATCAACGAGCGGTTGTCCGCGTTCCACGACGACGTCGCGGTGCTCCGGCGGTACCTCGTCGACGCGCAGCTCGTCGAACGCACGCGCTCGGGGACCGAGTACGCGCTCGTCACCTGAGGCGGACGCCCTTTGACAGGCTCAGGGGTCGAAGCGCGCGACGGTGGACCTCCTCCGGTCACTGAGCTTGTCGAAGTGGACACGGGGCTCGTGCGGGGCTGCCCTTCGACAGGCTCAGGGACCGGTGCGCGCGACGGCGGCCCTCTTCCGGTCACTGAGCTTGTCGAAGTGCCCACGAGGATCTTGCGGGGCTGCCCTTCGACAGGCTCAGGGGCCGAAGCGCGCGAGGCTGGGCCTCTTCCGGTCACTGAGCTTGTCGAAGTGGACACGGGGCTCGTGCGGGGCTGCCCTTCGACAGGCTCAGGGACCGGTGCGCGCGACGGCGGCCCTCTTCCGGTCACTGAGCTTGTCGAAGTGCGCACGAGGGGCTTGCGGGGCCCTTCGACAGGCTCAGGGACCGGGTTGGGGGCTCGGGGACTTGGCGGGAGGCTTAGGGACCGACGGGAGGCTTAGAGACCGGGCGGGAGGCTTAGGGACCGACGGGAGGCTTAGAGACCGGGCGGCAGGCCCGCGGCCGGCGTCAGGCGCGGATGTCCTTCGTGAGTTCGGCGACGAGGGCGGCCCGCTGCTCGCGGGTGGACGGTCGACCTTCGGCGTCGGGACGCTCCTGCCACGGGAACGGTCCCGTGGTGCGGCGGTACTCGACCCCGAGGGCGTCGAGGCGGGCGAGGTGCTGCTGCAGCCGCGCCTCGAAGCCCGCGAGGTCGCGCTCGCGGCCGACCCAGGCGACCTCGGCGAGGGCGCACAGCCGCGGATACCCCTGGTAGTCGATGACGCGGGCGGAGTCCATGTGCTCGGTCCAGATGTTCGCCTGCACCCCGATGATGTGCTCGGCCTGAGCCTCCGTCAGCTCAGCCGGCACCGGCTCGAAGGTGTACACCTCCGCGACCGTCAGCGGCGGGCCGACCGGAATCGGCTCACCCGGCAGCTCCGACTCGCGGTAGTCGAGGTAGACGCGGTCGTCCGGGCAGGCGATGACGTCGTACCCCTGGCGTGCGGCGGCGACCGCACCGAACTCGCCGCGCCATGAGGCGACGGTCGCGTCTTTCGGCAATCCGCCGCCCTCGAGGATCTCGTCCCAGCCGTACAGGCGTCGGCCGGCGGCGGACAGGTGCGCCTCGAGCTGGCGGATGAACCACGCCTGCAGCGCTTCGACGGTGTCGAGCCCACGCTCGGCCATGAGCGCCTGGGTCCGGGCGCTCGCCGCCCAGCGGGTCTTCTTCGCCTCGTCGCCACCGACGCCGATGAAGGTCGACGGGAAGAGCTCCATGACCTCGTCGAACACGGTGCGGAAGAACGCGACCGTCTCCTCGCCCATGTCGAGGATCGCCTCGTTGATCCCCCACCGCGTCCACACCGACGGCTCGTCCGCGTCCTGCGCCACATCCGGCACACCCAGCTCGGGGTACGCGGCGATGATCGCTCGCGCATGGCCGGGCAGGTCGATCTCGGGGACGACCGTGATGGACCGCTCAGCGGCGTAGGCGACGATCTCGCGCAGGTCGTCCTTCGTGTAGAAGCCGCCGTGCGGGCGGCCGTCGCCGGGAGCGTGCCGCGCCGCGCCGCGCTGGCTCTCGGTCCGCCACCCGCCGACCTCGGTCAGCTTCGGGAAGGCGTCGATCTGGATGCGCCAGCCCTGGTCGTCGGTGAGGTGGAAGTGGAGGACGTTGAGCTTGTGGCGCGCGGCGAGGTCGATGAACCGCAGCACGTCGGACGTGGGGAGGAAGTGCCGTGCCACGTCGAGCATGACGCCGCGCCACCCGAAGCGCGGGGCGTCGTCGATGGTCGTCGCCGGGACGGTCCAGTCGACGCCGGGGACGAGCGCACGGCGGTTGACCGCCGGGGGGAGGAGCTGGGTCAGGGTCACCGCACCGGAGAACGCGCCGGAGGCGTCGGCGGCGACGATGCGCACACCGTCCGCGTCCACCACGAGCCGGTAGCCGCCGGCCGCGACGGTGTCGTCGTGGATGAACGCGATGCTGTCGGTCCGCAGGTCGATCCGTGCGTCGAGGTCGAACCCGGTCGACGTCTGCAGCGCCCCGCGCAACCAGCGGGTCGCGGCCGTGAAGCGGCGGTCACCGCCGAGCCCGGTCGTCTCGCTCAGCGTGAAGGCGCCGTCGTGCTGCTGGATGGACACGGGCAGTGGAAGCATCGGTGGTTCTCTCCTCGAGTGCTGATGGGCCGTTCTCAGGACATCTGCGGCGCGGCTGGCCGGGAACCCGGTGACACGCCGGAGGACTCCTGAGAACGGTCCCGGATGGTGGAGGTCAGGACGGGTGGTCGACGAGGGTGGTGAGCCGGTCGGCGATCAGCGTATCCGAGACGACGGTGAGCGGCGACTGTCCGGCCTCGGCGGCGAGCTCGGCGATGCTGCGGCCGACGAGCTCGCGGAGGTCGGGGTGCGACACCTGTGCGATCCGGACGGCGGACCAGTCGACGCGCTCGTGGACCGGCGGCTCGGCGAAGGCGCGTTCGAGTTCATCGACGACGGCGTCGTCACGGAGGCGGTCGATCACGGCGTCACCGCCACCGCCGGTCACCCAGGTGGGCAGCAGGGCGGTGAGGGCGGTGCCGCGGAGGACGCCGCCCGGGAGGATGGTGCCGGTGCCGTGATCCATGGGCCGCTCTCCAGTCGTCGGGCGATTGCGCATGTTGCAACGGGGGTTGCGTCAATGCCCGACAACTGTAAAGGGTCCGAACAAACGTGTCAACGGTGTGGAGGCGGGGTCGCGGAGAGGGTTGCTCGGCACTTCGACAGGCTCAGTGACCGGGGAGGGTGGCCCAGTGGCCGGGGAGGGTGGCCCAGTGACCGGTGGCGGTGGGCCCAGTGACCGGTGGCGGATGGGCCCAGTCAGCGGGGAGGGTTGATCGGCACTTCGACAGGCCCAGTGACCGGGGGAGGGTGGGCCCAGTGACCGGTGGCCGGTGGGCCAGCGAGCGGGGAAGGTTGCTCGGCACTTCGACAGGCTCAGTGCCCGGGAAGGGTGGGCCCGGTGACCGGACAAGCCGGGCCCGGCGGCCGGGGGCGGCTACTCCACGAGGCGGAGGCGGACCGCCATGAACTGGCGACCGGGCAGGTCGACCCGGACCGTACCGGTGTACGTGCCGGGGAGGGTCTCGACCGTCATGTTCCAGGTGTCGAGCACGTCGACGTGGAACTCGCCCTCGGGGAGGAAGACGTTGCGGAACCGCGGCCGGTTGAAGCCGAAGTAGCCGATGACGTAGCGGCCGGCCACCCCGCCCCACGGCACGTCCCAGTCGCCGGGCAGCGGGTCGAGGACGCCCGTCGGGGACTCCGCCGTGATGCGTTCCAGGAACGCGATGCGGTCGGGACTCGAACCGATGAGCGGCCCGCCCTTCGACCAGAACAGCTCCTCCCGGTCGTTGAGGTAGGTCTCGCCGTGGCCGACGTAGCCGCCGCGGATCGCACCCTCCCAGAACCGTCGCACCATCTCCTCGCCGGTGATGTTGCCCCAGCCCTGGTCGATGTCGCCCTCGTAGGCGCACTCGTCGATGACGATCGGCTTGCCCCACTGCTCGCGCCAGGCGTCGGTGTTCTCCGCGGTCCGGTAGACGTCGACGCGCTGCACGCTGCAGTGCGTGATCCAGGGCTTCGCGTAGTCGTAGAACCCCTGGCAGTTGTGGATGGAGTTGAGGTGGCCGTGCGGGTCCTCCGCGCCGACGACCGCCGCGAGTCGCTCCCAGTCGTCGTTCGTCTTCGCCCAGAGCAGGTCGTACTCGTTCGCCATCGACCACCACACGTTCGCGAACGCGGCCAGCCGGCGGACGACGTAGCGGAGGTACCGTTCGTCGACGGCCGGACCGAGGTCCGCGAAGCCCCAGCGGTCGTAGGCGTGGAAGAGGATGAGGTCCGCTTCGATGCCGAGCGCGCCGAGCTGGGTGATGCGCCGCTCGAGGTTCGCCCAGTACGCCGGGTCGAAGCGCTCGTGGTCGAACCCGTCGGCGAGCGAGCCGACGAAGGGGAACGTCTCCGGCTCGTTCGCGTTGTAGAGGTACGACTTCGGGAACACGCACATGCGGATCTTCGTGAACGGCGCGGCTTCGAGGGCGCGGAGCGTCTCTTCTTGCAGCTCCTCGGGCTGGTGCGTCCAGGCGTAGGCGGTCGTGCCGAGCGGGCGATGGCGGGTGCCGTCGGCGTGGGCGAAGTGGAAGCCGTCGACGCGCACCGGTCCGTGGCTGCCCGTCGCCGCGGCCGACACGGTGAACGCGCCGGCGACGCCGTCGAGTGATCGGGCGGTCGAGCTCGTGGTGAACGACCACTCGCCCTGCTCCTCGGCGAGCAGCCGCACCAGGTACCGGCCGTCGCCGTCGTAGAACCCGCCGACGGTGAGCTCGCGTGCACCGTTCGTGAAGGTCGCGCTCAGCTCGACGTCGACGAAGGGGTTGCCGTGCGACGGCCCGTCCATCCGGATCTCCACGACGCCGTACTGCGGGACGTCGACGGGGACCGTCAGGGTCGCCGAGCCGCGAGGGACGTCCTCTCCCTCGTAGTCGTGAGCGGGCTCGATCGCGGCGCCGTAGGGGGCGCGGGCGTCGGGACCGTCGTCGACCTGTGCGAGCGCCGCCCAGAGACGATCCTTCGCCGCATCGTCCTGCAGCTCCGGCACGATCGCCGACAGCTGCCCGAGACGGATGCTGCGGAACTGCTTGGCCATCGGCGACGCGGCGATGCCGGGCAGGAACTGCTCGAGGACGGTGCGACCCGCCGGGCTCTCGATGACGTCTCCGAAGGCGGAACTGCGGTCGAACATGGATCTCCTGTGATCAGCCGAGCGGGTCGGCGGCGGGTGCTACTGGTGCAGGCGGTGCGAGTGTTGCACGTGGAACAGTCGAGTGGGGGTTATCGCGCAACTCCTGATGCCGGAGTGGCTGCAGCAAGCGCTGCGTCCACGTCGTCGAGCATCGACGGCGGCGTGAACATGAGGAGCTGACGGACGGTCCGACCACGACTCCACTGGGTGCCGCGGCGGATGTCGTCGGCCTTGGCCTGATCGTGGGCACCCACCGAGCTGAGGAGGGCGTCGTACGCGGCCGGTCGGTCGATGATCTCGGAGAGCGGCGAGTCGAGGCCGAGCGTGATGTCGTCGTCGGCACTCGATCCGGCGTCGGGGACCTCGATCGTCCAATCGTGGCGACCGGACCCGACCGTCTCCTCCGCGGCGCCCGGCAACGCGACCGTCGCCGTCGTGTTCGGCGGCACGACCGCCGACACCCGGAGGGACGACCCTTCGCGCCGCCACGCCACCGACGCCTCGCCGTAGGGCGTGACGTGTCGGGCCTCGGCGTGGTCGAGCCCGTCGATCGGCCGCGGTGCGATCCGGAGTTCGCGGTAGCCGGGAGCCGCGGGAGCGAGGCCGGCCACGGTGCGGTGCAGCCAGTCGGCGACGGCGCCGAGCGCGTAGTGGTTGAACGAGGTCATCTCGCCAGGGTTGACCGAGCCGTCCTCGAGCAGGCTGTCCCAGCGCTCCCAGATCGTGGTCGCGCCCTTGGTGACGGGCGAGAGCCAGGAGGGGTTCTCGGTCTGGAGCATGAGGCGGCCGGCCGCGCGGAGGTGTCCGCCGTCCGCGAGCGCGTCGGTGATGAGCGGGGTCCCCACGAAGCCGGTCCCGATGCGGTAGCCGTCGGCGCGGACGAGGTCGGCGAGGCGGTCCGCGAGGCGTTGCCGCAGGGCGGGGTCGTCGACGAGGTCGAACCGCAGGGCGAGGGCGTACGCGGTCGGCGCGTCGGACATCATCCGGCCGGCGGGCGTCACGTACTCGGCGGTGAAGGCCGCCCGACTCCGCTCGGCCAGTTCGCCGTACCGCTCGGCGTCCGCCGTCTCCCCGAGGAGCTCGGCGGTGTCGGCGAGGATCCGGAGGGATCGCGCGTGATAGGCGCTCGCGACGATGTCCGAGTCGACCCTGGCCTTCGCCGGCTGGTCCGGCGGCGCGCTCGGGTCGAGCCAGTCGCCGAGCTGGAAGGTGTTCGACCAGAGACCGTCGGTGCTCACCCGGAGGACGGCCTCCACCCAGGAGCGCATCGACGGGTACTGCTCGCGCAGGATCCCGAGGTCGCCGTAGCGCTCGTGGAGCACCCACGGCACGACGGTCGCGGCGTCGCCCCAGGCCGCGGTCGGGCCGCCACCGGCGAATCCGGACAGCGCGGCCGGGACCACCATGGGGACGACACCGTCCTGGTGTCCCTGCTCGAGCGCGAGGTCGCGCAGCCAGGAGTCGAGGAAGGCGGAGCTGTCGTAGAGGAAGCTCGCGGTCGGTGCGAAGACCTGCAGGTCACCCGTCCAGCCGAGCCGTTCGTCGCGCTGCGGGCAGTCGGTCGGGATGCTCAGGAAGTTGCCGCGCATGCCCCAGACGACGTTCTCGTGGAGGCGGTCGAGCAGCTTGTGCGAGGAGGAGAACCAACCCGTGCGCGTGAGGTCGCTGTGGAGGACGACGGCGGTGACCGACGCCGGGTCGAACGCGCCCGGCCAGCCGTCGATCTGTGCGTAGCGGAAGCCGTGGAAGGTGAAGCGGGGCTCGATCGTCTGCTCGCCGTCGCCCGAGAGCGTGACGTGGTCGGTGGCTGCGGCGTTCCGGAGGGGACGCAGGGCGAGTTCGCCCTCGTCGAGGACCTCGGCGTGCCGGAGCGTGAGCGTCGTGCCACGCGGGCCGGCGACGGTGAGCCGGAGGCGGCCGACGAGGTTCTGGCCGAAGTCGAGGATGGTCGCGCCGGACGGCGAGGTGAGCACCTCCGCCACCGCGCGCTCCTCGATGCGACGGACGGGCGCGGCGATGCGGGCCTCCGGCACCGGGTGCGCAGCGTCGTCGACGAGGGCCGGGGCCCAGGTGGACGCGTCGAACGCCGTCGTCGACCAGCCGGGTTCGGCCAGGGTGGTGTCGATCGTCTCGCCGGCGTAGATGCCGCTGTCGACGAGCTCGGCACCGTCGGCCGCCGACCAGCTCGCATCGGTGACGAGCGTCTCCGTCGTCCCGTCGAGGTAGTCGAGCTGCAGCTGGGCGGCGAAGCGTGGCTGGTCGCCGTAGATCCGCTCGGCGAACTGGAAGAACCCGTACCGCTCGGTGTACCAGGCGCCGGCGACGGTCGCGGCGAGGACGTTCTCGCCCGGCTCGACGAGCGCGGTGACGTCGACGGTCTCGTGCACGAGGCGGTCGCCGTAGGCGGTCCAGCCGGGGGAGAGGACGTCCTCCGAGGCGGGCATCCCGTTCAGCTGCGGTTCGGCGGCACCGAGCGCGGTCCAGAACAGCCGGGCGCGACGGACGGGCCCGCCGACCGTGAAGGTGCGGCGCACCCGGATCGGCTGCGCCGGACGTTCGGGCGCCGCGAGACCGATGAAGCGGGCGGTCCAGGCTCCGTCGGCGAGGAACGCGGCCTCGACGACGGTCGGCTCGCTCCAGGGTGTCTCCTCACCCGCGGTCGACGCGGCACGGACCTCGACGGTGCGCACCTCGTCCGGCGCGAGCGGGGTGAACGGCCAGGAGACGAGGACGGAGTCGCGGCCCTCGACACGCGCCGTGACACCACTGCCGTCCCGGAGCTCGGCCCAGGCCTGCACCCAGTCGGAGCCACCGGTCTCGACGGTCCAGCTCAACCGAGGCGTCGGCGTCGCGACCGCGGGGCTGTCGTCACGGGTCTCCGCCCGCAGCCGACCGATCCGCGCCACGTGCGCGGTCATCGGGAAGTCCCTGCCGCGATGGTGACGACGTGTTCGTGAACCAGGTCGACGACGGACGATCCGATCCGGAGGGTGACGTCGCCTGGCTCGACCTGCCAGCCGTCCGCCCAGTGGGCGAAGACCCGGGCCGGCAGCGCGACCTCCCAGGCGACCGATTCGCCGGCGCCCGCGCGGACGACGGCCGATCCGACGAGCCAGCGCACGGGGCGGTCGACCGAGGAGTCCGGTCGCTCCGCGTACACCTGGACGACGTGCTTGCCGGCGCGGTCGCCGGTGTTCGTCGCGGTCCCGGAGACGCGGGCGCTGTCGGAGGCGACGCCACCCGAGATCTCGCCATCGTCGATGGACCAGCTCGTGTACCCGAGCCCGTGGCCGAACCAGTAGGCGGGCGTGGCAGCCGAGCGGAGCCACGCGCGGTAGCCGATGTGGATGCCCTCCTCGTAGCGGAGCACGCCGTCCACCGGGGTGACGTCGAGCACCGGGACGTCGTCGAGCGCCGCAGCCCAGGTGGTGCTCAGACGACCACCGGGTTCGGCGACACCGAGGAGCACGTCGGCCAGGGCGTTGCCCATCTCCTGTCCGCCGAACCAGCCGAGGAGCACGGCGGCGACCTCGTCGCTCCAGGGGAGCAGGACCGGGGCGCCGGAGTTGACGATCACGACGGTGCGCGGGTTCACGGCGGCGACGGCGCGGACGAGCTCGTCCTGACGGCCAGGGAGGGTGAGGTCGCTGCGGTCCCAGCCCTCCGATTCGACCTTCGAGTTCGTGCCGACGACCACGACGGCGACATCGGCCGCGCGGGCCGCCTCGACCGCCTGGGCGATGAGGGCGTCGGGGTCGGAGTCGTCGGGAGCGCGACCGACGGTGACGCTGATCGCGCCGAGACCGTTCTCGCTCGGGGAGAGGTCGAACTCCGCGCGGAGTTCGACGGCGACGTCGGCCTGGGCGGCGAACGCCCCCGTCGCCGACGGCGGGGCGAGCAGCGCCGCGCCGAGGTCGTTCCCGACGACCACGGGCTGCTCGTCGACGAGGAGGACGCCGTCGACGAAGAGCCGGCCGTGGAGCCCCGTGGCGAAGCCGAGTCGCAGCTGCTCGGTGGCCTCCGGCGTGTATGTGGTGGTGAGCACGAGCTGCGACGCCGTGGTGACCGGGGCGTCGCCACCGAACCAGACGAGCGCGGTGGACCGGCGGTCCTCGGTGAAGAGTTCCACACCGTCGGCGTCGAGGAACGTGGCGACGAGACCGGGGTCACCCGTGCGCGGATTGGTGAGGCGCTCAAGCGGGAGTTCGGCGACGCCCTCCTGCACGATCGCGCCGACGGCGTAGTCGATCGTCGCCTCGGGGAGCGCGAGTCGGAGTCCCTCCAGCGGGCTGACGGTGTGCTCGGGGAGGACCGTCGCGCTGCCACCGCCCTGGGTGCGCGAGTCGCGGGCGTTGTGCCCGATGACGGCGACGCGGGTGAGCGCGGCGGCGTCGAGGGGGAGCGTGCCGTCGTTGTCGAGCAGCACGACGCCCTCGGTCTCGGCCTCGCGGGAGAAGGCGACCCCGTCGACCGGGGCCGGCGCCAGCGCTTCCTCGCCGAGGGCACCGACACGGACCGCGAGGGCGAGGAGTCGGGCGACCTTGCGGTCGACGTCGGCTTCGGCGACGCGGCCGTCGCGGACGGCCTCGACGAGGGCCGCGCTCCATGCGGGAGCGGGGCCGGGCATGGCGAGGTCCTGCGACGCCGGTGCCGAGCCGAGGCTGCGGACGCCGGTCCAGTCGCTGACGACGACGCCGTCGAAGCCCCACTCCGAGTTGAGCGGCGTCTCCAGGAGGTCGTTCTCGCTCATCGTGACGCCGTCGACGGAGTTGTAGGCGCTCATGATCGCCCAGGTGCCGGCCTCGGTCACCGTGCGCTCGAACGGCGCGAGGTAGAGCTCGCGGAGGGCACGCTCGCCCGCATGCACGTCGACCGTGAAGCGGTCGGTCTCGGAATCGTTGGCGACGTAGTGCTTCGGGGTCGCGGCGACACCGTTGTCCTGCAGGCCACTGACGTAGGCGGCCGCGAGCGAACCGGTGAGTTCCGGGTCCTCGCTGAACGCCTCGAAGTGCCGCCCGCCGAGCGGGGACCGGTGGAGGTTGATGGTCGGGCCGAGGACGACGTCGACGCCCTTGCGGCGGGCCTCGGCCGCGGCGACGGCGCCGTATCGGTAGGCGAGCGACGGATCCCACGATGACGCCAGCGCGGTCGCTGACGGGAGGTTGATGGACGGCGAGCGCTCGTCCCACAGCGGACCGCGGACGCCGGCCGGGCCGTCGGACAGGACCATGGCGCGGAGGCCGATCTTCTCGAGCGGGACCGTGGTCCAGAAGTCGGCACCGGAGACGAGCGCGACCTTCTCCTCGAGGTCGAGCCGGGCGACGAGGGCGTCGATCGCCGCGGTGTCGACGGGCTTCGTGACGGCGGCGTGCCGGGGAGTGGTGATGGTCATGCGATGTGGGTCCGTTCTGGGGTGGCCCTTCGACAAGCTCAGGGACCGGATGGTGGGTCTCAGGGACCGGATGTGGGTCTCAGGGACCGGTTGTGGGTCTCAGGGACCGATGTGGGTCTCGGGGACCGGATGTGGGCCCTTCGACAAGCTCAGGGACCGGATGGTGTGGGTGGTGCGCCCGGCCGGCCAGGTTCCTGGCCCCGGCCGACCGGGCGGTCGAAGCGACGGTCAGGCGGCGGACTCCGCCGCACGCTGCTCGTCGATGAGGCGGCGTCGCTCCACCCGGCGGTCCTCCTGGCGGTCCGGGTCGGGGATCGGTGCCGCCATGAACAGGCGCTGCGTGTAGGGATGCGCCGGGTGCGCCGTCACCTGGTCGCCGTCGCCGGACTCGACGATCTCGCCGTGGTACATGACCGCCACGCGGTGGCTGATGTGCCGGACGACCGCGAGGTCGTGCGAGATGAACAGGTAGGCGACGCCCGTCTGTTCCTGGATGTCGATGAAGAGGTCGAGGACCCGCGCCTGCGTCGACAGGTCGAGGGCCGACACGGGCTCGTCGCACACGATGAGCTTCGGATCGAGGGCGAGCGCCCGGGCGATCGCGATGCGTTGCCGCTGGCCGCCCGAGAACTCCCGGGGGAGCCGTGAGGCCGCGCCGGTCGGCAGCTGCACCTGGTCGAGCAGGGATCCGACGCGCTTGCGGGCGTCGGCACCGGAGACACCGCGGACGGTGAGCGGCTCGGTGAGGATCTGCTCGATCGTGAGCGAGGGGTTGAGCGAGGAGTACGGGTCCTGGAACACGACCTGGATCTCTGAGCTGAGTGCCCGGCGCTCCTTGCGCTTCAGGTGCCCGATCCCCTGGTCGCGGTAGCGGATGCTGCCGCCGGTGACCGGGGCGAGGCCCAGCACGGCGCGACCGAGTGTGGTCTTGCCGGAGCCGGACTCGCCGACGAGGCCGACGGTCTCACCGGGCTTGATGTCGATGGACACGCCCTTCAGCGCCTTGAACGACTGGGCACGGAACCCCTTGCCCGGGTACTCGACTTCGAGGTCCTTCACCTCGAGCAGTGACGACGTCATCGGGTCTCTCCTGTCAGGTTCGTCGCGAGTGCCGGTCGGGCGGGACCCTCGTCGAGGATCGCGCCGAGCAGCGACTGCGTGTACGGGTGCTGTGCGTGGTTGAAGATCGAGCGCACCGGCCCGGTCTCCACGATGAGGCCGTTCTGCATGACCGAGACCCGGTCGCAGAGGTCGGCGACCACACCGAAGTTGTGCGTCACGAGGAGCATCGCCATGTGGCGCTCCGCCTGGAGGTCGCGCAGCAGGTCGAGGACCTCCGCCTGCACGGTCACATCGAGGGCGGTGGTGGGCTCGTCGGCGATGATGATGTCCGGGTCCGTGGAGACGGCGCCGGCGATGAGCACACGCTGCGCCATACCGCCCGAGACCTCGTGCGGGAACGCGGCGAAGGTGCGCTTGGGGTTCGGGATGCCGACCCGCTCGAGCAGTGCGAGCGCCTTGTCCGTCGCCTCCTTCTTGCTGAGGCCAAGGGTGACGCGCAGGGGTTCGACGAGCTGGCTGCCGATCGTGAACGCCGGGTCGAGGTTCGACATCGGCTCCTGCGGGATGTAGCCGATGCGCTTGCCGCGGATCGCCGTGTACTCGCGCTCCCCGAGGGTGTCGAGCCGGGTGCCCTCGTAGCGGATCGTGCCGTCGGTGACCCGCCCGCCGCGCGGTAGGAGCCCGAGGACACCCCATGCGGTCTGGGTCTTGCCCGAGCCGGATTCACCGATGAGGCCGTGGACCTCGCCCTTGCGGATGTCGAGGTCGACGCCGTGGACGACCTCGGTGACCCGGCCGCCCTCCTGGTCGTAGCCGACGCGGAGGTCGCGGACGCTGAGGACGAGCTCCTCGGCGCGAGCGGAGGCGCGGGCGTCGTCGTCGTGGCGGATGGGTGGGACGCCGACGATCTCGTCCTCGCTGATCCCGGAGGTGCTGATCGACTGCGTGACGATCGTGTTGGAGCCCGTCTTCGACGTCGTCACGATCTTGCGACGGCGCCGACGGACGGACACGGTGCGCTCGAGCTCGTCGCGCATCGCGTTGGCGAGCAGGGTGAGCGCGATGCAGGTGAGTGCGATCGCGAGCGACGGCCAGACCATGAGGATCGGTGCCTTGTAGATGTTCGTGAAGCCGTCGTTGAGCATCGACCCCCAGGTCGGCACCGACAGGTCGCCGAGACCGAGGAACTCGAGGCCGGACTGGATCGCGATGGCGATGCCCGCGATGATCGCCGACTGGATGATGATCGGTGCACGGACGACGGAGAGGATGTGCTTGCCGATGATGCGCGGGTCGCTGAGGCCGGAGACCCGGGCGGCGTCGACGTAGAGCTCCGAGCGCACGGCCGTGACCGCCGCGTACACGAGCCGGAAGTAGGAGGGCGAGAGCAGGATGCCGAAGATCGCCATCGAGATCCAGACCGACGGGCCGAGGACGGCGCGGGCGGCGAGCAGGACGACGATGCCGGGCAGCGCCATGATGAGGCCAGTGAACCAGGACGACACGGAGTCGAACCAGCCCTGGTAGTACCCGGCGATCAGCCCGGCGACGACCCCGATGACGATCGCGACGACGAGGGCGAGGAGCGCCGCGGCGACGCTGATCTGGGTGGCGGCGAGCAGGCGGGAGAACACGTCGCGCCCGGCGCTGTCCGCTCCGAGGAGGTGGTCGGCGCTCGGAGGCGCCAGGACCTGCTGCAGGGACGCGAGGTTCGGGTCCTGCGGGGCGATGAGCGGTCCGAGGATCGCGACGACCCCGATGAGCGCGAGGAACACGAGCGACGCGGCGCCGATCGGGCGCTTGAGGAGCCGACGTAGGAGGTTGACGCGGACCTGCGGCGTCGGGACGGTGAGCGGGGTTTCGATGGCGGTCATGACAGTCGCACCTTCGGGTTGAGCGCAGCCTGCGCGAGGTCGATGAGCAGGTTGACGACGACGACGATGATGGCCGTCGCGATGACGACCCCCATGACGATGGGGATGTCGCCCTGGGTCGTGGCCTGCACGGCGAGCTGACCGATGCCCGGGAGGGCGAAGATCTGCTCGATGATGACGGCGCCGCCGAGGAGGCCGATGAACTGCACGGCGAGGACGGCGAGGGCGGGGCCGCCGGCGTTCCGCAGCACATGCTTGTAGATGACGCGGCCCGTGCCGAGCCCGCGACTGCGGAGCGTCCGGACGTAGTCCTTCGACATCGCGTCGACGACGGAACCGCGCACCTGCTGCGAGACCGTCGCGATGGCGCCGATCGCGAGGGCGATGATCGGCAATGTCACCGAGGCGACCCAGCCGGAGAAGGACGTGGTGATCGGGATGTACCCGGTGGCTTTGAACAGGCGCAGGTTGATCGCGAAGGTGATGACGAGCACGAGCGCGATGAGGAAGCTGGGGATGGCGAAGCCGATGACGGAGATGAACTGGACGACGTTGTCGATCCATCCACCGCGACGGGCGGCGAGGACACCGAGGATGACGGACACGATCGCGGCGATGATGGTCGCGCCGAGCACGATCGAGAGGGTGACGGCGAGGCGGCCGGTGACGCCGGAGGAGACGAGCTGGCCGGTGAACCACGAGCGGCCGAGGTCGCCCTGGAAGGCGGAGGTGATCCAGTCGAAGTACTGCACCGGCAGCGGGCGGTCGAGGCCGAGTTCGGCGGCCTTCTTCGCGACGGTCTCGGTGGTGGCGCTCTGGCCGAGGATCCGGCGGGCGATGTCGCCGCCGCCGAGGTAGAGGAGGGAGTACGCGATCACGGAGATCACGAAGATGAGGACGACGCCGGACACCAGGCGTCTGAGGATGAATCCGAGCATGGGTCACTCCAGGAAGTGGGTGAGTGAGGGGTGTTGGGGCCGGCCCGTCCGAGCGCTGGGCACTCGGGCGGGCCGGAATCGATACGACACGTGCGAACAGTCGGTCCCGGTCCCTGAGCCTGTCGACGGGCGAACCCCTCGACAGGCTCCGGGATCAGCGGACTACTTCGGCTGGATGTCGTAGATGGACGGGTACGCGTTCGTCGGGATCATCTTGACGGTCGTGTTCGCGTCCGTCGCGAAGCTGCCCTGCACCCGGTAGAAGGGGGCGAACCAGGCCTGCTCGACGATGTAGGCGTTGAGTTCCTTGGCGACCTTGCCCTGCGTCGCCTCATCGCCGTACTGGATCTGCTTGATGTACTCGTCGACCTTCGGGTCGTCGTACTTGAAGGGGTTGAAGACGGCGTTCGGGGCGATCATGAACTGGATGAGCTGCCAGTCCGGGTTCTGCTCCAGCGCCATGAAGGAGACGGGGAACTTCGGGGCCAGGAGGTCGGCGATGAAGTTGTTGCCCGGGTCCGTGTACTCGGCGGTGATCCCGACGTCGGCCAGCTGCTGCGAGATCAGCGTGTAGGTGGTGGCGCCGAGCACGGTGGAAGAGGGCATCGAGAGCGTCAGGCCGTCGGCGTAACCCGCCTCGGCGAGCAGCTCCTTGGCCTTCTCGGGGTCGTAGCCGTAGCGGTCGTCGAGCGACTTGTCGTAGGCGGGGGAGTTCTCCGGGAAGACCTGACCCGTGACCGTGCCGTTGTCGTTCTGCAGCGCCTTGAGCAAGGCAGGGCGGTCGAACGCGTAGTTGATGGCCTGGCGGACGCGGACGTCGGCGATCGCCGGGTTCATCGTGCCGGCGCGGTCGAGGAGGAGCATGCCCTGGAAGTCGAGCTCGTTGGCGTTGACGGTCCAGCCGGCGCCCTCGACCTCAGCGAGGTTGTCGTTGTTGGCGAGCTTGATGCCGTTGACCTCGCCCGACTTGACGGCGTTGAGGCCGGCGGTCGCGTCCTGGAGGACGTTGATGGTCAGCTTGTCGTAGTGCTGCCAGTCCTTGTTCCAGTAGTCGGGGTTCGCGGTGTAGCTGTAGCTCGTGCCGGTGACGGTCGCGGCCGTGTCGAGCACGTACGGTCCGGAGCCGACGGGGTTGGTGGCGAGGTCGGGGCTGTCGAACGACTCCGCGCTGGCGATCAGGCCGGGGTCACGGGTGAGGTAGTTGAGCATGGCCGGGTCCGGCGCGCTCAGCGTGATGACCACGGTGGTGTCGTCGGGGGCAGCGACGGAGGCGACCCCGGCGAAGTATCCGGCGTCGGGGGAGGTGCCGGTCTTGAACCGCTCGAGGTTCTGCTTGACGACGTCGGCGGTGAGCTTCGACTTGTCGGTGAAGGTGACGTCGTCGCGGATCTTGAGCGTCAGGACGGTGTTGTCGTCGTTGTACTCGTAGGAGGTCGCGAGCGACGGGACGATCTCGCCGTCGGCGGTGGCGACGAGCAGGGTGTCGAAGACGGCCTGGTAGAAGGGCGAGCGGTTGCCCCACTCGGAGCCGGCCGGGTCGAACGTGGTGGGGGGAGTGATCGCACCCAGGATCAGGGTGCCACCGGAGCCGCTGTCAGAGCCGGAGGTGCTACCGGAGCATCCGGTGAGCACGAGTGCAGCAGCGGTGACCGCGACGGCTGCGGTCGTCTTCCATCGGAACATCTTTGTCCATTCGCTGTGAGCAATCCCTCATCGGATCGCTGGTGATTGAGGACGCTAGCATGAAACCCGAGTGGTCACTAGCTTTTTGTTTTCGGCCATGTCACAGTTGGATCACGACCAGGCCGCGGCGTTCGACGGGGAACGCGCTATCGTGAAGCCGTCCGAAGGGGGAGGTCGTCCGATGACATCGGTCAAGACCGGGAACAAGCCGCAGGGGAAGCCCCGCGGTGCATATGCGAAAACCGGTATGAAGCGCGTCGCGATCCTCGACGCCGCGCTCGCCGTCTTCGCCAACGGGGGATACCGCGCGGGTTCGCTTCGGGAGGTGGCCGCGCAGGTGGGGATGAGCGAGGCCGGACTCCTGCACCACTTCCCGAACAAGAGCGCGCTGCTCGCCGCCGTGCTCTCCCACCGCGACGACCTCTCGGCGACGCTCGTGCCGATGGACGGCGATGACCCGATCGAAACGCTCCGGGGGTTGGTCGCACTCGCCCGCTACAACGCTTCCGTGCCCGGCGTGGTCGCGCTCTACTGCACGCTCTCGGCGGAGGCGACGTCGCCCGACCACCCGGCGCACGACTACTTCGTCGAGCGCTACGAGGGCACGCGCGGGCGGCTTGAGCGCACCTTCGGGCTGCTCGTCTCCGCAGGACGGGTGCGGGCCGACTTCCCCACCACCAGCGCGGCCTTCATGACCCTCGCGCTCATGGACGGCCTGCAGGTGCAGTGGCTGCTCGCACCGGAGTCGGTCGACATGGCGGACGAGCTCCACGCCTTCCTGTCGGGGCTCCTCGGCTCCGAGCTCTAGGCGCCGAGCGGCCGGCGCGGCAGCAGGAGATCCGCCTGGGGACAGGCGCCTTCGAGCGAGTGGGTCCTGCTCCGGCGTTGATCTCCTGCTGTCGCGCTACGGCGTGGTCGTGCGGGCGTCGCGCAGGTCCGCGCCGACGGAGACGTACGAGACGCCGCGGCGGTGCCGGGTGAACGGGACGGAGACGACGGCCGTGGTGACGATGATGAAGCTGAGGATCCCGATGATCCCGACGATCGTCTGGGTGAGGCCGCTGGTGGCGTCGGGTATCTGCGCGGCGGTCGTCGTGGCGATGTACGGCAGGGCCACGACGGACCCGCGGTAGAGGCGGCGGGCCGCCGATCCACGGCCGTCCGACCACTGCGGAGCGAGCCAGACGAGGCGCTGCCCGAGCGACGCCCCGCTCCCGATGAGCGCCGGCAGGACGATGACGAGGACGACCGTGCCCGCGCCGATGCTGAGCACCTCGGGCAGCGTCGGGTCGTTGGCGGTCCCGGTCGCTCCCGTGAGCAGGACGCGTGGGACGACGAACACGAGCGACAGCACCGTGATCGAGAGGTTCACGGCGAACGCGTCGAGCACCATGCCGAACCAGCGTCGCCAGACGGTGATGGGTCGCGCCCGGTCGCGAGTGGCACGAAGGGCTCGCGCGCTCGGCATCCACCCGAGGACGATCGGAGCGATGAGTGCTCCGATCGCGGCACCGGCCGTGTTCGTGATCACGTCGTCAACGTCGGCCACCCGGTAGGCGCATTCGTACAAGCCCCAGATGCCCGTGTACTGCGTCGACTCGATCAGGAGGGAGACGAGCGCCCCGAGCAGGATGGAGACACCGAGCCCGCGGTTCCAGTACCGCCGCGCGATGGCGCCGAACGGGATGAACAGGATCACGTTCAGGACGACCTGGAGGAACGCGTGGCTCGTCAGGGTGCTCAGGACGGAGAGCCCGGCGGTCTCCCGTGCGATGTCCCCGATCGAGTGCCCCGGGATCAGCTCGAGTGCTCCGTGGGCCGTGCTGCAGTTCGCGCGCTCGTCCGGCAGCGGCAGCAGCGTGTACGCCACGAGGGCCACCGCGTAGACACTGACCGCCGCAGCGCCGATCACCCGGGGGAGCGACATCTGGCCGTAGCGACGGAGCTGCACGAGCAGGATCGGGCCGAGGACGGCGAAGAAGATCAGCGTGCCGCCGACGAGTCCGACCCACGCCTGCCATGTCCATCCGCTCATTCCGACAACTGTAGGGCGCTCGCCGCGCCGTCGGCATCAGTCGGCGGACGGACCCCGGTCATCCTGCGGAGGGGCCTGCGCGACCCGGTCACGTGCCGTGCGTCGAGCATGCTTGCGCGCGTCATACTCCCGTTTGCGACGGAGCCTCCGGACGTCCCTGTCCTCGCGGGTCGGAGGTACTCGCGGTACGAGCCCTCGTGCGACCCGGATGAGGTAGCCGGTGCCGGTGAGGAAGAGTGAGGCCCCTCCGAGGATGGCGACGACGGCGCCGATCCATGCCATCCACACCGGTTTGGGGCGAGCGACACCGGTCGTGTCGAACAGCGGCTGCCCCCAGAGTTCCGTGATCATGGCGATGACGGCGACGGCGATCACCCCGAGGCCGAGCAGTGAGATCACGGCGATGGTGATGATCCCGGATGGTCGCCAGCGCTCTCGGATCCTCCCCATGGGACGAGTGTAGAACGTGGATACCCGCGATGATGGAGTGTGCCGACGCTCATCGTGACCACCCATCCCGACCCCGACTCCCTCACCCATCACCTCGCCCAGCGGCTTGCCCAGGAGCTGCGATCGACCTCGGACTCGACCAGCGTCGAGGTCGCGGACCTGGCTGCGGAGGGCTTCGACCCGCGGTACACGCTCGCCGACCGTCACACCTACCGCGTCGGCGGTGACTTCACCCCGGACGTGGCCGCCGAGCAGGAGCGGCTCGACCGGGCCACCGACCTCGTGCTCGTCTTCCCGGTGTACTGGTGGTCGGCGCCCGCACTCCTCAAGGGTTGGTTCGACCGCGTGTTCGTCAACGGCTGGGCGTTCGGCCTCGAAGCGGACGGCGGGATCGTCCGGAAGCTCGACCGCCTGCGCGTGCACCTCGTGCCGATCGCTGGTGACGACGCCGGGGTGTACGACCGCCACGGCTACGAGCAGGCGATGCGGACGCAGCTCGAACACGGCATCGTCGACTTCTGCGGCGCTCGCCGCGGCGTGACGACCTTCGTCCACGACTCGGAGGGCGAGGACGCCGATGCGCGGACGCGGGCGGTGGAGGCCGCGGTGGACGCGGTCGTCGGAGCGATCCGCGCCTGAGCGCCCTTCGACAAGCTCAGGGACCGGACCCGGTCACTGAGCCGAACCCCGGTCACTGAGTAGCCCCCTCCGGTCACTGAGCTTGTCGAAGTGCGGCCCCGGACGGGATCCAGTCTCTGAGCCGAACCCCGGTCACTGAGCCGAACCCCGGTCACTGAACCGAACCCCGGTCACTGAGCCGAACCCCGGTCACTGAACCGAACCCCGGTCACTGAGCCGAACCCCGGTCACTGAGCCGAACCCCGGTCACTGAGCCTGTCGAAGTGCTACGCCGTGAGGGTGCGGTTGAGGCGCTCGGTCGCGGTGTCCATGTGGTGCTGCATCGCTGCCGTGGCCGCGGCGGGGTCGCCCGACATGATCGCCTCGTAAACGGCCTCGTGCTCCTCGAAGGCGCGCTGTGCGTCGACGTCCTCGTGGATGCCGCGCTCCACCCAGATGCGGAGGAGCGAGCGGATGCTCTGCAGGAGGTCGGACAGCACGCGGTTCCCGGTGGCCGAGGCGAGCTCCAAGTGGAACTTGAGGTCGGCTTCGATGAACTTGGTGCGGTTGGCACCCGCCTCGCTCATCGCGGTGAGGTGGTTGCGGAGCCGGTTGCGTGCCATGTCGTCCATGCGCGTCGCGGCGAGGCCGGCGGCGAAGACCTCGAGCTGCCCGCGCACCTCGATGAGTTCGCGGGTCCGTGGTTCGCCGAGCATGAGGCCCCAGCTGAGTGTCTCGGGGAGGAGCTCGGAGACACTGCCGCGGAGGTAGGTGCCGCTGCCCGGGCGGACGTCGACGACGCCGAGGATCTCGAGCGCCGCGAGTGCCTCTCGGACGGCTGAGCGCCCGATGCCGAGGGACGCGGCGAGCTGACGTTCCGGTGGGAGGCGGGTCCCCGGGGCGATCTCACCGCTCGTGAAGTGGTCGAGCAAGCGCTTCGCGACGGCGGAGACGGCGGATCCCACGGCGACCGGTCCGAGGCTGGACGAGATGTCGTCGGTCGGCCGATCCGGGAACGCAGGCATGGGTTCACTGTATCGCGGCCCTTCGACAAGCTCAGGGACCGGGAGGGGTGCTTCAGGGACCGGGTGGGGTGCTTCAGGGACCGGGTGGGGTGCTTCAGGGACCGGGAGGGGTGCTCGGGGGACCAGCGATGCTTGAATTGGTCAACCGGTTGATGTATCGTTCATTCCGGTCCGGCCCGGACCACGCCCTGCCCGCGGCATCGATGCCGCCCACCCGAGGAGTCATAGTGGACACCACCGCCCCCGCGGCCAATCCGGCTGTCGAGCGATCAGCCATCCGGAAGGTCTCGATCCGTCTCGTGCCGTTCGTGGCGCTGATGTTCTTCATCAACTACCTGGACCGCACCGCGATCGGGTTCGCCGCCCCCAACGGCATGAACGAGGACCTCGCGCTCTCCGCCGCCCAGTTCGGCTTCGCGTCCGGCGTCTTCTTCATCGGCTACATCCTGCTCGAGGTGCCCAGCAACCTCGCGCTCAACAAGTTCGGTGCCCGCCGCTGGCTCGCCCGCATCATGGTCACCTGGGGCATCGTCGCGGTCCTGTTCACCTGGGTCGCCAACTTCGAGCAGCTCGCGATCCTCCGCTTCGTGCTCGGTGTGGCCGAAGCCGGCTTCTTCCCCGGCGCGATCCTCTTCCTGAGCCTCTGGGTCCCGGCCAAGCACCGCAGCAAGATCCTCGCCCTCTTCTACCTGGCGCAGCCGCTCACCACCGTCATCGGCGCACCCCTCGCCGGATGGCTCATCGGCCAGCACGGCGTGTTCTTCGGCCTCGAGGGCTGGCGGTTCATGTTCCTCGGCGTCGGGCTCCCGGCCATCCTCATCGGCGTCATCGCCTGGTTCTACCTGAAGGACCGCCCCGCGGACGCCAAGTGGCTCACCACCGAGGAGCAGGTCTGGCTCACGGCGGCCCTCGCGCACGAGAAGGCCACCACCGAGCAGAAGCAGGGCCACGTCAGCCTCAAGCACGCGTTCACGAGCGGTCGCGTCTGGATGCTCGCGTTCATCTACTTCGGCTTCATCTACGGCCTCTACGCGCTCGGCTTCTTCCTCCCCACGATCATCGAGGGCTTCCAGGAGACGTTCGGGACCGAGTTCAACGTCATGCAGAAGGGCCTCATCACGGCGATCCCGTACGTGCCGGCCGCCATCGCCCTGTACTTCTGGTCTCGTGACGCGACGCGTCGTGGCCTGAAGACCTGGCACATCGTGATCCCCGCGATCGTCGGCGCCGTGAGCATCCCGCTCGCGCTCTTCGCCAACTCGCCCGCCCTCACCATCGCGATCATCGCGGTCACCGCCATGGCGATCTTCGCCGCGCTGCCCAACTTCTGGACGCTGCCCACGCAGTTCCTCACCGGTGCGGCAGCGGCTGCCGGCATCGCGCTCATCAACACGGTCGGCAACCTCGCCGGGTTCTCGGCGCCGTACATCACCGGTGCCGTCGCGGACCTCACCAAGGTCGGCGACACCCCGCAGTACGTCGTCCCGATGTTCATCGTCGGTGGCTTCATGATGATCTCCGCGACGCTCATGGTGATCCTCTCGAAGCAGCGGAGCTCTCGCGAGCTGCGCGTCTCGCACGACGACCTCACGGGTAAGACCCGATGACACGCCTCTTCAACGATCCGGCGGACTTCGCCGACGAGATGATCGACGGCTTCGTCGCCGCGAACCGCAACCAGGTCCGGCGCGTGACCGGTGGCGTCGTCCGGAGCACCCGGACGCCCGAGGGCACGGTCGCGCTCGTCATCGGCGGAGGCTCCGGCCACTACCCGGCGTTCGGCGGCATCGTCGGCCAGGGCCTCGCTCATGGCGCGGCGATGGGCAACCTGTTCGCGTCGCCGTCCGCCCACCAGGTCGAGTCGGTCGCGAAGGCGGCGCAGCGTGGCGGCGGCGTCCTCCTGAGCTACGGCAACTACGCGGGCGACGTGCTCCACTTCACCCAGGCGCAGGACGCGCTGAACGCGGCGGGCATCCCCACCCGCAGCGTCGCCGTCACCGACGACATCTCGAGCGCGCCCCTCGCCGAGAAGCACAAGCGTCGCGGTATCGCGGGCGACCTCACCGTCTTCAAGTCCGCTGCCGCCGCGGCCGAGGCGGGCTACGACCTCGACGAGGTCGTCCGCGTCGCCACCCACGCGAACGAGCGCACCCGATCCTTCGGCGTCGCGTTCAGTGGCTGCACCCTGCCGGGCGCGACCGAGCCGCTGTTCACCGTGCCCGAGGGTCGCATGGCGGTCGGCATGGGCATCCACGGCGAGCCCGGCATCGACGAGACCGACGTGCCGACGGCCGATGAACTCGCCACCCTGCTCGTCTCCTCGCTGCTCGCGGAACTGCCCGAGGGTGTCTCCGAAGCCACGGGCGCTCGCGTCGGCGTCATCCTCAACGGGCTCGGCTCCGTGAAGTACGAGGAACTGTTCGTCGTCTACCGTGCGGTCGCGGCGCAGCTCGAGGCCGCAGGGGTGGAGATCGTCGATCCCGAGGTCGGCGAGCTCGTCACGAGCTTCGACATGGCCGGCGTCTCGCTCACGCTCTTCTGGTTGGACGAGGAGCTCGAGGGCTTCTGGGCTGCCGGTGCCGACACCCCCGCCTACCGCAAGGGCGTCGTCGCAGCGGCCGAGCAGCTCGACCCCTCGGAGCTCGTCGCCGAGACGGCTGCCGAGATCCCCGAGTCCACCGACGCGTCCCGGGCCGCCGCCGCGGTCGTGGTCGAGGCCCTCGACGCGCTCGTCCAGGTCATCGACACGAACGTCGAGGAGCTCGGACGGATCGACGCCGTCGCGGGTGACGGCGACCACGGCATCGGCATGCAGCGCGGTGCTCGTGCCGCCGTCACCGCCGCGCACGCCGCCGCCGATGCCGGGGCCGGTGCCCACACCGTCCTGCACCTGGCCGGCGACGCCTGGGCGGACCGCGCTGGCGGCACCTCCGGCGCCCTGTGGGGCCTCGCGCTCCGCTCGGTCGGAACCGCCCTCGGCGACGAGGTCGCACCAGGCCGCACCGACGTCGCGACCGGCGTGCAGGCCGCGGTCGACGGCATCATGTCGTTCGGCAAGGCCGAGGTCGGACAGAAGACGATGGTCGACGCGCTCGTGCCGTTCACCACCACCCTGAGTGCAGCCGTCGCCGACGGTTCCGACCTCGTCACCGCCTGGACGACCGCCGCTGCGGCTGCCTCCACCGCTGCCGCTGAGACCGCGGACCTCCTGCCGAAGATGGGCCGCGCCCGACCGCACGCCGAGAAGAGTCTCGGTACCGTCGACGCCGGTGCCTACTCGTTCGGCCTGATCGTCACGGCGATCGTCCCCGTCCTCGAGCGCGCCGGCGGCACCACTGCACCGGACGGCTCCACCAGCACCACCACCAACGAAGGAGTACACGCATGACCGATCAGCTGCGCATCGTCATCGGCTCGGATGACGCCGGGTTCGACTACAAGGAGATCGTCAAGCGCGACCTCGAGCAGCACGACGGCGTCGCCTCGCTCGTCGACGTGGGCGTGGACGCCGATGGCCACACCGCCTACCCGCGGGTCGCGATCGCCGCCGCGGAGCTCGTCGCGTCCGGCCAGGCCGACCGCGCGCTCCTCTTCTGCGGCACCGGTCTGGGCGTCGCGATCGCCGCCAACAAGGTCGCCGGTATCCGCGCCGTCACGGCACACGACAGCTTCTCCGTCGAGCGCGGTGTCCTCAGCAACAACGCGCAGGTCCTGACGATGGGCCAGCGCGTCATCGGCATCGAGCTCGCCCGCCGCCTCGTCCGCGAGTGGCTCACCTACCGCTTCGACGAGACCAGCGCGAGCGCCGAGAAGGTCGCCGTCATCGGTGAGTACGAGGCGACGGGCTCCTGCTGATGACCACCCCGTCCCCGTCGGCCGTGCCTGCGTCTACCGCGCCCCGCGTGGTCGGCGTGAGCCTGAAGATGTACTTCGGCCACGCGCAGACCCTCGAGTGGATCGAGCAGGTGGGCGCCTTGGCCCGTCGGCACGAGGCCGTGGTCGATGGTCGCGTGCGACTGTTCGTCATCCCCGGCTACCTCGCGGTCGTGCCCTCGGTGGCGGCCCTCGCCGGGACGGGCGTGCTGGTCGGAGCACAGGACCTCGCGAGCGCGGACCGTGGTGCGTTCACCGGTGAGGTCGGCGGCCCCGAGCTCGCCGAGGTCGGCGTCGCCGTGGTCGAGGTCGGCCACGCGGAGCGCCGCTCCCTCTTCGGCGAGACCGACGAGGTCGTCGCCGAGAAGACCGCCGCGGCCCTCCGCAACGGCCTCTCGCCGGTCCTCTGCATCGGCGAGGTCGAGCGCACGACGCCCGAGGCGGCTGCGACGGAGTGCGTGCGCCAGCTGGACTCTGCGCTCGCGGATGCCGTGGCGGGACCGGTCATCGTCGCCTACGAGCCCGTGTGGGCGATCGGTGCGGCTGAACCCGCGTCTGCCGAGTACGTGCGAGCCGTCGGCGCGATCCTGAAGCAATCGATCGCAGAGCGGCCCGACCGGGTCGGCAGCTCCGTGATCTACGGCGGCAGTGCGGGTCCCGGTCTGCTGACCGCCCTCGGTGACGACGTCGACGGCGTGTTCCTCGGACGCTTCGCCCACGACGTCGCGGCGCTCGAGGCCGTGCTCGACGAGGCGGCCCGCGCATGATCGGCTTCGGCACCTACACCTTCTTCTGGGAGGGCTCCGAGCTCGCACCCGAGCGCTTGAGCGTCATCGGCATGATCGAGCGCACGGCCGAGGCCGGCGTCGAGCTCTTCCAGATCTGCGACGACGCCCGCATCGAGTCGATGTCCGACGATGAGCTGCGCCAGATCGCCGAGGTCGCCCGCGAGCGCGGGGTCACCCTCGAACTCGGGACGAAGGGGATCGCGGTCGCGCACCTCGAACGCTTCCTCCACATCGCCACCGTGCTGGGCGCGAAGCTCCTCCGCAGCATGGTCACGTCCGGCGACGACCGGCCGTCCCACGCGGACGCCGTCGATCGACTCCGCGCGGTGCTCCCGGCGTTCGAAGCGGCCGGCGTGACGATCGCGCTCGAGACCTACGAGCAGCTGTCAACGCAGGAGCTCGTCGACCTCGTGACCGCCGTCGACCACGCGAACCTCGGCATCTGCCTCGACCCCGCCAACACCGTGGCCCGGCTCGAGCACCCGAGTGACGTCATCGAGCGCACCGCTCCGTACGTCCGGAACATCCACGTCAAGGACTTCGCGTTCACCCGCCGGGGCGGCTGGGTCGGCTTCACCCTCGAGGGCGCCCCGCTCGGCACCGGCCTGCTCGACTACCCCGCCCTCACCGCCGTCGTCCGACCGGACGAGCGCGGTGTCAACCAGATCATCGAACACTGGCTCCCGCTCGGCGACTCCATCACGGAGACGATCGAGCTCGAGCGCACGTGGACCGCACACAACCTGCAGTACCTGAGAGAAGGAAGATCATGACCGACACCACCACCGTCGCGGACCAGCTCACCATCGCCGTCATCGGCGCAGGCGGCAAGATGGGCATGCGCGTCTCCAACAACCTCGTGAAGACCAGCCACACCGTCTTCTACAGCGAGGTCTCGCCCGCCGGCCAGGAGCGCGTGACCGAGGCCGGTCGCGAGCTCACCGAGACCGACGCGGCCGTCACCGACGCCGACGTCGTCATCCTCGCCGTCCCGGACCTCGCCCTGAAGGCCGTGTCCGCCGGCGTCGTCCCGCTCATGAAGTCGGGCGCCGTGCTCCTCACGCTCGACCCGGCCGCCGCGTACGCGGGTCTGCTGACGCGTCGCGACGACGTCATCCAGGCCGTCACGCACCCCTGCCACCCCTCCGTCTTCGTCGAGCGCCACACGCCCGAGGAGTACGCGGACACCTTCGGTGGCATCGCCGCCCTCCAGGACGCCATCGCGGCGATCGAGTCCGACGACGCTGAGAAGCAGGCGCAGGTCGAGGCCGTCGTCCGGGCGATCTTCGCCCCGGTCGGCGAGGTCCACTGGGTCACGGTCAAGCAGCTCGCGCAGCTCGAGCCGACCCTCGTGGAGACGATCGCCTGCATGATCGGTGCGCTCCTCAAGGAGTCGCTCGACGAGGCCGTCAACACGATGGGCGTGCCGGAGCCGGCCGCTCGTGCGATCCTCCTCGGCCACACGCAGGTCGCCCTCGCGAACTCGCTCAAGGGCGACAACCCGTTCTCCGACGCGTGCCTCATCGCGATGGACTACGGACGCAGCGCGATCATCAAGGACGACTGGAAGAAGGTCTTCCAGGACGACGAGCTCGACAAGAACCTCGCCGCCATGCTCCACCTCGACAAGATCGAGCGGTAACCCACTTCCCGAACTGTTCGCAGTTCAGGACGTGCCCGGCGCGTCGGCCCGCTCCACCCCCGATCCGGGTCAGCGCGCCGCGGCCGTCCTGAATTGCGAACGCCACATGCGGTCAACCGGTTGTGCCGGATAGGCTGCAGACGATCCGATGCACCACCCGCGACAGCCACTGCGACACCCGCGACACCACCCCCGCAACACCGCACGAGAGACAGGCGACGATGACTGGACGACTTGCAGGAAAGACCGCGCTCGTGACGGGTGCCGGATCGGGGATCGGACGCTCGGTCGCCGAACGGTTCGCGCGAGAGGACGCCGCCGTCGTCTTCTCCGACCGCGACATCCAGGCCGCCCGCGATGCGGCGGCACCCTTCCCGACCGCCATCGCCGTGCGACTCGACATCGCCGACGAAGCGAGCGTCGAGGCCGCCTTCGCGGTCATGGACGCAGCAGGCAAGACCCCGGACGTCGTCGTCGCGAACGCCGGCGTACAGCTCTTCGGCCAGGACGCGAAGATCGCCGACCTCGACCTCGAGGTCTGGCAGCGCACGGTCGACATCAACCTCACCGGCACCTTCCTCACGACGAAGCACGCCGTCCGCGCCATGCTCGGCCGGGGCGGCTCGATCATCCTCACGGGCAGCCCGACCGGTCTCAACGGCGAGGGCGCCGACTTCACGGCGTACAGCTCCACGAAGGCCGGGATCCACGGCCTCGGCCGGACCGTCGCCGCGGCCTACGCCGATCAGGGGATCCGCGTGAACACCGTCGTCCCCGGCTACACGGAGACCCCGCTCGTCACCGCGATCTCCGGCGACCCCGAGTCCCGCGCCGCGATCGTCGGGCGCATCCCGCTCGGTCGTCCCGGCCAGGCCTCGGACGTCGAGGGCATCATGGTGTACCTCGCCAGCGACGAGTCGAGCTTCGCCACCGGAGCGACCTTCCGGGTCGACGGCGGCATGACGAGCCTCTGAGCCGACGATCATGACCTCGCGTTCGGGAACCACCTTCCGCGTCGCATCCGACCTGCTGCTCGACCGCGAGCGCGACGCCCTCGCCGTCGGACGGGGGCCCTGGTCGGCCTCGCTCCGCGGCTCCGAGCTGGACGACATCGCCTTCGACGGCGAGCTCGTGCTGCGCAGCATCCGCTTCGTCGTCCGCGACCAGGACTGGAAGACGCTGCCCGTCATCGTCGACGCGGTCGACCACACGACGAGCGGCCTGGCCCTGCGCGGCCGGGTCGGCGACGACGGCGAGACCGTCGCCTGGTCGCTGTCGGTCGACCTCGGAGCGTCGACGCTGCGGGTCGCCGTCCGGGCCGAGGTGACCGCCGCGTTCCGTCGCGCGCGCATCGGCCTCATCGTGCTGCAGTCACCGGCCCTCGCCGGCACCGAGCTCGTCGTCGGCCACCCGGAGGGGTCCACGACGACGACCCTCCTTCCGGAGCACGTCGCTCCGCATCAGCCGGCGATCCGCATCGAGTCCCTCGCCTGGACCGGCGACCGCATCGCGACCACGGCCCGCTTCAGCGGTGACGTCTTCGAGATGGAGGACCAGCGCAACTGGACCGACGCCTCGTTCAAGACCTACTCGACGCCGCTCTCGTTGCCGTTCCCCGTGGCGCTGACGGTCGGTGACGTCGTGGAGCAGTCCGTCGAGGTCTCCTGTGCGCGGGTCGACGCTGCCGAGCGCGCCGAGGCCCCACTGGCGACGCCGCTCGCCGTGACCGTCGTGCCCGAGACGGAGGTCGCGGTGCACGGAGAAGACCCGGTCCTGGAGTCTGTCGACGGGCGGATCGGCGCGCCACTCGACAGCGTCGTCCCCACGATCTCGACCTCGGTGTCGAGCGACCCCGACGGTGGACGCGCTGGTGCGGTGGTCCCGGACCCGATCGCCGGGATCTTCGTGGAGATCGACCCGACGAACCCGGACTGGCCGGCCATCCTCGACCGCGCCGTGCGCCAGGCCGGCACCAGGCCCCTCGACCTCCGACTCGTGCTCGGGACGGGTGAGGAGGCCGAGCCGGTGCTGCGACGGCTCCGCGAGGCGGCCGTGCCCGTCGTGCGCGTCGGGGCGTTCCATCGCCGTACCCACCTCTCCGAGGTCACGCTGCTGACCGCGCTCGGCGACGTCCTGCAGGCCCTGTGGGGCGAGAGCCCGACGCCGCATCCCGAGCTCGTCGGCGGCACGCGCGCGCACTTCACGGAGCTCAACCGCAACCACGCGCGTCTCGAGCGCTGGGCGGGCCCCGTGGCGTTCAGCATCACGCCGTTCATGCACGACCGCGGCGGGCACCAGCTCGTCGAGTCGCTCGGCATGCAGGCCGTCGTCGTGGCGGACGCTGTCAGGATCGCCGACGGCCGCCCGCTGCACGTCGGGCCGGTCACACTCGGCGCCCGCTACAACGCGGTCGCCACCACGCGGGCGAGCGCGGGTGACTCCCGTGACGCGGAACTCCGCGCGGGCTTCGGCGCGGAGCACGTGCCCGGCGCGACGGACGAGCGGCAGTCGGCTGAGGCGCTCGGCGCCTGGGTCGTCGGCAGTGTCGCGGCCCTGGCCGTCTCCGGTGTCGAGTCGCTGTCGTACTTCGAGGCGACCGGACCGCGTGGGCTCGTCGCGGCCGACGGGCCGCTGACGGCTGCGGGCCGGGCGCTCGGGTGGATCGCCGAGCTCAGCGGACGGCAGCGCGTCGCGGTCGAGATCGGCGGGGTGTCGCCCGGCGCCGGGTCGCCCGTCTCGCCGGCGGGTGTGACCGCGATCGCCGCCGTCGATGGCGCCGGCGAGACCGTCGTGATCCTCGGGAACCTCGGCGAGACACCGGTCCGGGTCGTCCTGACCGGCGCGTCCGAGCCGCACACCGTGGACCTCGGTGCGGGTGCGGTCGCCCGGGTGGTCGTCTCGGGTCCCGTCTCCGGCTCGTAACTCCTGCATCCCGGGCGCGTACCCGGGGCCGGGATGCTCCTGGGCGGTGTTCTGACCGACCAGCAGGAGTTGTGCGCAGAGCATCCGGTCCGAGCTCCTCAGCCGGCAGGACGCCTCGCCGAGCGTCCCGCCGGTTCACAACTCCTGCAGTTCGTCGCGGGAGCGCAGCGGCACGCCGGGGCTGAGCCGATCTGCGAACGTGCGACCGACGCGAGCAGGAGTTGTGAACCGGCGGGAGGGCTCAGGCGAGCGTGCGGCGCAGGATGGCGAGGTCGAGCCAGCGGCCGAACTTCGTCCCGACTTCCGGCAGCAGGCCGACCTGCTCGAACCCGAGCTTCGTGTGCAGGGCGATCGATGCGGTGTTCTCGGCCTCGATGAGGGCGAGCATGACGTGGTGGCCGTCGGCCGTGGCGCGTTCCAGCAGCTCGACCATGAGCGCCTTGCCGAGGCCGCGCCCCTGTGCGTCCGGGTGCACGTACACGGAGTTCTCGACGGTGTGGCGGTACCCGTCCTTCGCGGCGTACGGGCCGTAGCTGCCGTAGGCGAGGACCTCACCCTCGGGGAGCGCGTCGTCGGGGCCGTCGGCGATGGCGACGAGCGCGACCCGGCCCGGCTCCTGGTGGCGGGCGAGCCATGCCTCGCGCTCGGCGAGGTCGGGTGTGACCTCGGTCCAGATCGCGACACCGTTCGCGACGGCGTCGGTGTGGATGGCGAGGACGCCAGGCAGGTCGGCAGGTTCGGCGAGACGGATGCGCATACATCGATCGTAGAGCGCCCTTCGACAAGCTCAGGGACCGGTGGTGTCGGGCTCAGGGACCGACGGTGTTGGGCTCAGGGGTCGGCCGTAGGGAGCCGGGGCGCCCTTCGACAGGCTCAGGGACCGATGGTGTGCGGCTCAGGGACCGATGGTGTGCGGCTCAGGGACCGACGGTGTTGGGCTCAGTGGCCCGGTGCCCGCGACGGGTAGATTCGAGGCATGTCCTCCTCCACTCCGCTCCCGATGGAGCAGCTCACCGCCGTCCTGAACGCCGAAGTCGCCCGCTACGCCGCGCGCGGTTGGACGGTGTCGTCGGTGCAGGGCCAGCAGGCCGTGCTGCAGCGACAGAAGCGCATCGGCTGGTTCTGGAACCTGATCCTGACGCTCATCACCGGCGGGCTCTGGCTCATCGTCGTGATCATCCGCGTCGTGAACCGCAAGGTCGAGTCGCTCATCGTGACGGTCGACGCCTACGGTCGCATCTCCACGCGACGCTGACGGTCGGAGCATGAGCGCGCGCGGCGAGAGCGATTCCCGGGAGACCGACGCCAGAGCTGTGATCGCCGCCGAGCGCGCCCGCGTGCAGCGGCGGACGCTCACGGTCGTCGTCATCAGCCAGGTCCTCGGCGGCGCCGGTCTCGCCGCCGGGGTGACGGTCGGGGCGCTCCTCGTGCAGGACGTCCTCGGCAGCATGAGCCTCGCGGGCGTCGCAGCCGCGCTCCTGACCCTCGGCTCCGCGCTCACCGCCTTCCTCGTCGGGCGCGTCACCCAGCGGCTCGGCCGGCGCATCGGGCTCGGACTCGGATTCGCGGCGGGTGGCGTCGGCGCGATCGGTGTGGTCGTGGCCGCCACCACCGCCCTGGTGCCGCTCCTCTTCCTGTCGCTGTTCGTCTACGGCGCTGGCACGGCCACGAACCTCCAGGCGCGCTACGCCGGCACCGATCTCGCGACCCCGGCCCGACGTGGTTCGGCGATCAGCGTCGCGATGGTGTCGACCACGCTCGGCGCTGTCGCCGGACCCAACCTCGTCGAGCCGCTGGGATCGTTCGCGACCGGCCTCGGGCTGCCGTCGCTCGCCGGGCCGTTCCTCCTCGCCGCGGTCGCCTACCTCGCGGCCGGGACGGCGTTCCTCGTGCTGCTCCGACCCGACCCGTTCCTCCTCGCCCGCCGTCTCGACGCCGAGCTCGCGCAGCTGGAGGTGGAGCGGACCGCTGCGGAGCAGGTGGGGTCGAAGCAGACATCGCCGACGACCGCCGCACGCCCGCGTCCCGGCGTCGGCGCCTACGTCGGCGCCGCGGTCATGGTGGTCACGCAGATCGCCATGGTGGCGGTGATGACCATGACCCCGGTGCACATGCGCGCCCACCACCACGGCCTCGGCGAGGTCGGGCTCGTGATCGGGATCCACATCGCCGCGATGTACCTCCCCTCGCTCGTGACCGGCGTCCTGGTCGACCGCATCGGCCGCACGCCGATGGCGATCGCCGCCGGCGTGACCCTCCTGCTCGCCGGTGTCACGGGAGCACTCGCACCGGCGGACTCGCTCGGCCTGCTCATCCTGGCGCTCGCCCTCCTCGGACTCGGCTGGAACTTCGGGCTCATCGCGGGCACCGCGCTGGTCGTCGACCACACCGTGCCCGCCAACCGGGCACGCACCCAGGGCACGCTCGACGTCCTCATCGCGCTCGCCGGTGCCGGAGCCGGTGTCATGTCCGGCGTCGTGATGGCGGGGGTCGGTTACGGTGCGCTGTCGATCGCGGGCGGCGTGCTCGCCCTCCTGCTGATCCCCGTGCTGCTCTGGGCCCGCCGGGTCACCCCACGCACATCGGTGAGCTGAGGGCGCCCGAGCTACTCCGCCGCAGCCGGAACGCGGACGGTGAGGGCACCCGGCTCGATCCAGGTGTTGATCGCAATGGCCTTGCCGAAGCCGTCGCCGTCGAGTTCGATCTCCTCCGGCTTCGACATCCGGGCGACGAAGCGCTTCGCGGTGCCGTACCGGAGGTCGCCGTCGTCCTTCTGCTTGCCGGCGAGGGCCTTGCCCGCCTTCGTGCGACGGAGGACGCCGTTCACCCAGGCGACCTTCGCCCAGATGCGGATCCACCCGAGGATCCCGCCGGGGCGCATGAACATGAGGTCGAACAGGCCGTCGTCGACGACCGCGTCCGGCAGCAGCAGGATGTTGGCCGGCAGCGAACCGCAGTTGCCGATGATGACGGTGTGGACGGTCGCGCGGGTCTGCGGCTCGTCGTCGATGCGGAACCGCAGGTGCAGTTCGTCGGGGTCGCGCAGCGACTTCACGATCGCGTCGACGTAGGCGGCCCAACCGGCCTTCGCCTTGAGGTCGTCGTCGGTGTTCTTGATCATCTTCGCGTCGATGCCCATGCCGGCCATGACGACGAACACGTGGCGGTCGCGCGAGTGGTCGGCGCGCTCGATATCGATGACGCCGAGGTCGATGGGCTTGTCGTCGCCGGTGAACGCCGTGACGACGGAGCCCGGGAGGTCGTTCAGGGTGAGACTCAGGTTGCGGGCGAGCAGGTTGCCGGTGCCGGAGGGGAGGAGCGCGAGGGGGATCCCGCTGCCCCGCAAGGCCTCTGAGACAGCGCGGACCGTGCCGTCGCCGCCGGCCGCGATGACGAGGTCGACCTTCGCAGCGATCGCCTCGGCGGTGACGCCCTGGCCGACGTCGTCGATGCTCGTCTCGAACCAGAGCGACTCGCCCCAGCCAGCATCGGCGGCGGAGCGGTCGACCGACTCCCGGAGTGCGTCGAGGTCGACCTTCACGGGGTTGTAGATGACGGCGGCGGTCTTGGTCGCCGTGGTGTCGCTCGGCGTGGTCGTGCTCTCAGGAGTCGTCATCCGATCAGCATAGGAGCGGAGACGCGGACGAGGGGGATCCCGCTCACGGGTTGACGCGGCACGTGGGTTCTGTAGGCGGCGGAAGAGTATCGTTGAGTCCTTGCAGGCACCGTCCATGCCCGCCACGAACGCAGTGTCCGCGGCGGCCTCCCCATCGTGATTGCGACATCGTGAAGATCCTCTCCATCCAGTCAGCCGTGGCCTACGGGCACGTCGGCAACTCCGCGGCCGTGTTCCCCCTCCAGCGCATCGGCGTCGAGGTGATCCCGGTCAACACGGTGAACTTCTCGAACCACACCGGGTACGGCGCGTGGCGCGGGCCGCTCATCTCGCCCGAGCAGGTCGGCGAGGTCATCACCGGTGTCGAGGAGCGCGGTGCGTTCCCGCAGATCGACGTCGTGCTCTCGGGCTACCAGGGCGGCGTCGGCATCGGCGACGTCATCGTGGACGCGGTGCAGCGGGTCAAGGCGGCGAACCCCGACGCGCTGTACGCGTGCGATCCGGTCATGGGCAACGCGAAGTCCGGGTGCTTCGTCGCCCCGGAGATCCCCGACCTGCTGCGCGACCGCGTCGTGCCGAACGCCGACATCATCACGCCGAACCAGTTCGAGCTGGGCTTCCTCACGGGCACCGAGCCCGCTTCGCTCGAGTCCACGTTGGCGTCGGTCGAACTGGCGCGCGCGATGGGCCCGTCGGTCGTCCTGGTGACGAGCGTCGAGCGTCCCGACCGCGACCCCGAGACGATCGAGATGCTCGTCGTGGACGACGCCGGTCGGTGGATCGTCCAGACGCCGTTGCTGCCGTTCAAGGCGAACGGTTCCGGCGACGTCACGGCCGCCCTGTTCGCCGCACACTACGGCGAGACCCGCGACGCGAAGCTCGCCCTGGAGCGCACGGCGTCGAGTGTGTTCGACCTCGTCGAGCTCACGTACCGCTCGGGCCAGCGGGAGCTGCAGCTCGTCGAGGCGCAGGAGTTCTACGCGAACCCGCGGATGCAGTTCACCGCGACGGCGGTCTGAGCCGCTGAGGTCCCCTTCCGGTCCCTGAGCTCCCTTTCCGGTCCCTGAGTTTCCTTTCCGGTCCCTGAGTTTCCTTTCCGGTCCCTGAGCTTGTCGAAGGGCGGGGTTGTCCGTGTGCACTTCGACAGGCTCAGTGACCGGGGAAGGTGTCTCGAACGGTTTTCGGTCCCTCAGCTCCCTTTCCGGTCCCTGAGCTTGTCGAAGGGCTGGGTTGTCCGTGTGCACTTCGACAGGCTCAGTGACCGGGGAAGGTGTCTCGAACGGGTTTCGGTCCCTGAGCTCCCTTTCCGGTCCCTGAGCTTGTCGAAGGGCGGGGTTGTCCGTGTGCACTTCGACAGGCTCAGTGACCGGGGGCGGCTCAGTGACCGGGGAAGGTGTGTCGAACGGTTTTCGGTCCCTCAGCTTGTCGAAGGGCGGCACTTCGACAAGCTCAGTGACCAGGGCGACTCAGCGACCCACGCTCACCGCACGGCGCGGCAGGCGAGATGGAGCGCGAGGCGCACCTCGGGATCGGTCATGTCGACGCCGAGGAGCTCCTGCGCGCGGGTGATCCGCGTCGCGACGGTGTTGCGGTGCAACCCGAGCGCGGCGGCCGTCGGTGCGACCGCGGACTCGTGGTCGAGGTAGGCGGACAGTGTCGTCAGCAGTTCACCGTTGCCGGTCTGCAACGGTGCGAGGAGCGACCGCGCCGCCGGGACGAAGGTGTCGTTGTCGGTCCAGGCGAGCAGGAGCTGTTCCAGGCCGAGGCCGTCCACCCGCACGAACCAGCCCGTCGTGGACCGGTTCGCGGCGATGCGCACCGCGTCGGACGCCTCCCCGAGTGACGACGTCAGGCCCGCCGATCCGCTCGCCAGCGATCCGACGGCCGTCGCGACGTTGAACGAGCGTCGCGCCTCGACGTGCAGGTCGCGGAGGGCGGCGATGTACCGCTCGACCTGCGGTGGCTCCGGCGGTTCGGCGAACGTCAGCCAACCGCTCACCCCGCGCCCGCTCGTCGTCGCGTGGGAGTCCACGGCGATCCGCCCGAGTGCGCCGGTCACGAAGCGGAGGAGTTGCAGGGCGTCCACCCGGCTCCGGCCGACGATGCGGAACGCGAGGTGGTAGCCGGTCGTCCGCCAGCCCCGCTCGAGCATGCGGCGTTCGACGTCGGGATCGGGGCGGCCTCGGAGGTCCACGAAGTCCCGCAGGACGCCGGACGACACGGACGCGTCACTGACCTCGGCGACCTCGTCGATGAGGATCCGCGCCGCGACGGCGGGCATGGCGACCTCGGCGGCGACTGCGAGCGCACTCAGTTGTCGGTCGTCGAGGCCGTCCCCGAAGAACGCGACCCGGAGGCCCTCCCGGCTCGGGCTGTCCACCCGGACCGATGCCGCCGCGCCGCGCCCGGCCTTCGTCAGGTCGACCCAGGGGCCGAAGTCGATCGCCGCGTGCACCTCGGACGGCAACCGCCCGCCGGCCTCGAGCAGGACGCCCTCACTGTCGATGAGGGCGATCCCGTGGCCGATGCTCGTCGAGAGGTGGCGGAGGAGGTCGGCCAGTCCCTCGGCGTGGTACTCGATGGACTGCGCGACCTTGCGGACGTACCCGAGGGTCAGGGAATCGCGGGCCTCGACGAGCTGCCAGCACGCCTTCGCGAGCAGCATCGGTCGGTCGACGTGCAGGAGCGAGAAGCCGAGTCGGTCGGCGAGCGCGCGCGTCCCCGCGCCGAAGCCGTCGGCCTCCGGGATCGCCAGGGCGAGGAAGCCGCGATCCCGGGTGCGGCGGACGAGTGCGTCCTGCTGCCATGGCCTCGTGGGTGGGGCTCCGGTCACCACGGCGAGTCGGCCGGCCCCCTCCTCGGGGAGAGCCGCCTCGTTCGTCTCGACCACCACGCCGGCCCAGTTGGCGTCGGCCGGGCCGGCGACGAGCCGCACGCCGCCGTTGTCGGGGTGCGCGAGGAGCGCGCCCAACTGCAGGCGATCGCTCATGCCGTGACCTCGTCGGTCCGGATCTCGTCGAGCTCGTCCAGGCCGTAGGCGGACGGGAGCACATGGCGGAGTCGTTCCGGGGAGCCGGACCACCAGTCCGGACCGTCGACCCGGATGACGGCGACGTGTCTCGCCATCGAGATCGCCGTGACCTCGAGGATGTCCCGCGAGACGGCGTCGACCACGACGATGAGGTCCGGCGCGGCGGCTTCGAGTCGTCCGTCGGTCATGAACGCGAGCGTCTCGGAGCGGGCGACGAGACGGTGCAGCGCACCACTGCTCCCGTCGATCCCGAAGGTGAGCACGTGCGGGTCCCGGGAGTCCGGCTCGATGCTGTTGACCCGTCCCTCCGCGAGGAGCCGTCCACCCAGCGACTCGGCCAGGGCGGTCAGCGGGCCGTCGATCCGTGCGAGGAACGCCCCGCCCAGCTCGAGTGCCCGGGCGGCGTTCCCGACGATGGCGTGCGCGCGGAGGTCGCCGACGGTGAAGCCAGCGAACACCATGCCGCCGCTGCCGCCGGCCTGCACGATCGCCGCGCGGACGACGCGTTCGATGTCGAGAGCACGCTCGGTCTCGACGAGGGCGACCCCGCCGGCACCGGTGTCGCAGGTGACGACGATGCCTGGGACCTCGTCCACGAGGATCGACATCTGGTCGAGCGAGGGGACGGCACGTCCGGTCAGATCAGCGTCGACGATGGTCCGCCCCGCGGCGAACGCGAAGGGGGTCAGCCCGTTGACCCCGCCACCCTCCAACGAACAGATGGCCGGGATGCGGTGTCCGAGCCAGCGCTCCGCGGCCCCGATCAGCCGCCCGAACGGATCCGTGCCGGGCAGGCGCTCGCTGAGCAGCATCGTGGAACCGACGAAGCCGACGGCGAGACACGGGGTCTCCGGGTCGAGGTCGTCGACGCTGTGGAGGTCGAACGGCCAGGCGCGCTCGTCCCGGAGCGCCAGCTCGAGCATCGTCGTCGCGCCGCCACCTCCCGAGCCCAGGATCGCGAACCCCGTCGCCAGGGCGGGGAGGCGATCGCGCTCGAGGAGGGTCGGCATGCCCTCAGCCTAGGCTCGGGAGTCCCTGGTGCTTGAGAAGCTGGTCGGAGCTGCCGTCTCCCGCTCGTGGAGACGCTTCGTGATCTGGTCTGCCAGCACGGATCGGCCGTAGTGGTCATGCACGTCTGTGGCCGCGCACCAGTCGTGCTTCGCCGGGTCGTCGAGTTTGCCGAGGATTTCGATCACATGGCCCCAGGGCAATGCGCCAACGGGCCGTTGGCGAATTGCCGACGGGTCTGGCCATGCCTCAAAGTAGGGACGCATGTAGCGGCTGCTGCCGATCAACCGTTGTTCCTGACAGCGTCCTTCGTCGCCCTGGCGAACGCATCCGCGGCTTCCGCAGCCGCTGCCTCGCCCTCCACCGGGACGAACGGCTCCGTCAGCCCGAACGCGGTCGGCCCGAAGGCGCGCAGTGCGTCCGGCGTGCGCATGAGTGCCGGCGTCGAGATCCCGAGGACCCGCACGCGTTGGCCGTAGCGGAGGCCCTCCGTGGTGATCGGCTCGGCGGTCTCGTGGTCGACGATGCAGATGAGGTCCGGCACGATCGCGACGACCTCGCCGTTCCACCGGGCGATGAGGTTCTCGTTCTGGAACGAGATCTCGAGGCGTTCGGAGCTCGACGGGTCGGCCGACCAGATGACGGCCGTGCCCTTGGCGAAGCCCTCGGTGGTGCGACGCTCCACGTCGGCCACCTTCCCGACGAACAGCTCCCGCACGTGGGAGTAAAGCGTCGTGGAGAGCGTGTCGGTGATGGCGGCGAACGGTGAACGGTGCTCCTCGCGCGCGACCCGGATCGCCCGGCCGAGGGCCAGCGCCATCGAGATCGTCCGCGGCACCGCGGTGCGATGCACGTCCGCCCCGCTCATCGCGTACTCGGCGATGTGCGCGACGCCGCCGAGGCGGATCGCGATGCCGCGCGCCAACCACTCCATCTGTCGGTCGTCGTCGCCGGTGTCGATGATCACGCGCTCGCCGCGTTCCCCGGCGATGGCGAGCGGCGAACCGTGCACGCCGTACACCGCGAAGGTCTCCATGGAGAGCTCCGGGAAGGCCCGGCCCATGCCGTCGGCGTCGACGACCGGCAGCCCGGTCTCGGCGGCCACGATGAGCGGGATCATCGAGTTGATGCCACCGCACTCGATCGGCATGGTCGCGTCGGCGGTGCGCCCGAGGTGCTCCTCCAGTGTCCGCAGGGCGAGTGTCGGTTCGAACCCGGCCGGGATCTTCTCGACCATGACCGTTGGAGCGCCCATCTGCGCGGTGGGGATGACGAAGAGGTCGTCGGCGAGGTCGTCGGGGTCGAGGATCGTGATGGAGCGGTCGCCGAGCACCTGCTTCACGAGCATCATGCCGATGTACGGGTCACCTCCGCCGCCGGTCCCGAGGAGGGTGGCGCCTCGAGCGAGGTCGGGCAGGTCGTCCGCGGTCAGCGTCCAGCTCATGCGGCGACCTCCGGCCCGTCCGGCGCAGGCGTCTCGGCCGTGCCGTCGAAGCGGTGCGAGTGCACCTCGTACCCGAAGTACCCCGGCCCGACCATCGCCAGCGCCTCAGGACTGTGCCAGCGGTCGTCGCTCGGTGCCGAGATCACGCGGACACGCTGTCCGTAGCGGAGCCCCTCGGTGGTGATGGGCTCGCCGGAGTCGTGCTCGAGCACCATGATGAGGTCGGGCGTGGTCACGAGGGTGACGCCGTCGAGCGCGGCCATGAGGTGCTCGTTCTGGAACGACAGCTCGAGGCTCGCGTCGACGCCGTCGATCCGGGCGCGACCGCGGGCGAACCCGGTGGTGGTCGCGCGCTCGACGTCGACGACCTTACCGGAGAACAGTTCGCGACCGCCGAGCAGCTGCACGGTCCGCTCCACGGGGTCGGCCTTCTCGGCTCGGGCCGCCTCGATGCCGTCGCCGATCTCGCGGCACAGCGACAGCGAGTCGGCGACGAGCGCCTCGCGGGCCTGCGCGCCGGACATCGGGAAGCCGGAGATCATGACCGAGCAGCCCATCTCGACACAGGCCACGCGGGCGATGCGTTCGGTCCAGCTGTTGTCGACGGTCGTGAGGACGCCGGTGTTGCCCTTCTCGTCGCTGAACGCGAGCGGGGAGGCGTCGATGCCGTACAGGGTCGGGAGCACCATCTGCAGCTCGGGGAAGGCCCGCCCCATCCCGTCGGCGTCGATGAGGGGGAGTCCAAGCGCTGCGGCTGCGGCGATCGGGATGGTCGAGTTCACACCGCCGACCTCGGCGCACGCGATGTGCGTGACCGGGCGACCGAGAGAAGCACTGAGGGCGTGGACCGGTGCGACGACCTCGGTGAGGCTCGGCAGCTTCTCAACCATGACGGTCGGGGCGCCCATCATCGCGACGGTGAGGACGAGCGCGTCGTCGGGGACCTCGTCGAGGGTGACGACGGTGACGTCGCCGTGCTCGCGGAGTGCCTGCGCGGCGAGGAGCGCGCCGATGTACGGGTCGCCGCCGCCGCCGGTCCCGAGGACGGCCGCACCGCGGGCGAGGCCGGGAATGAGCTCGGCCGAGATGGTCCAGCTCATCGGAGGCCTCCCATGTCGAGGTCGCCGACGGCCTTCACCCGGATGCGCGTGGCGTTCCCGGGGAGATAGGGGATCGGGACCTCGTCGAAATCGACGATCGCGACCGACGCGGGGGAGGCGCCGGCCGCGATCGCCTTGTCGATCGCCTCGGCACGGACCTCGGCGATCGCCTCCTCACGTCGGCCGGGTTCGATGGCGTAGACCTTGTCGATCTCGCCCCCGACCTGCGCGATGGAAGCACCGATGGCGTTCGCCACGGCGTAGTTGTCGGGCCGGTGGACGGCGCCGAAGATGGGGAGTTCGTCTGAGAGCAGGATCGACCCGCCGCCGACCGCCACCACGGGGATCGGCTCTGGAGAGGTGCGCATGCGGTCGACGGCCTCGGCGATGCGTTCGCCGATCCGCTCGAGGACGCGCTCCACGAAGACCGGGTCGAGGTGGGCGACCTTCGAGGCGTCACCGATCGACGCGCGACCGGCGGCCACGGCGATGTCCGTCGCCGTGAGGGTGCTGCCGCCGAAGACGAGGGCCTCGGTCATGAGCTTGTACCCGACGGATGCCGGGCCGACCTCGGCGGTCTCCTCGTCGACGATGCTGCCGCCGCCGATGCCGATCGACAGGACGTCGGGCATGCGGAAGTTGGTACGGATGCCGGCGACCTTGACCTCGTTCGCCGTCTCGCGGGGGAAGCCGTTGATGAGCAGGCCGATGTCCGCCGTGGTGCCGCCGATGTCGACGACCGCGCACGTCGCGAGTCCGCTCGTGAGTGCCGCCCCGCGCATCGAGTTGGTGGGGCCGGACGCGAACGTCGCGACGGGGTAGAGGCGCACGTAGTCCTCGTCCATGAGCGTGCCGTCGTTCTGGCTGAGGAAGATGGGCGCCTCGATGCCCTGCTTCCGGACGGCGGCGGTCAGGCCGTCGACGATCTCCGACGCGAGCTCGCGCAGGGCTGCGTTGATGATCGTCGCGTTCTCGCGCTCCAGAAGGCCGATGCGCCCGATCTCGTGCGAGAGCGAGATGGCGACGTCCGGGCCGAGGACCTCGCCGACGATCCGCGCCGCCTCGACCTCGAGGTCGTGGTTGACGGGGCTGAAGACGGAGGAGATCGCGACCGAGCGGATGCCGTTCGCGCGCATGTCCTCGGCGTGTGCCCGCAGCTCGTCGGGGTCGATCGGCGAGATGGGGCGTCCGTCGAACTCGTAGCCGCCGTGCGCGAGGTAGCTGCGTGCGCTGATCGCCTCGACGAGCTCCGCCGGCCAGTCGACGAGCGGCGGCAGTGCGCGGGTCGCCGGGAGCCCGAGCCGCAGCGCCGCGGTGGGTGCGAGCCGCTTGGCCTGCACGAGGGCGTTGATGAAGTGCGTCGTGCCGATCATCACCGCGGTGATCTGCTCACCGTCGAAGTGGTGTCCGCTCCGCAGTTCGCCGATCGCCTGGACGATCCCGTCGGTCACGTCCGGGGTGGTCGCGTGCTTGACGGCCGCCAGGGTGGTGGTGCCGTCCATGAGCACGGCGTCGGTGTTGGTGCCGCCGACATCGATACCGATGTGCATATGAGGGGTTCGCTTTCTGTTGGTGCGGTGGAGCGGTGTGCGATGGAACGGTCTGACGGGATGGAACGGGCGTCCCGCGGGTCAGCTCGAGGCGGTGGCGGGGCTGTCCGTCGTCACGTCCGCCTCGATCTGCGAGGTGTGGGCGACGCCGACACCGCGGACCAGGCCGAGCTTGCCGGCGGCGATGTACAGCACCATCGAGAGGATGAGCGACAGGACGGCGGGGATGCCCCAGGTGACGAAGTAGCCGGTGATCGCGGACACGGCCCAGATGATGATGGTCGCTGGGACGATGCGCGGGGCGGTCGTGGGCAGGCGGCCCGAGGCGCGGGTCTCGTCGAGCTCGCCGCGCCAGCGCTTCACGATGAAGTACTCGGCGACCATGATGCCGGCGATGGGCGGGAAGGCGACGCCGAGGATGATGAGGAAGCCGGAGAACTGCCCGAGGATGCCGACCGCCGCGAGGATGGAGCCGACCACGCCGAGCACGATGGTGGTGGTCACGCGGTTGAGGTTCTTGCCGAACGCGGTCGAGATGAAGTTGACCAGCCCGAGCGTCGACGAGTACAGGTTCCAGTCGTTGATCTTGAGCGTCCCGGTGATGACGATGATGAGGCCGATGAGGCCGCCCGACGACGTGACGATCGCGACGACGTTGCCCGAGGCTGCGGCGTGGGCGAGCAGGACCCCGGAGAGGCCGATGACGAACTCACCGAGCGAGACGCCGACGACGGTCTGCTTGATGACGTCGGCGCGGGACCGGTTGAAGCGGGTCATGTCGGCGGTGATGATGGCGCCGACGATGAGGCCGCCCGCGACGATGCCGGTGCCGGCCCAGACGCTCATGGTGGGGCCGGGTGCCGGGCCGGTGACGAGTTCCATGAAGTCGTGCTGGGTGAGCTCGCTGATGATCGACCAGCCGACGAGGATGAGGAACAGCGGGACGGTGATGTTCGCGAGCCACTGCATGCCCTTGAACCCGTAGGCGACGATGGCGGTGACGGCGAGGCCGAAGATGAGGCTCCAGGCCCACACCGGCATGAAGCCGGGCAGGAGGGCGTCGAGCGACTCGGCGGAGATCGCGCTCTGGATGCCGAACCAGCCGATGAGGCTGATGCCGATCGCGAGTCCGACCAGGGACGCGCCGATCTCGCCGAAGCCGGTCCAGCGGGCGAGGAGCGCGGTGTTGAGGCCCTCCTTCTGGCCGATGATGCCGACGATGCACATGATCACCTCGAGGATGATCGAGCCGAGGAGCAGGGCGAGGAACGCCTCGCCGAAGGTCATGCTGTAGCCGAGGGTGGCGCCGAGGAGGAACTGGGACAGGGCCGACACCTGTCCGAAGCGTTGGACGGCGATGCCGAACCAGGGCTTCTGTGCGTCGGGACGGACGCGGGACAGGGCGAAGTCGTCTGCGTGTGCCATGCGAGCCATGCTGGTCTCCAGAAGTGGGGGAGGGAGCGGTGCGGGTGGCGGCAACGTTACTGACGGCCCGCCCGCAGCAGAATGTGCATGATGCAGGAATCCGCGCGCGATATCAGCACTCTGCACAGGCACCCCGTCTCACCAGGTCGCTGAGTGACCCACCCGGTCGCTGAGTGACCCACCCGGTCCCTGAGCGACCCACCCGGTCCCTGAGCGACCCACCCGGTCCCTGAGCGACCCACCCGGTCCCTGAGCCTGTCGAAGGGGGTGTCCTCCGTGTGCACTTCGACAAGCTCAGTGACCGAGGAAGGCGGCTCAGTTTCCGAGGAAGGCGGCTTGGTTGGTTTCGGTCCCTGGGCCGGCTCAGAGCGAGGCCTGGATCACCTCGAAGGTCCGTGCCCCGTCGAGCGCCGCCATGTCGTGGCGGATCCCCGGGAACCGCGTGACGGTCCAGCCGAACCGTTCGTAGCGCTCGACGTCGGCTCTCGGAAGGACGAGCTTCGCGTCGTCCGACAGCACCAGCGTCGAGGGGACGATCGGTGCCGACGGCGTGACCGGGTTCGCTGCGACGTCCTGCAGCACCTCCGCGATCATCGACCGGTCCCACGCGGCATGCGCGGCCTCGGCGAGCGCGACGTTCGCGGGCCCCGTCGCGGGGTCCGTGCGGTCGTACAGCCAGGCCAAGAGCCGCGGCAGTCCTGGGATCGCCCAGAACAGGCGGGCTCCGAGACCGCGACCGGGGAGTTTCAGCCCGAACCCGGGATCGAGGTAGATCGCGTGCGCCGGGTGGAGCGGCCCCACGATGTCGATGAGGAGCCGCCCGCCGAGGGAGTGGCCCACGATCGCGTCGAGGCCGGTCGGCAGCGTGTCGACGAGGTCGGCCGCGAGTGAGGCGATGTCGTAGCGCTCGCCCCGGGTCCGATCGGCGCGTGGGCTGGAGCCGTGACCGCGCAGGTCGACGAGCAGGAACGTGTACCGCTCCGGGTCGGACGCTGCGACGACGTCGGTCCAGGCGGCTCCGTCGGCCAGGAACCCGTGGATGAGGGCGATTCGGATCGGGCCGTGCCCGCGTTCCTCGACGTGCAGTCGCATGGCCCTCCTCCGTCGGTGCTGGGGACGACTCTACGCGGCGAGGCCGCGCTGCGTCGCTGCACTCAGGAGCGCACGAGCAACCAGGCGAACGCGGCGAACGACACGAGTCCGAGTGCTGCGCCGACGATCGACCCGATGAGGCTGAAGGTGGGCCAGCGGGCGCCGGGTTGGCGACTCATCCTGATGCCCTGGGCGGCGAACAGCAGCGGCACGAAGCAGGCGAGCACCGAGAACGTCCATGACCCGCCGTCTCTCGACGTCGCGGCGACGAGGTAGATGGAGAACGCGGCGATGGCGATACTGAGGATCGCGCACGCGCGCGCCGAGATCGGTTCGTTCTTCGCAGCCATGGGCTCAGGGTATCGAGTGGGGCAGCCGCCGACCAGAGAGCAGAATGGAAGGCATGACCGACGCGCCGCCGACCCTGACGGAACGACTGACGCTCACGCGTCCCACCGAGCGCGATCTGCCGGAGCTCCACGAGCTCCATGCCGACCCCGCGGTCTGGACGCACCTGCCGTCCGCCCGACACACGGCGCTCGCCGAGACCCGTGAGCTCATCGAGCGGTACCAGGCCGGCTGGGAGGCGAACCGTCTCGACGTGTGGGTGGCGCGCGACACCTCGACGGGTGCGTTGGTCGGCATCGGTGGCCCGAGCCTGCGTGGCGGGGTCGCCTGGAACCTCTACTACCGCCTGGCGCCCGCGGCGTGGGGGCGCGGATACGCGCAGGAGCTCATCGCGGCCGCGCGAGCCGCCGCATCGGCGTCGGCACCGGATCTGCCCGTGGTGGCGTTCCTCCTGGAGCACAACGAGGGATCACGACGGGCTGCCGAACGCGCGGGGTTGGAGGTCGTCTGGCGTGGCCCCGACGCGGGCAACCCGGATCCCGATGCCGTGCGCCTCGTGTTCGCCGACCGGGCGCTCAGCGACGAGGCGCTCCGCGTGTTCGTGGGCTGAACCACCGCTGCACCCGATCTCCGAGCGTCTCGAAGGACGCCGCTTCCGGGCGCGACCGGGTATTTTCGGTCAACCGGCCGCGAAACGCAAGCAGTCTGTTCACCGGAGACGTTCCTCGATACGGTTGGAAGATATGTCAGCCACGGTCGAGATGGAACACATGAGTCAGGTAGAACGCGAACGCCCGCTCCTGCGCAAGGGGAGCGAGGCGAGTTTCGTCCGGTGGGCCTTCGACGGTCGCTCCTGGTGTGCCGACCTCGTGAGCGGACAGTACCGAGGCGCGACGAAGACCGGTTGGCTCCTGCAGACCGAGAACGAGCAGCGGGAACTGTCCAACCAGGAGTGGGCACCCTGCATGGCGTGAGCCGGCACTGAGTCGCCCGACACTGCACGGAAATCCAAGAATTTCGAGCAGTTTTGGGCAAGTCAAGGGTCAGACGGTGATCGACGGCTCGTCGCTCACCGAGAGCGTGAGCACGGCCTTGCCGATGAGGTCGTCCTGCTCGAGGTCGCCTTCGAGTCGGCGGAGCTGACGCGCGACGTCGTTCTCGCGGTCGTCGCCGACGAGGTCGACCGACGCGACGAGGAAGAGGCGTTCCGGCCCGCTGAACTCGAGGTACAGCGCCGTGACCCGCTCGATCTCCGGGTGCGTCAGGAGCGCGGTGATCGTCTGCGCGCGGTAGGCGGGGCTCGGCGAGGCCCCGAGGAGATAGCGCCGGTTGCGGTTGATGAGCAGCAGCGCGACCCCGCCGAGCAGGACGCCGATCGCGATCGAGCCGATCGCATCCCACACCGGGTCGCCGGTCACCTGGTGGAGGCCGATGCCGGCCCCGGCGATGATGAGGCCGAGCAGTGCTGCGGAGTCCTCGAAGAACACCGAGCGGAGCGTCGTGTTGGAGCCGTTCACGATGTAGTCGAAGAAGCCGCGGCCGTACTTCTTCGCCGTGCGCCGACCCTCGAGGATCGACTGGGTGAAGGAGAACCCCTCCAGGAGGAAGGCGACGCCCAACACGAGGTAGCTGAGGGCGTAGTTCTCCATTGCCTCCGGTGCGGTGAGGCTCTGGATACCGTGCTGGATCGAGACGACCGCACCGACGGTGAAGATCCCGAAGGCGGCGAACAGCGAGAAGATGTACGCGTCACGGCCATAGCCGAGCGGATGTGCGGCGTCGCGTTGCTTGTCGGCCCGTTTGTCGGCGATGAGGAGGAAGATCTCGTTCCCCGCGTCGGCCCACGAGTGCGCGGCCTCAGCCAGCATCGACGCCGACCCGGTGAGCGCGGCGACGATGGACTTGGCGATGGCGACGATGACGTTGGCCAGGAAGGCGATCACGACGGTCATGCGCCAACGCTACGCCCAGCCGGAGTGCGCCGCGTACGCCCGGACATCCGGACGACCGCGGTCAGGGCGTCAGGATTTCAGGACGCGTAGCGCGGAGCCCTTATGTGCGGCCTTCGCGCCGGTCTTCTCGGACTCCACGATGAACGCGGGCTCGTCCTTCGACGCCGTGAAGTGCTGGCCGTCGAACTGGAAGTCCGCGGTCTTCCGCTCGACGACCTTCCCCTGCGTCCGCCCCTGCGAGGTGCCCCACGACACGCGGTCACCCACTCGTACGTCTGCCATGCTGCCTCCTCGGCGCTCAACGCCGCGCGCGCGACGTGACAGCGACGATGCCAGCGTGTCGGCGGCCGGACAAGCGCTTGCGCCGCGCGAGCGCAGGGGATATCCCCCGAGGCCCAGGGGCTCCGCGGGCATAGCGTGTCCTCATGGCCTCGTTCACTCCGGGAAGACCCCGACTCGCGCTCGGCATCGGCATCGTGGGAGTCGTACTCGGGGTGGCGCTCATCCCGGTCGCCATCGCGAACGCCCACGGCGACTTCGGCTTCCATTTCTGGTGGATCGTCATCGTCCCGATCCTCGCCGGCCTGTACTTCGGTGTGGCCGGAGCCGTCGGGCTCCGCAACCGCCGCTGAGGCCCGCGGCGGCCGCAGGCGCCCCCGGAATCTCGCGTACCGTTGGCGGGATGAGTGACGACACCGCGACCGAGGAGCACCGCAGAACCGCTGCGCACGCCTACAGTGCGCTCGGCTGCCTGCTCCTCGATGCCGGCACCTCCGTCACCGACGTCCGCGACTCCCTGGAGCGCGCCACGGTCGCATCGGGCGACGAGGGCCTGGCCTTCTCGGTGCTGCCGCAGCTCATCATCGTGAACGACGTGCGCACCGGCGCGGTGCTCGCGGCCGGCAACACGCACGGCGAGCTGTCGTTCCGGGGCGCGGCGCGGGCGAACCGGCTCATGCGCGAACTCGAGCTCGGACACTGGCCGGTCGGTGATCTGCCGGCCCGTATCCAGTCGATCCGGGAGACGCCGCGCCCGCATGCGTCGATGCACTGGGTGGTCGGGAACCTGCTGCTCGCGGGAGGGCTCGCACTGCTGTTCCGCTGCCCATGGTGGGCGATCGTCGCATCCATGCTCGTCGGTGCCTTCGTCGGCCTCGTCATCACCCTGCTGGCGCGGTGGCGGGGAGCGGTCGCGATCGCCCCGTTCGTGACGGCGTTCGTCTCGACGACGCTCGTCGGGACGCTCGCATCGGCGATGGATCTCGGTCCCGTGCCGCTGTTCGCCGTCTGCGCGCCGATCGCGATCCTCGTGCCCGGCGCGCTCATCACCAACGCCCTGCTGGAGTTGACGGCGACGGACATCGTGACGGGCTCGGCGCGCCTGATGTACGGGCTCATCGTGCTCGCCTTCATGGCGGCCGGGATCTCGGCCGGGGCGCTGCTCACCGGCCTGTCGATCGACCCCGACTCGACGGCGCTCGTCGGTCAGGTGGTCCGCGGGAGCTCGGACCTCGTCGGGTGGGAGTCGGTCCCGCCGCTGTGGTTCACGTGGATCGGCGTCGTGATGCTCGCGGCCGGGATCGGGATCGCGTTCGGCTCGGGCCGCTCCCTGACGCTGCTGACCATCTGTGTGATGGCGCTGACCTACGCGGGCATCGTCCTGTTCGCCCCACTCGTGGGGAACGCGGTCGCGACTGGGCTCACCGCCGGGCTCGTGTTCGTCGTCGCTCGCATCGTCGAGCGGTACTCGGCGGCGGTGCCGTCCAATGTCACGTTCCAGCCGGCCTTGCTCATGCTCGTGCCGGGCACCGTGGGACTGGTGTCGCTCGCGACGCTCGAAGGCTCAGCGGTCACGGCGGCGCTGACGGTCTTCATCAGCCTCTGCGTCGGCGTCAAGACGGCGGCGGTCCTGACGGGGGTCGTCATCCCGCCGGTGCGTGCGACCGCCCGTCCCTGAGTCGCCCGGAATGGTCCGAAACCGCGCCGAATTCGTGCAGATTCAGGCGACTCAGCGGTTCAGTGCTGCCCGCGCCCGCGCCTTGATCGCGAGGATAACCTCGGTCTTCGCGTCGGCGTAGTCGTTCATGTCGTCCCAGGACCTCCCGAGCAGCTCCCGCTTGGTGCGCTCGTACAGCGCGCGGTCGTCGGCGTCGGAACGCAGGTGGTCGCGGAGGAGGAGGTACTCGTCGATCTCCGGTGCGCCCTGCTCGTAGAGGTGCACGTGGACGTCGCGCTCCGGCGTCCGCACCATCCGATGGCGGGGCTCACGGACGCGCAGCACGTAGCCGGCGGTGAGCAGGGGGTCGAGGTAGTCCTCCTCCGCCGTGATGTCCTCCACGGCGACCACGATGTCGACGATCGGCTTCGCCGCGAGTCCGGGCACCGAGGTCGAGCCGATGTGCTCGATCGCGACGGCACTGGACCCGCCCGCGCTCGTTCCGAGGGCGTCGATGATCCGCTGCCGGTGCTCCCGGTACCGTTCGGGCCACTCCGGGTCGGCGTCGTGCAGCTCGATCCGGACCGGCTCGGGGCCTCCGACCAGCTCGAGCGTCGTGACGTCCGGGCGGCGGGGGCGCCGGCGCAAACCGCTCTGGATGGCGCGGATGTTGTCGCCGAGCGCTCCCGATGCCAGCAGTCCGCTGCCGAGCGGCCCTGACGGATCGGTGCCGAGTGCCGGCAGGAGGCGGAGTGCCGACCGGACCGCGTCGCTCAGGTGGTCGAGCTGCCAGGCGATCTCGGCCGCGCCGGCTCCGGCCTGATGCAGCTCGGCGGCTTTCGCCGCGTAGGCGGCGGCGCCGAGCGCGTGGGCTCCCATGTGCGCGACACCTGCTGCCTGCCCGGCCGACCACGCGGCGGCTTTGGCTGCGGGTGAGGACACCACCTGCGACGCTCGGTTGGCGACGAAGCGTCGGCGGATCTCCCCGGCGGTGTCGAGGTCACCGGCTGCGAACGCCCGCGCACGGGCGATCGCGTCGCGTGGACGATCGTCGTCCGGGGCCTCGGCTTCGAACAGCGGCAGTACCCGTTCGGCGCAATTGGCGGCCCACGAGGCGACGAGACGGCGGTCGGCTTCACTGAGGGACTGCGTCGAGAGCATGCTCCACCCTTGCAGACCCGCCGGGCCCACCGTGGGGTGTCGCCGGTTACGGCGATTGGGAGGCGAAGCGCTGGGGCCTCCTCCGTTAGGCGACCTGGACGCGCTGGTCGCCAGAGACGTACTCGATGACCAAGCCGCCGCCGACGGCCTCGAGGTACTTCCGGATCGTGCCGATCTTCGCGTTGTCGAGGTCTCCATGCTCGATCTTGGAGACCTGGCGCTGTCCGACACCGATGCGCTCGGCAAGCTGAATCTGCGTCAGACCCATTGCTTCACGCAGCTCCCGCAGCTGATGCGCTCGGATTTCACCAAGCATCCGGGTTTTGTGGGCATCCACGCGTTCGCGGTCGACAGGGCGCTCCGCGAGAAGCTGCTCACGTGTCAGAGCCATGATGCTCACTCTCCTTGGGACTTCATTCGTTGTACGTGGGCGTCGAACAAGTCGTCTGCGACAGGAATGTTCTTCGTGTACCAGGTCTTCCAGTTGCCGGCTTTGTCGCCGGCCACGAGCAGAATCGCCTGCCGACTGGGATCGAAGGCGAACAGTATCCTCAGTTCGGATCGCCCTGACGAGCCTGGCCGCAGCTCTTTCATGTTCTTGTGTCTGGAGGCCTTCACCGTGTCTACGATCGGACGACCCAGTTGCGGGCCGCGCTCCTCAAGTAGCTCGATCGCGGCGATGACCTGCTCGTAGGAATCCGAGTCGAGAGACGTCAACCAACGTTGGATCGGTTCGAGGTCCACGCTCCACAAGGGTTGAGTCTAGACCCTGCGAGGTCTGCGTGCAATGCATGCCGCGCCTGGCGGCGTGACGGACCAGACGGCGGTCGGCTTCACTGAGTGACTGCGGCGAGAGCCTGCTCCACCCTCGCACACCCGCCGCGGTCGGAGCATGGGCAGGCGGGTTAGCGTAGAGGGATGGCCGCCTTGAACCTGCCCGTGATCTCCTGCAGCCTTGATCCGGCGAGTCGGAGCCGGACCCTCGCTTCGGCGAGCAGCGAGCTGCTGCGCGAGCAAGGTCATGACTCCTCCGTCATCGATCTGGCCGAGATGGAACTGCCGCCGTTCGACAACGACCGGGTCTTCGAGAGCCCTGCGTTCCGTCGGCTGCATGCGTTGATCACTGCTGCGGACGGCGTCGTCCTCGCCTTCCCGGTCTACAACTGGGCACCGGCCGCAACGGTGAAGTCGCTCATCGAGGCGACCGGCGCAACCGGTGAGGACGGCAGGGTCGCCGCCTGGTTCGACAAGGTCGTGACCTTCGTCTGCGCCGCCGGCCTGCCGCACAGCTACATGGCCACCGCCACGCTCGGGCAGTCGCTCATGCTGGACTTCAAGTGCGTCATCAACCCGTACACGGCCTACCTGTCGGAGCGGGACTGGGAGCGTCCCGAGGCGCTGAAGGCGGACCGCGCCGAACGTCTCGCGAAGACGATGAGCGTGCATGCGGAGCTGTCGGCGCTCCTCGCCGAGCGGAGCTACCGCTCGGTCTGGGAGGTGTGAGACGCGGTCTCGCCAAGACGATGAGCGTGCACGCGGAGCTGTCGGGGCTCCTCGCCGAGCGGAGCTACCGCTCGGTCTGGGAGGTGTGAGGGCTGAGCGCCACGGTCCCGCGCCTCACAACCGCACGACGAGCTTGCGGGCTGAGACGCCGCCGTGGAGTCGGTCGAGGGCCGGCTGGATCGCTTCGAGGCCTTCGCCGACCACCTCGGGGGCTGGCGCGCAGACGTGTCGTCCGCCTGCGAGCGCGCCCGGCAGGTAGTCCTCCCACAGCATCGGCCCGACCTCGTTGGTCATGAGGGAGCTGCCCCACACGTACCGCGCCGAGATCCCCGCCCGACGGGCACGGATCTGGAGCGCGACGTTGGCCGCCATGAGCCGGGTCATGGTGCGGACGAACGTCAGACTCGGGCCGGCCCGACGCGGCAGTGACCCGAACGACACCGACGGGCTCGCGAGTGCGACGCGGCGTGCCCCGGTGGCGGCGGCGACGGCGACGGCTGGTTCTGCGGAGCCGGTCCCGACGGCGAGGACGCCGACGACCGAGGAACCACGGAGGGCGTTGACCAGATCCGCCACGACGGTCGGGCTGCGGTAGTCGAGCACGATGTCGGCACCGAGCTCGCGCATCCGGTCGTGGTTGTGCGGCGAGGCGGTGGTCGCGACCCGGTGGCCGGAGGCGACCGCGAGCTGGATGGCGTTGCTGCCGACGCTCGTGGCGCCGCCCCAGACGACGACGGTCGTCCCGGTGGGGGTGGGGTGCGCCGAGGGGTGGGGGAGTGCAAGGTGGTCTCGCTGGAAGAGGGCGGTCGCGGCCGTGGAGATCCCGAGCGGCAGGACGACGGCGTCCTCGTCTCGCAGACCGTCTGGGATCGGTGCAGCGAGGTCTGCCCGCACGACGGTGAACTGCTGGAACCCGCCCTCGGCGACATGGCGCCGCCCGCGCTCCATGCCGACCGCGTAGGCCACGACGCGGTCGCCCACGGCGAAGCGACGGACGTCCGGCCCGACGGCCACGACCTCGCCCGCGACGTCCTCCCCGAGCACGGCGGGCACAGGCAGCCACCGGTACATGAGGTTCCCGGTCTGTTGCTTGACGTCGTCGAGCGGGTTCACCGCGACCGCTCGGTTCCGGATGAGGAGTTCGCCAGGGCCGGGTTCGTGCATCGCGGCCGGACCGACGACGAAGTCCGCTCGGGGTGCTGGCAGCCAGGCTGCGGTGTTCGTCGGCATGAGGTCTCCAAGGGTGTTGCGGATTGGCGTGGCGATGATGACACGGTGTGTCATCACTGTACACCTGACGACACGACGTGTCATCGGTTATCCTGATCGTATGGCACGCTGGGCACCCGACGCCGCTCTCCGACTGGAGAGCGCTGCGATGGCGCTGTTCGCCGACCGGGGCTTCGCGGCGACGACGGTCCCGGAGATCGCCGAAGCCGCCGGGCTCACCACCCGCACGTTCTTCCGTCACTTCGCCGACAAGCGCGACGTGCTCTTCCTCCGCGAGCGCGAGCTCCCGACGGTGGTGGGACGGCTGGTCGCCGCGGCGCCAGCAGGGCTCGACCCGCTCGCCCTGGTGATGTCCGGCCTCGAGACCGTGGCCGCCGGTGAGCTGCAGTGCTGGCGGGACGACATCGCCGCCCGCCGCGCTGTCATCCGGTCGGAACCGCAGCTGCGCGAGCGGGAACGGTTGAAGTCGGCGGTCCTCACCGACGCGATGCGCGATGCCCTCATGGAGAGTGGTGTCACGTCAGCCGACGCGGCGCTCGCAGCGTCCATCGGTTCGGCACTCTTCGACGCCTCCCTCGAGCAGTGGCTCGCCGGACCGGACGACGTGCTCCTCGTCGACGTGCTCCGCGCGATGCGCGCCCGACTCGGCGACCTCGCGGGTCGCTAGGGCCGATCCCGGCTCCGCGTCTGCTGCTCGGGGAGCCCGACCTGCCACAGGATGAACGCCACCGCGCTGCAGACCGCGAGCGCGGCGCCGATGATCAGTGCAGCCGTGCCGGTGGAGGCGAGCCAGTCGTGGTGGCTGATCCAGCCGGGATCGTCCTGCGGGAAGTCGAGGAACGACGCGTAGGTCGAGATGCTCACGACGCCTGCCCCCAGGAACGCCGCGGCCAAGACTGATGCGCACCAGGACAGGGTCAGCCAGCCTCGGGCCTGGGTCGCGCCCGGGCGCGCTCGTGTGCCTCGCGATTCCCCCATGCAGCGAGGCTATCGCGACGCCGTGCCACGAGGTCGATCGATGGAGCGGCGTCCGATGGTCGAGGATGAGGGCATGTCGAAGCAGCAGTCGGGCTCGCAGGAGCACCGCGATCCCACCACCAACCCGTACCGGATGAGTCGACGGCGCATCACGACGTGGACTGGCGCGCTCATCGCCTCCGTGGTGCTGCTCGTCGTCGTCGCGATCGTCTTGGCCGCCATCGGCGGCGACAGTGCCGAGTCCTGGGTCGCGATCGTCCTGTTCGTGGCGTTCGGCGTACCCGTCGCTGCGGCCGCCGTCTTGGGCGGGTTGGCGATCGCCTCATGGGGGTGGGTGGCCGGCACGGTGTTCGGTGTCGGGTGGCTGACGCTGCTCGTCGTCGTCGTGAACAACGGGTTCCATCTGCTCTTCGACGGTCAGGCTGTGGGACCCGTGATCTATGACGAGGCGATCTGGCAGGCAAGCGGGGTGGGCGGACTGGTCGTCGGTGGGGTGTTGTTCTTCGTCGCCGGCTGGCAGGGCGATGTCCCGATGTGGATCGGCGGGCCGGCCGGGGGAATCGACGTCTCGCGCAGGCGCTTGAGGGGTAGAGAAGGCGACTCGGTCGGCTCTGGCGCGGTGGTCCCGCCACCGAAGCGGAAGCCGCGTCCGAAACCGAAGCGTCGCCCGAAGCAGCAGCGACGTCGCTGACGGCTCACGCGGCCCGGGCGGACCGGTCAGTCGCCGCCGCCCCCACCGCCCCCGTCTCCGCCGCCGCCACCGTCCCAACCGCCGGAGTCGCTTCCGCCGTGGTGGCCGCCTCCATGGTGACCGTCGCCATCGACGATGAACGGCATGCCGGAGTCCGAGGTCGTACCACCGCGATGCTTCGACCCGCCGCTACGTCGTCTGGCCTGCACGGTGATCGTGAAGACGATGACCGCGACGGCGGCGAGGACCACGATCATGATGACGGTTGAGCTGTCCATGGCTCGACCGTAGCGATGTCCGACGGCTGTCGCATTACCCGCGCGGCGAGTATCGGCGTCCGACCGGACTTCAGCGCCTCGGGATCGTGGAACCGCGGAGGACGAGGCGGCCCGGCAGGTATTCGACCCCCTGCGCGACCTCCGTGCCCTCGATCGCCTCGAAGATGCGGGTGGCGGCGAGCCGGCCGAGCTGTTGCAGGTTGGCGTCGATCGACGACAGCTCCGGGCGCGAGTTGGTGGCCAGGATCTCCCAATTGTCGAAGCTGACGACCGCGACGTCGCTCGGGACGTCGCGCCCGAGGTCGCGGACGGTGTCGAGCACGCCGCGGGCGATCTGGTCGGAACCGGCGACGATGCCGTCGATCTCCGGGTGCTGTGCGAGCAGCATCGCCGCCGCATCGCGACCCCAGTGCTCGGTCCACTCCGAGAACATCGGCGAGCCGACGAGCTCCAGTCCCGCCGCCGCGAGGGCGTTCTGCACGCCCGTCACGCGGTCCCTGGCAGCCGCGTACTGCGGCTCACCCGTGATCATCGCGATGCGGGAGCGCCCGCAGGCGATCAGGTGCTCGACGGCGAGGCGCCCGCCGTCGCGGTTGTCGGGGGTGATGGACACGTCCGTCGGATCGTCGGACGGTGCGTACGCGTAGACGACGGGGACGGGCAGCTTGTGGCCGAGCGAGGGCCGTGGGTCGGTGCTGCGACCCACGACGATGATGCCGTCGACGCGCCGGGTGAGCAGCGCGTTGAGGTGGTGCTGCTCGCGGATCGCGTCGCCGCGGGCGTCGCAGAGGAACACGTTCACCTGGCCTGCGCCGAACGCGTCCTCGGCGCCCATGAGGATGGGGATCACGAACCGGCCTTCGAGGTCGCTCGTGAGGAGGCCGACGGTGCCCGTCCGGCCGTTGATGAGGCTCCGGGCGAGTTCGTTCGGGGTGAACGAGACGGACTTCGCGGCATCGAGCACGCGCTGTCGGGTCTTCGGCGCGACCTCGCTCCGCCCGTTGATCGCCTTCGACGCCGTGGCGATCGAGACGCCCGCGATGCGCGCGACGTCACCGAGGGTCGCCGCCCGACCGGCAGCGATCCCGGTCGTCGCCGAAACATCGTTGTCTGGCATGAAACGCCCCCTCTTCATCTTTCGGAAACGTTACCGGATATTCCTCTTGACGCTACTCTGATCCCAGGCTAGCTTTACCGAAAGGGCTTTCGACAGTTTCGAAACCTCTCCCGAAGCACCGCCGGACCCGACCGGTCCGCTCAACGAAGAGTCAGAGGAGTCACACATGCGCAGCACGCACATCACACGCAAGCAGCGGGTCGGAGGGGTGTTGGCGGCCAGCGCCCTGCTCCTCGGCCTCGCCGCCTGTTCGTCCAGCGGCGGTGGGAGCGCCCCGCTCGCCAGCGCCGGACCCGAGGGCGTCGACGACGGCTCGGAGCTCACGCTCTGGACCCGCGCCCCACTCGAGAAGCAGGCGAAGCTCCTCGTGGAGGCCTACAACGCCTCGCACGAGAACCAGGTGAAGCTCACCGTCGTCCCGAACGACGACTACGTCGCGAAGGTCGGTGCGGCGGCCGGCTCCGACAGCCTCCCCGACCTGTTCGCCGCCGACATCGTGTACGTCCCGAACTGGGTCGAACAGGGCCTCTTCCAGGACCTCACCGCGAACATCGACGGGCTCGACTTCAAGGACGAGATCAACCAGGGCCACCTCGCCGCCGGCACCGCGGACGGTAAGGAACACGTCCTCCCCTTCGTCCTCGACCTCTCGATGCTCTTCTGGAACAAGGAACTCTACAAGGAGGCGGGCCTCGACCCCGAGCAGGGTCCGACGACCCTCGCCGAGTTCGCCGAGGACGCCAAAGCCGTGCAGGCGCTCAACAAGCCGGACACCTACGGCACCGCCACGGGCCTCAACTGCGGCGGCTGCCTCGTCTTCACCTGGTTCCCCAGTGTGTGGGCCGACGGTGAGCAGGTCATGAACGAGGACGGCACCGAGTCGCTCCTCGCCGAGGACGGCGCGAAGGAGGTCTACAGCACGTGGGCCGATCTGTGGAAGTCGGGCGCCGTGCTCCCCTCCTCGAAGGACGAGGCCGGACCCACCTGGACCGCCGGCTTCACCGAGGGCAAGGTCGGCGTCATGCCCTACCCGGCGACGCTCCTCTCCTCGACCCCGTTCGACGTCGGCGTGTCCGGCATCCCGGGGCCGAAGGGCGGCGACTCGACCTTCGTCGGTGGCGACGGCATCGGTGTCTCCAAGGACAGCAAGAAGGCCGCGCAGTCGTGGAACTTCCTCAGCTGGCTGATGTCCGAGGACGCCCAGGTCGGTGTTCTCGCAAAGGACAACGACGTGGTCTCCCGCTCCGACCTCGCGGAGAACGAGTACTCGAGCAAGGACCCGCGCCTGGTCACGATCAACGAGGTCGCATCGAAGGGTGACACCCCGTACTCGTTGAACTTCCAGGAGGCCTTCAACTCGCCGACCAGCCCCTGGCTGACGCTCGTGCGCAACGCGGTACTCGAGGGCACCGACTCCGTCGACGCCGACAACGACGCCATCACGGACGTGCTCTCGCAGTAGTCCGACCGCCGGTGCGCCGCCGTGATCCCCCCATCGCGACGGCGCATCGGCACCCACCCGTTCGAAAGGTCCCACCCATGAGTACCACCCTCGCCAGACGAGGCCCGACGGACTCGGTCGGTGCCAGGAAGCGCCGCGCCGCGCAGGCCCGTACCGGCTGGCTGTTCGCGCTCCCGACCGCCGTCTTCGTCATCCTCCTCTTCCTCGTCCCGCTCGGGCTCGTCTTCCAGATGGCGGGGTCCGACTGGCCGCTCCTCGGCGGCAACCAGGGTGTGAACTTCCCCGAGAACTTCCCGAAGGCGATCGACAACCGCTTCTTCCTCGACTCGGTCGTCTTCACGCTGAAGTACACCGTCATCGCGACGGTCCTCCTCATCGGCCTGGGGCTCGGCCTCGCGCTCCTCGTCCAGGAGTCCAGCCGATGGAAGGGCTTCCTCCGCACCGCCTTCCTCATCCCGAGCGCGCTCGGCCTCGCCTCGGCGTCGCTCCTGTTCTACGTGCTGTACTCGCCGATCGCCGGCCCGTTCGCGGACCTCACCAAGGCGATGGGCTTCACCTTCCTCGGGACCCCGGACGCGGCGCTCTGGTCGACGGTCTTCCTCATCGTCTGGCGTTTCGCCGGCTTCTACATGCTGCTCATGCTCGTCGGGCTGCAGGGCATCCCGGAGGAGGTCTACGAGGCCGCCCGCATCGACGGCGCGTCGCGTTGGCAGACCTTCCGCGACATCACCGTCCCGCTGCTGAAGCCGACCCTCGCCCTCACCACGGTGATGTGCGTCACCGGCTCGCTCCTCGCGTTCGAGCAGTTCTACATCCTCACCAAGGGCGGTCCCGACAACAGCACCATCACCATCGTCCAGCTCATCTACAACGTGGCGTTCCAGGGCCCGAACAACCTCGGCGTCGCCGGCGCGCTGTCGGTCATCGTGCTCGCCGCGCTCATCGTCATCAACATCGTGCAGATCCGCGCGTTCAGCAAGAAGGTCGAGGACTGAGCATGACCATCACCCGAAAGGAACCGGCCACCGTCACCTCGACGATGCCCGACGTCCGTGGTCACGGACGCACTCGCGGCCGCGGACGGGACGGGAAGCCGACGAACTTCTTCGGTATCGCCATCCGGATGCCGTTCTGGATCTTCACCGCGGCGCTCGCCGTGATCTTCCTCTACCCGCTCGTCTGGACCGCCGTCCGCTCGGTGTCTCCGCTTGCCGGTACGAACCAGACCGAGGGGTGGGGGCTCGGCAACTACATCACCCTCGCCGGGTACCAGGACGGCATCCTGCAATACATCGGCAACTCGGTGTTCGTCTCGCTGCTGACCGTGATCCTCACGCTCGTCATCTCGCTCTTCGGCGGGTACGCCTTCGCGAGGTTCCAGTTCCGCGGCAAGAACGCCCTGTTCCTCGCCACCATCGCGATCCTCATGGTCCCGTACGCGACGCTGCTCATCCCGCTCTACGTGCTCCTCAACCTGGTCGGTCTCTCCAACTCGCTCGTCGGGGTGGCGCTCGTGCTCACCATGTTCCAGCTGCCGTTCTCGACCTTCATGATGCGGATCGCCTTCGAGTCGATCCCGAAGGAGCTCGACGAGGCGGCGATGGTCGACGGCTGCAACTCCTGGACCGTGCTCTGGAAGGTGCTCGTCCCGGCGGTCAAGCCCGGCCTCATCACCGTGGGACTGTTCGCGTTCCTCGCCGCCTGGAACGACTTCATGGCGCCGCTGATCCTCATCAACGACTCCGCGAAGATGACCCTGCCGCTCGCCGTCTCCAACCTGCGCGGCCAGGTCCAGGGCGTCGTGGACTACGGCGCGACCGAGGCCGGCGTCGTCGTCCTCGCGTTGCCGTGCATCCTCCTCTTCCTCATCCTCCAACGTCACTACGTGCGCGGCTTCATGTCCGGCGCATTCAAGGGGTAACCATGAGCACCACCATCAGGACCACAGCAACGGGCACTGGGACCAGCATGGCCCCGGTCGTCCCCACCACCGGTGCGCTCACCCCGCTCGGGCTCGACGAGGTCGGCATCACCGAGGGGTTCTGGGCGGACCGCCAGCGCGTGAACGGCACCGCGACCCTCGCGCACGTCGAGCACTGGCTGGAGCGGGAGGGCTGGATCCGCAACTTCGACCTGGCCGCCGCCGGCACCCTGCCGGAGGGTCGCCGGGGTCGCGAGTTCGCCGACTCCGAGGTCTACAAGTACCTCGAGGCCGTGGCCTGGGAGATCGGGCGACGGGGCGGTGACGACGCGCTCGAATCCCGGTTCCGCAGCGTCGTGGACCGCGTCGCCGCCGCACAGGAGTCCGACGGGTACCTCAACACCCGCTTCGGCCGGCCCGGCCAGGGCGCGCGCTGGTCGGACCTCGAGTGGGGCCACGAGCTCTACTGCCTCGGTCACCTGTTCCAGGCGGCGGTGGCGCGAGCGCGCACGAGTCCCGGTGCCGACGACGGCCTGCTCGGCATCGCGACGCGTGCCGCCGACCTCATCTGCGAGGTGTTCGGCGCAGACGGCATCCAGTCCGTGTGCGGGCACGCCGAGGTCGAGGTCGGTCTGGCCGAGCTCTCCCGCGTGACGGGGGAGTCGCGGTACCTCGACCTCGCGTCGCTGTTCGTGGAACGTCGTGGCCACGGGGTCCTCCAGGACATCGAGTGGGGGCGCGCCTATTTCCAGGACGACCTCCCGATCCGCGACGCCGAGGCGCTGCGGGGACACGCTGTCCGGGCGAACTACCTCGCCGCCGGTGCGACCGACATCGCGGTCGAACACGGGGACACCGGGCTGCTCGACGCGCTCCGCGGCCAGTGGGACCGCACGATCGCCCGGCGCACCTACCTGACCGGTGGCCAGGGGTCGCACCACCAGGACGAGGCCTTCGGTGAGGACTTCGAGTTGCCGTCCGATCGCGCGTACTCCGAGACCTGCGCCGGCATCGCCTCCATCATGTTCAGCTGGCGGCTCCTCCTTGAGGACCGCGACGTCCGGTACGCGGACCACATCGAGCGAGTGCTGTACAACGTCGTGGCGACGTCGCCGTCAGCCGCCGGCACCGCGTTCTTCTACGCCAACACGCTGCACCAGCGGACGCCCGGGGAGTCGAGCCCGGACGACGAGGTGTCGCCCCGGGCGTCGTCGTCGGAGCGCGCGCCCTGGTTCGACGTCTCCTGCTGCCCGCCGAACGTCGCCCGCACGCTCGCGAGCCTCGCGGCCTTCATCGCGACGACCGACGACCACGGCGTGCAGATCCATCAGTTCGCCTCCGCCACGATCGACACCGTCGTCGGCGGTGAGCACGGCGGCCGGTTCCGGGCCGAGCTGGTGACGGAGTACCCGCGCACCGGGGTGGTCTCGCTTCGGATCGTCGAGGCTCCCACCCAGGCACTCACGGTGTCGCTGCGCGTCCCGTCCTGGGCGGACGACGCCCGGCTCGTGGTGCAGACGGCCTCGGGCTCCCGCGACGAGCATGAGGTCCCGACCGGGTACGCGGACGTCACCCGCGCGTTCTCCGCCGGCGACGTCGTCGAGCTGTCCTTCAGCATCCGGCCTCGGGTGACGCACCCCGACCCGCGCGTGGACGCGATCCGTGGCACCGTCGCGATCGAGCGCGGCCCCGAGGTCTACTGCGTCGAGTCGGTCGACCTTCCGGGTGGCGACGAGTCGCTCGCCCGCGTCGAGATCGACGAGCACGCGGACATCGAGGAGGCGTCCGACGGGCGCCTGACGGTCGTGCTCCGGACCCGCCCGGTCGTGGACGCCGCCTGGCCGTACGCGGACGGGTTCGACGCCCCGGGTGACGCCGATCCGTTCACCGCGAGCATCGCCCCGTACCACTCCTGGGCGGAGCGCGGTCCGTCGACGATGCGCGTCTGGATCCCCACGACGCGGAGCTGACCGACGCCCGCGGAGCGCCGTTGAACGCCCGACACCGCACCGGAACAGCTGGACTTTCGGTATGGTGTCGGGCGCTTTCGTCGTGCTGTCATCCGATTTCCGCCCGGTGTGCCGAAACTTCCGAAAAGCCTTGCGAATCCTGCGAATCTCCCGATAACCTCCCCGGGAGTGTCCTACTCACTGACGAGAGGGAATCAGACAGCGTGGTCAGAACACAGCAATCCACCCCCAAGCGGGGGTCGCGTGGATGGCGTGGCGGGATCGCGGCGACAGCCGCTCTCGCCGTCATCGGCACGACCTTCCTCACGGCGCCGGCGCAGGCCGCGAACGCCGACATCGGCTACCCGACGTTCTCGGGCAGCGACACCCCGGTCCCCGCCACCGGCACCGGCTACACGGCCGGCAACCAGCTGCAGGCGATCTTCGACGCGGACGTGGCCGCTGGAGCCGGAGCCCTCGGCGGGCCCGACTTCTGGATGGACCGGATGCTCCAGCGCACCGGCACGACCGGCAGCTTCGGCGACGACAACCAGTGGCTCTTCAGCCGCGGCCGTGCGGTGTTCATGAAGGAGCACGACCCGTCGAAGCTCGGGTTCGGCGGCCAGGTCGCCTACTGGGAGGCCATCGACGGCAAGGCCGCGTACACGGTCGCGGCGAAGATCGACGGCTCCGACGTGACGCTCACGGAGGACACGGCGAGCCGGGTGCAGACGCCGAGCTACTGGCGCAGCGTGCACCGCCACGCGGCCTCGGGGATCGAGGTCGTCCAGACGAAGTACATCACCGACGGGAACGTCGCGGTCACCGGGCTGCAGGTCCGCAGTACCAACGGCGCGCACACCGTGCAGCTCACGGCCAGCTCGGCCTACACGACGACCGTCGAGGGCGATGAGCTCACCGGCGTCGTGTCCGCGGCCAACAAGCTCACGACGATCTTCCCGCGGCTCTCCGGCGACGGCTTCACGCCGGACGGCGGCGGCATCACGGCCAGCCTCGCCGTCCCGGCCGGCGGCACCGTGTCCACCAAGGTGCAGCTCGGGTTCGTCACCGACGAGATCGCGGAGTCGCGCACCCAGTACGACGCCGTCCGCGGACTCGCGCCCGACGCCTCGTACACGGCGCAGGTCACCGCGTACAACCAGTGGTGGGCCGACAACGTGCCCTACCTGGACACGCCCGAGGACAACATCGACAAGACGCTGTACTACCGCTGGTGGCTCATGCGCTTCAACTTCCTCGACGCCGACATCCCCGGCAACGACTACCAGTTCCCCACCTCGATGGAGGGCGTGCTCGGCTACAACAACGCCATCGTGCTCACCACGGGCATGTTCATCGACGACCTCAAGTACTTCCGCAACCCGATCTACTCCTACGGCCCCTGGGTGTCGGCGGGGGAGACCTCGAAGAGCTACAAGTTCGTCGACAACCCCGGTGACCCGGCGAACTGGTCGAACAGCTACACGCAGTACATCTCCGAGGCGGCGTGGCGCTCCTACCAGCTGCACGGCGGACCGACGGCGATCGCCGAGAACCTGGCGGAGTACGCCGAGGACGACGTGAAGGGCCTGCTCGACGCGTACGACACCGACGACAGCGGCCTCATCGACTACAACTGGGGTGCCATGACGGGCAACGACGCCGACGCGGTGTCGTTCCACGAGCGCCCGAACGCGTACATGGACCGCACCGAGAACGCGTACCTGTACTCCAACGCGCTCGCCTCGGCCGCCGCCTACCGGACCGCCGGCAACGAGGCGAAGGCCGTCGAGATGGACGAGTTCGCGCAGGGCATCAAGGACAAGGTCGTCGAGCTCCTCTGGGACGCCGACGCGAAGGTCCTGAAGCACCGGTTCACGTCCGACGGCAAGCTGGCGAAGTGGAAGGAGATCAACAACTTCTACCCCTTCACCGTCGGTCTCATGCCGAAGCCGGGCGATGCGGACTACGCCGACGACTACGTCAAGGCGCTCGACCTCTTCGCGGACGACGCCCAGTACCCGATCTTCCCCTTCTACACGGCGAACCAGGCCGACCAGGCGGACTACGGCGGACCGGGCAGCAACAACTTCTCGGTGATCAACTCCACCGTGACGTTCCGCATGCTGGCGAAGGTGCTCCGCGACTACCCGACGAAGGCGATCGACGCCGAGTGGTACAAGAAGCTCCTGTATTGGAACGCGTGGTCGCACTACCAGAACGGCGGCGACAACCGCCTGCCCGACCAGAACGAGTTCTGGTCCGACGGCGACGCCGACCCGCAGGACATCGGCTACCGCTCCTGGATCCACCACACGATCCTCGGCGCGACGAACTTCACGATGATCGAGGACACCATGGGGCTCCGTCCGCGGAGCGACGCGAAGATCGAGTTGGACCCGATCGACATCGACTGGGACCACTTCACGGCGAACAACATCGCCTTCCGCGACCAGGACCTCACCATCACCTGGGATGCTCCGGGCGGTGAGCGCCACTACGGCGACAGCATCCCGGAGGGCTACTCGGTGTTCCTCGACGGCAAGCTCGCCTTCACCATCGACTCCCTGAGCAAGGTCGTCTACGACCCCGCGACGGGCACGGTCGAGGTGGCGGACGACGTCACCGTCCTGTCCTCGACGACCGCCTCGCTGCAGGCGCCGCAGGACGTCTCCTTCGCCGCCGGCGACCGGGTCGTGGACCTCTTCGCCAAGGCGGGCGCCGACGTGGATCCGGCCAGTGCCGGATCCGCGAACGCCGCCGAGGGTGCCGAGGTCAGCGCGAGCTTCTCCGCGCCGAGCCGTCCCGCCACCGCGGCGGTGGACGGCACGACCGCCAACGAGCCCTTCTGGGGAACCGCGGGGTCACCCAACGCGAAGGACTCGCTCGTGGTCGAACTCGGAGGCACCAAGACCTTCGACGACGCCAGGGTGTACTTCTACAACTCCTCGTCCACCGCCACCGTGCAGGGGTACTCGGAGCCGGCGACGTACTCGCTCGAGGTCCGGAACGGCGACACCTGGACGGCGATCCCGGCCCAGGCGCGTGGCCCGGTCTACCCCCGAGCCAACTACAACCATGTGCAGTTCCCCGAGGTCACCGGCGACGCCGTGCGGCTGACGGTCAACCACGCCGCCGGGTTCAAGACGGGGGTCAAGGAGCTCCAACTCTTCGCGACCGGCGTTGCGGCACCCGCCTCCACCAACCAGGCTCCGTCGGTGAACGCCTGGGTCGACCAGGCGAACTCGGCCGGCGGCACGCTCGCGCTCGTCGGCGAGGTCAAGGACGACGGGCTGCCGCTCGGCGACGTGACCTCGGCGTGGTCCGTGGTCGACGCCCCGGACGACGGCCTCGTCATCTTCGGTGACGCCACCGCGGCGTCCACGACGGCGAGCTTCACCGCCGAGGGTTCGTACACGCTGCGCCTCACGGCGAGCGACGGCGAGCTCACGAGCACGAAGGACCTCGTGGTCCAGGGTGCGGCGTCGGCGGGCGGTCAGAACGTCGCCCGCGAGGCGACGCCGACTGGCGAGTTCACGGCGGGATGGAACAGCGTCAACGCGGTGAACGACGGCACGGTCCTCCACAGCGGCGGATCTCAGGCCGACGTCTGGGGCACCTGGTCGGGGAGCCGTCCGGCCACCCGCTGGCTGCAGTACGACTGGGCGACTCCGGTCCGGGTCGACGCCGCGACGGTGTCGTTCTGGGGCGACCAGACGGACCCCTCCTCCGGCGCCGGTGTGAACGTGCCGAAGTCCTGGAAGGCGCAGTACTGGACCGGCGACGCCTGGGCCGACGTCACGGGCGCTTCCGCCTACGGCGTCGAGCGCGACGCACCGAACGCCGTCGACTTCGACGCCGTGACCACCACCAAGCTCCGCCTCGTGCTGAGCGCGGCCGGTCCCGGCACCGGAGCCGACCCGTACGCCGGTGTCGCGGTCAGCGAGTGGGAGGTGTTCGCGGTCGCGCCGACGGGGATCGAACCCATCGACGTCCGCACCACCACGGGTGTCGTGCCGACACTGCCGTCGACGGTCGACGCGACGTTCGCGGACGGCAGCCACGCCGACCTCCCGGTCTCGTGGGCGTCGATCACACCCGAGCAGGTCGCGGGTGAGGGCAGCTTCTCCGTCGTCGGTCTCGTGACCGGCTCCGCGGTGCCGGCGAAGGCGACCGTCTGGGTGCGGGCGACCGCCCCCGGGCAGATCAACGCCGTCGACCCGGTCGCGGTCACCACCGCAGCCGGGGTCGCACCCGCACTGCCGGCCTCGCTCGGCGTCCTCTACAACGACGGGTCCCGCGAGGACCTGCCGGTGACGTGGGCCACCGTCGATCCCGCGTCCTATGCGGCCGAAGGTGTCTTCGAGGTCACGGGGACGGTCGAATCGGCCCTCCCGGGAGCGAAGACGGCGACCGCCACCGTGACGGTCGGCGCCGGTGGCGGCGAGGAGGACGACACCGCTCCGGTGGTCGCCCTCACCGTCGATCCGGCGGCCCCGGCATCGGGCTGGTACACGGGAGCGGCGACCGTCTCGGTCACCGCGACCGACG